>JBHYFN010000001.1:0-171702 GCA_051859505.1 Paracoccaceae bacterium
AAGGTATCCCTGAGGACCGAGGTAGACCACCTCGTCGATAGGCCGGAGATGTAAGCGCAGCAATGTGCTCAGTTGACCGGTACTAATCGTCCGATAGGCTTGATTTGATCCAGTAACAGCAAGACCGTTACAAACAATCCAATCAAAAGCATGCAAAACGTGTACAAATCCCGGAAAACATCGTTTCTTCTTCGGTCTGGTGGCCATAGCAATTGCGAAACACCCGATCCCATCCCGAACTCGGAAGTTAAGCGCAATCGCGCTGATGGTACTGCGGCTCAAGCCGTGGGAGAGTAAGTCACCGCCAGACCTAATAAGAAACGATAAAAAGATGTTCCTCCGTAAATGATGACGTCAAAGAAATCCCAAAAACTGCCTAAGTGTAGTGCGAGGTAAAACCTCGACACCCGCTGCGGGTCGGTCAGGCCCGATGAGGGAACCCGAATTTTCCAAATTCGGGTCTCGGAATTTTATGAAATTCCGAGTCGCTGCCCGTCAGGCGATCGCGAGAGGCCCGAAGATCGCATCCCGGTGTTCGGCCAGATAGATCCGAAGCCAGGGCGTGAATTCATCGGGCCGCCGCGCGACCTCAGCGGCAAGATCCTGAAACCCGACCCAGCGCACCGCCATTACTTCATCGGGGTTCGGCACCACTTTCAGATCATCCGGTGCCTCGGCGAGGAAGATCTCGACCAGCTCATGCTCGATCAGACCGCCCCCAACATCGGCGCGATACTCGACCTGACCCCGATGTACCGGCCCCAGCCCCGCGATCCCCAGCTCCTGCCGCAACCGTCGCACGGCGCAGGCCTCGGCCGGTTCCTCCCATAGGGGATGCGTGCAGCAGGTATTCGCCCATAGCCCCGGCGTGTGA
Source organism: Paracoccaceae bacterium (assembly GCA_051859505.1). GTDB lineage: Bacteria > Pseudomonadota > Alphaproteobacteria > Rhodobacterales > Rhodobacteraceae > JAFIEN01. The sequence continues at coordinate 875 of JBHYFN010000001.1, forward strand.
TACTTGCCCAGAGCCCGCTGCTGGATAAGCACCCGCCCCCGGTTCATCACGAAGACGCTGACGGCCTTGTGCCGCAGGCCCTGAATATGGGCTTGCAGCTTGTCCACCGGGGTCAGCGTGCCGTTCACCCAGGCCGGGATCATGTCACTCATGTGCGCAAGGGCGAGACGAGGCCCGACAGATGGGCAAGGTTCTTGATCCCGATCTTGAGATGGGCCAGCGGTCGGGCCTTCACGAGTTTCTTGTTCATATAGGCCTCGAAGGTCAACCTCTGCACGTCAATGTCATGGCAAAGCGAGACGAACCTCTCGCGCCGCTCGTCGCTGCGGTAATAGGCGTTCTGCATCGCGCCCAGCACCCGGAACACCTGCCCGTGTTCACGCAGGAACAGCTTGCGCGCCAGTTGCAGGTCCTTGACCCGGCCCGACCGCAGGCAGGCCGCCGCCGCCGTCGCCGCGACCCGGCCGCCCATCATGGCGTAGTAGATCCCTTCGCCCGAGGAGGGCGCCACCACCCCCGCAGCATCGCCCGCCAGCACCACATCGCGCCCGTTGTCCCAGCGGTCGAGCGGCTTCAGCGGGATCGGCGCGCCTTCCTTGCGGATGGTCTTGCAGTCCGTCAGGCCCGAGGCGGCGCGCAGAGCGGCGGTGGCCGATTTCAGGTCCACCCCGTCAAGGCCGGTGCCCATGCCGACGCTGGCCGATTTGCCATGCGGGAAAACCCAGCCGTAGAAATCGGGCGAGATCACGCCGTCATAGACCACGTCGCAGCGCATCGGATCATAGATCGCCGAGGCGGGCGGGGCCTCGATGATCTCGTGATAGGCGATGACGTAGGGGATCTTGTCGCCCCCCGGCACCTCGGCCCGGGCCACGTCGGACCGCGCGCCATCCGCGCCGATGACCAGCTTGCCCGTGACCCGCGCCTCTTCGCCGCTGGCCTTGTCGCGATAGACGACATGGGTGCCGGCCCCGTCGCGTTCGATCCGCAGGAAAGTGCCGGTCAGGCGCGTGGCCCCGGCCTCGGCCGCGCGGACCCGCAGGTATTCGTCGAAATGCTCGCGGTCGACCATGCCGACAAAGCCGTTCTCGATCGGGATATCCACCTTGCGCCCGGTGGGCGAGATCATGCGCGCCGTCTGGATGCGGGCGACGATCTGGTTGTCGGGAATGTCGAAATCCGCGATCAGCCGCGGCGGGATCGCGCCGCCGCAGGGCTTGATCCGGCCCGCCCGGTCCAGAAGCGCGACGGTATGACCCGAGCGGATCAGGTCTTCGGCGGCGATGGACCCCGCGGGACCGCCCCCCACCACGACGACATCGACATTCATGGTCACTCTCCCGGAACGAGGGTTCGAACCGGCACACGCCGGTCCATGGTGCGGGCCGCCATCAGGGCGGCGGCAAGGAAGATGCCGGCCTCGATCACGAAGACCGATCCAAAGGCCTGCGCGTCGTTGAGGCCGAAGCGGAACAGATCGACCAGCGCCGCCCCCATCAGCCCGCCGAAACCTGCGGCCACGGCCTGCGCCGCGCCCCAAAGGCCCATCCGCGTGCCTTCGCGCCGGCCCCGGCCCTCGCCCGCCAGCGCCATCATCGACCCGATGGCCGCCACCGCGAACATGCCGTTGAAGAACCCAAGCGCCACGACGGCGGGCATCAGCGGCGCGCCGGGGCCCATCGGGCCGAGGAAAGCAATCACGCCAAGCGCCGCCGCCGACCCGAGGCAGCCCGCGATGGTCCAGGACCGCAGCATGCCAAGGCGAAAGCCGGTGGCCAGCACTCCCACGGCCAGCATGCCCAGGAAGACGCCGCCGTTCTGCGCGCCCGAAAGTGTGGTGGACTGTCCGGGCGTGAAGGCGAAGACAAGGCCCGCATAGGGCTCGACGATCAGCTCCTGCATGAAATAGGCGGTCATCGACAGGAAGACGAACAGCGTGAAGTTGCGCGCGCGCCGGTCGGCCCAGACCTCGGCCAGGCTTTCAAGGAAGGGGGCGGGGTCGGGCTGGCGGATCGCCTCGACCCCCCGCTCGATCCCCAACACGGCCAGGACGGTGACGATCTGGGCCAGGACGATGACGCCGGCCACGATCTGGATCAGCCGCGGATAAGAGAAGGGCTCGATCAACTGCCCCACGATCCCGGCCGTTGCGGCGATGCCCAGGATCATCATCAGCCATGTGATCGTCGCGGCTGCAGGGCGGCGGCGTTCGGCGGTGGCGGTTGCCAGCAGCGCCAGAAGCGAGGTGCCCGAGGCCCCGACGCCCAGGCCGATCAGCGCATAGGCGACGATTGACAGCGTCAAGCCAAGCGCAAAGGACGACTCGAACACCGGCAGCGCCAGCGTCGCCATCATCGCGCCTGCACCAAGTGCCGCCATGCCGCCGATGATCCAGCGGGTCCGGTGCCCGCCCGCGTCCGAGGCAAAGCCCCAATGCGGCCGACTGATCTGGATCCCGTAATGCAGCGCCACCAGCGCGCCCGGCAGGACAGCGGCCAGCGACAGCTCGACCACCATCAGCCGGTTCAGCGTCGAGGTGGTCAGGACGACGATCGACCCCAGCGCCATCTGCACAAGGCCAAGGCGGACGATCTGGAACCAGCTCAGCGTTTTCATGCCAGCCCCCGCAAAGCGAATGCGGCGACCATCATGCCGCTGATGTAAAGGACGATGCCCGTGCCGTTGTACCAGGGCGCCTTGCCCTTGGGATCGCGCAACAGCACCCGCATCGCGGCGAATTGTGCGATCAGCAGCGCCGCGATCCCGGCGGCATGCAGCGGCTTGCCCCAGAGGACCAGCAGCCCGATCACCGCCACCTGCGGCACCGACATGACCCAGCAGGCCAGCCGGGCTGCGCGTTCGGGGCCAAGCGTGACGGGCAGCGAGTTGACCCCCATCTGCCGGTCGCCCTCCAGCGCCTTGAAATCATTGAGCGTCATGATCCCATGCGCGCCGATCCCGTAAAGAAGCGCGATTGTCACGATCTCCCACCCCGGGGCGCCGAGGGTCAGGACAGCGGCCCCGGTGAACCAGGGCAGCGTCTCGTAGGATAGGCCCACCAGCCCCGGCCCCCACCAGCCCGACCGCTTCAGCCGGACGGGTTCGGCGGAATAGGCCCAGGCGGCCAGCACGCCAAGGATGGTCGCGGCAAAACCCCAAGGCCCAAGGAACCAGCCGATGACCAGCGACAGGACGGTCATCGCCAGCGCGATCCAAAGGCCCCAGCGGCCCGGGATGCGGCCCGAGGGGATCGGGCGGTCGGGTTCGTTGATCGCATCGACATGCCGGTCGCACCAGTCGTTGGCGGCCTGGCTCATGCCGCAGACGACGGGGCCGGCAAGGAAGATGCCGAGGATCACAAGGCCGGGCGCCGAGGACAGCGGCACCCCGGCGGAAACCGCGCCGCAGAGATAGGCCCACATCGGCGGAAACCAGGTGATCGGCTTGATCAGCGTCAGCGCGGCCCGAGGCTCGGGCCAGCGGCGGGGCAAGTGCTGTAAGTCAGGCGCGACACTCATGCTGTAAGTTTAAAGTGACAAATTCGGACTCGGCAAGTGTAAACTGAGGTTGACAGCCTACAGCCGCCATTTTCCCGCCGGTCTGCGACGCAGCAACGGCCGCCACCCCGTGCGCGCCCCGTCTTGAAAATTTTATGAGAGAGGATGGCGAGGGGGCGATTCCCTCACCTGCGCGCCGCACTTGGCCGGGCCGGGATCTCAGTCTTCCTTGGCGACCAGACCGTATTTGCGCAGCTTCACGTAAAGCGATTGCCGCGACAGCCCCAGCATCTCGGCGGCGGCGACGCGGTTGTTCATCGTCAGCTCGATCGCCGTCTCGATGCACATCCGTTCGATCACATTCGTCGTCTCGCCGACGATTTCCTTCAGCGTGGCGCTCCCGACAAGCTCCATGACCGAGCGGACATTCTCGTCCGTCACCGGCGTGCCCGAGGGCCGCCCGTCATCCAGCCGCGTCGCATCGCGCATCACGAAGGCAAAGACCGTCCGGCTGTCGGCCTGGAGCGCCGTGACCGAAATCTCGACCCCGCGGGGCAAGCCGAATTCCCCCGAGATCTTGGTCGGATACAGCCGCATCCGCCCGGACCGGGCCGCATTCTCGGTCAGGACGTTGAAATCGACCGACCCGCGCGAGAGATACTCGCTGAGCGCCCTGCCCTTGACCGAAAGGTCATGCGCCACGTCGATCAGGCTCAGGAAACTGTCGTTGGTCGAGAGGATCTCGCCCTTCTGGTCGGTAAAGACGATGGCGTCCGGCCCCTGCACGAAAAGACCGTTCAGATAGGCGCTCAGGTTGTCTGACGGGTTCGCCGAGCCTGTTGCGGGCTCGATCCGGCACAGCAGCATGCGTTCGCCCGCGGCCCGGAACATCGTGGGCAGAATGCGGACGGTACTGCCGCTGCGCGAAAGCTGACCCTTGATCGCCACGGCCCGATCCGAAACCGCCTGCGTCGTCAACGCCTCCATGAGGTCGCCACGCTTGCGATCGTCGAACAGGTCGGCAAAGGACTGACCGACAAGCTCTTCGCGCGAAACGCCCAGAATGGAACTGACGGCGGAATTCACATCCGTCATCCGACCTGTCTGAGCCGAGACAAAGACAAGCGCCTCGCGCGAGGATTCAAGCAAGACCCGGAACCGCGTGTCATTCTCGCGCTGCGCTTCGTAATCGCGTTCCAGGGACATCTGCGCCCGAACGAGTTGCTGCTGCATCTCGGCGATCGGCCGCAGGTCGCGCCCCAGCATCAGGATCGTGCCATCCGGCCCGATCTGGTGAAAACTGTAGCGAATCGGAAATTCCCACCGCCCCGAACCGTCGGCGTGGTTAAGCTCGACCGGCTGCACCGCCCCGGCGTCCTGCAGGAACTTTGTCAGTCGGGTGTCGAATTTGACGACGCTCTCGGTCGCAAGCGTGCTGCGAACATCGCGGCCGTCCCAATCCTCGAGCCGGCGAACGAAGTCATGCGCCGGGTTCACCAGAACGGACAGGATCGTCCCCTCGGGACTGATCACAAGCGCGAGGTCCGAGATATCGGCAATGATATCCCCCAGAATATCCGGGGCAATCAGCGGAATGGCGCCACTGTTCCAGTATTTTGCGCCGCGCGAGGTCAAGTTGTGACTGTCCTGATGATGCTCTTCATCATGGTTCACCTCTTGGCGCCGTAGGCGGAATCTGCCCGCGGTTTCAGCAGAAGACCACATTTCGACAATGCTTCATACAGGTCGCTCGTCACATGATCCGCGCCGGTAAGCGCTGCGATCTCCATACCGCCGCCGCCATCCGTTTCAAGGACCGTTCCTCCGATCACGACAGGGGGTGGCGTTCCTGTCGAATTCTTGACCTGTTCCACCATCTTTCGAAGAGTTTCAAGACTTTCGCCACAAGAGGCCGAAATCAGAACCGCGTCATATCGCGCCTTCCGAAGGGCCGGGCCGATCTCGTCGATGCCAAGCCCGATCAAAGGGGTCACGGCAAGGCCGATCCGCCGAAGCTGTGCGACAAGGACGATCGCCCCCAAGGTATGAAAGACATCCGCCGCCACGATGACCGCAACCGCCGCCGCGTCGGCATCCGCCGCCCGTTCACCGGTCAGGCAGGGGTCGATACACCGCATGAGGCCCTGAAGCCGGGCCACGCCGATGGTCACAGAGGCGAAACCAAGCAGATCCTCGCACCACATATCGCCCAGTTCGCGCGCGACTGCGGGGATATAGTGGTCCGTCACGTCCTCGAACGAGACACCGGCACGCAGCATCTGTTCGACCACACGCTCGGGCCAGAAGCCTTCCGCGCTGACAGCGGCATCGCGTAGCGCGGTCAAGAGTTCTGAATTCATGGTACTCGCAATCGCCCGATTGCGCCCCGCTACCACATCCAAAGCACGATTGGCGAGGGCGCCCACGCCATTCCCGGCCTTGCTTCCGGGGGCTCGCGCTGGCGGGCGCGCCATGTCCGACATGTATTCGCCTCCAGCCTGTGGCGGGGTTTATGGCCCAAACAGGCCGCCAGCCATGGGAGCCATTGTCTGTTATGCCCCCAGATTTGTCAAAGCAAATTGACAGTAGCGCACTGTCCGGCGCGTACGCTGCCGCATTTACACGATTAAACCGTTGAGCAGAAATAGTTATGTTGGGTTTGTCCAGCCAGAGCCAAGCGCGCTGATTTTCGCTCTCAATGTGTAAGTTAAAGTTGACACCCCTGCCCCTCGCCCACTAGTCTTTACGCCAAGGCGTCGGGAATCCGGGCCGATGGAGCGGGGGACAAGCAATGCCGGGGCATGCGACAGACAGGGGAGGAGACCGGACCGGCCTCTACACCCCCGACGAGCGCGCCCGGCGCGATGCGACGGTCTGGACCCTCGTGCAGGGCATTCTCGCCCCAGCACAGTTCCTGGTTTTCCTGATCTCGCTCGGTCTCGTGATCCGCTTCCTCTGGACGGGCGAAGGCTACGCTGCGGCGACCGTCTCGATCCTGGTGAAGACCGGGTTCCTCTACCTGATCATGGTTACCGGCGCGATCTGGGAGAAGGTGGTTTTCGGCCAGTATCTCTTCGCCCCCGCCTTCTTCTGGGAGGATGTGTTCAGCTTCGCAGTCATCGCGCTCCATACCGCCTATGTCATTGCTTTGCTGACGCATTCCCTGTCGCCGACCGCGCTCATGTGGCTCGCTCTGGCGGCCTATGCGGCCTATGTGATCAACGCCGGCCAGTTCCTGTGGAAGCTGCGTCAGGCCCGCCTTCAGGCCGAGGCCGAAGAGCGCGGCCGGGGCCGCCTGGCCGAGGATCTGGCCGCTGCCGAAAGGACGATGGCATGACCGCGCTGCCCCCTCCGGCCGGTGGCGGGTGCCGGTCCACCCCGGTCCTGAAACAGCGCGGCCAGCGCGAGGTGTTCTGCGGGCTGACCGGCATCATCTGGCTGCACCGCAAGATGCAGGACGCCTTCTTCCTGGTGATCGGCAGCCGCACCTGCGCGCATCTTCTGCAATCGGCGGCGGGCGTGATGATCTTTGCCGAGCCGCGATTCGGCACGGCGATCATGGAAGAGACCGACCTCGCCGGGATGGCCGATTCGCAGAAAGAGGTGGACCGCGTCGTCGCCCAGCTGCTGGAGCGTCGGCCCGACATCCGGCAGCTGTTCCTTGTCGGCTCGTGCCCGTCCGAGGTGATCAAGATCGACCTGGCCCGCGCGGCCGAACGGCTGTCGGCGCAGTATGCGCCCCGCGTGCGCGTGCTGAACTATTCCGGCTCGGGCATCGAGACGACCTTCACCCAGGGCGAGGATGCGGCGCTGGCCAGCATGGTCCCCGTCCTGCCGGAAAGCGACGCGCGGGAACTGCTTGTCGTGGGCGCCCTGCCCGATGTGGTCGAGGATCAGATGCTCTCGCTTCTGTCCGCGATGGGCGTGGGCCCGGTCCGCTGCCTGCCGGCCCACCGTGTGGACGCGGAAACGGGCGTCGGCCCGAACACCGTCTTCGCCCTTGTCCAGCCCTTCCTGGGCGACACACATGCCGCGCTCGTCAAGCGCGGCGCGCGCCATATCGCGGCGCCATTCCCCTTCGGCGACGAGGGAACAACGGCCTGGCTCGCCGCGGTCGCCGCCGAATTCGGGGTGGACGCCGAAACCTTCGCCCGCGTGACCGAAGCCCCCCGCGCCCGCGCCCGCCGCGCCATCGCGCAGGCCTCCGAAGTGCTGCGCGGCAAGTCGGTCTTCTTCTTCCCCGACAGCCAGCTCGAAGTGCCGCTGGCCCGCTTCCTGACCCGCGAATGCGGCATGACCGCGATCGAGGTCGGCAGCCCCTATATCCATGACGGCCTCGTCGGCCCCGATCTCGACCTGCTGCCCGCGGGCCCGGTGATCTCGGAAGGGCAGGACGTCGACCTGCAACTCGACCGCGCCCGCGCCGCCCGGCCCGACCTGACGGTCTGCGGCCTCGGCCTTGCCAACCCGCTCGAGGCCGAGGGGCTGACCACGAAATGGGCGATCGAGCTCGTCTTCACCCCGGTCCATTTCTACGAACAGGCAGGCGATCTCGCGGGCCTCTTCTCGCGCCCCGTGCGCCGCAAGCAGCTCCTGAAGCTGGAGACGGCCGAATGACGACGCTCTTCTGCTTCTTTTGTTCTCAAATATCCTCGGGGGGTCCGGGGGGCAGACAGCCCCCCCGCGCTGGTCAATGAAACTGACGGTCTGGACATACGAGGGCCCGCCCCATGTCGGCGCTATGCGCGTCGCCACGGCGATGAAGGGCCTGCATTACGTGCTGCACGCGCCGCAGGGCGATACCTATGCCGACCTTCTCTTCACCATGATCGAGCGGCGCAACCACCGCCCGCCCGTCACCTACACCACCTTCCAGGCCCGCGACCTTGGGTCCGACACCGCGAGCCTCTTCAAACAGGCCTGCACTGATGCGGTCGAGCGGTTCGATCCGCAGGCGATCATCGTGGGTGCCTCCTGCACCGCCGAACTGATCCAGGACGATCCCGGCGGACTGGCCGAGACGATGGGCCTGTCGATCCCCGTCATCCCGCTGGAACTGCCCTCCTACCAGCGCAAGGAAAGCTTTGGCGCAGACGAGACCTTCCTGCAGATCGCCCGCCACCTTGCCCGCCCGCAGGCCCGGACCGAAGCCGTCACCTGCAACATCCTCGGCCCCACCGCACTGGGGTTCCGCCACCGCGACGACGTGATCGAGGTGACGCGGCTTCTGTCGCAGATGGGCGTCGGCGTGAATGTCGTGGCCCCCCTCGGTGCCACGCCCGCCGATATCGCCCGGCTGCCGGCCGCGCATTTCAACGTGCTGCTTTACCCTGAAACCGGGGAATCGGCGGCGCGCTGGCTGGAAAAGACGCATGGCCAGCCCTTCACCAAGGTCGTGCCCATCGGCGTCGGCGCCACCCGGGATTTCGTGGCCGAGGTGCAGGGCATCACCGGCCTGACCGCCGGCCCCGACGAAAGCGCGCTTCGCCTGCCCTGGTGGTCGGCCTCGGTCGATTCGACCTACCTGACCGGCAAGCGGGTGTTCCTCTTCGGGGATGCCACCCATGTTATGGCCATGGCCCGCGTCGCCCGCGACGAGATCGGCTTCGAGGTCGTGGGGATGGGCTGCTACAACCGCGAATTCGCCCGGCCTTTCCGGGCGCTGGCCAAGGAATACGGCGTCGAGCCGCTGGTCACCGACGACTACCTCGAGGTGGAGGCCGCCATCGCTGCGGCATCGCCCGAGATGATCCTGGGCACCCAGATGGAGCGGCATATCGGCAAGCGGCTGGGCATTCCCTGCGCCGTGATCTCGGCCCCCGTGCATGTGCAGGATTTCCCGGCGCGCTATTCGCCGGTGATGGGGTTCGAAGGGGCGAATGTCCTGTTCGACACGCTGATCCATCCGCTGGTCATGGGGCTGGAAGAGCATCTTCTGACCATGTTCCGCGAGGATTTCGAGTTTCACGACGCGGCCGGACCGTCGCATCACGGCGGGCATGCGCCGCGGGCCTTGTCGGAGGCTGTGGCTTCGGCGGTGAGCGCGGAGGGGGGCTCTGCCCCCCGGCCTGCGGCCTCCCCCCGGGATATTTCTGAACAAAAGAAGCTGGAAGAGAGTCCGGTGGAGGCAGCGGCGCCTGAAGCGGGCGGGACCGTGATCTGGCTGTCGGATGCCGAGCGCGAGTTGAAGAAGATCCCCTTCTTCGTCCGCGGCAAGGCGCGGCGGAATACCGAGAGTTTCGCGGCCCAGAAGGGGCTGAGCGAGATCAGTCTGGACATTCTTTACGAAGCGAAGGCCCATTTTGCGCGATGACGTGACCCATAGGCCCTATCGCGTCGCCATCGTGACGCTGGATGCGCATAGCGCGGGCCCTGCCGCGCGCGCAGGGCTAACGCTGGCGCAGGATTTCCCCGGGCTGATGGTCGAGGTCTTTGCCGCGGCCGAATGGGGCGAGCGGCCGGCAGCACTTGCCGAAGCGCGGGCGGCGGTGGCGCGGGCCGATATCGTGGTGGCGAACCTTCTGTTCCTCGAGGAACATACCGCCGCGATCCTTCCCGATCTTCTGGCACGGCGCGATCATTGCGATGCGATGGTCGGGCTGATTGCCGACAGTGCCGTCGTCAAGACGACCCGGATGGGCGATCTGGACATGATGAAGCCGGCCTCGGCCGCGATGCAGCTTCTCAAGTCGCTCAAGCCCAGTTCCAAGGGCGGCGCGGCTTCGGGCCAGCGGACGATGAAGGCGCTGAAGCGGCTGCCCAAGATCCTGCGGCTGATCCCGGGCAAGGCGCAGGACCTGCGGGCCTGGTTCCTGTCGATGCAATACTGGCTGGGCGGGTCGGACGAGAATGTGGCCGAGATGATCCGGTTTCTGATCTCGCGCTATGCCGACCGGCCTGACTGGCACGGGGTCAAGGCCAAGGCGCCGGTCGAATATCCGGAAGTGGGGCTTTATCACCCGGATCTGCCGGGGCATCACCTGACGACGGCGCTGGCCGACCTGCCGGGGCCTGCAGCGCCCGTGGCGACGGTGGGCCTGTTGATGCTGCGGTCCTATATCCTGGCCTCGGACACGGCGCATTACGACGGGGTGATCCGCGCCTTCGAGGCGAAGGGGATGCGGGTCATTCCGGCCTTTGCCGGGGGCCTCGACGGGCGGCCTGCGGTCGAGGCCTATTTCCAGGGGCGGATCGACGTTCTGGTCAGCCTGACCGGGTTCTCGCTGATCGGCGGGCCGGCCTATAACGACAGCGCCGCCGCCGTGGCCATGCTCGAGGCGCTGGATGTTCCTTACGTCGCGGCGCAACCGCTGGAGTTCCAGACGTTGGGGCAATGGGCGGAGAGCGCGCAGGGCCTTGGGCCGATCGAGACGACCATGCTGATCGCGCTGCCCGAGATCGACGGGGCGACGAACCCGACCGTCTTTGGCGGGCGGCATGGGGCCGAGGGGTGCAAGGGCTGCGCGCATGATTGCGGGTCGGTTTCGGATCACCGGGCCATGGCGCCTTGCAACGAGCGGATCGACAGCCTGGCCGAGAAGGTGGTCCGGCTGGCGCGGCTGCGGCGCAAGGCGAATGCCGAAAAGAAGGTGGGGATCGTGCTCTTCGGCTTTCCGCCCAATGCGGGGGCGGTGGGGACGGCGGCCTATCTTTCGGTCTTCGAGTCGCTTCACAACACGCTGCACCGGATGAAGGCGGAAGGGTACGACGTGACCCCGCCCGCGACGGTCGAGGATCTGCGGGCGGCCGTGTTGCAAGGCAATGCCGCGCAATACGGGCAGGAGGCCAATGTCGCGGCCCATGTCGATGTGGACACGATCGTGCGGTTCACGCCGCCCTTGAAGGCCATCGAGGCGGTCTGGGGGCCGGCACCCGGCAAGGCGCGGTCGGATGGGCGGGGCGTGTTCATTCTGGGGGCTCAGTTCGGCAAGGTCTTTGTCGGCGTGCAGCCGACCTTCGGCTACGAGGGCGATCCGATGCGCCTTCTGTTCGAGCGGGGTTTCGTGCCGACCCATGCCTTCGTGCAGTTCTATCTCTGGCTGCGGAACACCTATGAGGCCGATGTCGTCCTGCATTTCGGGATGCATGGCGCGCTGGAATTCATGCCGGGCAAGCAGGCCGGGATGGGCGCGCGCGACTGGCCCGACCGGCTGATCGGCGAGATGCCGAATGTGTATCTCTATGCCGCGAACAACCCGTCGGAGGCGTCGCTGGCCAAGCGCCGGTCGGGGGCGGTCACGATCACCCATCTGACGCCGCCTCTGGCATCGGCGGGGCTTTACAAGGGGCTCGTCGATCTGAAGGACAGCCTGACCCGCTGGCGGGGGATGCTGCCGGGCGACCCGAGCCGCGACGAGCTTTTGCAGCTGATCCGGGATCAGGCCAATGCAGTGGACCTGAATGCCCGCGATCCAGAGTCTCTGTGGCTGACGGTGCTGGAGACCGAAGGCTCGCTCATCCCCGACGGGCTGCATGTGGTGGGCCAGCCGATGTCGGCGGCGGCGCGGGCGGACATGATCCGGCTGATGCCCGAGATGAGCCCCGAGGAACGGGCGCGGATCGAGGCGCTTCTGGCGGGTGAGCATGAGCTGGGCGCGCTGATGCGGGCGCTGTCGGCGCGTTATATCGCGCCGGTGCCGGGGGGCGATCTGGTGCGCTCGCCCGAGGTCCTGCCGACGGGGCGCAATATCCATGCCTTCGATCCGTTCCGCATGCCGACCGCCTTCGCGATGGAGGACGGGCGGAAGCAGGCCGAGCTTTTGCTGGCGACCCATGCGACGCTGCCGCGCACCGTGGCGCTGGTGCTGTGGGGGTCGGACAATATCAAGTCGGACGGGGCGCCGATCGCGCAGGCGCTGGCGCTGATGGGGGCGGTGCCGCGGTTTGACAGCTACGGGCGGCTCTCGGGGGCGGATCTGGTGCCGCTGTCGCGCCTCGGGCGGCCGCGGGTCGATGTGGTGATGACTTTGTCGGGGATCTTCCGGGACCTGCTGCCCTTGCAGACGCGGATGCTGGCCGAGGCCGCGCTGAAATGCGCGCTGGCCGATGAGCCGGCCGAGATGAACTTTGTCCGCGCCCATGCGTTGGCCCATGCGGCCGAGACGGGCTGCGACATGGAGACGGCGGCGCTGCGGGTCTTTTCCAATGCGGAAGGGGCCTATGGGTCGAACGTCAACCAGCTGGTGGAGAGCAGCGCCTTTGGCGACGAGGACGAGCTGGCCGATGCCTATCAGGCGCGCAAGTCCTTTGCCTATGGGGTGAACGGCAAGGCCACGGCCAATGCGGGGCTGTTGCAGGCCACGCTGCGCGAGGTGGATGTGGCCTATCAGAACCTCGAATCGGTCGAGCTTGGGGTGACGACTGTCGATCATTACTTCGACACTTTGGGCGGCATCGCGCGGGCGGTGAAGCGGGCGCGGGGCGGGGTGTCGGCGGCGGTTTACATTGGCGACCAGACGCGCGGGGCGGCCAAGGTGCGCACCCTGCAGGAGCAGGTCGCGCTGGAAACCCGGGCGCGCAGCCTGAACCCGCGGTTCTATGAAGGGTTGCTCAAGCACGGGCATGAAGGGGTGCGCCAGATCGAGGCGCAGATCACCAATACGATGGGCTGGTCGGCGACGACCGGCGAGGTGGAGCCCTGGGTCTATCAGCGGCTGTCGGAGACCTTTGTACTTGATGCCGAGATGCGCGAGCGGCTGGCGGCCTTGAACCCGCAGGCGAGCGTGCGGATGGCGAACCGGCTCTTGGAAGCATCCGACCGGGCCTACTGGACGCCGGATGCGGCGACGCTGGCGGCGCTGCAGGACGCGGCGGATGCGCTTGAGGACCGGATGGAAGGGATTGCGGCGGAATGACCGAAGATCGCGCCCGTGACGGATGTCGGACCGGGGCTCTGCCCCGGACCCCGGGATATTTGGAAACAAAAGAAGCGGGAAACCGGTTCTGGACGGAAAGGAGGCTCTGATGAGCCCCAGGGACGAGATACCCAACCTTCGTGGCCTTGATGGCGAGGGGTCGGTGCAGGTGCATCAGGATCCCGAAGCGCGGATCGAGGGGGCGCAGGTCTTTGCGGTCTATGGCAAGGGCGGGATCGGGAAATCGACCACCTCGTCGAACCTGTCGGCGGCCTTTTCCATCCTGGGCAAAAGGGTGCTGCAGATCGGCTGCGATCCGAAGCATGACAGCACCTTCACGCTGACCGGCAAGCTGGTGCCGACGGTGATCGACATCCTCAAGGAGGTGGATTTCCACGCCGAGGAGCTGCGGCCCGAGGATTTCGTCTTTGAAGGCTTCAACGGCGTGAAATGCGTCGAGGCGGGCGGGCCGCCGGCGGGGACGGGCTGCGGTGGTTATGTGGTGGGGCAGACGGTCAAACTGCTCAAGCAGCACCACATGCTGGAAGATACCGATGTGGTGATCTTTGACGTGCTGGGCGATGTGGTCTGCGGCGGGTTTGCGGCCCCCCTGCAGCATGCCGACCGAGCGCTGATCGTCACGGCCAACGATTTCGATTCGATTTATGCGATGAACCGGATCATCGCGGCGGTGCAGGCCAAGTCGGGCAATTACAAGGTGCGGCTTGCGGGCTGTGTGGCGAACCGCTCGCGCGACACCGATGAGGTGGACCGGTTCTGCGATGCCGTCGGCTTCAACCGGCTGGCGCATATGCCCGATGTGGATGCGATCCGGCGGAGCCGTCTGAAGAAGAAGACGATCTTCGAGATGGATGACGCCGAGGACGTGATGGCGGTGCGCGCGGAATACATCCGTCTGGCGCAGGTGCTGGCGGCGGGGACGGTCGGTTCGACCCCTTCGGCGATGGAAGACCGCGACATCTTTGAACTTCTGGGGTTCGACTGAGCATGGCCGACTACGCCGCCACACGTGACCGGGTCGAGCATTACTTCGACCGCACCGCGACCGAGACCTGGGCGCGGCTGACCTCGGACGCGCCGGTCTCGGGCATCCGGGCCACGGTGCGTGCGGGGCGCGACCGGATGCGGGCGCTGATGCTGGCGCAATTGCCCGAGGATCTGCGCGGCGCGCGGGTGCTGGATGCGGGTTGCGGCACGGGGGCGATGGCGGTGGAGCTGGCGCGCCGGGGGGCCGAGGTGGTGGCGGTGGATATCTCGCCGCAGTTGATCGCCATTGCGCGCGAGCGGGCGCCGGAAGGGGCCGCGATCCGCTGGGAGGCGGGCGACATGCTGGACCCGGCCTGGGGCAGTTTCGACCACATCCTCGCGATGGATTCGATGATCTATTACGGTGCGGACGACATTGCCGCGATCCTGCAGCGCGCCGCGCCGCGCCTTTCGGGGCGGTTCGTCTTTACCTTGCCGCCGAAGACGCCGCTTCTGATGGCGATGTGGGGGGCGGGGAAGCTGTTTCCGCGTTCGGACCGGTCGCCCCGGATGGTGCCGCATACGACCGCCGGCATTGCCCGCGCGCTGGGCGATGCGGGGCGCTTGCATGAGGCGGGGCGGGTGACCTCGGGATTCTACATCTCGAATGCGCTGGTCTTCGAAGGGGGGCGGGCATGATCTTCCGGGCCTCGGCACTCAAATCCCTGTCGATGAAGGTTCTGCCCTTTGCGGATGCGGGGTCGGTCGGGTTGCCGATGGGGCAGCTTCTGCGGCTGTCGCTGTTCCAGATCAGCGTCGGCATGGCGACGGTGATGCTTCTGGGCACGCTGAACCGGGTGATGATCGTCGAGCTGAACGTGCCGGCCACCATCGTGGCGCTGATGATCGCCATTCCGGTGCTGGTCGCCCCGTTCCGCGCCTTCCTGGGGTTCCGGTCGGACAATCACCGCTCGGCCATCGGGTGGAAGCGGGTGCCCTATCTGTGGTTCGGCACGCTCTGGCAGTTTGGCGGCCTGGCCATCATGCCGATGGGGCTTCTGGTGCTGGCGGGCGATACCGCGCTTGATCCCGGGTTCTTCGACTGGGTGGGGGCGGCGCTGGCCTTTCTGCTGACGGGTCTTGGCATGCACATGACCCAGACGGCAGGGCTTGCGCTGGCGGCCGACCGCGCGACGGACGAGGCGCGGCCCAAGGTGGTGGCGCTGCTTTACGTCATGTTCCTTGTCGGCATGGCCGTTTCGGCCGTGATCGTGGGCACGCTCCTGCGCGATTACAACGCGCTCAAGCTGGTGCAGGTGGTGCAGGGCACGGCCGTGGTGACGCTGCTTCTGAACCTCGTGGCGCTCTGGAAGCAGGAGAAGGTCGCGCCCATGAGCAAGGCCGAGCGCGAGGCACCCAAGCCGCTGTTCAAGGATGCCTGGCGCGATTTTGCGGCCGGGGGCGATGCCGGGCGGCTGCTGTTCGTGGTCTTTGTCGGCACCATGGCCTTCAACATGCAGGACGTTCTGCTTGAGCCCTATGGCGGCGAGATCCTGGGCCTTTCCGTCTCGGCCACGACGCTTCTGACGGCGATGTGGGCCATGGGGGCGCTGGTGGGTTTCGGCATTGCCGCGCGCTGGCTGGCGCAGGGGATGAACCCCTACCGGATGTCATCGCGCGGGATCCTTGCGGGGATCGTGGCCTTTACCTGCGTGATCTTCGCCGCACCGCTCGAGTCGTCGGGGATCTTCTATGCCGGCGCCGTGCTGATCGGTTTCGGCAACGGGCTGTTTTCCGTGGCCCTTCTGACCGCCGCCATGACCATGCCCGTCAGTGGCAAGGCAGGGCGCGGACTGGCGCTGGGCGCCTGGGGGGCCGCGCAGGCCACCGGGGCCGGCGTTTCGATATTCATCGGGGGCGCGCTCCGCGACCTTGTGAACCATGCCGCCGGGAACGGCATGCTGGGAGAGGCGCTCGCCACGCCTGCAACGGGCTACTCGGTGGTTTACCACATCGAGATCGGCCTTCTTTTCGTCACCCTCATCGCCCTTGGCCCCCTGGTAAGGACCCGGGCGATGACGTCGGAAACCCCGGCCAAGCTCGAGCTGGCCGAATTCCCGACATGAATACTGGAGGACTACACAGATGGTTGGCGTAACGTTTTTCGGCAACTTCGACCTGGCGAGCCTGGCGATCTGGGGCTTCTGGCTCTTTTTCGCCGGCCTGATCTATTACCTGCAGCGCGAGAACCAGCGCGAGGGCTATCCGCTGGTCGATGACGACGGCAAGGTGATCGACAACGGCATCTTCTCGACCCCCAAGGACAAGACCTTCATCCTGCCGCATGGCCGGGGCGAGGTGACGGTGCCGTCGGGGCAGAGCCCTGACCGGACCGATCTTGCCATGGCACGGACCTCGCAGGCCGGGGGCAGCCCCTTCGTGCCGACGGGCGATCCGATGGTCGACGGGATCGGCCCGGCCGCCTGGGCCCCGCGCCGCGACGTGCCCGAGCTTGACGGGCACGGGCATCCCAAGATCCGGCCGCTTTCGACCCTGCCCGATTTCCACGTCAGCGCCGGGCGCGATCCGCGCGGCAAGCCCGTGGTCGGCGGCGATGGCGAGGTGGTTGGCCGCGTCATCGACATATGGGTCGACGTGCCCGAGCAGTTGGTGCGTTACCTGACGGTGGACCTGAACCCCGAAGGGTCGGGCCAGACGCGGGTGATCCCGATCACCATGGCGCGGATCAAGTCGGACCGCGTCACCGTGCGCTCGCTTTTCGAGCATAACTTCCCGGGCATTCCGCAGATCCGGACGCCCGATCAGATCACCCTGCTCGAAGAAGACAAGATCACGGCCTACCACGCCGGCGGCACGCTTTATGCCACCCCGTCGCGTGCCGAGCCGCAGCTCTGAAGAACCAACGGTCGCCCGGCCCAGCCAGCCGGGCGACCCATCACAACCGTGCGGGAACCACGGAGGAGACACGAAGATGAGCCATGACGATTTCAACTTCGAGCCGGTGCGGGGCCTGCCCGAAAAGCTGCCCGAGGGAGAGCATATCCTCTGGCAGGGTTCGCCCGACCCCTGGGCGCTGGCGAAAGAGGCCCTCGCGGTGAAATGGATCGCGGCCTATTTCGTCATCCTTGCGGTCTGGCGTGCCGGGGTGTCCTCGGCCGAATATCCGCTTGCCGTGGCCCTGTCGCATGCGATCCCCTTCGTGGTGATCGGGACGCTGGCCTGCGGGATCCTTTATGGCATCGCTTGGATCCAGTCGCGGGCGACGGTCTATACCCTGACGAACAAGCGCGTCGCGATGCGGATCGGGGCGGCGCTGACCATGACGCTGAACCTGCCCTATACCTGGATCGGCAATGCGAACCTCGACCTGCGCAAGCGCGGCACCGGGACCATCGCCTTCGAGCTGATCGGTGAGACGCGGCTGTCCTATCTGATGACCTGGCCCCATGTGCGGCCGTGGCGGATGACCCGGACCCAGCCCGCGCTTCGCTGCATTCCCGATGCCGAAAAGGTTGCCGCGATCTTTGCCGATGCGGCCGAGGCCCGGATCAGCGAACCCCAGGTGTCACGCAGCAAATCCGCAGACGGCCTTGCCGTCGCGGCGGAATAGGAGGGCGCATCATGGCCGGACTTGAAACCCGCATGCGCCACCGCGACAAGGACATGGTCCCCCGTGTCCTTGTTCAGGCGATGTTCGCGCTGATGCTGGGTGCGCTTGCCCTTGTCACCTATGCGCAGCTTTCGGGGCGGCCCAATGTCGGCGTCCTGACCGAGGCCCCCATCGTCGCCGAGCGCAGCGTCCTGCTGACCGGCGACAGGATGGGCACCTATCTTGCCACCGATGCGGTGACGGGCGAGGTGATCGCCATCTCGTCGGAAGACAAGGCCGGTTTCGTGGGTGTCATGGGGCGCGTTCTGGACCGTGACCGGCTGGTCAAGGGCCTGGGCGCGGGCGAACCCGTGCGCGTCGTGCGCCGCACCAACGGCAATATCGCCATCATTGACGACGCGACCGGCATGGTCGTGGAACTGATCGGCTATGGCCCCGACAATGTCGCGGCCTTTGCCCGGATGCTGGACTGAAACGACGGAGACGGCCCGAGCCTAGCCAGCCAGGGCCTTGAGAGAGGAAAGGGAACTGCCAATGGGACTTTTCACAAGAACGACGGAAACGGTGCCCTGCACGGTGACGGTCAGTCACCGCTTCGAGGAACTCTCGGCCCATGTCCGCTTTGACAACGGCGCGGTCGTCCATCCGGGCGATACGGTCGTGGTCCAGGGGCCCGAGATCATGGCGCCTTACGGCGAGGTGGTCGAAGAGCATCGCACCGCGATCATCACGCGGGCCAGCAAGCTTGAACAGCTCTGGACGCGGGCGACGGGCGACTTCGAATTCATGGAGCTTTGCGAATTCAGCTTCAGCGACGAGGTGATGGCATGAACGCGCATTCCGAACTGAAGGCCCCGCTGCATTCCGCCGATGCCACCACCGCCGAAGAGGCGCTGGCCCGGCAGGAGGTCGTGGACAGCGAAAGCGCCACCAAGGTCGCGCTGCAGAACACGCTGCTGACGCCGCGCTTCTACACGACCGATTTCGAAGAGCTGGATGCGATCGACGTCTCCCCGGTGCGCGAGGACTGGGACAAGCTGATCGCGCAGATGAAGGCCGACCCGAACAAGGGCCATTTCAAGAAGAACGAGGACTGGGACCATATCGACTGGGACGGGATGGAACCCGAGCTGCGGCGCGAGTTCATCGACTTCCTGATCTCGTCCTGCACGGCCGAGTTTTCGGGCTGTGTGCTGTACAAGGAGATGAAGCGGCGCGGCTCGAACGAGGATATCACCACCCTCTTTCAGCTCATGGCGCGGGACGAGGCGCGGCATGCGGGCTTCATCAACGATGCCCTGCGCGAGGCGGGGATCGCGGTGAATCTGGGCTTTCTGACCCAGGCGAAGAAATACACCTATTTCCGGCCGAAGTTCATCTACTACGCGACCTATCTGTCGGAAAAGATCGGCTACGCGCGCTACATCACGATCTTCCGCCATCTCGAGGCGAACCCTCAGCACCGGTTCCATCCGATCTTCAAGTGGTTCCGCGAATGGTGCAACGACGAGTTCAGCCATGGCGAGGCCTTTGCCCTGCTGATGAAGACCGATCCCAAGCTGACGAGCGGGGTCAACAAGCTCTGGATCAAGTTCTTCCTGACCGCCGTCTATGCGACCATGTCGGTGCGCGACCATCAGCGGCCCGCCTTCCACAAGGCGCTGGGCGTGGATCCGGTCTGGTATGGCTATGAGGTCTTCAAGAAGACCTCCGAAATCTCGAAACAGGTCTTCCCGCTGACGCTGGATATCGACCATCCGCGCTGGCAGCCGGGGCTTGACCGGCTGGAGGTGGCGAACCGCCAGATTGCGGAAGGGCGCAAGCAGGGCGGTGTGGCCGGCTGGCTGAAGCGGCAGGCGGGGTCGGCCCGTGCCGGTATGGCGTTCCTGTCGCTTCTGACGATCCCGTCGGTGCCGAACGAGGTGCCGGTCGAGACACGGCTCGAGCCCGCCTACTGAAACCGGTCAGGGGGGCTCTGCCCCCCGGCCTTCGGCCTCCCCCCGGGATATTTGGAAACAAAAGAAGCAGCAGGTCAGTGGAGCATCCGGTAACCCTTACCATCGTCGCGATCTTTCTCTGGTGGTTTTTCACCGGGGTGATCCTGTTGGCCGTGCGCTGGGCCGACCGGCAGGGCGCGGTGCGGGCGGGGGGCGCGCATGGGATGGTGGTGCTGGCGGGCGTGCCGTTTCTGGCGCTGGGCGTGGCGGGGGTAATCACCTCGTTGCCCGGGGACAGCGTCTGGGCGGTTTATGGCGGGTTCCTGGGGGCGCTGGCGATCTGGGGCTGGATCGAGATGGCCTTTCTGACCGGCATCGTGGCCGGGCCCGAGCGGCGGGATTGTCCTCCGGGCCTGAAAGGCAGGGCGCGGTTCTGGCGGGCCTGGAACACGGTGGCGCATCACGAGGTGGCGCTGACGCTGGGCCTTCTGGCGATCGTGATGATGGCGGCGGGGGCGGTGAACCAGGTGGCGCTCTGGACCTATCTGGTGCTGTATCTGGCGCGCGTCTCGGCCAAGCTGAACCTGTTTTTCGGGGTGCCCCGGATCAATCTGGAGTTCATCCCGGCGCGGCTTTCGCATCTGAAGGGCTATTTCCGGCAAGGTCCGGCAACGCCGTTCTTCGCGCTCTCGATCACGCTTCTGACCTTTGCCACCGGCTGTTTCATCGAGCGGCTGATCGCGGCAGGCACCCCGGTCGATGTGGCCGCCTATACCCTTCTGGCCGCGCTTTCGGCGCTGGCCCTTCTTGAACACTGGCTGATGGTGGTTCCGCTGCCCGATGCCAAGCTCTGGCGGTGGATGCTGCCCGAGGCCCCCGACAAGACCCAAGCAGAAAGACAGTGACATGAATTTCGATGCGCTCTTCACCCAACAGCTCGACGCGCTCAAGGCCGAGGGCAATTACCGCTACTTTGCGGAACTGGAGCGGAAGGCGGGCAAGTTTCCCCGCGCCGCGCGCCACAGCGAAGAGGGGGTGAGCGATGTCACCGTCTGGTGCTCGAACGACTATCTGGGGATGGGTCAGCATCCCAAGGTGATCGAGGCGATGTGCGAGGCGGTGCGGCGCACCGGCACCGGCGCGGGAGGGACGCGCAACATCTCGGGGACGAACCATGACCATCTGCTGCTCGAAGCGGAGCTTGCCGATCTGCATGGCAAGGAGGCGGCGCTGCTGTTCACCTCGGGCTATGTGTCGAACTGGGCGGCGCTGTCCTGCCTTGGGGCGCGGCTGAAGGATTGCGTGATCCTGTCGGATGAGAAGAACCACGCCAGCATGATCGAGGGCATCCGCCACAGCCGCGCGACCAAGGTGATCTGGAAGCATAACGACGTGGCCGATCTGGAGGCGAAGCTGGCCGCCCTTCCGGCGGATGTGCCCAAGATCGTGGCCTTCGAGAGCGTCTATTCGATGGATGGCGATATCGCGCCGATCGCAGCCATCGTCGAGGTGGCCGAGAAATATGGTGCCATGACCTATCTGGACGAGGTCCATGCCGTCGGCATGTACGGCCCCCGCGGCGGTGGCGTGAGCGAGCGTGACGGGGTGGCCCACCGGATCACCCTGATCGAGGGGACGCTGGGCAAGGCCTTCGGCGTGGTGGGCGGCTATATCACCGGATCGGCGGCGCTGTGCGATTTCATCCGGTCTTTTGCCAGCGGCTTTATCTTCACCACGGCGCTGCCGCCTGCGGTGGCCGCCGCGGCGCGCACCTCGATCCGGCACTTGAAGGAAAGCGAGATGGAGCGCGCCCGGCAGCGGCGGCAGGTTGCGCGGCTGCGGGCGGCGTTGGACCGGGCCGGCATTCCGCATATGCCGAACGACAGCCATATCGTGCCGGTGCTGATCAAGGATCCGGTCAAGACCCGGATGCTGGCCGATTACCTGCTGCGCGAATGGGGCATCTATGTGCAGCCGATCAATTATCCCACCGTGCCCAAGGGGACAGAGCGGCTGCGCTTCACGCCGTCGCCGATGCATTCGGACGAGGATATCGACCATCTTGTCGCCGCCCTTGCCAGCCTGTGGAAGCAATGCGCCATCGCGCATGCCGTCGCCTGAAGCCTGCGGGAACTTGTCACGTTTTGTTTGCAGGCGAGGGCTGGACCGGAATACAGAATTGGCTATGTTTCGGCCTGACTGGGGTTCACGGTCAAACGGCTGCGGTTTCAGGAATGGCTGTGGTCGTAAACTCACGAGGGAGACCTAGGAATGAAATATCTGTCACTGGCCGCGGTTGTGGCCCTGATGTCCGCGCCGGCCTTCGCCGAAGAGCTCTCGGGCGATATTGCCGCCGGTGAAGAGCAGTTCGGCCGCCAGTGCGTTGCCTGCCATGTCGTCGTGAACGATGCGGGCGAAACTCTGGCCGGGCGCAACTCGCAGGTCGGACCGAACCTCTACAACGTCGTCGGCAACGTGATGGCCCATGTCGAGAGTTTCGACTACAGCGACCCGTTCGTCGAACTGCGTGAGCGGGGGGATGTCTGGACCGAAGAAACCTTCGTCGCCTATGTCATGGATCCGACGGCCTTCCTGCGCGAGCAGACCGACAATCGCCGGGCGCGCGGCAAGATGGCCTTCCAGGTGCGCAGTGGCGATCAGGCGGCCGATATCTATGCCTATCTGGCGTCGCTGATGGCGGATGCCGACTGACGCTTAGATGCGCCATGACTGTTGCGGGGGCCGTCGCAGAAGCGGCGGCCCCTCCTTCTTGTGGCGGTCTCGGGCTCTGATGTTCGGCCTGTTCCTGAGAGCGATGCGCGGGCACCGGCCCGGCCCCGGGGCACCGCGATGAAACCGGGGCGATCGGAGGCCGCGGGGGCTGTTGTCGCCTATCGGCCGGATCGGCTTGGGGGGCGAATCAATGCCGTCGTGAATGCGATGCGGCTGTCCGAGATGACCGGAGCCCCGCTTGAGGTGATCTGGCATCAGGACAGCGGGATCGGCCGGACGATCAATGACCCGCTCGAGCTTTTCTCGGAAGCGTTCGTTCGCGATCACGTTCGCCTGCAGGACGGCATTCCCCGGAAACAGCGAAACGATGCCCGGTTCCTGAGAACCGGCCCCCCCGGATTGTCGGCCCTGCGGCAGCATCTGGCCCAGGGCAACCGGGTGCTTGTAGACAATCCCGTTGCCGTGACCCAGCTTGCCGACGAGGATCGAGAGGCGGTTCTCGGGCAGCTCGCAGCGCTCTGGCGGTGCTTCCCCTTCTCGGAGGTTGTGCGAAAGGCCGTCGATCTGTTGCGTCCGAAACTGGGTGCGGGAACGGTCTGCCATCACCTTCGGCGCGGGGATCTGGTCCATGACCAGAGCACCTTCAATCGCCCCTGGCCCGGCAAGTTCGTCCCGGATGAGGCCTATCACGCTCATCTGGATCGCAAGCTGCGCGAGGGTCGGCGGGCGATCCTGTTCTCTGACGATCCGGCGACGATTCGGCGGTTGCGCAGCCGCCATCCCGGGATCATCGCCTTTGACGATCTTCTGGCCGAGCTTCCGCCGATCACCGAAGGACAGCGCGACCTGATCGAACTTGTCGCGATTTCGCTCTGCGCCGAGGTCTTTGCGCCTCAGGCCAGTGCCTTTTCCCTTGTCGCCGCCCGGCTGGGGGGCACGAACCGCGTGGTCGTGGATCGTGATCTGACGCCCGAGGAGCGGGATCTTGTCCGCGCGGACCTGCTCAAGCGGTTGTCGACGCCTTCGGATGACCTCAAGGGCCCCGGCGTTGCGGGGGATGCGGGGCAGTCGCTTCTTTATCTGGAACAGACGATGCGGGAGGCGGGCCGATCCGCAGAGGCCTTGCCCGCAATCCGGGCCCATGTCGATGCGGGGCTGGATATCTCCTTTGTTTATCCCCTGCTGATGCGGCTGCAACTCGAAGCGGGGGATCCGCAGGCCGCGCTTGAAACACATGCGCTTGCCCTGCGGCGCGGGCCGTATCAGCCCGAGGATCAGGGGCGGTGTGATGTGCTTGGGGCGGTGGCCCATGCCTTGACGGGCGACGACGGCACGGCCGCCACGCTGGCCTTGCGGGCCTTCTGGCATCATCTGACCACCCAGCCCGACCCGCGGGATCCGGACGCGACCCTGATCCCCGAGGTGATCGGACTGATGATCGAGCGGGGCTGGCTCGACAATGCCGGATTTCTGCCGCTCGGCCCGGTTGCCCGCCGTTTGGCAAGGGTGCCGGCCGTCGCGCTGGAGAAAGGTCGCTACGGCTTTCTGAAGGAACTGCTGCGGGCCCCGCCGGATGCGCCGATGACGCTTCCGGATCCAAGCGCGCTGGCTTGGGATTGGCATCTGTTCATGGGCGGGGTCGCCGGTCCGAAATTCGCGCGCAACAGGGCAAGGTCGGATGCCTACGGCTTTCTGATCGCCGAGGCGCAGCTTGATCCCTCGCCCGATGCCTTGTCGTTGCTGGCCGTCCATGATGCCCTGACGGGCGATGCTCCGGCCGCCTTCGCCCGCATCGAAGCGATCGCGGCGGATCGTGGCGGGGAGGCGATCCTGCAGTATCGCCTTTCGGTCTGCGCCCTTCTCGCCAACAAGCCCGAACAGGCCCGCCGTGCCGCCCTGGCCGCCTGCACCGCGGCGCCCGATGTTGCGGGCTTCCGGGCGTGGCGGGGGCGCTTGGGCCTGCGCAGCGGGGCGGTGGCGGAGGGTCTGGCCGATCTTGAACAGGCGGTGTCGCAGGGCTGGTCGATCCCGCCGGTCCACCTGCTGATCGCCGAAGCGGCGGCAGAGCTTGGCCGGCCCGAACGGCAGCGATCAGCCCTCGAGGCGGCCCTCGCACAGGCGCCGCATTTCATTCCCGCCCTCTTGGCCCGTGCCGCCCTTCATGCTGCGGCGGGTGAGGTAACTTCGGCGCTGGCCGATCTTGACCGGATCGAGGCCAGATCCCCCGGTCACAAAAGGGCTGCCGAACTGCGCGATCAGCTTGCCCGGTGACAGCCGGTACAGCCGCAGCAACGGAGGTTCGACGCAAGGGGATGCGGCGCTATCTCCTGCCCATGCTTGCCCCGGAACCCTGCGCATGACCCAACCCGCCTCCCCGCCGCGCTCTGGCGGCCGCATGGTGCCCAGCGATCCGCTGGCACGGCTGCTGCGCCTTGGGGGCATGGCGGGCGGGATCGCCGGGGCGATGGTCGTGGATGGGGCGCGAAAGATCGCGACGGGCCAGAGGCCGCGGATGAGCGATCTGCTTCTGACCCCCGCCAATGCGCGCCGGGTCACGGACGAGCTTGCCCGCCTGCGCGGGGCCGCGATGAAGGTGGGCCAACTCCTGTCGATGGACACCGGAGACCTTCTCCCCCCCGAGATGACGCGGATCCTCGCAGAGCTTCGCTCGGATGCTCAGCACATGCCGCCGGCCCAGCTTTTGCGGGTGCTGGGCCGGGCCTGGGGGCCGGACTGGCGCGGGCGCTTTGCCGAGTTTGACCTGCATCCGGTCGCCGCGGCCTCGATCGGTCAGGTCCATCGCGCCCTTTTGCCCGATGGGCGGGCGGTGGCCGTCAAGGTGCAATATCCCGGGATCCGCGAAAGCATCGACAGCGACGTGGCGAATCTGGGCCGCCTGATCGCGCTGTCCGGTCTGCTTCCCAAGGGCCTCGAGATCGCGCCGCTTCTGGACGAGGCGCGGCGGCAGCTGCACGAAGAGGCGGACTACCTGCGCGAGGCCGATTGCCTTGCCCGTTTCGGCGCCCTTCTTGACGGCGCGCCGGGGGTTCGCGTGCCCGCCGTGCATCCCGAGTTCTCGACCACCGACGTTCTGGTGATGGATTTTGTCGAAAGCGATCCGATCGAGGCGCTGGAGACGGCCCCGCAAGCGCTTCGCGATCATGTCGCGCAACTCCTGATCGCGCTGACGCTGCGAGAGCTGTTCGACTTTCGCTTGATGCAGACCGACCCGAATTTCGCCAATTACCGCTACGATGCCGCGCACGGCGATCTTGTGCTGCTGGATTTCGGCGCGACGCGTGCCTTCGATCCCGAAACGGTCGAGGGGTTTCACGCCTTGATGCTGGCGGGGCTGTCGGGCGATCCGTCGCGGCTTCGGGATCAGGCGATCCGCGTCGGCCTGTTCAGCGAAAAGGTCGAGCCGCGCACGCAGGAAATGATCCTTGCGATGATGGAGATGGTCTTTGCCGAGCTTCGCACGGGCGTGCCCTTCGATTTCGGCACCAGCGATCTGGCGCGACGGCTGCGTGACCTTGGCCTGCAGATGGGGGCAGAGCGGGAACCCGTGCATGTGCCCCCGGTCGATACCCTGTTCCTGAACCGCAAATTCGCCGGAATGTTCCTGCTGGCCACGCGGCTGCGCGCCCGGGTCGATATCGGCGCCATCATGGAGCCCTATCTTGATCGTCGATGACCGCAGCACGCCTGACCTGACCACTCCGGGCGGCACAAGGTGGGAGCTTCTGACCGACGGGGTCATGGGCGGCGTGTCGCAGGGGCGGCTGGTTCCCACGGTCATTGAGGGGCGGGCCTGCCTGCGGCTGACCGCCGATGTCAGCCTCGAGAACAATGGAGGTTTCGTGCAGATGGCCGTCGATCTGCGGCCGGGCGGCGGCGCGCTGGATCTGCGGGCATATGCGGGCGTTGCGCTGACGGTCATGGGCAACGGCGAAGACTACGGCCTGCATCTGCGCACGACAGATCTGACGCGGCCCTGGCAATCCTATCGCCAGAGCTTTGCGACCGGGGCCGCATGGACGACCCTGCAACTACCGTTCACCGGCTTCGCCGCGCATCGCACCGAGGCCGCGCTGAACCTTGCCGGAGTGCGGCGAATCGGCCTTGTCGCCATCGGCCGCGCTTTCGAGGCGGATCTCGCGCTGGCCGACCTTCGAATCTATGCCTGATCGTCGGCCTTCGCCTTGCCCTTCCCCTTGCGTGCAGTCGCCCGCTGCGGCGCGCCGCCCGCCAGGGCCTGCGCCTCTTCGGTCAGGCCTTCGACGATCTGCTCTGCCGTCGCGGCCGTCAGGGCGCCCATCTTGCCGGCCTCGTCCGCATAATCCTTCATCGAACGATTCCAGAAGGATTCCATCACCTTCATCGCCTCGGCCGGGTCTTTCACCTCGGCCAGACGCGCCATGACCGCCCGATCCTTCTCGAACCGCTGCTTGACGAAATCGAGCGCTTCGATGTTCTGGCGCAGGACGGAATCCATCATCTTGATCTGCGCCTGCATGATCGCCGCTGCCATATCCGTGACATGACTTTGTGCATTCGTGCCGAGAAAGGCTGAAAACGGATTTGGAGGTCCTGGGTTACTCATGGCCGAATCCTTTCGCAGGTGGAGCCGCCGTCGGGCGGCAAGGGGCCTTGCAACGGGCGCAAGCCTGCCTGAATCCGTGCCGCCTTGCCTTGACCTGCATCAACCGGGCTGCGGCACTATGTCCGTAACGGCGCAAGGCGGGCGCTGGGCGGACACGTTTGCATCATCATCCGTTGCCGCCAAAGGGGCAGGGCGTCATACTACGGCGATCGCCAGTATCCAGAGGCCCGACCCAGGATGACATCGCCATCCCGCATCATCCCCCGGGATCCACCGCCGGAAGAGGAGCCGGCGCCCCCGGCTCGCCCGGTCGAGCCGCGGATCACGCCGAATCACCTGCATGTCCAAAGCGTGGCGCAGGTGATCATCGCGCTGGCGGTCGTGCTGTTTCTTCTGGTGCAGGCCAAGTTCATCCTGATTTCGCTTGTCACCGCGATCGTGCTGTTCAGCCTGACCAGTGACGCGATCAACCTGATCGCACGCGTGCGCATCGGCATTTTCCGTATCCCCAACTGGCTGGCCAGCACTCTGGCCGTTCTGGTGATCGCGGCGGGGCTGCTTTCGATCACCTCGATGATCCTCGCGCAGGTGAACACCGTCCTGATGACGGCGATCAGCTATACCGAACGCGCCCCGGCCGCGATTGCGGCGATGTTCTCGTTCCTTGGCGAAGATGCCGAATCGGCGATCTTCAACTCGATCCGGACGGTCGAGATCTCGGGCTATCTGCGATCCATGGCCGGGCAGGCCGGCGGGCTGATGCAGGGGACGGTGCTGGTCATCCTCTTTGTCGGTTTCCTGTTCGCCGAACGTGTCTGGTTCACCGTCAAGCTTACGAATTTCGTCGGGGATCCGGTCAATGCCGCACGGATCGAGGGGATCGTCGCCTCGATCATCCACCGCGTGAACCGTTACCTTCTGGTCAAGACGGGGGTAAGCCTTGTCACCGGGGTCATGGTCTGGGGCATCGCGGTCTGGTTCGGGCTGGACCTTGCGGTGGCGCTGGGCCTTCTGACCTTCGTTCTGAACTATATCCCGGCCATCGGTTCGATCATTGCGACATTCCTCGTGGCGCTCGTCGCCTTCGTCCAGCTGGGGGATCCGTCGACGACCCTGTTCCTCTTTGTCGTCGTGGGTGCGGTGCAGTTCATGAACGGTAATGTGATCGACCCGATGCTCATGGGACGTGCGCTGCGGATGTCGTCTTTCGGCATCATCATCAGCCTTGCCTTCTGGGGGGCGGTCTGGGGCATTCCGGGCATGTTCCTTTCGGTGCCGATCATGGTCGGCCTGATGATCGTCTGTTCCGAGATCCCGCCGCTGCGACCGATCGCCATTCTTCTGTCGCGCGAAGGGCTGCCGGAGGAGAATATCCGACCCGGCCGGCCGGCCGATGTCGACGAGGGCCTGACCCCCCGCTAGCCGATCTTCGAGGGTTGTGGCGCTGGCCATTCGGCCGGCGGGCACGTGGCTGGCCTCCGCCGGGTGCGGCGGAAGAGTCCTGTCATTAAGACATTGTTAATCAATACTTTACGCTTTCTTAAGCAAGATCGTGGTTAAGGGAAGGTAACCAAGGCGTGGGTGGGACCGCACTTTGGAGCCCGCCATGATCCATGTCGAACCGGACGACTTTCTGACCACGGTGCCAGTGACGATATCGACCGGGCTTTATGCGCGGCACGGCAAGCGTTTGTTCGACCTGGGTTTTGCCCTGTTCCTGATCCCCCTGCTGATGCCGGTGATCGGGCTTCTGTGGCTTTTGGCCAGGGCCGATGGCGGGGCGGGGTTCTATGGGCATCAGCGCGTCGGAAAGGATGGCCGTCGCTTTCGCTGCTGGAAGATCCGCACGATGGCCGTCGATGCCGACCGCCGGCTTGCCGATCTTCTGCGGCGCGACCCGCAGGCCGCGCGGGAATGGGCCAGCACGTTCAAGCTCAAGAACGACCCGCGCGTGACCCGGCTGGGAGGCTGGCTGCGGCGCACGAGCCTTGATGAACTGCCGCAGATCTGGAACGTGCTGCGCGGAGAGATGTCCTTCGTCGGCCCCCGTCCGGTGACGCCGGAAGAGCTGTCCTATTACGGCCCCGACAAGGGCAGCTACCTCGCGCTGCGGCCGGGGATCACCGGGCTGTGGCAGGTCCGGGGGCGGTCCGACGGAAACTACGTCCAGCGGGTTCTGCTTGACCGCCATTACGGCGAGCGGCTTCGGCTTGCCTCGGATGTCCTGCTTATCGCGCAGACAAGCCTGCTGGTTCTGCGCCCGACGGGAAGCTGACCCGCGCCCCGCCCTGACGCTCGGCGAGCATGAGGTCACACAGTGCGGCGGCGCTTCCCCTCCACGACAGGGCCGCGGCCCGCCGCCGGCCCGCCGCGATCCGTTCGGCACGCTCGGCCCCTTCCAGCCGGGCCAGGTCGCGCAGCCCCCGCAGCAGATCGCCCGCATCGAGAGGATCGCACCAGAGCGCCGCATCGCCCAGCACCTCGGGAAGCGCCGCGCGGGAGGAGGCGAGGACGGGTGTGCCCAGCGTCATCGCCTCGAGCGGGGGGATGCCAAAGCCTTCGTGAAGCGAGGGGAAGGCGAAGCCGCGCGCCCCTTCGTAAAGCGCGCGAAGCGCGCCATCGCTGACCCGCCCCAGGGCGATGACCCGGTCGCTGGCTGCAAGCGCGGCCCCCGCGACACCGGGGGCAAAGCCACCGGCCACGGCAAGCGGCGGCAGGTCGGGATCGGCGGCATGGGCCGCGACAAGGCGGGCGATGTTCTTGTTCGGGCTCTGGTTGCCCACGGCCAGAAGATAGCCCCCCGCGCGCAGCCCCGCTCTGGCCAGGGCGCCCGGGTCCGGGGCGATCCGCAGGATATGTTCGGCGCTGTTGGGAATGATCTGGAAGCGGGTTCTGTCCACGCCCAGATGCCGCGCCAGCTGCCCGGCCGCATGGTGGCTGACCGTCACGAGTGCCCTTGCCCTTTGCGCAAGGCGGGGGCGCAGCATCCGGTGCCACAGGCGGTAGCTGCGGGAAAAGGCCTCGGGCATTTCATAGAGATGCGCGTCGTGAAAAGCGACGATGTGATGCGGGTGCAGCAGGGGGCCGGAATTGCCGAGGCTGACCAGCATCCCCCCCCGCGTGGCCCGCAAAAGCGACGTCTGTTCCCAAAGATGCCCCCGGCCTCCCGGCACGCACCGCAGGCGGATGGTCGTCCACCGGGGCGGCGTCCCGGTCCATCCCGCCGGATGCAGGGCCACGACCGGGTCAAGGGCCTGTTGCAGGCCGGGATCCCGGATCAGCAGGTCATCCAGCGCCGTGAAGACCTCCTGCGCATAGCGCTGCACGCCCGAGAGCGGCTGGGTCAGGAACCGCGCGTTGAGATAGATCGTCACGCCGCGATCTGTGCCAAGGCGCCATAGGCCGCCGTCGTGGCCGGCCCCAGACGCGTGATATCCCAGGCGGCAAGGTCGGTCCGGCGGGCCCCGGCGCAAAGCCGGTCGCGCAGGCCGTCATCCGTCAGGATCCTTGCCAGCGCCGATGCAGCCTCGGCCGGGTGGCCGGGGCGGGTCACGAGGCCGTTGACCCCGTGATGCAGCACCTCGTCCAGCCCGGGCAGATCGCTTGCCACCATCGGCACACCGGCGGCGAGGGCCTGAACCACCACACGCGGCAGTCCTTCGCGCCGGGATGTCAGAACCGCCACATCCGCCAGCGCGAAAAGCGCCTCGGGGTCGCTGCGATGACCGGCGAGGACGACCCGATCCGACAGGCCCAGCTGGTCGACCGCGTTCCGTATGGTCGCCTCTTCCGGCCCGTCGCCCGCAAGGATCACCCGTACCCTTGGCGGCAGATCGCCCTGCGCTGCCAGCGCGCGCAGCAACCCCACATGCCCCTTGCGGGGTTCCAGCGCCGCCATCACCAGCACAACGGGCGGGGGTGGCCCGTCGGGCACCCCCAGAAGCCGCCGCCAGTCGGCCGGAAGGCGGGCCGTGCGGAACCGGTCAAGCTCCATCCCCGAACGGATGCAGGACACCTGCGAGGGCTGTGCCAGCCCGGCGCGGACATAGGCCTCGCCCGACGCCTTTGACACGGCGATGAAGTGATCGGTCCGTCGTGCAGCCGCCCGCTCGGCCGACAGATAGACGGCGCGGCGCAGGCGGCTGACGCCGTCGAAGGGCACGATATGGATGCCATGCACGACGCGGGCCTCCGGCACGCTGTCCGAGGCCAGACGACCCAGAACGCCAGCCTTGCTTTGATGCGTATGGATCACATCCGGGCGAAGATCACGATAAAGCGCCCCAAGCGCCGTCAGCGCGCGCGCGTCGGCCACCGGATTGACCGGATGGACCAGCATCGGCAAGGCGCGCATACGGACACCGGGGATGGGGTTCACCTGCCACCAGGGATCGACCTCGGCCCCGTGGACAAGCGTGACCTCATGGCCATTGATCGCCTGCCAGCGACAGGTCTCGGCGGTATTCTCTTCCGAACCGGCCCGCAGCATCCGTGTCAGCACATGCACGATCCGCATTCATCCGCCCTTTTCTGTTGTCGACCCAGCCCCGAGGCGGCCCGAAAGCGCCGCCGAGTCTGGCGTTAAGCCCGCGTTAACCTTGACGTGAGAGGGTTAACAAAGTGCGAACAGCGATGCGGAAAAGTGATGTCGGGGATCGTCTATATCCACGTGCCGAAATGCGGCGGATCAAGCTTCGGCGCAGCGCTTCGGCTGCGCTATGCGCTTAGTCAGGCGACGATACCGCTTGACCTTGGCCCCAACGACCTTGCCCCGAATGACCTTGGCCCCAACGACCTTTCCGCGAACGACCATTCCCCGACCGGCCCGCGCGATACCGCCGATCGCCTCCTGCAGGCCCAGCACGATCGTCGCGTCGCAGAGCTCGCACGGCTGCTGGAGAAGGGCACCGCCTGTATCGCCGGTCACGTGCGTTATGACGCAGAGGTGCATGACGGGCCCGGCCGCAACCATGCCTGGGTCACGCTGTTGCGCGATCCGGTCGAGCGGTTCGTCTCGCATTACCATTACCTGCAAAGGCGCCATCCCGATCCCGCCCGGCCCGATACGCTCGAGTCGTTTCTTGACAGCCCGGATGCGGCCCGACTTGCGTCGCAATACCTGTTCTATTTCGCGGGCGAGACTCAGGGCACCGCCCCCGACCTGCCCGCCGCGATAGACCGGGCCTGCGACGCGCTGGGCCGGTTCGCCCTGATCGGCGATCTGTCCCGCCCACGGCCCTTCATGCGCCAGCTTGCGCGCCTTGCGGGCGTTGCGGCCCTGCCCTGGCTGCCGCGCAACCGCGCGCCCCTGCGGACCCGCGTGCCCGATGACCTGCGCCCCCGGATCGAGCAGCTTTGCGCCCCGGATATCGCGATCCACAGCGCGGCAGTCGGGCAAGCCCGGGCGGCATGATACGCCTGCTCTCTCCTGCCGGGCTGGTCCTGATGTGCTGGTCGGTGACGATCCTTGTCGCGGCTGTCGCGCTCGGCGCGCCGGGGCGTTTCGACCTTGTGCCGATGCTCATGGCGCGGGAAGGGATCGACACGAGGGCCTTCGGGTTGATCGGGGCGTTGTGGATCCTTGCCGCCCTGTCGGTCTATCTGGTGGGGGATCTGGCCGCGCGGGTCACGCTGCCCCGCCCCCGGCCTTTTTCGGCCGGTGTCGATCTGGACCGCGCGGCGCGGCTGACCTTTCTGGTGAATTCGGCCATCATCCTTGTGACCCTGTGCTGGATCGCGCTGACCGCGCTTCAGATGGGGGGGGTCCGGTCCCTTGTCCTGCTGGCAAGTAGCGAGAACCGCGCCCTGCGGGCCGCCCTGCTGGACAACAAGCTTTTCGCGGGCATGCGGCTGCTTTATGCCGCCCTGCCGGCGACAGGCTGCCTTGCCGCGGCGATCCTCGCGGCTGATCGGGGGGGGCTGTCGCGCCGCGGGCGGCGGCTTTGCCGGTTGGTTCTTCTGAGCAACCTTGCCGCGCTGGCGATCCTGCCGGTGGTGATGAGCCAGCGGCTTTTGCTTTTGCAGTTCCTGCTGTCGGCCTGGCTGGTGACCTGCATCATCAAGGGCCGGGTCGTCGGGCTGGGCAAGGCGGCGCTGGCGGCGGCCCTTTTCCTTGGCGTCTGGGTGCTGCGAGAGGCCGTGACGAACCCGACGATTTCCCGCGGCCCCCTCGACCTCGGGTTGCAGAAGCTGGCCTTCTACTTCGTCAATGACCTGTGGAACAGCGTCGCGCCGATTGATGCGGATCTTGCGCATACCTTCGGGGTGCTGTCGTTCAACGGGCTTCTGTTCTTCACCTTCACCGAAGGGATGGTCGCCAATGCCATGGCCGAAAGGCTGGCCGCGACCGATCTTGTGCGGGGCGGGGGCGAGTTTTCACTTCTCACCGCACCCTATGTCGATTTCGGGCCGGCGGGGGCAGTGGTCTTTCTGCTGGTGGCGGCCTTCCTGTTTCGGGTCCTCTGGCATTACGCACGACAGGATATCGGCTGGGCCGCGATCTATGGGCAGGTGGGGGCGGCGTTGCTTTATTCCTCGCACAGCCTTTACGTGACGCATCAGAACTGCCTTTTCTCGATCCTGCTGATCGCGCTGATCCTGCGCTGGGCCCGCCGGCCGGCTCGCAGGTTGGTCTATCCCACCCGTTTGGCAGAGGTCTCACGCCTGCCCGAAAGGCCCCGCCCGGCCCGCGCGAGCCCGACCCGCGCGACCCCGGACCGGGCCGCAGAAGGTGCGCTCGATCATGCCGCCTAGACTGGCCGGGCTTCAGGCCCTGCGCGCCCTTGCCGCCGTCATGGTGCTGGTCGGTCATGTTCTGGCCGAGACGGCGCATTACGCCGGGTGGCCCATGGGATTTGACCGTCTGCCCTGGACGCGCGGGGTGGATGTGTTCTTCGTCATCTCGGGCTTTATCGTCACGCTTTCGGCCGGGCGTTTCATAGGGCGACCGGGTGCCTTCCTGTGGCGCAGGATCCTGCGTGTCGTGCCGCTTTACTGGCTGTTCACGACGCTGATGGTGGCCGTAGTGCTGCTTGTGCCGCAGGGCGCCAAGGACACCGGGTTCGAGCCGGGCCAGATCATCGCCTCCTACATCTTTCTGCCGTGGGAACGCTCGGACGGGCGGATCGCGCCGGTGCTGTCGCTGGGCTGGACCCTGAATTACGAGATGTTCTTCTATGCCCTCTTTGCGGCCGCCCTGCTGTTCCGGCGGCCCTTGCCGGCCCTTGCGGCCGGGATCACCGCCCTTGTCCTGGCCGGAGCGGTCTGGCCCGATCCGGGCGTGGCCTTCCGGTTCTGGACCAATCCGCTGATCCTCGAGTTCCTGTTCGGCATGGCCCTTGCCGTGCTCTGGATCCGGGGGTGGGTCTGGCCCGACGGACGGCTGGCGCTGGTGGCACTGATCGCGGGCCTGGCGCTTCTGGTGCTGCTGCACGGAACCGACCTGCCGCGCTTTGTTGCGGCGGGTCTTCCGGCCACGCTGATCGTGGCGGCCGGCACGCTGTTCTGCCCGCCACGCGACCTGCCGTTTCAGGCGCTGGGCGATGCCAGCTATGCGCTTTACCTGTCGCATCGCTTCGTGCTGCGCGGCATGACGCTTCTGGTCCTGCCGCTTTTGCCGGCCGGGCCTCTGGCCACCGCCGCCTTCGCCGCCGCGACCTGCGCGCTGGCGCTTTTCGTCTCGCTCCTCGTGTACCGCTATGTCGAGCGCCCGTTCCTTGGCGCGCTCCAGCCTCGGCAAAGGGCGGTGCAGGCATGAGCCTTGGCCTGTGGTCCGCCGTGCTGCAATGGGCGCGGCTTGGCGTCAATGCGGCCGTCTTCCTGATCATGGCGCGCTACCTTGACCTGGCCGAGATCGGGGCCTTCGCCGCAGCCTTTGCGCCGGTGCGTCTGGTGCAGGTGGTGCATCGCGCCGGGATCATGGACGCGACCGTCGTGGCCGGCTTGGCCGAGGATCGCCGGACCGCGCTTTTCGCCCTGTCCGTGCTGGGCGGTGCGCTGGCCAGTGCCGGGTTCGCCGGGATCGGCCTTGCCTTCGGCGGCGTGACAGGAGGCTATCTGCTGGCCCTGTCGCCGCTGCCGCTGGTGGCGGGGCTTTCGGCGGTGGCCGAGGGGATCCTGCGCCATGACCTGCGCATCCGGGCCCTGGCGCTGCGCACGCTTGCCGCGCAGTCGCTGGCCGCCGTCGCGGCTTTCTGGGCGTTTTCGGCCGGCTGGGGCGCGATGAGCCTTGTCGTCTTTGCCCTTGCCGCCGGGTTCCTGACAGCCGCGATATCGCTGGTGATGGCTGGCTGGCTTCCCCGCAGCTGGCACGGGGTTCGGGCCGCGATCCGGGCAGAGCTCGGCCTTGTCCTGCGCCTGTCGTTGCGCGATCTGGCGGGCAATGCGGCGGTTCCGATCCTGCAGGTCGGCATCGCGGTCTTCTGGGGATTGCCCGCCGCGGGCGCGTTCCAGATCGCCGCACGGATGATCACGCTGCTTGATACCCTTGCCCTTGCCCCCTTGCGCTACATCACCCTGCCAAGGTTCCGCCGCACAAGCGCCGAGGCTATCGGGCAGGTCGCCTGCCAAAGCCTGCGCCAATCCGCG
Source organism: Paracoccaceae bacterium (assembly GCA_051859505.1). Classification (GTDB taxonomy): domain Bacteria; phylum Pseudomonadota; class Alphaproteobacteria; order Rhodobacterales; family Rhodobacteraceae; genus JAFIEN01. The sequence continues at coordinate 36,703 of JBHYFN010000001.1, forward strand.
GGCATCGGGGCATTCGTCTATCCCGGCGCCGCGCTGGCCGCGTTCGAGATCGCGACCCTTGCCGCAGGTCAGGACCATGCCGCGAGCGTCACCCCCTATTTCGCGATCCTCTGCGCTACCGGCCTGATCTCGGCGCTTGCGATGCCGCTCAACCAGGGGCTTACCGCGGTCGGGCAGGCCGCGCTGACGCTGAACCGGGCGCTGTGGTCGCTGGCGGCGTCTCTGGCTCTTGCGATCCCCGGCCTCGCCCTGTCTCCGATCGTCGCGGCGGCGGCGCTGCCGGCGGGGGCGGGGCTGGCCTTCGTTCCCTATGTCAGACGGGCCTTGCCGCATCTGGCACTCTCGGTCGAGCAGTTTCGCACTGCGCTATGGGCGCCCGCCCTTGCGTCGATCTGCATGTGCGGCGCGCTTTGGCTCTGTCAGCCGGTCCTTGCCGATCTCTCCGTCATCGCCTCGCTTGCGGCCAAGGTCGTGCTGGGCGGCGCGGTCTTTGGCCTGTGCCTGACCCTTCTGGGCCGGAGGCCACGGCCATTGGTGCCACTGGCATGAAGCGGGCGGTCCTGATCACCGGGCATTTCCCCCGTCAGAAGCGCCGGGGCAGCCTGCTCTGGCTGTCGGAGGGCCTGCGCGAGAGGGGCTGGCATGTGACCCATGCGACGGTGGGCTACAGCTGGCTGTCCGTCCTGCGCCGCGATCAACGCCTCGGCAGTCTGGAGCAAACCCCGCCGCGGGGCCTGACACGGCTGGCCCCGGATCATGATGCCCTGTTCGACCTCTCGCCGCTGCACCCTTTTGCCACCGGCAGGCCGCTCCTTGACCGCATGACACGGCCGCTCGGCCGGCACCTCTGCCGTTTCTGGATGCCGCGCCTTGGGGAAAGCCTTGCCGCCGCCGATCTTGTCCTTGTCGAAAGCGGCCCGCAGGTCGTGCTTGCCCCGGAGCTGCGCCGTGCCGCGCCGGGCGCAAGGCTGATCTACCGGATCAATGACGACCTGCGGCTGATGCGCCTGCCCGACTGGATGCCCGATCTGGAACAGGCGAACCTGAGCTGTTTCGACAGGATCAGCACCGCCAGCCCGGAACTTGCCGCGCGCCTTCGGCATCTCGTGATCACGATCGACCCGATGGGCATCCCGCTTGACAGGGTCTGTGCCCCGCATCCCGACCCGTTCCCGGACCGCGCCCCGTTCGAAGCGGTCTGCGCGGGAACCACCTTGATCGACCTGCCGGCCCTGATCCGGATCGCGGCGGAACGGCCCGACTGGCGCCTGCATGTTCTGGGCCGGCTGCGCGAGAGGCCCGTCAATCCGCCCCGCAACCTGATCCTTCACGGAGAACAGCCCTTCGATCACGCGCTGGCGCATGTGGCCCATGCCGATATCGGGCTGGCCCCCTATCGCGACCAGCCCGGCGTCGAATATCAGCGCCGGTCAAGCAACCGGATGCTGCTCTATCGCCATTTCGGGATTCCGATCCTTGGCCCCGACAGGCTGTGCCATGCCGATCTGCCCACAGTCGTCGGCTATGGCGATCCCGATGTCTGGCGCAAATGCGAGACGATGCCGCGCCGGCCGGAACCCGTGCCCGACTGGTCGGAACTGACGACCCGCATCCTGGCCTAGAAGGGCGAGACGGACCCGCCCCCGCTGCTCTCGACCCCGCCCGACAGGGTGACATGGCCGCGCGTGAACACGGTTCCGCCGTTGGCCTCGATCGCCAGATTGATGTCGCTGCCATCCGCATCGGCGATGGTCTCCTGCAACCACATCCGTGCCGTGTTCGAACATTTGAACGCGGTCGAGGTGCCGTCGATATCCCGGGCAGTGACGCGCGTGCCGGCCAGCCATGTTTCGGTCTGCTGGATGCAGTGAACCTCGGTCCCGTTGCGCGAAAACCCGAAATGCCCGCCCAGAACGATGGCCCGCACGGCGTTGTGGGTGGTAAAGCCGTTGCAGGACTCGGCAGAGCCCCATCCATTCGCAAGACCCGTGCAATCCTGCAGCAGGACATGCATCCCGGCCGTGCCGTCCTCGTGGAAGTTCCAGCCGTCCTTTCCCCCGGCCGAAGCATCGCAGGCAAAGAAGGCGCAAAGGCCATTGGTCCTGCGGATCCGGACGGCATCCAGCGGAGCGCCCGCATTGGAGGGGGAGGCATAGCGGAAGCTGCAGTTCACGCCGACGATGTTGCGCTGGGCGACCGGATCGCAATGCAGCGTGCCCGTGATGCCACCCTCGCACTGCAGGTTTTCAAGATAGAGGTCGCGGTTGTGGCTCAGGAATCGCGCGCCGTGAAAGTTGCGGATGATCGCGATATCGGAGGAGGCGGGGGTCTTGCCGATATTGACATGGATGGTCGATCCGACGGTGCACCAGCTGTTGGCGGTCGCCGCGCAGGCGGCGGTGTCGTCGACGCGCGCAAGCTCGGTGTAATGTCCGTGCTCGGTCAGGATATCGGTGCGAAAGACACGGTTCATCGAGGTGACACCGGCCGACGCGGTCGCGCCCTGGTTGGTCCAGTTCACCGAAAAGGGGCCGGTCCGGTAATGCACGACCCCTTGCCAGCCGATGATCGCGACGGGCTGCGACGGTTCGTCATTGCCGTTTCGGGTGAAGGCGGATTCGCTGTATTGTCCGGGCTTGACCAGAACCCGGTAGGGCGCGCCCGTGGCATTGCCGGCGACAAAGGCCGAATGCAGCGTCCTTTTGGCGTTGGTGAAATCCCCGTCCTCGCTGCCAAGGCCGGAATTGCCATCGGCGCCGGCGGTGCCATCGACGTGAAAGGCCGGCCCCGTCCATATCGCGGGATCGACAAGCGCACGCGGAGTCACCACTGCCCGAAAACCGCCCGAGCCCTTGCGCACCGCGATGTCGTGAAGCGCGAGGTTCCAGTCGAATGTCGGGGGCAGCGGCGCATCCTGTTCGGCCACCGAGGAAAGCGTCGGAGCGACGCCGACGCCGATCATCAGTACAGCCCCACGATGCCGGTGGCCGTCGTTCCCGTCGCAAGAACGCGCACCACCCGGAACGGATAAAGAACCCCCGGGCCAAGGGCCGGCAGTGTCAGCGTCATGCCATCCTTCATCTCGGCCGTGACCGAGCCGGCGCCCGAGACCATCAGGACGCGCGTGACGGTTTGCAGCTCGGCCTCGTCATCGGGCGTGATCGCGAAACCACCGGTGACAGGATCGGTCAGGGTCTTGCTGTAGGTGGCGAAAGGATCGTGAATCGGCATGATCTGCTCCTGGCAATTGGAAGCCGCATCCTTTCCCAGCCGCGTTAATGACCTGCGACAGCACCGTTCGCTGCATTTGGGCGGCCAGCTTTGCCCAATTTCCGGTCAGGAGTGGCGTTTCAGGGCGGCCAGGTCCCGAAATGGGCGGTTCGGGAAAGTTGTCCGGGGAATGGCCTTTGCGTGAAATCAACTTCGTGCTATCAGAGCACATCAAACAGAAGTGTGAGTGTGACCATGAGAATGACCGCAGCCTTGCCTATGGTCCTTGCCGCCAGCCTGATCGGCACCACCGCAGCGGCGATGACCCCGGAAGAAGCCCTCGACGCGGCCATCGCCGCAAATGCCTGTGGTGACCGGTCCGTGCTCAGCGCGACCTTCACCGCGCCGAACTCGATCGAGGTCGAGTGCGACGAAGACGAGGTTGTCGCCGTCCTGCCGGCCATCGGTCTGGCGCCTGTGGCTGGCGTTGCCGGGGCGCTGCTTCTGGCGGTTGCCGCCGGCGGCACGGGCAGCACGTCCGACACCCAATAACTCTTTGCCCGCAGTGACCTGTCGTCGCTGCGGGCAAGGCGCCGTCAACAGGACGGATAGCCCAGTTCGATGATCTGCGATCCGCTCAGGCGATAGACATCGCCGCGAAGGTGGCGCGCTTCGTTCATGAACCAGGTGCTCAGCGGCTCATTGTAGTACCGCGCCATGATTCGGGACCAATGGTCGAAACTCGCGGACGGGAGGGGTTCACCGTTCCGCGTGGGGCCGTGAAAGCCGAAGACAGTATCCGGGCTTACACAAAGGTTTCCCGCACCCAGATACATCGTGCAGGCCGAGTAGCAGTGGCTACCCCGGATTTCGATTCGCTGGCCGCTTGCCTTGATCGCATCGACCAGACGCGCCCGCTGCGCCACTCCGCCGCCCCGATCATTCCCGATGACAAGCGGTGCCTGCTGCTGGGCCGTTGCCGGAGCGCCGACCACCCCAAGACAGAAGGCCAACGGCACAAGCAGGCACGCAAGCGCACTGGAGCGGCGCCAGAAGGCCACTCCGTTTTCAGATACCGACATTTCACCACTCCCACGTTGTGAATGGGGGCAGGGTGCGGGTCGGCGCTTAATGTCGGGTTTCCTCGGGCCGGCGATCTATCTGCAATTCTTGATAAAGCAGGCGTTGATGCGAGGATGGCGGCGTGCGGGATCGCAAGCCGGCTGTCGTCCGATGAGTCCTGTGGCCGGGGGAGTCAGGTTAACGGTTCGACCATTTTTTGGTCAGTCTACTCCGCCCGCCACCGACAACGTGATTCCATGGTTAACGCTTCACGACCAACGATGGTTCTCATGAAGACTTTGAAAAACAATCACTAAAGAACAGGATCTGACGCGCCAGAGCGTCAGATGTCCGGTCGAGGACGAACAGCCGGCTCGTCCGGCGCTTCACCCGGGAGCAAATGTTTGTTACCGAATCGTTAATAATGTCTATGATGATCTGGTTAATCATTTCTTTGGGGGCGATATGCCTGATTCGGATTTTGCCGTCGACCTGCAGAAGGAGGCTTCGTCCCAAGGCGACGGGGCCCTGTTTGCACAGGATGGCTTCTATGAAGCCTTCAAACGGGTGTTCGACCTCGGGGGGGCGCTTGTCCTCGTCCTCGTCACTGTACCGACGGCTCTGGCCTTGGTGGTCCTCAATCCCTTCTTCAACCCCGGCCCGTTGATCTACAGCCAGATGCGGATGGGGCAGCACTGCCGCCCGTTCCGGGTCTACAAGTTCCGAACGATGCTGCCCGTCGCCAACGCGAAACGCGGCGCGGAAGATGGTGTCGAAACCCACCGAATCACTCCGTTCGGCCGGTTTCTGCGGCGGACCAGGCTTGATGAGCTGCCGCAGATCGTGAACGTCCTGAAGGGTGAGATGAGCCTTATCGGCCCGCGCCCGGACTATTTCGAACATGCCTGTTCTTATGTGGAGATCGTGCCGAACTACCGGGCGCGCCATGCCGTTCGGCCGGGCATAACCGGCCTCGCCCAGATCGAGGTGGGTTATGCGGACAATCTCGAGACGGTTCGGAGGAAAGTAGAGGCGGATCTGGACTACATCGAGCGACGGTCCGTCCGTGTCGATCTCGGGATTGCCATCCGCACGGTGACCGTCATTCTGGCCAGAAAGGGTCAGTGACGCGCCGGGCTGTGCCTTACTCGGACGATGCGATAAACTGCCTTCATGCGCGGCATTCTCTCACGCCTGTTGGGCAGGCCAGATACCGACCCGGGACCGAATCCCCTGAACGTTCCCGAAGGCTTGTGCATCATCGGTGATGTGCATGGCCGAGCCGATCTGCTGGCCGAACTTGTGGACCGGATCGAAGGCTTGGGCTCTGTCCTTCTGGTCGGTGACTATATCGACCGTGGAGAGGATAGTGCGGCGGTGCTCGATTTCCTCATGGATCGGTCCGACCTGTGCTGCCTCAAGGGCAATCACGAGGCGATGTGCCTCGATTTTCTGGACGAACCGGCCCGGTACGGCGCGCGATGGATGCGGTCAGGTGGCTTGCAGACACTTGCCAGTTTCGGCGTGGCTGCCGCACCCGATCCCGACAGCTTTGCGGCGGTTCGGGATGCCCTGGCCCGAGCCATGGGGGACGACAGGATCGAGTGGCTGCGCGGCTTGCCGATGTCTCGTCAGGTGGGCAACCTTGTCGTAACCCACGCCGGGGCAGATCCCGCAAGACCCATTGCCGAGCAGAGCGACCGCAGCCTTCTCTGGGGCAATCCGAACTTCGGCAAGCGGCCCCGAGGAGATGGACTCTGGGTGGCGCATGGGCATGTGATCGTGGAGGCTCCTTACGCCCGGGATGGGCGGATTGCCGTGGATACGGGGGCCTATGCGACAGGCCGGCTGACAGCTGCCATTGTCGCGGGCGATACTGTCGAATTCATCAGTACCTGATCAGGTGAGGGAGGCCCTTTCGTATCCAGCCCGGCAACAGTTGATCGGTTTGCGGGAGATTTGGCCGCTTGAAAGCTTGACCCGCCGGGGGGCCGGTGTCTTATCGATGGTGCCCATGGCTGGAAGGTAAATGATGCAGAAATCTCTTGATGAGCGGCACTTTCAAGGTGTGCAGCAGCCGCTGCCGCTACAGGAAGATGACGAGATCGACCTTCTGGGGCTTCTTCGGACGATCTGGCGCGGAAAGTGGATCATCGCGTTCTGCACTGCCGTCGCGATCGCAATCGGCGGCTATTACGCATTCGCCGTTGCCGTGCCGACATATCGTGCAACGACGCAAATGGCGCTGCAACTGAGAACCGAGTCCGTTGTCAATCTGGAGAGTGTCCTTTCGGGCGTGTCTTCCGACAGCATGAGCGTCAACACAGAGATGGAGATCATCCGCTCGCGCGCGCTGATCACGCGCCTCGTGGACGAGCTCGACCTGATGAACGATCCGGAATTCAACCCCTCGCTGCGGCCGGACGAAGGCCCTGGCCTCTCCGATGCAATCGCGATGGCGCGCGATTTGCTGGGGCGTCCCGCGCCTGTCGACACACGCACCGAAGCTGAACGGGCCGAGGCCCTGCGCAACCGGGTCATCGACAACGTGCGTGGTGCGATCACGACGCAGATCGGGCGGCAGTCCTTCGTCTTCGACATCTCGGCCACAACGTGGAGTGAGGCGAAATCGGCCCTCATCGCCAATACGCTGGCGCAGCTTTATCGGGATGACCAGATCGCCGTTAAGGTCGAAGCGACCGAGAACGCCGCCCTGTGGCTGTCGGGCCGGGTTGCCGAGTTGCAGGCCGAACTTGAAGAGCGACAGAAGCAGATCACCGATCTGCGCAGCCAGAGCGCTCTGGTCAGCGCCGAGGCGCTTGCAACGCTCAATTCACGATCGGTGGAGCTTCAGGGCCGGATCCAGACCGCGCGGGGAGAGCTGGCAAGGGTAACCTCCATCACTGCGGCGATGCAGGCGGCCGTCGATGGGGACAATGCCGCCAAGATCGCCGCCGCGCAGGATGTGCAGCTCGAGGCGATTGCCACGGCAATCGAGCGCGGAGACGCGACTGCGCAGCTGCGCTTCGACCGCCGTTTCCAGCAGCTTCTTGTGCAGAGCGAGGCCGAACGCGCGCGGGTCGCTGCTGTTGTCGCGGATCTGGAAAGCGATGCCGAGCAACTGGGGCGTCAGTTCCAGGAGCAATCCGCAAGCCTTCTGCAACTCCAGCAGCTCGAACGCGAGACGGAAGCCACCCGGGTTCTGTACGAGACCTTCCTGACGCGCCTGCGGGAAACCTCGGTGCAGGAGGGGGTCCATCAGGCCGACAGCCGCATCCTGTCCGAAGCGACCGGCGGCCAGATCGTCGCCCCCAGAAAAAGCCGGATACTGGCGCTTTCGATGATCCTTGGGATCATGGCCGGCGTGGCCTTCGTCCTGTTGCGTGAATTCATGCAGAACACCTTCCGCACGCCCGAGGATCTTCAGAAACACACAGGCTACACTGTTCTCGGACAGATCCCCCGCATCCCGGTCAAGGGTCGGGCCGAGACGATCAACTACCTGATGACCAAGCCGACATCGGCCGCAGCCGAGGCGGTTCGCAACCTGCGGACCTCGATCCTTCTGTCGAATATCGACAATCCGCCCAAGGTCATCATGACGACCTCGTCCATCCCCGGAGAGGGCAAGACGACGCAATCCATTGCCCTGGCGCAGAATTTCGCCGGGCTTGGAAAGAAGGTCCTCCTGGTCGAGGGCGATATCCGCCGCAGGACCTTCGGCGCCTATTTCCCCGAGGCGGCGAACAGGCCCGGAATCCTCGCTGTCCTGTCGGGAAAGACGCCGTTCGAAGAGGCGATCCACCGCCATGGTCACATGAAGATCGACGTCCTGATGGGCGAGAAACCGTCGATCAACGCGGCCGACGTCTTTTCCTCCGACACGTTCAGGGATCTGATCGAGCGGTTGCGCAACGACTATGACTATGTGGTGATCGATACGCCGCCGGTCCTTGTGGTCCCCGATGCGCGGGTGATCGGGCAGGTCGTGGATGCCATCATCTATATCGTCAACTGGGACAAGACCACGAAGTCTCAGGTCGACGAAGGCCTGCAGCAGTTCCAGTCCGTCAACATCCCCGTTACCGGCTTGGTGCTGTCGCAGATCGATGCCAAGGGCATGCGCCGTTATGGGTATGGCGACAAATACGGCGCCTATTCGCGCTATGCGAAAGGCTATTACGAAGCCTGATCGCCCGCCCGTTTCAGTTCGCCGCAGCCCTGACCGCCGTGTTGATCAGCGTCGGAAATGCCTGCTGAAGCGCACGGTTCCAGCGGGTGATCGGCTGTTCCTCGATAAAGACCACGTCATCGGGCCGCATCTGGAACCGCGTGGCCAGGGTGATCGTCGCCGGGTTGCGGGCATCCAGATGCCAGGCCGTGACCGCGCCGAACTCGGCCGGGTTGGTCGAGGCGCGCAGAACATAGATCTGCGCCGGGTTACCCGTCGCAGTGTTGAAACCGCCGTTGTCGTAGATCACATCGGCAAGGCTTGCCTGCTGCTCGTAGGGCAGGGCCCACCGGGCGTTGTTGCGGAATTCGCCGGTCAGATAGACATAGTCGCGCGGCTCGGCGCCAAGGTTGGTACGCGCCTGAAACACCGATCGCTGTTCGTCCAGATTGCCCCGGCGCAGGCTCACTTCGGTCTGCAACTCGGCCAGGGCCGCAGTGCGATCCTGCCGCCGCAACGCGATCACCCCGATCTGGCTTTCATAGTAGCTCAGCGCCCGGTCAAGGTCGTAGCTGGTATCGACATAGATCGCGTCGCCCTCGATCACCGGAATGCGCTGCAGGCTGTTGTCGCGGTAAAAGTCTTCGAGCGGGATCTGATAGAGCGTCCCGTCGCGGTAGATCCGGATCGAGGCGAATTGACGGTCCTGCACCGAGATGCCCCCGGCGGCGGTCAGGGCCTCGCCAAGGTTGAGCGTGTTGAGCGTGATCGGCACCAGTGCGGGCGAGCCCACATTGCCCCCGACCGAGGCCCGTTTCGAATTGAAGCCCGAAATCTCGAGGCTGAAGGTCGGGTCAAGCCCGGCCTCGATCAACCGCTGAAAGATGATGGCCTCGGCATCTTCCAGCGTCAGGCCGGCGATCTGCACCGGGCCAACCTGGGGAATCGCGATCGCGCCATCGTCGCGGACAACATAGTCGGTGCGCTGGCTCTGGGCCGTTGTCGCCATCAACAAGGGGTCGATTGCGCCGGGCTGGTCATTGCGGGTGGCAAGACGCACCTGATCGCCCACGCCGATCTGATAGGGCGGTATCGTCACGGCCGGCGGCACCCGCAACTCCAGCGCCCGAGGCACCTCGGTCGGGATCTGGGGCGCATCGGGAAGGGCGCCCATGCCGCGCGGCGTGCCGACGCCTGCGACCTGCGAAAAGGCCGCGGGAAGGCTGCGGGGGCTATAGGGCGCGCGGTTGGCGAACAGCACATTCTCGGCCGTGATCGGAAGGACGCGCACGTCAAGGCCCTGTGCCTGTTCCGAGACTTCCGGGCTGATGTAGGACACGCCACAGCCGGAAAGGACAAGGGCCGTGCCGGACAAGAGCAATGCGCCGAATGCCGTCTTGAAAGTCATTGCTTCGATCCCCTATCGCGAAAGCCGTTCCGTAACCACATACCCCAGACCCGGCCCCGCCCATTCGCGGGACCGCCACATCACTCCGTCCGCCACCCAATAGCTGTTCTCGGTCGTCAGCCCGAGGGTGTTGCAGGTCTCGACGAAGTGCCTTGTTTGCCGTGTCAGGCCAATGATCGTCACCGTTTCGGGCAGGGGCCCCGCCATCTCGCATGAAAAGGCGCGCAAAACGGTTTCGCCTTCACCGTTCAGATAGGTCTGGAAGCGCTCGTAGCGACCCGGCTGACCGGCCAGCGCCGCCCGCGTGCCTGCCACATCCGACGACATCAGATCATGCCCCAACCCGCGGGTCGAGACCAGAACACCCCCGTCGAACGACAGGCTTACATTGTCGGGGCTGCGCCATGTCGCAACGCTGCCATTGCTGCCCCAGGGCGTTACCAGCGCCGCGCGCCCGGCCTCGGGCAATTCCACCAGCATCAGCGTCTCGGACCGGGCGTCGATGCGCTCTCGGGTGAGGGAGGCGCGGATATCGGCCTGCGGGGCCGCACAACCCGCCAGAACCAGCGCCGCGAGAATGGGGGACAAAAGGCGCATCATCGCCAGAACCGCCCCCATCCATCGCGCAGCTCAAGGCCTTGCGCATCGCGCACCACCTCGTAAAGCCGTCCGTCCACATCCAGCCGCGCACCCCCGTCGCGCAGGACCGGGCGGATCGTCAGCCCTGCCTGATCGCGCGTTGCCTGCCCCGTGACCCAGTTGATCGGAATCGTGACGCGGATCCCCTTGTCGAAGGATCCCTCGCCGAAATCGTCGAAGGGCACATCGGTCAGGGTCGCGAAGGCGCCGACGCGCCAGCCGTTCTGAAACTCGCGGTCCAGAGACAGCGTCGCCCCCCAGTCGCCCGCCAGATAGCGCCCGGCATCAAGCTGCGCGGTATAGCCGTTGCGCAGGTCAAGATAGGCCGAGACATGGCCCGTCGTGACCTCGTAATCCCGAAAGCCGAAGCCCTGATCGAAGTCGCGCTGAACCACATGGTTGATCTCGGCCCCAAGCGCGAAGCGGCTGTCCGTCGGATACCAAAGCATTTCGCCCGAGATGCCCCCGAACATCGGCTCCAGATAGCCGGCGGTCACGCGGCCGAACATCTGATCACCGGGGCGAAAGTAATAGGCGCCGGTCAATCGGGTCAGGGCCGGTTCGGCCTTGTCATAGATATTCGCCTCGCTGCGCACCCGTGGCAGCGGCGAGGTCGAGGGGCGCGTCGCCTGATCGAGATTGCCGAAAAGCGGCTGCCGCACCTCGCCCGAGAAAATCAGCCCCGGCTGCGGTTCGTAACTGGCGGTGAAGGCAAGCCCGAAGTCGATCCGCAGCGGGTCATCCGGGTCGAACAGGCTGGTCTGGGCATAGGGCTCGATCCCCCAGCCCAGCCTCGGGAACAGGCCGGGCAAGGGCTCTGCCCCCACGGCCGCATCGCCGATCTGGGCGCGGGTATAGGAAAGCCAGGCCCCGTCGATATCATGCTCCAGCTCTTCGATATCGCTGCGGCGAAGCGTGGTTTGCGTCACCGGCATGCCGCGCTCGATCAGGACGATCTCGAACAGGTCGATCCCCGGCGGCAAGGTCCGGGTCAGGGCGCGTGCGGTTCGGCCCAGGGCCTGAGCCTGCATCGCGTGATCGCGGTTCTCGATCTCGATCCGGGCCGTCGCGCCAGAGATGCGCAGGCCGTGCAACCCGATCCCCTGCCCCTCAAGCGCGCGGGCGATCTGTTGGGCAAGGCGCGGATCACCTGCCGCCGCCGCTTCCCCGCCGTCGCCAAGGCCCCAGCTTGCCGCGGCACTCGCGTCGCGCGGCATGACGGGCAGCGGCGCGCTTTCGATGCCAGACGGATAGGCGGGGCTGCGCGGGTTGATCGCATAGGTCAGCTGAACCGCAACTTCCGATCCGTAGATGTAATGGGCGCCCAGGGTCAGATCCTGCGTCACGTCATAGGACAGGCCGAAGTTGAAGGGCGATTTGCGGTCGAAGACGAAGCGGTCTTCATAGGGATAGGCGTCAGAAGAATATTCCGCCGTCAGAAGCAGCCGGTCCGTCGCCTGCCACTCGATCCCGCCGAAAAGCGCCGCGTCACCCCGGAACCACCGGCTCGCATCCACCTGCCCACCAAGCCCCAGCGTGGAGCGGGCCGGGCGGTCGTTGAACCTGTCGTCGATCAGGCCCAGCGGATTGTCGAACCCGCCGACGCCGGCATAACGGCCCCAGCCAAGCCCCGCGGTTGCCCTGATGTCGCTGCCGAAGGTCTTGGAGGCTACAAGGTATTCGGAAGCAAAGCGCCCGGTGCCCAGAAAATCGTTCAGGCCAATTGCGATGGCAGGGCGGAACCGGGCTTCATCGGCGATCCGGTAGTGCAGGCCAAAGCTGCGGTCGAACAGAAAGTCGATGGGTCTGGGATTGGCCGGATCGTCGCTGATGTTGAAATCGTAGTTCAGCGAATAGCGAAAGCTGGTCGACAGGCGCGGCGTCACCTGGAACGTGCCGCTGTAACGCGTGGTGTTGCGGAATGTGCTGGCGTTGAAGGCCAGCGTTCCGGGCTCTGGCGAATGGGCCACCGGCATGTCGATCATGCCCGGCCCGCCGAACATGTCGTAACCGAAGGCCCAGTCCTGTGCAGCGATGGATGACGACCACAACAGGGCGCCAAGCCCCGTCACGATCACCCCGAGGCGATGGATATGCCGATTCCCCCTGTTCACATCAAATCCATACACGATCGCGTGCGAGTCGCCACCGTCCAGCGCAACTTTCGGCCGTGAAAACTCTCACCGACGCCCGATCGCATAAGCGGCAAGGCCGATCTGCTCTTTCAGCGCGAGGTTGAAGGTGTGGATGTGCCCGGCCGGATCCCAGCCGATGCCCCGGCCGAAGGGCAGGCTGCGGTAGTCCACCGGATAGGCGATCACCTCGGGCCAGCCCGCCGCCTCGAAGCTGCGCATGGCGCGGGGCATGTGAAAGGCGCTCGTGACCAGGATCCAAAGCTCACCCTCCTGCGGCTGGGCAAGAAGGCGGCTCATGACGGCATTCTCGGCCGTGTTGCGCGAATTGCGCTCAAGCAGCAGCCGCTCGGGTTCTATTCCGAGGTCGATCAGAAGCGGCCCGGCCCAGTCCGCACCCCGTTCATGCACCTGCACAAGTGATCCGCTGCCGCCGGTAAAGACGACCCGCGCCTCGGGAAACCGCTCGGCCAGCAGCGCGCCCGAGATCAACCGCTCCGCCGCTTCATTGACCTGCGGCGCGCCCCATTCCGCGCTACGAACCGCGTCCTCGGCCCCTCCAAGGATGATGATCCCGTCAACCCTCTCGGGCAGGTCCGGCGATGGATGCACAAGCTCGATGCGCCGCAAGAGCGGGTCGCCCAAGGGCAGGAACCCGATCGCCAGCAGCGCCGCCAAGGCCGCACCCGATGCAAGGCTCGACAGCCGCACCCGGCCGCGCAGTTGGCCCCACAAGGCGAGAGCAAGCAGAACAAGAAGCCATGTCTCGAACCTTAGCAGGGCCCAGGCGATCTTGGCGGCAACGAAAAACAGGCTGTCCATATCGCGTGGCCCCCGAGGTTGCGACCACCTTGACGAAAATACCATCGGGCACAAGGCACAGCCTTGCTGGCCTGTTCACCGCGCTTCAGCCCGCAGCGGCCAGGGCTTCCCGAATGATCCGCGCCATCGTTTCCGGGTCTTCCTCATGCGCGAGGTGCCCAAGGTCGGGCAGTTCCCGAAGCCACGCCCTTGGCAGGGTCTTCGCCGCATCCCGGCTGGTCTGAGGCGGAACCGCGGTGTCGCCCAAGCCGACGATCAGCGTCACCGGCACCGTGACCTGCGGCAGGCGCGACAGAAGCCCGTCCAGCCGCCATTGCGACATCATCGCAAGCGTGCCGTCCACATGCCCCGCATCGCGCGCCAGCCGCAGGTAAAGCGCCACGCCTTCGTCGTCGATCCGCGAGCCGGTCCCCTTCAGCAGGCTCCGGACCGAAGCCTCGGTCGTCGTCGCGGAAAAGAGCCCTGCCGTGACGGGCGACAGCGACAGCGCCTTGGCCAGCATCGGAAACAGCCAGCCCGCCATGCCCTTGAACTTGGCCAGCGCCGCGTTGATGCCGATCACCGGGCAATCCGGCCCGCCCGGCAATTCCGTCATCCGCAGCGCCACAGCCGCCCCCGCCGAATGGCCGACGATGGCGGCCGGGTGCCAGCCCTCGGCCCGGCACAGCGCCCAGAGGTCTTCGGCCACCAGATCGAGGCCACACCGCGCCCGCGCGCCGATCTGGGTGAAGCCTTGACCGGGCAGGTCAACGGCCACCACGTGATGCGTCTCGGCCAGAAGCGGGAAGAGGCCGCGCCAGCTTTGCGTCGCCCCGCCCGCGCCGTGGATCAGCAGGATAGTGTTGCCGCGGCCAGCCTCCTGCACATGCCAGCGATGCGGGCGGCAGAGGACAAGGCGCGAATGCTCGGCCATGGGCCAGCCCGTCGCATCGCGGGGCCAGCGCATCGCGTCAGTCGCCCAGCGCCGCCGAGACCGCGCCCGACAGCCGCTTCGCATCGGCGCGCGGCATCGGCAGGTAGGTGCCGCCAAGGATATCCGACAGCGTCTTCAGCGCCGCCTCGGGCCGGTTGCCGGTGTCGATCACCAGCGCCTCGACCCCCGCAAGGGCCAGCGCGCGGGCCATTCCTTTCGCATCTTCCGCCGCCTGCGGCCGGTTCGCCTCGCCCGAAAGCGCGATATTGGCCCGCCCGTCGGTCAGCACGACGACCGTGGGCGTCAGGCCGCGCCTGCGCGCATGGTCGGCCATGTCCATCGCCGCGCGGAGGCCCGCGGCCAAGGGCGTGCCGCCACCGCCGGGCAGGGCGGCAAGGCGGCGCTTGGTCTGCACAAGGCTGCGGGTGGGCGGCAACAGCACCTCGGCCTCCGTGCCGCGAAAGGCGATCAGCGCCACGTGATCGCGCCTTGCATAGGCCTGCGCCAGCAGCAGTTCGACCGCCCCCTTCGCCTCGGCCAGCCGGGCAAGGGCGGCCGAGCCCGAGGCATCGACGGCAAAGATCAGCACGCGGTCGGATTTCTCCTCGAAGCGCTTGAGGCGGATGTCACTGGTGCGGATCTGCAGGCCCTCGCGACCCGAGGCCCGCGCCCGGATCGTCTGCCAGGGGGCGGCGGCGCGCAGGGTCGCCACAAGGTCGATCCGCGCGCCATCGCCCAACCGCCCGGCACGCGGCGGCAGGGGGCGGCCCCGTCGGTTGCCCTTCCGCGTGGCACCCGAGCCCGATCCCTTGGCCGCGCGCGCCTTGCGGGCGGCAAGGCGGGCCAGCAGGTCGTCGGGAAGAAGCGCGCGCACGGCCTCAAGCAGCAGTTCCTCGGGCAGGGTCAGCCCCTCGCCCTCGGCCTCTTGCCGTTCGCCCTCGTTGGGTTGGGTCTCGGGGGGCGGGTCTGCCTCCTCGGGGGCGGGTTCGGGCAGTTGCGTGGCGCGATGGGCAAGGGTGAGGGCGACCGCGACCTCAAGATCGGCCTCCGCCACCACGTTACGCCCCGCCAAGGCCGCATGGGCCCGCGCGGCGCGCAGGGCAAAGACGGGAGCACGGGCCGAGGCGATGCCGAAGGCCGCGCAGAGCTCGACGATCTGGGTCGCGGCGCTGTCGGGGACGGTGACAAGGGACAGGGCCGCGCGGGCGGCGTCCAGATCCTCCGGCTCCGGGCCGAAGCCCGTCACCTCGCCCGAGGGGACATCGGTCAGGTCCACGGAAAAGGCCATCCGCTCGGCCAGCGCGGGGGGCAGACCCTCGTCCGCCTCCGCGCCCTCGTCCAGCGCGAGCAGGAGGTGGCCGCGCCCCTCGTCCAGCGTCAGCGCCAGCCTCGCGGCCATCTGCGCCGGGCAGCGTTCGGCCATCGCAAGGCAAAGCGCCGAAGGTTCGGCCAGAAGGCCGCGGTTCATCACCACCCCGCCATGCGCCAGCGTTGCCGACAGGTCCAGCCCGCCGAACAGCGCCTCGTCCGTCATCGCCGGGTGCAGGCGCGTCAGCGGCAGGGGCAGCGCGGGCAGCATGGCGACCAGCGCATCCCGCACCGGGCCGGAGCGGGCGCGGATCGCCAGCCCGCCAAGGCCCCCGGGATCGACGGCCAGCAGCGCCAGTGCCGTGGTGGCGCGGGGGAAGGGCGATGTCAGGTCAGCCAAGAACCTCCTCCACGATCCGTGCAACGCGGGTGCCGCTGCCCGCCTCGTCCAGCGGATCGCGGCGCAGGCGGTGGCGCAAAGCCATGCCCGCCACATCGCGCACATGCGCCCGGCTTAGCGCCGTGTCATCGCGCCATGCCGCATAGGCCCGCGCGGCCTTGAGCAGCGTGAGTTCGCCCCGCAACCCGTCGGACCCCAGCGCAAGGCAAAGGCCCGCCACATCCGTCAGCGTCTTGTCCGGGGTGCGCAACTCCTTCAGCGCCTTGCGCGCCGTCAGGATCCGGTCACGGATCGCCGCATCCTCGGCCTGCCAGCGCAGCATGAAGGCGGCGTGATCGGTGTCATAGGCATCGCGGCGGCGGATCACCTCGACCCTCGTGTCGATCTCTTTCGGCGAGGCGACCTCGACCGACAGGCCGAACCGGTCGATCAGCTGCGGGCGCAACTCGCCCTCTTCGGGGTTGCCCGAACCGACAAGGACAAAGCGCGCAGGGTGGCGGATCGACAGCCCCTCACGTTCAACCACGTTCTCGCCCGAGGCGGCCACGTCAAGCAGCAGGTCGACGATATGATCCTCGAGCAGGTTGACCTCGTCAATATAGAGATAGCCGCGGTTCGCGCGGGCCAGAAGGCCGGGCTGGAACGCCTTTTCCCCCTTGGTCAGTGCCTTTTCGATATCAAGCGCGCCGGTCACCCGGTCTTCGGTCGCGCCAAGGGGCAGGTCGATGACCGGGGTGGGGCGTTCGGTCACGCGGCGGGTGGCAAGCCCGGCCCAGTCGGGCACCTCGGCGGGCGTTTCGGAATTGACGGGGCAGCCCTCGACCGCCGCGATGGGCGGCAGGAGGGCGGCGAGGGCGCGGACGGCGGTGGATTTGCCCGTGCCCCGGTCGCCAAAGACAAGAACGCCGCCGATCGACGGGTCGATGGCGGTCAGGATCATCGCCAGCTTCATCTCGTCCTGGCCGACGATGGCCGAGAAGGGGAAGGGCTGTTTCATGCTGTCTCCAGTGTCTTCAGGGGCGATCCGCCGTTCCAGCTTCCCATATCGGAATGCACGGTGAAACGGGCGTAGAGTTCTTCGTTGAACCAGCCTTCCTCGCGCACGGCGCGGATGGCGGCGGCATGGGGGCCGGTGCGGGCGAAACCGGCCATCGCGCGTTCCGATGGCCAGATCGAGAAGGTGACTTGATGCAGAAGGGGCACCTCGCCGATGCCGATCTTGAAGGCGACGTTCGGGTCGGTGCCGATCATGGCCGAGATATCGGGCACGCGCTTCCAGAACCGCGCGGCGATGCGCGGCTTGACGGTGGCGCGGGTCAGGGCGGCCAGCGGGCCGTCATGGTCGGGCGTGGCGGGGGTGAAGGGCGCCCGTCCCGACCATTCGCCGCGCGATTGGGTGGGGGTCAGGAACACCGTCCAGTCCTCGGCCGCGCGGGCGCGGTAGCGGCGCCAGACGGGGGCCCCGGTCACGCGGGCGCGGGCGGTCTCTGGGTCGGGCCAGGTGGCGAGTATCGCATAGACGCCGGTGTTGGGGACGGGGGTGAAGCCTTCCCCGGTGCCCGAGCCGCAGAGCTTCCAGAAGCCGATGTCGGGCGTGCGCGCCATCGCCGGGCGGGCAAGGCCCATCTGCGCAAAGGCCCAGGCCCGGGCGGCGAGGGAGCCGAAGCGGAAGACGGACAGGCTGACGGATTGGGGCAAGGTTCTCTCCGGTGTGTCAACTTATCCTGACAGATGGAGAGGACTTTGGAAAGATACCCCGTGGTCGCACGGGGCCTTCGCGGTGAATGAGCCTTTTCGCCAAAGCGAAAGGGGAAGCGGGGCGCGAGGAAAGGATTGTCAGGACGCGAGGGGGGCGATACTGTCTAGTTATGTTGACACATTCGCAGACAGACTCGCCCGCGACCTGGGGCACAGAGAACGGGGCCACCGAGAGCGGGGCCGCAGAATACGTGGCCGCAGAGAACCGGGCCATCGTGATCGGCGCGGGGCTGGGCGGCCTTGCCGCGGCGATGCGGCTTGGGGCGAAGGGCTGGCGGGTGACGGTGATCGACCGGCTGGACCGGGCCGGGGGGCGCGGCTCTTCGATCACGCAAGGCGGGCACCGATTCGATCTGGGGCCGACCATCGTGACCGTTCCGCAGGTCTTCGAGGAGCTTTGGGCCGCCTGCGGGCGCGATTTCCGCAAGGATGTGGACCTGCGCCCGCTGAACCCTTTCTATCGCATCCAGTGGCCCGACGGTTCGCATTTCGATGCGACCGGGGATACCGACCGGATGGTGGCCGAGGTGGCGCGCCTTTCGCCCGGGGACGTGAAGGGCTATCTGCGGTTCCTGCGTGACAGCAAGCGGCGCTTCGTCGTGGGATACGAGGGCATGGTCGCCAAGCCCATGCACCGGCTGTGGGAGACGGTGAAGGTTCTGCCCGAATTCGGCGTCTTGCGGGCGGACAGGTCGATCCACGGGCTGGCGAAACGGCGGGTGCGTGATCCGCGGCTGCAGATGGCGCTGTCGTTTCATCCGCTGTTCATCGGCGGCGATCCGATGAACGTGACCTCGATCTATGCCCTCGTCAGCCATCTGGAAAAGGAATTCGGCGTCCATTACGCCATGGGTGGCGTGCAGGCCATCGCCGATGCCATGGTCCGGGTGATCGAAGGGCAGGGGGGCACCGTGCGACTTGGCGTCGAGGCCGACGAGATCCTGTTCCGGGGCAACCGGGCTACGGGCGTGCGGTTGGCGGGCGGCGCGGTGCTGGAGGCGGGGCTGATCGTCAGCAATGCCGATGCCGGGCACACCTACAGCCGCCTTCTGCGCAACCGTCGCCGCCGCGTCTGGACCGACCGCAAGGTGGATCGGCAGCGCTGGTCGATGGGGCTTTACGTCTGGTATTTCGGCACGAAGGGCACGCGCGCGATGTGGCCCGGTCTGGGGCATCACACGATCCTGAGCGGTCCGCGCTACGAGGGGCTTTTGCGCGACATCTTCATCAAGGGCCGGCTGGCCGATGACATGAGCCTGTATATCCACCGCCCCAGCGTGACCGACCCGTCTGTCGCGCCCGAAGGGGACGATACCTTCTATGTTCTGTCCCCGGTCCCGAATCTGGGCCATGCCGATGCCGTCGACTGGCGGCGCGAAGAGCCGGTCTATCGCGAAAAGGTCGCGGCCGTGCTCGAAGGTGTGATGCCCGGCTTCCGGGCGCGGATGACCGAAAGCCTTGTCTTCACGCCCGAAACCTTCCGCGACCGTTATCTTTCGCCGCTGGGCGCGGGGTTCTCGATCGAGCCGCGGATCCTGCAAAGCGCCTGGTTTCGCCCCCATAACGTGAGCGAAGAGGCCGAGGGGCTGTATCTGGTCGGCGCGGGCACCCATCCCGGCGCGGGGCTGCCGGGGGTGGTCTCAAGCGCCAAGGTGCTGGCGCAGCTGGTGCCGGATGCGCCCGAGGTTGCCCCGCTGCAAGAACAGAGGATCGCCGCGGAATGAGCGTCGCGCCCGAGGATCTGGCCCATTGCGAGGCGGCGATCCGGACCGGGTCGCTGTCCTTTCATGCGGCCTCGCGCCTGCTGCCGGACAGCGTGAGGAACCCGGCGCTGGTGCTTTATGCCTTCTGCCGGTTGGCCGATGACGAGGTGGACGAGGGCACGCAGAAAGGCCGCGCCGTTCTGGCCCTGACCGAACGGCTGGACCTTGCCTATGCCGGCCGGCCCCGGAATGCGCCCGAGGACCGCGCCTTCGCGGCAATCGTCGAGGAATTCGAGATGCCCCGCGCCCTGCCCGAGGCCCTGCTGGAAGGGCTGGCGTGGGATGCCGTCGGCCGGCGCTATGCGACGCTGTCGGATGTACGCGCCTATTCCGCGCGGGTGGCAAGTGCGGTGGGTGCGATGATGTGCGTGCTGATGCGGGTGCGCGATCCGCATGCTCTGGCGCGGGCCTGCGATCTGGGCGTGGCGATGCAACTCACGAACATCGCCCGCGACGTGGGCGAGGATGCGCGGGCCGGGCGAATCTATCTGCCGACCGACTGGCTGGCCGAGGCGGGGATCGACGCGGAGGCATTCTTCCGCGATCCGCAGGCCGGGCCGGAGGTCCGCCGCATGGTCTCGCGCCTGCTGTCCGAGGCGGACCGGCTGTATCTGCGCTCCGAGGCGGGGATACCGGCCCTGCCGATGAAGGCGCGGACGGGGATCTGGGCGGCGCGGCTGATCTATGCCGGGATCGGGACAGAGGTGCGGCGGCAGGGCTGCGACAGCATCTCGCGCCGGGCGCGGACCAACGGGTTGCAGAAGGCGGGCTGGATGGCGCAGGCGGGCGCGCGGGCGGGGCTGTCGGCGGTGATGCCGCAACCGGCCGTGCTCTTCGCCCCGCCGCTGCCCGAGGTGGCCTTCCTGGTCGAGGCCGCGGGCCGGGCTACGCGACCTCGCGGACGCACTCCGGCGCTTCTGGATGTGCTGGCCGAACTCAAGGCCCGCGAGGCCGGTATTGGAACCGACGCGCAGAGGGCCTAGGTAAGGGGAAACCCGAAAGGATCCCGGCCCATGGACTTTCTGCTTTTCGCGATCTTTCTGGCCGCCACCTTCGGGGCGGGTGCCACCGGGGCGATGTTCCCGACCGGCGAATGGTACAAGCAGCTTGCCAAACCGTCATGGACCCCGCCCAACTGGGTCTTTCCGGTCATGTGGACCTCGATCTACCTGCTGATCGCCTTTGCCGGCGCGCGGGTCGCCACGATGGAGGGCAATGCCTATGCGATGGCCTTCTGGGCGGCGCAGATCGCCTTCAACGCGCTCTGGACGCCGATCTTCTTTGGTCTGCGCAGGCTTTGGGGGGCGCTCCCGGTCATGGGGATGCTGTGGGTGAGCGTGCTGGGGGCCACGATCACGCATTGGCAGCTTGACCTTTGGGCCGGGCTTGCCTTCCTGCCCTACATGATCTGGGTCACGATCGCGGGGTTCCTGAACCTGTCGGTCGCGCGGCTGAACCCGGATGTGGCGCCGCTCAAACCCTCAGAGCTGTGAGGCGTTCCGCCTGAGCGCGAGAAGCGCGGTCAGAAGGTCGCGGGCCAGCGGCAGCGCCGCCTCGGGGGCCAACGGCGCGTGGAAGGGTTCGGGTTGGCGATCGGCAAAGGCCTCCGGGCGCCACCAGCGGGGATCGTCGCGCATGGCATCGGCGCAATCGGGCGTCATCCGCGACAGAAGCCGGTCGTTGCCGGGGCGCGAGCGGTCGATGATCGCCTCGGCCAGCGCCGGGTCGATCACCCAGGGCGTGGGGGCCGCGGCCTCGGGCGGCAGAAGCGCGGGCAGGAGGAAGTCGATCTCGGGCCCATGCGCCGCGCGCAGTTCCGGGAAGGCCTGCAGAAGCCGCAGGACGGGGCCGGGAAGGCTGGGGTTGGCGCGCTGCGTGACCATGCCCTCGGGCTTCTCAACGCCGAAGGCGTCAAGGAAATCGGTCACGACATCGCGGGGCAGGGGGCGGACGACGATCCTTTCGACCACGTCGAACGCCTGCCAGCGGTCGAGGTAGTCGCAGAACTGCGCCTGCCTGATGCGCTTGGTCAGCCACTTCTCCCGGTCGTCCGCACGCTCGGCGCAGGCCCAGGCGCCCCATTGCCACCATGCCGAATTCACATAATCCACCTGCGGCCGGACATAGGCCACGACGGTGACGGGAATCCCCAAGGCCCCGAAGAACTGCCCGGCCAGATCGGGCATGCACAACAGGCCTTCATTCGAAAGGATGACGGTATCGAGCGCCTTCAGCTCATTCGCGAGCCGCAGAAGGGCCGACGGGTCACTCTCCTCCAGCTTGTTGAGGTTCGGGCTTGCGACATAGCCGCGGAAATCCGCCTTCCTCAATCCGGTGCCTGCGGTCAGGTTGAGGTAACGGTCAAAGGCGCCATAGCGCCAGACCGTGCCGTCCCGATGGTGCAGCACCGGGTTGCGCGTCAGATGCGTCTGAAGCGCGCTCGAGCCGCATTTGCCCGCGCCCACATGCAGGATGATCCGTGCCATGCGGCCGTCTATCAGCCGCCCCAGATCCGCCGCAAGACCGCAAGCCAGTTGTCCTGCGCAAGCTTGGCGATCAAGGCCTCTCCGAATCCATGCCGCCGCAGGGCGTCAAGCAGCACCGGCAAGCCCGCCGCGTCGCGGATCGGGTCGGGCACCACCGCCCCGTCGAAATCCGAGCCCAGACCCACCCGATCCTCGCCCAGCCGACCGATCAGGTGATCGAGATGGCGCAGCACGGGATCAAGGGTCATCTCGGGGCTCTGCCTCCCGTCCTCGCGCAGGAAGGAGGTGGCGAAGTTCAGTCCGACAAGGCCGTCGCGTTCGGCGATCAGGTCAAGCTGCCGGTCGGTGAGGTTGCGACTCGAGGCCGTGATCGCATGCGCGTTGGAATGGCTGGCGACGAAGGGCCGGTCGGATATGGCCGCCACATCGTCGACGCCCCTGGCATTCAGATGCGAGACATCGACCACGATCCGCAGATCGTTGCAGGCCCGGATCAGCCGCTTGCCCGCCTCGGTCAGGCCGGGGCCGGTGTCGGGGCTGCCCGGAAAGCGGAAGGGCACGCCGTGGCCGAAGATCGTTGGCCGGCTCCAGACCGGGCCAAGCGAGCGCAGGCCCATCGCGTGAAACAGGTAGAGCGCGTCCAGATCGGGGTCGATCGCCTCGGCCCCCTCCATATGCATGACGGCGGCGATCCGGCCGGTGGCCATCGCGGCCTCGATCTCGGCCACGCTGCGGCAGAGGGCGAAGTCCTGCGGCGTCTCGCGCTCCAGCGCCATCAGATGCCCGGCCATCGCCAGCGCCATCGGCTGGGCGGTCACATGGTCGATCAGGGGCGGCAGCTTCAGGTCATAGGGCGGCTCGTCCATCAGCGCGTCGAGGCCCGGGCCCATCTCGGCGGCGGGCGACGGGATGTAGATGGCGAACATCCCCCCGGCGAAACCGCCCGCCCGCATCCGCGGCAGGTCCAGATGCCCGGTATCGTCGCCGGACTTCCAGATCCGGCCCCGCTCGGCCGGTTTTTCCAGCAGACGAAGAAGGATGTCGTTATGGCCGTCGAAAACGGGGATCATTCCGCAAAGCTCCATCCTGCGCGGCGCGGGACGCGTACCGCCAGCATGGGTTTGAGCGCGGAAAGGGCAAAGCGGTCAAGGTCAAGCGCCTCGTGCACGCCGGTCACATCCTCGCCGTTGATGCGGGTGGTGACGGCCGAGCGGGAATAGAAGGGCGCGTCGAGCATCGGCAGCACCTGCCGGGGCGTCACGCCGGGATCGGCCCGCGTCTCGCGCCGGACCTGCCAGAGCGAACGGCGGAAGGGGGTGCGGGGCGGGGCCTCGACGATCTGCGCTGCACCCTGCGCGTCAAAGGCGATGGCCGTGTCAAGCGTGCTGCCGTCGCGCCGGGTGGCGTCATAGATGCAGATGGCGCCGTCCTTCGTCGGGTAGCGGCCCCAGGTCCAGAAGCGGAAATCCTGCTCGAGCGCGCGGGTGCCGAAATTGGCGTCGAAATAGCCGTGCCCTTCCCACTGCCAGCCCTTCGCCTCGAGATCGACGCGGATATGCGCGCGCGGCGCGAAGGGGCGCCAGACATGGGTGCCGTCGGGCGTCAGCGGCAGTTCGACCCCCGTCACCGCCTCGGGCGTCAGCGTGATCGTCCCCCGCACGCGCGAAACCAGCGGCGGGCTTGCGATCTCGTCCACCTCGATCACCAGTCGCCCGTCCTGCCAGCGCATCGCCGAGGGGCCGACCTGCAGCGCGTCCGCCGTCGCGCGCAAGGCGCCCCGGCCCCGGTCGGTCATGGTGAAGCGGCCGCCCTTGCCATAGGTCACCACGTTGATGCAGCAATGGTTCGCCGGATCGCGCCGGCCCGACCAGGCATACCAGGGCGAAAAGACCGATCCGATGAACCCTATGACCGAGACGGCCTTGGTGCCGCAATCGCTGATCCCGTCGACATACCACCAGGCATAGCCGTTCGGGGGCACGTCGATGGCAAAGCAAGGTCGCTCATGATCGCCTCGGCCGCGTGCCGGGCGGAGAGCGTCGCCATCGGCACCCCCGCCCCCGGATGCGCGCCCCCCCCGCACAGGTAAAGGCCCGCGATCCCCGTCCGCGCCGTCGGCCGCTTCAGCCCCGCCGTCAGCCCATGCGGGGACCGCCCGTAAAGCGAACCGCTGCTCGCCGGGAACAGCCGGGCAAAGCCCTGGGGTGTCGTCAACGTCTCGGGCCCGGGCTGCGGATCGAACCGCAGGCCGAACGAGGCGAGCCGGGCGAAGACCTGTGTCTGGCATTGGGCGATGTCCTTTTCCGTCTCGGTCGCCCCGTCCGGAACAGGCGGGCCGTTGAGGATGATCTCGAAGCGCTCGGGGCCGTCGGGGGGCGTGTCGCCGGTGCGGTCCTGCGCGCAAAGGTAAAGCGTGGCGTCGGTCGGGCGCTGGCCTTGGGCGAGGGCTGTGAACTCGGCGCCTGGGTCGCTGCCGAAAAACACCGTGTGATGGCTGATCGCGGGGCCATGCGCGCGGGCGGCGAAGGCATGGACATAGGCCGACAGGCTGCGCGGCTCGGTCGCGGCGGGGGGGACGGCGCGGGTCACGTCCTCGCCCAGGTGCCCGGTCCGCAAGGCGCGCGGGTCGCCGTTGAAAACCACCGCCTCGGCGGGGTGATGGCCCTCGGCCGTCTCGACCCCCGTCACCTTGCCGCCAGAGGTGACGATCCTGCGCACGCATTGGCCGTAACGGAAGGTCGCGCCTCGCGCGCGGGCGAGCGCCTCGATCGCCCGGGCCAGCCGGTGCATCCCCCCCTCGACAGCCCAGACCCCCCGCGCCTCGGCGGTGGAGACAAGCGACAGGAGCGCGGGCGAGAGGTAGGGCGAGCCGCCGACATAGGTGGCATAGCGCCCGAAAAGCTGCGCCAGGCGGGGATCGCGGAAGGCGCGGGCAAGGTCGGCGGCCATGCTGCGATGCGGGGCCATGTCGCGCGCAAGGCTCGGTTGGCGCAGGACGCGGGCGACAAGGGCGGGTTGCGAGGGCCGGGCGGCCTGCATCATCGGCGCGTCGAAAGCGTCGAACAGCCGCGCGCTGCGGGCGCGGAAGGCGCGGTAGTCCTCCACGGCCTCTGGCCCGAAGGCGCTGTCCAGATTGGCAAGCGTCGCGTCCGGGTCGGCCATCAGATCGAAGCGGGTGCCGTCGTCCCAGTAATGCCGCGCAAGGACGGAGAGCGGCTGCAGCGTGACGTGATCCTCGAGGTGCTCGCCTACCTCTGAGAACAGCGCCTCGAAGACCGGGCGCAGGGTCAGGACGGTCGGTCCGGCATCGACGGGCCCGGCCACCGAGGGCAGGGTGCGCATCTTGCCGCCGGGCGTGGGCTGGGCCTCGATCACCGTCACCGCGCAACCGGCATGGGACAGGCGCAGCGCCGCCGCCAGCCCGCCGATCCCGGCCCCCACGATCACGATGCGCCTGCCTGCCATCCCGCTCCCGCTTGCGCGCCACAGCTGTCCTTCGGGCGCAAGAGGATTGTTGACTCGCGCGGGGAAACTGTCCAGTCTAATTGACACTATGTATGTCTGATTTGATTGACAGTCGGTCAGGCAGGAGCACAGGGAGCAGGGCCATGGCATCACCGCAGCGGATCGAAAGCGCGATGCGCGAGGCCATCCGGCAGGGCCAGGGCCGGGGTGTCGGCACGCCCGCGCGGCTGGCCGCGGCGCTGGACTACGCCGTCACTCCCGGCGGCGCGCGGATCCGGCCGACGATCCTGATGTCGGTCGCGATAGCCTGTGGCGACGATTGCCCTGCGCTGACCGATGCCGGGGCGGCGGCGCTGGAGCTGATCCACTGCGCGAGCCTTGTGCATGACGACCTGCCGATGTTCGACGATGCCGATCTGCGCCGCGGCAAGCCCGCGCTGCACCGCGCCTTTTCCCAACCGATCGCACTGCTCGCGGGCGACAGCCTGATCGTGATGGCCTTCGAGGTGCTCGCCCGGGCGGGGGCGAAGGATC
Organism: Paracoccaceae bacterium; assembly: GCA_051859505.1. Taxonomy (GTDB): domain Bacteria; phylum Pseudomonadota; class Alphaproteobacteria; order Rhodobacterales; family Rhodobacteraceae; genus JAFIEN01. The sequence goes on from JBHYFN010000001.1 coordinate 62,774, forward strand.
CGGCCCGGGCTTTGGCGATGATCGGGGTTCTGGGCAAGCGCACGGGGATGCCCTTCGGCATCTGCGCGGGCCAAGGCTGGGAAAGCGAGGAGGTGATCGACCTTTCCGCCTATCACCAGGCCAAGACCGGCGCGCTGTTCATCGCGGCGACCCAGATGGGCGCGCTGGCCGCCGGGCAGGAGTCGGAGCCCTGGGAGGAACTGGGCGCCCGGATCGGCGAGGCCTTCCAGGTGGCTGACGACCTGCGCGACGCGCTTTGCGATGAGGCGACGCTGGGCAAGCCCGCCGGACAGGACGATCTGCACGGGCGGCCCAATGCGGTGCGCGAACTTGGCGTGCGGGGGGCGGTGTCGCGGCTGGATGACATTCTGGCGGGGGCGATCGCGTCGATCCCCAAATGCCCCGGCGAGGGGCAGCTCGCGCAGATGGTGCGCGCCTATGCCAGCCGGCTGGTCCCGGCTGCGGCGCGCGACCGGCTGCTCATGCCGGGCGAATAGCGTCGTGCCGGGCGCCGGAAAATGTGCATTTTCCGGCCTGCCCGCCGCAGGCGGGGGCAGGCGCGGAATTTGTGCAAATTCCGCTGCCCCCCTGACACCGGGCGCGCCTCATGGCTGACCTCGATCTGCCCGCACGGCCCCGCCCCGCCGGCGGTCCCCGCTGGATCACCCGCCTTGCCGCCTCGCGCCCGTTCCAGCGCTGGGCCGCCCGGTTCCCCCTGACGCGCGGCATCGTGCGGCGCGAGGGCGAGGCGATGTTCGACCTTGTCGCGGGCTTCTGTCATTCGCAGATCCTGCAGGCGCTGGTCGAACTCGACATTCCGGCGATGCTGCTCGACCACGACGCCGATATTGCCACGCTGGCCCGCCGTGCCTCGGTCCCGCCTGACAGGATGGCGGTGCTCCTGAACGGCGGGGTCGCCATCGGCCTCCTCGCCCGCCGCCGCTCGGGGCGCTACGGGCTCAGCCGCAGGGGCGCGGCCCTGACCGCCGTGCCCGGCCTTGCCGGCATGATCCGCCACCACGCCGTCCTTTACCGAGACCTGGCCGATCCCGTCGCCTTCTTCCGGGGCGAGACCGAGACCGAGCTTGCCGCCTTCTGGCCCTATGTCTTCGGTGCCGGCGCCGCGACCGACCCGGGCCAGGCCGCCGCCTATTCGCGGCTGATGGCCGAAAGCCAGGTCCTTGTCGCCGAGGATACGCTGGCCGCCGTCTCGCTTTCGGGCGTGCGCCACCTGATGGATGTCGGCGGCGGCACCGGGGCCTTTCTGGCCGCCGTGGCCGAGGCGCAGCCCGACCTGCGCCTGACGCTCTTCGACCTGCCCGCCGTCGCGCCCGCCGCCCGGCATCGGTTCGAAGTGATGGGCGCATCCGATCGGCTGACCATCGTGCCGGGGTCGTTCCGCGACGATCCGCTGCCGATGGGCGCCGATGCGATCAGCCTTGTCCGTGTGCTCTACGACCATTCCGACGCCACCGTCCGCGCCTTGCTGGCCGCGGTCCGGACGGCCCTCCCGCCGGGCGGGCGGTTGATCGTGTCGGAGCCGATGACCGGCGGCAGCCGGCCAGAGCGGGCGGGCGATGCCTATTTTGCACTTTACTGCATGGCGATGCGGACCGGGCGGGCGCGTTCGGCGGCGCAGGTCGCGAAACTGCTGCAAGAGGCGGGATTCGGACGCATCCAGACCCCCCGCATGGCCCGGCCCTTTGTCACCTCCGTTGTCACAGCTGTCAGGCTAGATTGACACTTTATATGTCTAAACTGATTGACATAGGTTGATGTCAGGATAAACTTACACATGGAAGGACGTGTCCTTGGCAATTTCCCGAATCGTTCGGGGCCCAAGGCATGGGAGGCATAGGGTCGTGGACAGTCGCGCCGTCATCTTGAACGCACCGGGCCAGCTGAGGCTGGACTGGCTGCCCATCACCGAGCCCACATCCGAGGATCTGGTTGTCGAGATCAGCCATTCCGGCATTTCGACCGGCACCGAAAAACTGTTCTGGACCGGCGAGATGCCCCCCTTTCCGGGCATGGGCTATCCGCTTGTCCCCGGCTACGAGGCTGCGGGCGAAGTGGTCGAGGCCGGGGCCGATACCGGCTTTCGTCTGGGCGAGCGGGTCTTCGTGCCGGGCGCGTCCTGTTACCTCGGCGCGCATGGGTTGTTCGGCGGGGCTTCGTCCCGTGTCGTGACCAAGGCGTCGCGCGTCAGCCGCATTGATGCGGGGCTGGGGGCCGAGGGCGCGCTGCTGGCGCTTGCCGCGACCGCCCGGCACGCCATGGCGGGGCCGGACAAGGCGGTGCCCGATCTGATCGTGGGTCACGGGGTGCTGGGCCGTTTGCTCGCCCGCCTGACCATCGCCGCAGGTGCACCCGCCCCCACCGTCTGGGAGATCGACCCGGCGCGGATGGGTGGCGCCATCGGATACGAGGTCACCACCCCCGAGGCCGATCCCCGGCGCGATTACATGTCGGTCTATGACGCCTCGGGCCGGGCCGACCTGCTGGACGATCTGGTCCGCCGGATCGGCAAGGGGGGCGAGGTGGTGCTGGCGGGTTTCTATACCCAGCCGCTGAGCTTTGCCTTTCCGCCCGCCTTCATGAAGGAGGCCCGCTTCCGCATCGCCGCCGAATGGGCCGCCGACGACATGGTCGCCACGCGCCGCCTGGTGGAAAGCGGGTCGCTTTCGCTGGCGGACCTGATCACCCACACGAGGCCCGCGGATGATGCGGCCGAGGCCTATGCCACGGCCTTTGGCGATCCCGCCTGCCTCAAGATGATCCTCGACTGGAAGGCCGCTGCATGACCCTCGACATTCCCAACCTCAAGGAGTTCGACCAGCGCCTGCGCGACGAGGCGCAGGAGGATCTGGCCGAGATCGTCACCGCCGAGCCGACCAAGAAGACCCAGATCATCGCGATCTACGGCAAGGGTGGCATCGGCAAGAGCTTCACGCTTGCCAATCTCAGCCACATGATGGCCGAGCAGGGCAAGCGCGTGCTGCTGATCGGCTGTGATCCGAAATCCGACACGACCTCGCTGCTCTTCGGCGGCAAGGCCTGTCCGACGATCATCGAGACCTCGTCCCAGAAGAAGATCGCGGGTGAGGAAGTGAAGATCGGCGACGTCTGCTTCAAGCGCGGCGGTGTCTTCGCGATGGAGCTTGGCGGGCCCGAGGTCGGCCGCGGCTGCGGCGGGCGCGGCATCATCCACGGGTTCGAACTGCTGGAAAAGCTGGGCTTTCACGACTGGGATTTCGACTACGTCCTCCTCGATTTCCTGGGCGACGTGGTCTGCGGCGGCTTCGGTCTGCCGATCGCGCGCGACATGGCGCAGAAGGTGATCCTTGTCGGGTCGAACGACCTGCAGTCGCTTTACGTGGCCAACAACGTCTGCTCGGCGGTGGAGTATTTCCGCAAGCTGGGCGGCAATGTCGGCGTCGCGGGGCTTGTGATCAACAAGGACGACGGCTCGGGCGAGGCGCAGGCCTTTGCGGCGGCCGCGCAGATCCCGGTTCTGGCCGCGATCCCGCAGGACGACGATCTGCGCAAGAAATCGGCCAACTACCAGATCGTCGGCACCATGCAATCGCAATGGGGCCCGCTTTTCGCTGGGCTGGCCGAGGCGGTGGGCATCGCCCCGCCGATCCGGCCCAAACCGCTGGATCAGGACGGGCTGCTGGGCCTGTTTGATGCGAAGGACACCGGCGGGGATTACCAGCTTGTGCCGGCGACCGATGCCGACATGCGCGGCAAGAACGCCAAGCCGCGTGAAAGCCTCGAGGTGATCTATGACGATGCGTGAGCGGCCCGAACAGCAGCCCGACGACGCCGATCTGGCCGAGACCCGCGCCATGCTGGCCCGCGCCCGACCCGAACAGTTGCAGCGTCTGCTCTCGGATATCCGGGGCAGCCTTCCCGCGATGACCCATCCACGCGAAAGGACCGGCTTCGATGCATGACGGCCACGGCACCCAAGGGTACGAGGTCGGCCACGACGCCGAAGGGCGCGTGGTGGTGACACCGGCCGATGCGCCTTCCGTGGTGCAGGATGGCGGGTGCCATGCCGGGGGCGAGATGGAAAAGGCCGCCCGTGCCGCGGGCAAGTCCGAGATCCTTGACCGCTATGCCGAGGACTATCCCAAGGGCCCGCATGACCAGCCGCAAAGCATGTGCCCGGCCTTCGGGTCGCTTCGCGTCGGCCTGCGGATGCGGCGGGTGGCGACGGTGCTATCGGGGTCTGCCTGCTGCGTCTATGGGTTGACCTTCGTGTCGCATTTCTACGGCGCGCGGCGGTCGGTCGGCTATGTGCCGTTCAACTCGGAAACGCTGGTCACCGGCAAGCTGTTCGAGGATATCCGCGAAGCCGTCCACGATCTTGCCGATCCGGCGAAATACGACGCGATCGTGGTGACGAACCTTTGCGTGCCCACCGCCTCGGGCGTGCCGTTGCGGCTTTTGCCGGACGAGATCGACGGCGTGCGCATCGTCGGCATCGACGTGCCGGGCTTCGGCATCCCCACCCATGCCGAGGCCAAGGACGTGCTGGCCGGTGCGATGCTGGCCTATGCGCGGGCCGAGGTCGAGGCAGGCCCGGTGCAAGCGCCCGTCGGCGGCCGCTCTGACCGGCCGACCGTGGCGCTTCTGGGCGAGATGTTCCCCGCCGATCCGATGATGATCGGCGCGATGCTGGCCCCGCTTGGCCTTGCCGCTGGCCCCGTCGTGCCAACCCGCGAATGGCGCGAGCTTTATGCCGCGCTTGATTGCGGGGCGGTGGCGGCGATTCATCCGTTCTACACCGCATCCGTGCGCGAGTTTCAGCACGCCGGCCGCCCGGTGATCGGCTCGGCCCCGGTGGGCCATGACGGGACGGCTGCCTGGCTGGCGGCCGTGGGCGAGGCCTTCGGGCTGCCCGCTGATGCGGTTGCTGCGGCGCAAAACGCTTTTCTGCCGGCGATCAAGGGCGCGCTGGCGGCGGCCCCGATCAAGGGGCGGATCACGCTGTCGGGCTATGAAGGTTCGGAGCTGCTGGTCGCGCGGCTTCTGATCGAGAGCGGGGCCGAGGTGCCTTACGTCGGCACTGCCTGCCCGAAGACGCCCTGGTCGGCGGCGGATGCGGAGTGGCTCGAGGCGAAGGGTGTGACGGTGCGCTACCGCGCGAGCCTTGAGGATGATCTGGCCGCGATGGAGGCTTTCGGGCCGGATCTGGCCATCGGCACGACGCCGGTGGTGCAGAAGGCGAAGGAGGCCGGGATCCCGGGCCTGTACTTCACCAACCTGATTTCTGCGCGGCCCCTGATGGGGCCTGCGGGGGCGGGCTCGCTGGGGCAGGTGGTCAATGCGGCCATCGCCGGGCGCGATCGGATGGGCAAGATGCGCGCCTTCTTTGAAGGGGTGGGCGCGGGCGATACGGCGGGTGTCTGGGAAGGCAGCCCGAACCTGCGGCCCGATTTCCGCGCGCAGCATCAGAAGAAGCTCGACAAGGCGGCGAAAGCCGCCAAGGCCGAGGAGATGATCTGATGGGCATGAAATTTGTCCAAATTTCATGGGAGGCGAGAATTTGTCCAAATTCTCGCGCGCCGGAATTTGGCAAAATTCCGGCCCCCGGCCCGGAGGGCGCGCCATGTTCGTGACCGATCACGACCGGGCAGGTGGCTATTGGGGCGCGGTCTATGCCTTCTGCGCCGTCAAGGGCCTTCAGGTGGTCATCGACGGCCCCGTGGGCTGCGAGAACCTGCCTGTCACCTCTGTTCTGCACTATACCGACGGCCTGCCGCCGCATGAGCTGCCCATCGTTGTCACCGGCCTCTCGGAGGACGAGATGGGCGCGGGCACCGAGGATGCGATGAAACGCGCCTGGGACACGCTTGACCCCGCGCTGCCGGCGGTGGTCGTGACGGGCTCCATCGCCGAGATGATCGGCGGGGGCGTCACGCCGCAGGGCACCAATATCCAGCGCTTCCTGCCGCGCACCATCGACGAGGATCAGTGGGAAAGCGCTGATCGCGCGATGACCTGGATCTTCACCGAATTCGGCCAGACCAAGGGCCGCATGCCGCCCGAGAAGCCGCGCGAGGAAGGGGCCGCCCCCCGCGTCAACATCCTCGGGCCGATGTATGGCACGTTCAACATGCCCTCGGATCTGGCCGAGATCCGGCGCCTGGTCGAAGGCATCGGCGCCGAGGTCAACATGGTCATGCCGCTGGGCGCGCATCTGGCCGAGATGCGCAACCTGGTGAATGCCGATGTCAACATCGTCATGTATCGCGAATTCGGCCGGGGCCTGGCCGAGGTTCTGGGCAAGCCCTATCTGCAGGCGCCCTTCGGGATCGAATCCACCACGAAGTTCCTGCGCAAGCTGGGCGAGCTTCTGGGCCTCGACCCCGAACCCTTCATCGAGCGCGAGAAGCATTCGACGCTGAAGCCCGTCTGGGATCTCTGGCGCTCGGTCACGCAGGATTTCTACGCCACCGCTGAATTCGCCGTCGTCGCGAACGAGACCTATACCCGCGGCCTGCGCGCCTATCTGGAAGGGGATCTGGGCTTTCCCTGCGCCTTCGCCGTCGCCCGCACGCGGGGGCAAAAGACCGACAGCGAAGCCGTGCGCCAGATGATCCGCACGAAGCGCCCGCTGATCGTCTTCGGCTCGATCAACGAAAAGATGTATCTGGCCGAGACCAAGGGCGGCCACGGCCCCAGCCCGGCCTTCATCCCGGCCTCGTTCCCCGGAGCCGCGATCCGGCGGCATACGGGCACGCCCTTCATGGGCTATGCCGGGGCCACCTACGTCATTCAGGAACTGTGCAACGGCCTCTTTGACGCGCTGTTCCACATCCTGCCGCTGGCCAGCGACATGGACCAGTCGGAGGCCACGCTCACGCCGCTCCGCCGCGATTTCCCATGGGACGCGGATGCCCAGGCCCGCCTCGATCAGATCGTCGCGACCCACCCCATCCTCACGCGCATCTCGGCCGCGAAAGCCCTGCGCGATGCGGCCGAGCGCGCGGCGCTGGCCGCCGGGGCCGAGCGGGTGGTGCTCGAGACGGTCGAAACACTTGAACCACGAACGGGAGGAAACGGACGATGACCGACTTCACCACGGATACCCCGCTGGTCCGGACGCGCCACGCGCCGCCCCGCCGCGAATACTATGCCTATTTCACGGTGATCTTTCTGGCCACGCTGCCGCTTGCCCTCATCACCTGGGTGCTGAGCGCGGCGCGCCGGATGGAGATCCCCGAGAAGGGGCCCTTCGCCCGCGCCTGGACACAGGCGCGCATCATCACGCCGACGATCTTTTCGGCCTGAGACGGTTTTCCCGGCGGCCCGGCCCGCCGGACACGAGTTTCGCCCCCCGAAACGGGGGCGAGAGCAAGGGCGGGGGGTGAGCCCCCGTCGCGACCCGGCCGCGGGGGACGTGCGGCGTCAGTTCAATTTTTCGGAGAGAAATATGGCTGATAAATCTGACCTGTCGTTCACGGGTCTCACCGACGAGCAGGCCCAGGAGCTGCACTCGGTGTACATGAGCGGACTGTGGATTTTCACGATCATCGCGGTCGTGGCCCACATCCTCACGTACATCAAGCTGCCCTGGTTCAGCTGGTAGAAAAGGAGCGATCACATGGCACAGTTCTACAAGATCTGGCTCATCTTTGATCCGCGGCGCGTGTTCGTGGCTCAGGGTGTGTTCCTGTTCCTGCTCGCAGCGATGATTCACCTCGTCCTGCTGAGCAACGAAAAGACCAACTGGCTGCAGCTGGCCTTCGGCCAGTAAGCCTTTCGGCTTCGACAAGGCCGCGGGCGGGGATCCGTCGTCGCCCGCGGCATACAGCAAGAGGTGACACCCGGGGGGCGGCCGCCCTGCGGGAGCGAATTTGGAGACGGAAGATGGCACAGCTCAGCTTCGAGAGAAAATACCGCGTCCGTGGCGGGACGCTGGTCGGCGGGGATCTGTTCGACTTCTGGGTGGGGCCTTTTTACGTGGGCTTCTTCGGGGTCACGACATTCTTTTTCGCCGTCCTTGGGACGATCCTGATCTTCTACGGCGCAAGCCAGGGCCCGACCTGGAACCCGTGGCTGATCTCGATCGAACCGCCGCCGCTTGAATACGGCCTTGGTGCCGCTCCGCTGATGCAAGGCGGGCTGTGGCAGATCATCACCATCTGCGCCATCGGCGCCTTCGTCAGCTGGATGATGCGCGAGGTCGAGATCTGCCGGAAGCTGGGGATCGGATACCACGTTCCCTTTGCCTTCGGCGTTGCGATCCTGGCCTATATCACCCTCGTGGTGATCCGTCCGGTGCTGCTGGGCGCCTGGGGGCATGCCTTCCCCTACGGCATCTGGAGCCACCTCGACTGGGTCAACAACGTGGGCTACGCCTACGGCAACTTCCACTACAACCCGGCCCATATGATCGCGATCTCGTTCTTCTTCGCGAACGCGTTTGCGCTTGCGTTGCATGGCTCGCTCGTCCTGTCGGCGGTCAATCCGCCCAAGGGGCAAGAGATCAAGTCGCCCGATCACGAGGATACCTATTTCCGCGATCTGATCGGCTATTCGATCGGGCCGCTCGGCATCCACCGCCTGGGCCTCTTCCTCGCCCTGAACGCCGGCCTCTGGAGCGCGATCTGTATCGTGATCTCGGGGACGATCTGGTTCGAGGAATGGATCATCTGGTGGGATTGGTACGCCGATCTGCCCTGGTGGGCTGACCTGTAAGGAGCATGGGGACAATGGCTGAATATCAGAATATCTTTACCCAGGTTCAGGTGCAGGGTCCCCCCGAGATGGGGATGGACAACAGCAACAACCTGGCCGAGGGCCGGTACGGAAAGCCCGGCTTCTCGACACTCTTCGGCATCTTCGGCAATGCGCAGCTTGGGCCGCTTTACCTTGGGCCCTTCGGCGTGGTGTCGCTTGCCACCGGGTTCCTGTGGTTCTTCATCGTGGGCATGTCCTTCTGGGCACAGGTGGACTATTCGCCCGCGGTGTTCATGCGCGATCTCTTCTGGCTCGCGCTGGAACCGCCGGGGCCGCAATACGGTCTGGGCTTTGCTCCGCTGGATGACGGGGGATGGTGGCTGATCGCCTCGTTCTTCCTGTTGATCTCGGTGATCAGCTGGTGGATCCGCACCTATCTGCGGGCCGAGGAACTGGGCATGGGCAAGCATGTCGCCTGGGCCTTTGCCTCTGCGATCTGGCTGTTCCTTGTGCTGGGCCTCTTCCGCCCGATCCTGATGGGATCGTGGTCCGAGGCGGTGCCTTACGGCATCTTCCCGCATCTCGACTGGACCAACCTCTTCTCGATCACCTACGGCAACCTGTTCTACAATCCGTTCCACGCCCTCTCGATCGTGTTCCTTTATGGCTCGGCCCTGCTGTTCGCCATGCACGGGGCGACGATCCTCGCCGTCAGCCGCTTCGGCGGCGAGCGCGAGATCGAGCAGATCGTGGACCGGGGCACGGCATCCGAACGCGCCGCCCTGTTCTGGCGCTGGACGATGGGCTTCAACGCCACGATGGAGGGCATTCATCGCTGGGCCTGGTGGTTCGCAGTGCTGACGACGCTTACGGGCGGGATCGGCATCCTTCTGACGGGCACGGTTGTGGATAACTGGTACGTATGGGCCCAGGACCACGGCTATGCGCCGCCGTCGAACTGAGGAGTGAACCGATGAGCAACAACGACTCCATGCTGAACCTGAGCCGGAAGAGCCGCCTGTCGGCAGAAGTCACCTTCCTCATGCTCAAGGGTGCAGGTTACGCGGCAGCTGCCTTCGTCGGCATCTGGATCGTGATCGCGGTGATGGGCTGGTTCGGGGATCGGGTTCTGCCCGAAGAAAGCCGCACCACGCCCGATCCGCAGTCGCAGGCCTTCCGCGACTTCGCCGAAAGGGCGCGCGCCCAGCCGGAGGCCGTCGAAGAGGCGGCTGCGGTCGAAGAGGCCGCACCCGCCGCGATGGAAGAGGCTGCCGCCGACGAGGCTGCACCGGCGGATGATGCGGTGGCTGACGAGGCTGTGGCTGACGATGCCGCAGAAGCCGATGCCGCCGCCGCAGCAGCGGACGATGGCGAAGAAGCCGCCGACGAATGAGAGATCGGGGGCGGGCAGGTCTTTGCCCGTCCGCCCCCGCGCCAGATCGGATCAGTCCTCCCGGAACGATCCGATACCGGGGCCTTGGCCCCAGTTCCCTTCCTGTTGGCTACAGGAGACTGGCGTCACGAAGGGCTACCACCCGGCGTGACGCCTTTTTTGTCCGAGGAGGATCATAGCATGTCCGACCGCCCCGCAACACCGCTTCTTGATCGTGTGAAGGTTCCGGCCGATCTGCGATCCCTTTCGGATGCCGCGCTGGCCCAACTGGCCGATGAATTGCGGGCCGAAACCGTCTCGGCGGTCAGTGTCACGGGCGGGCATCTGGGATCCTCGCTGGGCGTGGTCGAACTGACCGTGGCGCTTCATGCCGTCTTCGACACCCCGCGTGACAAGCTGATCTGGGACGTGGGCCACCAGTGCTATCCCCACAAGATCCTCACGGGGCGCCGCGACCGGATCCGCACGCTTCGGCAGGAGGGCGGGCTTTCCGGTTTCACCAAGCGCGCCGAGAGCGACTACGATCCCTTCGGCGCGGCGCATAGCTCGACCTCGATCTCGGCGGCGCTGGGTTTCACCATGGGGCGCGATCTGGGAATGGACACGGGCGACGCCATCGCGGTGATCGGCGACGGCTCGATCAGCGCGGGCATGGCCTATGAGGCGATGAACAACGCGGGCCATGAAGGGCGGCGGATGTTCGTCATCCTGAACGACAACGAAATGTCCATCGCCCCGCCCGTGGGGGCGATGTCGAAATACATCTCGGGCCTTTACGGGTCCGAGCCCTTTGGTGCCGTGCAGAAGCTGGCCCAGGGCTTCGAGGCCGCCTTGCCCGGCCCGATCCGCGACCATGCGCGGCGCGCGCGGCAGCTTGTCACCTCGCTGCCCGGGCGGCAGGGGACATTGTTCGAGGAGCTGGGCTTTGGCTATATCGGCCCGATCGACGGGCATGACATGGGCCAGCTTCTGGCTGTCCTGCGCGCGGCGCGGGTGCGGGCTACGGGGCCGGTCCTGATCCATGTCTGCACCGTCAAGGGCAAGGGCTATGCCCCGGCCGAGAAAAGCGACGACAAGTATCACGGCGTGGCCAAGTTCAACGTGGCGACCGGCGAACAGGTCAAGTCGCGCCCCAATGCGCCGGCCTATACCAAGGTCTTTGGCCAGACCCTGACGGAAGAGGCCGCCCGCGATCCCCGCATCGTGGGGGTGACGGCGGCGATGCCCTCGGGCACCGGCCTCGACATCATGCAGAAGCGCTTTCCGGGGCGGGTCTTCGACGTGGGCATCGCCGAGCAGCATGCCGTGACCTTCGCCGCCGGGATGGCGGCGAGCGGGCTCAAGCCCTTCTGCGCGATCTATTCCAGTTTCCTGCAGCGCGGCTATGATCAGGTCGTGCATGACGTGGCGCTGCAATCGCTGCCGGTACGCTTTGCCATCGACCGGGCCGGGCTTGTGGGGGCGGACGGTCCCACCCATTGCGGAGCCTTCGACATCGGCTTCATGGCGGGCCTGCCCAACATGACCGTCATGGCCGCCGCCGACGAGGCCGAACTGGTCCACATGGTCGCCACCGCCGCCGCCTTCGACGACGGGCCCATCGCCTTCCGCTATCCGCGCGGCGAGGGGGAGGGTCTGCCGCTGCCTGAACGCGGCACGGTGCTCGAGATCGGCAAGGGCCGCGTGATCGAGGAGGGCACGGACGTGGCGCTTCTGTCCTTCGGGGCGCATCTGGGCGAATGCCTGCGGGCCGCGCGGCTGATGGCCGAGCGGGGGGTCAGCGTGACCGTGGCCGACGCGCGCTTTGCCAAGCCGCTGGACCGCGCGCTGATCCGTCAGCTCTGGCGGCATCACAGGGCGCTGGTGACGGTGGAGCAGGGTGCCGTGGGCGGCTTTGGCGCGATGGTGCTGCATGATCTGGCGCAGGAGGGGCTGCTGGACGGAAGCGCGCAGATCCGCACGATGACCCTGCCGGATCGCTTCATCGACCAGGCCAGCCCGGATGCGATGTATGCCGATGCGGGCCTGTCGGCGGTGGATATCGCCGCGACCGCGCTGCAGGCGGCGGGGGTGGCGCCAGAGCGGGCCGGGCTGCGGGTCTGACGGGGCGCGCGTGGGCTTCGCCCACCCTACCGGATGAACGGCAGGGGTGGCGATCAGACCAGCGTCGAGACCGCCTCTGCCACTGCGGCCCCCAGCGTCAGATGTGCCTCGGGGGCATAGTGGATGCCGTCCTGCGGGCTGACCTCGATCACCTGCCCCGCATCGAGGAACCCGCAGCCCCGCGCCTTTGCCAGCGCCTCGTAAAGCGGCGGCAGCGCGAGGGAGACCGCGCGCGACCCGATGAACTCGCCCGCGATGGGGCCCTGTTCCAGAACGGGTGGCGGGCAGATCACCAGCACGCGGAACCCGCCGTGCCGGGTCTGCATCTCGTCGCCGAGCGCGATGTCCAGGAGACCCGCGATCCCCGCCGTCACCTTTTCGGGCGTGGGGGCGAAGCGGGTCTTGATGTCATTCGTGCCCAGCATCAGCGTCATCACATCAATCGGCCCGTGGCTTTGCAGCGCAAGCCGCAGGCCCACCTGCCCGTTCATATGCGCCCCCATCACCGGATCGTCGAACTGCGCCGTGCGCCCCGGCAGCCCCTCCTCGACCAGATCCCACTCTGGCCCCAGCGCCCGTGCCGCCACCCGCGGCCAGCGCGTCGCGGCGTCGAAGCGTTCGTAAAGCCCCCGCGTCACGATGGGCGGGCTGCCGTGGGTGTTGCTGTCGCCGAAGCAGAGAAGCGTGCGGGTCATCCTGGGGGCCCCTTTCCGGTTTTGCGCCACGCTAGGACGCCCCAGGCGGGCCGTAAAGCACCGATCCGGGGCGGAATGCCTCTTGGCCTTGGCGGCACCCGCGCACATATACAGGCCAGAACCGAGAACCGAGAGGCCCGCCATGCTGGGAATGACCGAGACCGAAGCCAACGCAAGCCATATCAAGGACGGCACCGACGCCGAGTTCATGGCCGATGTCGTCGAACAGTCGAAGACCGTCCCCGTCATCGTGGATTTCTGGGCCACCTGGTGCGGCCCCTGCAAGACGCTTGGCCCCGCCCTCGAGGCGGCCGTGACCAAGGCCAAGGGCAAGGTGAAGCTGGTCAAGATCGACGTCGACAAGAACCCCGCCTTCGCGGGCCAGTTGCGGGTCCAGTCGATCCCCACGGTCTATGCCTTCTGGCAGGGTCAGCCGGTCGACGGGTTCCAGGGCGCCCTGCCGCCCAGCCAGGTGGATGAATTCGTGACCAAGACCGCCGCCCTGGGCGGTGAGGCGGATGGCGGTCTGGCCGAGGCGATCGAGGCCGCGCAGCAGATGCTGGAGGAAGGCGCCATCGTCGATGCGGCCGAAACCTTCGCCGCGATCCTGCAGGAAGACGGAGAGAATGCCGCCGCCTATGCCGGCCTTGTCACCGCCTATGTGATGATGGGCGAGCTGGATCAGGCCGAGGCGATCCTGAACGGCGCCCCCGCCGCCATCGCCACCACGCCCGAGCTCGAGGCCGCCCGCGCCCGTCTCGACCTGGCCCGGCAGGCCGCCAATGCCGGCCCCGTGGCCGAGCTTCTGGCCCGTGTCGAGGCCGATCCCGCCGATCATCAGGCGCGGTTCGATCTGGCCACGGCGCTGCATGCCAAGGGCGATGTGCAGGGTGCGGTCGATCACCTGCTGGAGCTGTTCCGCCGCGACCGGGAATGGAACGACGGGGCGGCCAAGGCGCAGCTGTTCACCATCTTCGAGGCGCTGTCGCCCAAGGATCCGATCGCGCTTGCGGGGCGGCGCAAGCTGTCGTCGATGATCTTCGCCTGACAGATTGCCGCAGCGCGCCGGCGGGCTAGGTCCACTGACATGATCCGAGCATCCGACCTTCCTGACGTGATCCCGGTGTTTCCGCTGCCCGGGGCGCTGCTTCTGCCGCGGGCGCGGCTGCCGCTGCATATCTTCGAGCCGCGCTACCTTGCGATGATCGAGGATGCGATGAAGACGCCGCAGCGCCTGATCGGCATGATCCAGCCCTATGAGGCGCCGGGGGCCGAGAAGAAGCTGCACAGCATCGGCTGTGCCGGCCGGCTGACCGCCTTTTCCGAGACCGAGGACGGGCGCTACATGATCACCCTGTCCGGCATTTCGCGCTTTCGCGTGATCGAAGAGGTCGAGGGCTTCACCCCCTACCGGCGGTGCAACGTCACCTGGTCCGGGTTCGAGCGCGATCTTGGCGCGGTCGAAAGGGATCCCGGGCTTGACCGGGAAAGCTTCCTCGATCTGCTCGGGCGGTTCTTTCAGGCGCAGGGCCTGTCGACCGACTGGGACTCGATCAAGGAGGCCGAGGATGAATTGCTGATCAATTCGCTGTCGATGCTCTGCCCGTTCCAGCCCGAAGACAAGCAGGCCCTGCTTGAGGCGCCTTCCCTTGATACACGGCGTGAAACCCTGGTAACGCTGATCGAGTTCGAATTGCGCGGCGGGTCCGCGGATGAGGTGCTGCAATGACGGAACTGCCCGAAATCACGGAAGCCGAAGGCCCGTCCGAGCCGACATTCGATCCCCGGATGCTCGAGGCGCTTGTCTGCCCCCAGACCCATGCCCCTCTGACCTATGATGCCGAACGGCAGGAGCTGGTGTCGAAAGCGGCGCATCTGGCCTATCCGATCCGGGGCGGCATTCCCGTGATGCTGGCCGATGAGGCCCGCGAACTGGAGTAGGCGCCGGGTCCGACCCGTCCGGCCGGATCCGTTGACCCTCGCGTCAGAGCCGGGCAAACCCGGCCCGGGCGCATGACCGATCCCGCGCCAGACCCAAGAGGACCGCCGTGCCCCCTCCTGCTGCGCCCGATCTTGCCGAGGCGGCCCGTGTCTGGGCGCGGATCGGCCTTCTGAGCTTTGGCGGCCCGGCGGGGCAGATCGCGCTGATGCATCGCATCATCGTCGAAGAGCGGCGCTGGCTGGGCGAGCGCCGGTTCCTGCATGCGCTGAATTTCTGCATGCTCCTGCCGGGGCCCGAGGCGATGCAGCTGTCGGTCTATATCGGCTGGCTTCTGAACCGGACGCCCGGCGCGATCATCGCCGGGGTTCTGTTCCTGCTGCCCGGCGTGGTGGCTATCATGGGGCTGAGCTGGGCCTATGCGGTCTATGGACAGGTCGGCCCGGTCGAGGCGCTGTTCTTCGGGCTGAAGGCTGCGGTTCTGGCGATCGTGGCGCAGGCGGTGCTTCGGATCGGCGGGCGGGTTCTGAACAGCGGCGCGCTGATCGGGCTGGCGGCGGCTTCTTTCGGGGCGATCTTCCTTTTCGGGGTGCCTTTCCCGGTCATCATTCTTGCCGCCGGTCTGATCGGATACGGGGCCGCCCGTTCCGGCCTTGCGGCCTTTGGCGGCGCCACAGGGCCCCACACCGCGGGCGCATCGCGGGACGATGCGCGTCAGACCGTGCTGGGGGACGATAGCCCGGCCCATGCGCAACCCGATCCGGGGCGGGCGATCCGGGTGTCCGTTGTCCTCTTGGGGCTTTGGCTGATCCCGGTGGCGCTGCTTTACGGGTTCCTCGGCCCCGAGAACGTCTTTTCGCGGATCGCGGGGTTCTTCAGCCTGCTGGCCGTCCTTTCCTTTGGCGGAGCCTATGCGGTTCTGGCCTGGGTGGCGCAGGAGGCGGTTCAGAATTTCGGTTGGCTCGCGCCGGGGGAAATGCTTGACGGGCTGGGGATGGCCGAAACCACGCCCGGGCCGCTGATCCTTGTGACCCAGTTCGTCGGCTTCATCGCGGCGTTCCGCGATCCGGGCCTTCTGCCCCCCGTTCTTGCCGGTGTGCTGGGAGGGCTGCTGACGGTCTGGGTGATGTTCCTGCCCAGTTTCCTCTGGATCCTGCTGGGCGGCCCCTACATCGAGCGGCTGCGGACGAACCGCCCCCTTGCCGGTGCCCTGTCGGCGGTCACGGCGGCGGTTGTCGGGGTCATCCTGAACCTTGCGCTCTGGTTCGCCTTCCACACCCTCTTTGCCGAGGTCCGGCGCGTCGAATTGCCCGGCGCCCGGTTCGACTGGCCGGTTCTGACGACGATAGACCCCTATGCAGCGGCGCTTTCACTGGGCGCGGTCGTAGCGGTCTTCGCCTTTCGCGCGGGCACGTTCACCGTGATTGCCGGCTGTGCCCTCGCGGGTCTTGCGCTGCATCTGGCCGGCGCGATCTGAGGCGTTGCCGCCTCAGCGCAGGGCGGCCTCGACGTTCCCGCCATCGACGGTCATGACATGGCCGGTCGTCCTCTCGGCCCGGGCCAGCATGACAAAGGCCTCGGCCACGTGCCGCGCCTCGACCTCGGCGCCCAGAAGATTGCCGGCCATGTAGGTGCCCTCGTCCACCTTGCGGGCCGCAGCGCGCGAGGCGATCATCTCGTCCGTCAGCAGGCCCGAGCGGATCCGGTCGGCATTGATGCCGTTGACCCGCACGCACTCGGCCCCCAGTTCCAGCGCAAGCTGGCGGATCAGGAACATCGAGGCCGTCTTGGGCAGGCCATAGGCGCCGAAGTTGCGGCCCGGGTTCACCGCCTGTTTGCTGGCGTTGACAAGGATCTGCCCGCCCCGCCCCTGCGCCCGGAACACCGCGACGGCGGCCTGTGCGAAGTGATGGTGGCTGAAGAAATTCAGCTCGAACGAGGCGCGCAGAGTCTCGTCGCTCAGCGTGGCCATTTCGCCCTGCATGGCGGCACCTGCATTGGCGACGAGGATGTCCAGCCCCCCGAACCGCCGCAGACAGGCGGCCACGGCCTTTGCCGCGGCGCCCTCGGCCGTGATGTCAAGCGCGATGCCGCCATGATCGCGACCCAGCTTCGCCAGACCGGCCTCGAGCGCGTCGGGGTCGCGGTCCACAAGGAACAGCGTCGCCCCCTGCGCCCGGAAGGCCTGCGCCGTGGCAAGGCCGATGGCCCCTGCGCCGCCCGTGATCAGAACGATCCGGCCGCGGAACGGCGGCGGCGTGCCCTTGCCCAGCTTGGCCTGTTCCAGCGACCAGTATTCGCAATCGAAGGTATCGGCTTCGTTGATCGGGCGGAAGCCGCCTGCCGCCTCGCCATCGCGCATGACGCGGATCGTCTGTTCGGCGATATCGCCCGCAATCCGGGCGGCGGCGGCATCGTGGCCCAGGCCTGCCACGCCTGCGCCCGCGATCCAGACCGTGCCGGGCGTGGGGGCAAGCAGCGTCTTGGCGCCGCCGAAACGGGGGGCCTGACGGTCGAAATAGGCGCGATAGGCGGCGACGAATTCGGCCACCGGCCCGGCGAGGTCTCCGCTTTCGATCGTGGCGGCATCCAGAACCAGCGGATGCGCCTTGGTGCGGATCACATGGTCGGGCGTGGCCACGCCGCGCGTGGCCAGATCGGCCACATCGGGCCGTTCAAGGAAGGCGATGGCCTCGTCCGTGGCGCGCAGGTCGATCACCGGCAGGGAGGCGCCTTCGGGCAGATGGGCGGCGATGGCCCCGCGCAGCCGGGGCAGCAGGTCGGCCACTTTCGAGGCGGGCAGGGCCGCCGCGGGCTTCAGCGGCGCGGGCCGGCGGTCGGCCAGCCAGGCCTCAACCTCGTTGGTATGGGCGACCAGCCGGTCGTAGGAGGATTTCGCATCCGGCCCCCAGGCGAAATGCCCGTGGTTGATCAGCAAAAGCCCTTCGCAATCGGGGTGCGCCTCATAGACCTCGGCCGCCTTCTTGGCCAGCGCGAAGCCCGGCATGATATAGGGCACAAGGGCCAGCCGGTCGCCAAAGATCTCGCGGCAGGCGGCTTCGACCTCGGGCAGGTCGGCCAGGGCAAGGAAGGCCGTCGCATGGGTGTGATCGACGTATTTCTGTGGCAGCCAGGCATGCAGCAGCGTTTCGACCGAGGGGTTCGGCGCGGTCGAATCCAGAAGGGCCGAACGCTGGACATTCACCATGTCTTCGTCCGACAGCGCGGGCAGCGCGCGCAGGCGGCGCAGCACATCCATCCGCACGGCGGGAAGGCCCGCCGCCTCGATATTGCCCAGATCCCAGCCCGAGCCCTTGATATGGATGACCTCGATCTCGTCGCCAAAGACGTCGCGGGCCGTCTGCTTCATGCTGGTGTTGCCGCCGCCATGCATCACAAGATCGGGGTCTTGCCCGATGATGCGCGAGGTATAGACGCGGAGCGCCAGTTCGCGCGCGGCCGGATCCGAGCCGGCCTTGTCCTGCATCGCCTTTGCATCGGCATCGTTCCAGCGGTTCACGATCATGGGGCACCTCCAGTCCTGCTTGACCTGTGAGACGTGTATATACAAAAGTCAACTGATACTGGCAAAGTTTGAATGCCGGGGGGAGACAGCGCAATGACCCTGCCCAGACGCCGCCATACCGGAAGGATCAGCGGCGAGAATGTCGTCGTCGAATGCGCCTGGATGTATTACGAGGAAGGGCTGAACCAGAAGGAAATCGCCGACCGGCTGGGAATCTCCCGTGCCACGGTCGTCAACTACCTGTCCGAGGCCCGCGCCCGCGGCCTTGTGCGGATCCAGCTGGCCTCCGAGGCCTTCACCACCCACCGCCTTGCCCGCGACCTTTGCGCCCGGTTCGGGCTGACGGCGGCCTATGTGATTCCCGACGAGGGGCTGTCGGTCGAGGAAGCCTTTGCCCGGGTCGTGCGCGGGGCGGCCTCCTGGCTTCCCGCGCTTCTGGTGCCGGGCGACAGGCTGGGGCTGGCCTGGGGACGGACGATCCATGACATGGCCGAGGCGGTGGATGGTCAGGTCATCGAGGATCTGACGGTGCTGCAGCTTGTGGGGTCGATGGCCACGCCCTATGGCTTTTCCGCCGAGGCCTGCTCGACCCGCCTGGCCGAGCAGCTGGGGGCCCGCTGCCTCAACCTGCATGCGCCGGCGATCCTGAGCAGCGCTTCGCTTGCCGCCGATCTGCGGGCCGAGCCGATCATCGCGGGGCAGCTCAAGGCGCTTGGGTCGATCAACAAGGTGCTGTTCTCGGTCGGAACGGTGAACCGCGACAGCCATGTCGTGCTGTCGGGCGTCGCCACGACCGAGGAGCTGGCATTCTATGTCGGGCATGGGGCGGTGGGCGTGCTCTGCGGGCGGTTCATCGATGCGGGCGGCGCCCCGATTGCCGGGCCCTTGGACGAACGCATGATCGGCATCGCGCTTGATGCGCTGGTCGCGCCGTCGATGGGCGTGCTGGTCACGCCCGGCCATGACAAGATCGAGGCGACCCGTGCCGCAATCGCGGGCGGCTATGTCACCCATCTCGTGACCGGCCTGACCGTGGCAGAGGCCCTTCTGGCGTGAGGTGCCGACCGATCCGGCGACCGCCGCAGAACGGCCGGCGGGCATCGCGCGGCCCGTCCTGCCCGGCTTTCGCCGGGTCGTTGTTCGGGCGGCTCACCTGTCAGCGGGGTCGGCCGATGTGGTTTCTCTGTTGACGCGCCGCGGCGTCTGGCCTAGTTGGCCGCGACGTGGCGAGGTAGCTCAGCTGGTTAGAGCACACGACTCATAATCGTGGGGTCGGGGGTTCAAGTCCCCCCCTCGCCACCAGTCATTCCCTCAGGTTCGCAACAGGTGCCGTGCGGCAGGTCCGGCGTTGCCCCGATGCTTGCCCTTGTTCCGGGCGATGCGGAGAGGGCGGGGGTGCCTCCGGGGAAATTCGGCCATGGCATTCCCGGCCGCTCTGCTTATGCCGCAAGCCAGCGAACATGGACCCGGGTGTGCAACCCGGGTGGCTCTTCCGGCCGCCTATCCGCCGGACAACCCCGACAAACCCGAGAATTCGTCCCGGCACTTTCCGCCGGCAGGGAAAGGACCGCATGTTTTCCATCGACGCCTATCGCCGCGAATGGTTCGGCAATGTCCGGGGCGATCTGCTTTCGGGTCTTGTCGTGGCCCTTGCCCTGATCCCCGAGGCCATCGCCTTTTCGATCATCGCGGGCGTGGATCCCAAGGTCGGGCTTTATGCCAGCTTCTCGATCGCGGTGCTGATCGCTTTCGTTGGCGGCCGGCCCGGCATGATCTCGGCCGCGACGGCGGCGACGGCGGTGCTGATGGTGACGCTGGTGCGGGATTACGGGCTGGAATACCTGCTGGCCGCCACCGTTCTGGCGGGCCTCATCCAGATCGGGATGGGGGTGCTGAAGCTGGGCTTCGTCATGCGCTATGTCTCGAAATCGGTGATGACGGGCTTTGTCAATGCGCTGGCGATCCTGATCTTCCTTGCCCAGCTGCCCGAACTCGACCCGCGAGAGGTGACATGGTTCACCTATGTGATGGTCGCGGCCGGCCTCGCCATCATCTACCTCTTTCCGCTGCTGACGAAGGCCGTCCCCTCGCCTCTGGTGACGATCATCGTGCTGACCGCGCTGACCCTTGCCTTCGGCTGGGACGTGCGCACCGTGGGCGACATGGGCGCTTTGCCCGATACGCTGCCAGTTTTCCTGATCCCCGACATCCCCCTGACGTTCGAGACGCTGCGGATCATCCTGCCCTATTCCGTTGCCATCGCCGTGGTGGGCCTTCTGGAAAGCCTGATGACGCAGAACATCGTGGACGACCTGACCGACACCAAGTCGAACCGCAATCAGGAATGCGTGGGCCAGGGCATCGCCAATACCGCGACCGGCTTCATCGGAGGGATGGCGGGTTGCGCGATGATCGGGCAGTCGATCATCAACATCAAATCCGGCGGGCGCGGGCGGCTTTCGGCCTTTACCGCGGGGGCGGTGCTGCTGATCCTCGTGGTCTTCCTCGGCGACTGGGTGACGCAGATCCCGATGCCGGCGCTGGTGGCGATCATGATCATGGTTTCGGTCGGAACCTTCTCCTGGTCCTCGATCCGCAACCTCGCCACGCATCCGCGCTCTTCCTCGGTCGTGATGGTCGCGACCGTGGCGACGGTGGTCTATACCCACAACCTTGCCATCGGGGTGCTGGTGGGCGTGCTCCTGTCGGGCATCTTCTTCGCGGGCAAGATCGCGCAGCTGTTCCGCGTCACCTCGACGATCTCGCCCGACGGGCGGGTGCGGACCTATGCGGTCGAGGGGCAGCTGTTCTACGGCTCGGTCGAGGATTTCATGGAGGCCTTCGATTTCAACGAAGCGCCCGAGCGCGTCGTGATCGACGTGAGCCGTGCGCATATCTGGGACATTTCCAGCGTTCAGGCCCTCGACATGGCGGTGCTCAAGTTCCGCCGCGACGGGGCCGAGGTCGAGATCGTGGGCCTGAACGCGGCTTCGGAAACCATCGTCGACAAGCTGGCCGAACATGACAAGCCCGGTGCGATGGACCGGCTGTTGTCGCATTGAGCGGAGGGAAGGGGATGACGGACAGGATCGTCGCATTGGTGGATGGCTCGGTCTATTCGGCCAGCGTCTGCGACCACGCCGCCTGGATGGCCGGGCGGACCGGCGCGGCCGTCGAGCTTCTGCATGTGCTGGGCAGGCGGGAGGCGCCCGACAAGCAGGACCTCTCCGGTGCAATCCGGCTGGGCGCGCGGAGCGCGCTTCTCGAAGAACTGGCCGAGCTTGATGCCCAGCGGGCAAAGCTCATCGGCCATCGCGGCCGCGCCATCCTCGAAGATGCCCGCGCCATCCTCGACAAGGCCGGCGTGCCCGAGGTCACGACGCGGCTGCGCCACGGCGATATCGTCGACACCGTCTCGGAGATCGAGGACGGGGCCGCGATGCTGCTGATCGGCAAGCGGGGCGAAGCGGCGGATTTCGCCAAGGGGCATCTGGGATCGAACCTCGAACGCCTCGTCCGCGCCGCCCGCCGCCCGGTTTTCGTCGCCTCGCGCGCCTTCCGCCCCGTCGGGCGGGTGCTGGTGGCTTATGACGGGGGTGCATCCGCTATGAAGGCGGTCGACCACATCGCCCGCGACCCGTTGTTCGCGGGGCTCGAGGTGCAGGTGGTCACGGTGGGGGCTGCGACCGAGGAGGCGCTGAGGGGCCTCGAGGATGCCAGGGCGCTGTTGCGCGCGGCCGGCATCACGGCCGAAAGCGCGGTCCTGCCGGGCCAGCCGGAAACCGCGCTGGGCCAGCATATCGAGGCCGAGGGCTTTGACCTCTTGGTCATGGGCGCCTACGGCCATTCCCGCATCCGCAGCCTGATCATCGGCTCGACCACGACCGAGATGCTGCGGTCGTGCAAGGTGCCGGTGCTGCTGGTGCGGTAGGGGGCGGGGGGCGAGGCGACTTCGGGGTCTGCTGCAGTCTCGATGCTCTGCGGCTGATTTGCTTGCGGCTATTGCGCAGACTGACCTCCCCGCCCCTTGCCGCGCCACCGGCAGCGCTGGGCATCAAGTTCGACCGCTGCGGAAGCACCGCACCCGACAGCTGCCCGTTTCTGTAGCAAGACTTGAGTGGTCCCCAATACGCGCTGCTGTCAGCTTGCCGGCGAGCAGAGTCTCACACATCGCTCAAAACTGAGCGCGTCTGTTCCAGTGCTTCAGCTCATCTTTTGCCTCCCGAACGGCAGGCGCCCATCGAGGCCGTCCTGGTGCGGTGTCCTGCGCGATCCTGCCTGCACGAAGTGATCCGGGCAAGAGAGCTTGATCGCCTGCGACCCCCCGAAGGTTCCGTTCGACCGGACACGAGACCCGTAGCATTGCCATCACGAATTGGCGATACAGGGTAGAGCGACGAAGATCGGAACGGCAGAACGCCGGAACGGCGGCAAGCAAGCCCTGTGGGGGAGGAAGAAGTTGAAGAACGCGCCTTTCCTGAACCTTGTGCTCGCCGTCATCCTTGTCGCGCTTGGCGGCTGGCTCTTGATGATCGGTCGCGGGATCCTCATCCCGATCGTGACGGCCGTGATCTCGGTCTATGTGATGACCTCGGCCTCCGAGGGTCTGAGCAGGCTTCCCGTTCTTGGACGGCTGCCCGAGGTTCTGTTGCGCGCGCTGGTTCTGGTGGGGTTCATTCTGGCCGTGGTGGTTCTGGCCATCGTCGTGGCGGCGACGGCACGCGAGATCGCGGTTGTCCTGCCGGGCTATCAGGCCAATCTCGAAGCGCTGCTTGAACGCATCGCCGACCGCTTCAACCTCGAGACCCAGGTTCTCTGGAACGAGATCCGCGCAGTGACCATCGCGCGGATCGACCTCGAATATGTCGTCCTGTCGATTCTGGGGGGGTTCACCTCCATCGGCTTCACCGTCTTCCTTGTGATGATTTATGCGGGCTTCCTCATGTCCGAGCGTGGCGCTTTCCCACGCAAGATCGCGGCGGCACTGCCGGACAAGGCAAGCACCGAAAGAACCCAGCGGGTGCTGGCGGATATCAACATCGAGATCAGCCGCTACCTCGCGATCAAGACGCTGATCAACCTCATCCTCGGGGTGATCTCCTTCGGCGTCATGTGGCTGATGGGGGTGGACTTCGCGCTGTTCTGGGCCATCGCGATCGCCCTGTTCAACTACATTCCCTATGTCGGATCCTATATCGGCGTCGCCTTTCCGGTCTTGCTGTCGCTGGGTCAGTTCGCCTCGTTCCAGTTCACGCTTGTGCTGCTCGGACTTCTTGCCTCGGCCCAGCTGTTCGTGGGGAACTTTCTCGAGCCGCGCCTGATCGGGCGGCAATTGAACATGAGCCCCTTCGTCGTTCTGGTGGCCCTGTCCCTCTGGGCGACGCTCTGGGGAATTCCGGGCGCGATCCTTGCCATTCCGATGACCTCGATCCTGATGATCGTGGCGCGCAACTTTGCCTCGACGCGCTTTCTGGCCATCCTGCTGTCGGAACGGGCCGACGAGCCGGAAAGCGGACCAGACAGCGACACGGAAAGCGCATCACGAGGTGAAGATGCATGATGCGCTTTCTCAGGTTCCTTCTTGTGATCGTTCCGGTCCTCGCGGTCGCCGTCGTCGTGCTGCGCCTGCTGTACCCGCTGCCACCGCTTCCCGATGGCCCTGCCTCGACCGCCCTGCCGCCAGACAGTGACACGCGCCTCGGCGCCGCGATCCTGCCGCTGACCGAGGTGCATCCGGGCCTGAGCGGGGTCGTGCCGCTTGCCGACGGACGCGATGCCCTGGCCGCCCGGGTCCTTCTGTTGCGCGCGGCAGAGGAGTCGGTCGATCTACAGTATTACATCTGGCAGACGGACACGACCGGCTGGATCCTTCTGGACGAGGTCCGCGCCGCGGCCGAGCGTGGGGTGCGCATCCGGCTGCTGCTGGACGACAACGGGATCCCGGGGCTCGACAATGTCCTCGCCGCGCTTGATGCGCTGCCCGAGGTCGAGGTGCGGATCTTCAACCCCTTCACCCTGCGCAGGCCAAAGCTTCTGTCCTATGGGTTCGATTTCTTCCGGCTGAACCGGCGCATGCACAACAAATCCATGACGGTGGATGGCGTCATCTCGATCCTTGGCGGGCGCAATATCGGCGACATCTACTTCGCCTTCGGCGACGGCGCGGCCTATTTCGATCTGGACGTGCTGGTCGCCGGCCCCGCGGCCGCCGAGGTGAGCGCCGATTTCGACAGATACTGGAGCAGCGGATCCGCCTATCCCGCCGCCGATATCCTGCCCCGCAGCCGCAACGGCCTTGCCGAACTGGCCGCGGCCACCAACGAGGCCTGGGGCGATACCATCGGTTCCGAATACGCCCGCGCCATCGCTGACGCCCCCGTCATGTCGCGCCTGCTGAGCGGCGAAGACCTGCTGGAATGGACCACCGTAACGCTGTTCAGCGACGATCCCGCCAAGGGCCTGGGCCGCGTTTCCGAGGACAGTCTTCTGATCGGTCGCCTGGCGACGATCCTTGGCCGGCCGGATCGCAGCCTTGATCTGGTTTCGGCCTATCTGATCCCGGGCGAGGCCGGCGCCGCGCTGTTCGAGGATCTGCTGGGCGAAGATGTGCAGGTGCGCCTTGTGACCAACTCGCTCGAGGCGACGGATGTGCCCGTCGTGCACAGCGGATGGATGCGGTATCGCGAACGGCTGATCCGGGCCGGGGCCGAGGTGTTTGAACTGCGCGCGCGGCCGGAACTGGATCAGCTCGACTCCCTCGCGACCGTGCTGGGCGGGTCGCAGTCGAGTCTGCATGCCAAGACATTCGCGGTGGATGGCGAGCGTGTCTTCATCGGGTCGTTCAACTTCGATCCCCGCTCGGCCATGCTGAACACCGAAATGGGTGTGCTGGTCGAAAGCCCGGCCCTCGCCGGCGCCTTTTCGACGGCGCTCGAGCAGCCGGGGACGGTCTATCGCGTGACGCTTGATCCCGAAGGCGGGATGCTCTGGACAGCCGAAGAGCCGCAGGCGGATCCGGTCCTGCACGACCATGAACCCAACACCACCGCCGCACAGCGCGCCATGGTGCGGTTCCTGGGTTTCCTGCCCTTCGAATGGATGCTCTGAGGCCGCTGTTGCGGGCCTCTGTCCGTGATGCGGGCGCCGCGAAACGGGCCGCTTGGCTGCCCGTTTTCTGTGCCTCGACACGCCTCGGTTTCCGCCGCACCGGGCGCCTGAAAGGGGGTGTTGTTGACATATCGCGAACATGGCCCGTAACATCAACATGTTGCGGGTGCCGATCCCGGCACCCTTTGAAGCCGGCAGGAAAGAGGTCGCCTCGCGTTGCGACCTGCCCAGTGCGCTGGGAATTCACCAGTCGCCGGCACCTTGCCGCCAAGTGAACGGAGGAAAGTCACAAATGTCAGCAAAGATGATCGCAGCGGGCCTGCTCGGAGCAAGTCTGGTGGTGCCAGCAGCCCTTCAGGCCCAGGACAGCGGCGCCATTTCCCTTGCAACAGGCGGAACGGGCGGTGTCTATTTCCCGCTTGGCGGCGCCCTGGCCGAGGCCTGGTCGGCCGAGATCGACGGCCTGACCGTCACCGCCGAATCCACCGGCGCCAGCGTGGTGAATGTCCGGCTGGTCCAGTCGGGCGAGTCGGAAATGGCGATGGTCCAGAACGATATCGCCAACTATGCCTTCAATGCCGAGGAAATGTTCGAGGGCGACGACGGTTTGAGCCAGAACCTCGGCATGGCGATGCTCTATCCCGAGGTGATCCAGATCGTGACGCTTGCGGATTCCGGCATCGCATCGGTCGAGGATATGGCCGGCCGCAACATCGCCGTGGGTGCGCCGGGCAGCGGGACCGAGGCGAATGCCCGGCAGATCCTGTCCGCCCATGACATCGGCTATGGCGATATCACCGTCCAGTTCCTGCCCTTCGGCGAAGCGGTCGACGCCCTGCGCGACGGCAGGATCGACGCGGCCTTCCTGACCGCCGGGATCCCGACGGCCGCCGTGATCGACCTTGGCGCGACGCATGAAGTTTCGATCGTGCCCGTCGCCGCCGACAAGGGTGCGATGATCGCCGAAACCTGGCCGTTCTACGACACGATCACGATCCCCGGCGGCACCTATTCCGCGGTCGAGGGCGATGTCGAGACGGTGACGGTCATGGCGATGATGGTCGCCAATGCCGATCTTGATGCCGGGCTGGTCGAAAGCATGCTCGACATCATGTTCGACGAAGCCACGCTCGAGCGGCTGTGCAACACCCATGTGCGCGGCTGCGACGTGTCGCTGGAAACGGCGCTCGATGCCATGCCGATCCCGCTGCATCCGGGGGCCGAGGCCTTCTTCTCGCGGAACTGACGGCGCGGGGTTGACCGTTAACGAAACCATGAAGGCGGCGGGCAGGGCACAGGCTCTGGCCGCCGTTTTGCGTCCGGGCGGGCGCGCATCCCAGAAGCGGGGCAGAGCATGAGCCAGGTCGACAGCCAGCAGGACGCGATCCCCCCCGCCGTTGACGAAGGCGCCGACCAGCGACAGATCTCGGGGCTTTTCGGGCTCACCCTGATGGTGATCACGATCAGCTTTTCCCTGTTCCAGCTGTATCAGTCGGGCATCGGCCTGATGCCGGCACAGAACCTGCGGGCGGTCCATCTTGCCTTTGTCCTGGGCCTGATCTTCCTGCTCTATCCGGCCAGCCCGCGGATGCGGAAGGACCGGATCCCGGTGATCGACATCGTTCTGGCCGCAATCGCCATCACCGGACCGCTCTACTTCTATTTCTATTTCCTCGAACTCGTCATGCGGGCCGGCGCCGAGACGCAGCTGGATTTCGCGATGGGTGTGATAACCATCGTCGCCCTGCTCGAAGCGACGCGGCGGGCGATTGGTCCGGTTCTTCCGGGGCTGGCGATCCTCTTTATCCTGTATGCCTATTTCGGCAACTATCTGGGCGAAGTTGTCGGGCATCGCGGCTATTCGGCCGAACGGATCGTCCGCCATCTTTACCCGACGACCGAGGGCATTTTCGGCATTCCCCTCGCCGTCGCCTCGACCTTTGTCTTCCTGTTCGTCCTGTTCGGCGCGGTGATGCAGCGCACGGGCGTGAGCGACTACCTTACCCGTCTGGCGATGTCGGCATTGGGAGACCGTCAGGGCGGCCCGGCCAAGGCGGCCGTTCTGGCCAGCGCGATGATGGGCTCGTTCTCGGGAAGCTCGACGGCGAATGTCGCCACGACAGGCACGCTGACGATCCCGCTGATGAAGCGGGTGGGCTTTCGCCCGGCCTCTGCCGGCGGGGTCGAGACGGCGGCCTCGACCACCGGCCAGTTCGTGCCCCCGGTCATGGGGGCCGCGGCCTTCGTCATGGTCGAGATGACCGGCATCCCCTATGTCGAGATCATCAAGGCCGCACTTCTTCCGGCGATCCTCGATCTGGCGGGGATTCTGTTCTGCGTTCACGTTCATGCCCGGAAGATGAACATTCACGGCCTTCCGCGCAGCGAGTTGCCGCCCTTCCTGCCCACGCTGCTCAGCCAGTTTCACCTGCTGATCCCGGTTCTGGGGCTGGTCTCGATGCTGGTGATCTTCAACTTCACACCAACCCGATCGGCCTTCTGGGCCATTCCGCTGGCGCTTTGCGTGTCGCTTGTCGCGCGCAACACGATCATCATCCTGCAGGCGCTGCGGACCCAGGCACATGGCGGCAATCCCTTCGCCGGGATCGAGGAGGCGCTGGAACGGGAACGGTCCTCCTTCTCCAAGGCAGAGGCGGCCGGCCGTGCCCCCCTGACCAGCTGGAAACAGACGGTCTCGCGCACCTGGGCCGACTGGGGGCGCGACATTGCGCAGGGCCTGTCCGACGGTGCGCGCATGGCCATTCCGATTTCGGCGGCCTGTGCCACGGCGGGGATCATCATCGGCATCATCACCCTGACGGGCCTTGGCCTGCGCATGCAGTCGATCCTGCTGCTCTTGAGCGGAGGAGAGCTTTGGGCGGCGCTGTTCTTTACCGCGCTTGGGTCGATCATCCTTGGCCTAGGCGTGCCGACCACGGCCAATTACATCATCATGGCAACCCTGATGGCGCCGGCCCTGATCGAGCTGGGCGTGCCCCCGCTGGCCGCGCATATGTTCGTCTTCTACTTCGGTATCCTCGCCGATACGACGCCTCCGGTCGGACTGGGGGCCTATGTGGCGGCGGGCATCGCGCGGGCGGGGCCGATCCGAACCTCACTCGAAGGGTTCAAGTTCAGCATCACGGCCTTCATCATCCCGTTCATGTTCGTCTACAACCCGACGCTGCTGCTGATCGGGGATATCCAGCTGCTCGAACTGGGCTGGCTGGTCATCTCGGGATTGATCGGGGTCTATGCCCTGTCGGTCATGAAGGAAGGATGGTGGCTGACCCGCGCCAATGCCATCGAACGGATCGCGATGACGCTGGCTGCGATGCTGCTGATCCAGCCTTCGTTGCAGATCGACATTGCCGGCTTCGGGATCATGGGTGTCGTCCTTCTCTGGCAGATGTTCAAACTCCGTCAGGAAAAGCTGCACGGCTATCGAGAGCCCACCCTTGCCGGGCAGGTCGCGATGGGCGGTTTCGTGGTGATCGCGCCACTGGCCATTGCGGCGGCCACCCTGCCGGTGATCACGATCACCGAAGGCGACAATGAATGGCGCCGCGTGGTCCTGCCGGGATCGGAAGTCGTCATCGCGCATATGCATTCGGTCGAACAGACGCGGGTCGAGGACAGCTTTCAGGTCGGTTGGCGGGCGGACCTGATCCATCGCCGCTCGGTAAGCCGATCTGTCGGCGCGGGTCTGCCGGCAGACGCCAGCGCGCGGGACGGCGTTCTGACCACGCGCGGCACGGGCGAGCGCTTCACCCTGATCCCGCTGCGTTTCGACCCGATCAACGAAGCGGTCGTGGAGTTCGGATCAGGCACGTCGATCCCCCTTGCAACGGGCGAGGGCGACGGGCGGATCGAGCTGAAGGTCCAGCGGCTTTGGGAAAGGTTCCGACCGGACTGAACCGCGCCATTCCGGTCGCGAGGTCTTTTCGGTCGCCGGGGCCAAGGCCCGCCTCAGCCTGCGCTGATGGTCTCTTTCAAGGCCAGGGTATGCTGCCGCAGCCAGGCCATGAAGGCGCGCGGATCGGCGACATGGGGTGCCATATCCTCGGGCGACAACGGGTGCCCGATCACCGGCCGCTGCGGCTTGTCGAGGGAATGCACCACCTCGTGCAGCAAAAGGCCCTGACGCAGGGTCGGGGAAACCCGGTTCGCCATCTGATACCAGCGCGAATTCGAGCCGGGAAAGAACACCGGCAGCACGGTGGCGCCAGAGGTGCGGATCATCTTGGCCGTAAAGACGTTCCACTCGGCCTCGACCGCCGGGCCGAACATCGTCTCGGACGCGGCGACCACGCCCGAGGGGAACAGCGCGACAAGGCCGCCGTCCTTGAGATGGCTCATCGCCTGAGCGCGCATCGCAAGCATCTTGCGCTGGGCGTCTTCCTCGTGGGGGAAGGGCACCGGGATCATGAAATTCGACGCGCTTTCGTCGATGCCGGTCAGGATCGAACGGGTCAGGATCCGGTAATCCTCGCGCACCCGCCCGATCAGCTCGGCCAGAACCATCCCGTCGACAAGGCCATGCGGATGGTTCGCGACAAGGATCACCGGGCCGGTCGTGGGGATCCGCGCCATCTCGGCATCCGGGGTAAGAAGCTTGACCCGCATCACCTCGAGACAGGCGCTCCAGAACGCCTGACCGACCGGGGTGGGCCGGCGTTCGAATTCGCGGATGCGCCGGATGATCGTGACCTTGCCCGTCATCCACTCGATCCCGCGGATCAGGCTGCGCTTCACGGGGCTGTCGAACGTGTTGGAATAGGTCAGGCTGCGCCTGTCATAGAGCGCTTTCTGGGGCATTTCGCGCATCGGCGCAGATATGCTCTGGTTCGCTGTATCGGTCAAGGTCGCCCCGTCCCCCGGCGCAGGTCTTGTCAGTCACCTTCTCCGAACTTGTTTTGCACCAGCTCGGTAATGGCAAGAGCCAGTTTATCGGCTTCGGGGCCGGATGTCTCGACCTCGATATGGGTGCCGATCGAGGCGCCCAGCATCAAAAGGCCCATGATGCTGTCGCCATCGGTCGACAGACCGTCCTTCGAGACGGTCGCCCTGGCATCATGCGCCTCGACAACCTCGGCCAGCCTGGCCGAGGCGCGGGCGTGCAAGCCCTTGATATTCTTGATCTGAAGTCGAACGACAGCCATCTTCAGCCGGCCCGGTCCAGCCCGATGCCGGTGCCGACGACCTGACTGTCGATATACTTGCGACCCGCCTCGGTCGCGGCGGTGACGGCGGCTTCGACCGACTTGCCCCGCGATTTCGCCAGCTTGATCAGCATCGGCAGATTCGCGCCGTAAAGGATGCGGCGATCCGACGGACCACAGGCCCGCAAGGACAGATTCGATGGCGAGCCGCCGAACATGTCGGTCACGACGATCACCCCGTCGCCCTTGTCGACCGAGTCCGCGGCATCGCAGATCTCGGCCTGTTTGGCGATCCGGTCGTCATCCGGAAGGATCGCGATGGCGCGCACCCCCTCCTGTCGGCCCACGACATGTTCGACCGCCGCAAGATATTCCCGCGCCAGCCCGCCATGTGCCACGATCACGATTCCGATCACCCCTCACGTCCCCGCTGGGTCGCGGCCCCCGCCGCTGCCTGCCGCTCGATCTCCCGATGCCGTTTAGACACTTGCCATCCCTCTTCCGCAAGGGTCTTGGCGATTGCGTCCGTGATGGCGACGGACCGGTGTTGCCCCCCGGTACATCCGAATCCGATCGACAGATGCGACTTTCCCTCGGATTTGAACGCCGGCAGCAGAAACAGGATCATGTCTCGGACCCGGGCGAAGAATTCCGCATGCAACGGGTCCGCCTCGACGTAGCGGGCAACATCGGCCTCGCGTCCGTCAAGCGCGCGCAGTGCCGGATCCCAGTGCGGATTGCGCAGAAAACGACAGTCAAAGACCATGTCGAGCCCGCGGGGCAAGCCCCTCTTGTAGCTGAACGACTGGAGCGTCACGCCCAGAAGACGCCCTTCGGTGGGCCCGAACCAGCCCTCGATCTCCGAACGCAGGTCATGCGGGCTCAGGTCCGTCGTATCGACCAATATGTCGGCGCGGGCCCGGATCGGGATCAGGAGGTCGCGTTCCATCCTGATGCCGGTGATCGGCGAATGTTCGGGGGCAAGGGGATGACGGCGGCGCGTTTCAGAGTAGCGGCGGACAAGCTCCTTCTCGTCGCAATCAAGGTAAAGAACCTGCTCGTCGATATCGGGTCGGCGCGCCATGCGGTCGATCATCTGGATCACGGCCTCGACGCCGAAATCGCGATTGCGGACGTCGATCCCCAGGGCCAGCGGTCGGGACAGTGACGGCCCATCGACGAGGCGGCCCAGCAGGGAAAGCGGCAAATTGTCGATCACCTCCCAGCCCAGATCCTCGAGCACGCGGATCGCGGTCGTTCGCCCGGCCCCCGAAGGGCCGGTGACGAAGGCGAAACGCTGCCTCATATCCGCCTTGACCTCGTTCGGGACCTCGTTCGGGGCGGTGGCTGAAGGGGTCGTGTCGATCATTGGTCCGGTCCGTCGCGACCTTTGTCCAGGCTTTTCAGATACTGCAGGATCGCCGGGGCGAAAGCCGGGCTGTCGACCTTGTGAAGAAGCGGCAGCTCCTGATCGCCGATCCGCAGGTGCCTGGGTTCGGGCAACCTGCCGGATTCCGCATGATCCAGATCGACGGCAAGAACGACCTCGGCGCGCTCGAGAGGGTCCGCCTCCAGGATGCCGATGTGGCGGGCCTCGATCCTGCCGCAGATGTTGGGATGCGCGCTGGCGATTATCTTGCCGCCGACGGATTCAAGCACCGTGCGATCGTCCGCGACCAGCCGGCACCCATAGGCCATCAAGGTCAGCCCGAGCGTGGACTTGCCGGATCCCGACCGCCCGCAGATCATCACCGCACCATCCTGCCAGGCCACAGTGGTGGCATGCGCAATCCAGGGATCAGACCTTGTCGAGGATGAACCGGCAGTCGGTTCCGGATCAGATCGGCAGACCGACGACAAAACGTGCCCCCAGCGGCTCGGACGTGGCATCGGCCTCGGTCGGTCTGATGTTCTCGGCCCAGATCACGCCGCCATGCGCCTCGACGATCTGCTTCGAGATCGCAAGGCCAAGCCCGGAATTATTGCCGAACTGGCCTTCCGGGCGTTCCGAATAGAAGCGTTGGAAGATCTTGCCCAAGGCATCCTCGGGGATCCCCGGGCCCGTATCCTCGACCACGATCAGGACGCGGTTCTCGCGCTTGCGCACCCAAAGCCGGATCGCGTCGCCCTCTTCGCAGAACGAGATCGCGTTGCTGAGGAGGTTGGTAAAAACCTGCGCCAGGCGACCCTCCAGCCCATCGACGATAATCGGCTGATCGGGAAGATCGTCGATCAGGTCGATGCCCTTCTGCTGGGCTTCGATCGCGTGAAACTCCGTCAGCCGGCCCAGCATCTTGAGAAGATCGAACGGCTCTTCCTCCTCCTTGACGAGTTCGCTGTCGAGCCGCGAGGCGCTGGCGATATCGGTCACGAGGCGGTTGAGGCGGCGGACATCATGGTCAATGATATCAAGCAGCTTCTCCCTCTGGTCATCGCGCTTGGCCACCCGCAAGGTGCCGACCGCCGAGCGAAGCGAGGCAAGCGGGTTCTTGATCTCATGCGCGACATCGGCGGCGAATTGTTCATTGCCTTCGATACGTTCGTAAAGCGCGGCCACCATGCCGCGCAAGGCGGCCGAAAGGCGGCCGATTTCATCCGGCCGTGCGGTCAGATCCGGGATCCGCACCCGCCCGGGCGACATCCTGCGCGCGTTCTTCGCGCGGCCCAGTTCGGCCGCCGCCGCAAGATCCGCGATCGGGTTGGCGATCGTCGAGGCGAGGACGAGGCTGAGGCCGATCGAAACCAGAAGCCCCACCACGAACATCTGCAGAAGCTGTTCCCGTTCGCTGCGGACGAGGGCGTCGATCTCGCCCGCGGCGGATGTCATCGTCACGACCGCGACCGGGCGACCGTTCTGAAAGACCGGCGCGGCCACCGCAAAGGTCGTGCGCCCGTTGCCGTCGAAGCCGGACTCGACCTTGATGCCCGACTCGAGCGCAGGGGCAACCATCTCGCGCAGCGTTTCCGTGGGGTCGCTGCCAGAGGGGCGGCCGCGCTCCGGCGCCACCCATCCGGCGGCAGCGTCCCACATGCTGTTCAGCATGTCGGTGATCAGGGTGCCGCCGGTATCATAGTCGAGGCCGGCCGGCCCGGAGGCTCCGGTCGGGGCCGCGGTGCGGCCGATCAGGTTGCCGCCGGTGTCGAACAGCAGCACCTCGGATCCGCCGCGCAGGTCGAGCCGGCCCAGCACATCGGCCGCGTCGAAACCGTCCCCGGCAAGAAGGTTCACGGGGGCGGTCCGCGGCAGCTGCGCCTCGATCACATTGGCGACGAGCTGTGCCTCGTTCACAAGGCCATTCGCCCGCTGCAGGGCGAGGTTGTCGCGTGACGAGGTCAGGTAGAGCATGCCCGTCACCAGCAGGATCAGGGCTATCAGGTTGAAGGTGATGATCTTGCGCGCCAGCGGCGAGCGGTTGAGCGTGATCAGGCCGCGCTTGCGGCGGCTGTCGATAAGGTCTTTCTCGGCCAGGGTATCGGGCGATACCCAATCGTCCCCGATCAGAACCTGCCCCGTCCCCTCGCGTCCGGAAAGCGAACGGGCCGCCCGCCGGACCGAGTTGAGATCCCTTACGTCGATCTTGGGGGCGGCCGTCATGACCTATTCTTCGTTATAGCGATAGCCGATGCCGTAAAGCGTCTCGATCGCGGCGAAATCATCGTCGGCCTGACGCATCTTCTTGCGCAGACGCTTGATGTGGCTGTCGATGGTGCGATCGTCGACATAGACCTGATCGTCATAGGCCACATCCATCAGCTGATCGCGCGACTTGACGAAGCCGGGGCGCTGGGCAAGGGCCTGAAGCAGCAGGAACTCCGTCACGGTAAGCGAGACATCGTTGCCCTTCCACTTCACCGCATGACGCAGCGGATCCATCGTCAGGTTGCCCCGCACCATGATCTTGCTTTCTTCCGCGGGTTCAAGCGCATCGCCCGAGATCGCATCCTGACGGCGCAGCAGGGCGCGGATCCGTTCGACAAGAAGTCGCTGAGAGAAGGGCTTTTTCACATAGTCGTCGGCGCCCATGCGCAGGCCCAGAACCTCGTCGATCTCGTCATCCTTCGAGGTCAGGAAGATCACCGGCATGGAGGTTTTCTGCCGCAGCCTCTGCAACAGGTCCATGCCGTCCATCCGGGGCATCTTGATGTCAAGCACGGCCATATCCGGCATGCGCTTGTTGAAGGCGTCGAGCGCCGTCTGCCCATCGTTGTAGGTATCGACCTCGAAGCCCTCGGCCTCGAGCGTCATGGAAACGGACGTCAGGATGTTCCTGTCGTCGTCCACCAGTGCGATTTTCGACATGGAAGTCTTCCTTTTACTGCTCGGTTGTTGTTTTTGCCTGATTTTTTGGTGGAGTTTTTCCCATTTTGCCCCAGCGAATCAATCCCAAACAGCCCGATGCGGCCTCTGGCCCACCTGATTAGGCGCAGAAAGTGGTAAGGAATGACTAAAATGCCTCACCTCGGGGCGGGTTTTTCCTGAGCGACGGGCTGCCGCTCGTGGCGGTGGCAGAACGCACAAGCGATGGTTGCGCTAACATGCAAGTGGTTGCGCTAACAGGAATATATCACCTGTTCAGCGTCAAAATCCGCGTGTTAAGGCTCGGTCATGGAGTCGAGCCAATCAGGAGAGTCCCGGCATGGACCATGGACGCGTCAACCCCGACATGACCCTTGCAAAACAAGGCATCACCGGGCCCGCGAAGGTCTATTACAACCTGCTCGAGCCTGATCTGGTTCAGGCCGCGCTTGTCGCGGGGGAAGGCACGCTGGGCCAGGGCGGGGCGCTTCTGGTGAACACCGGCGCCTTCACGGGGCGGTCGCCGAAGGACAAGTTCTTTGTCAGCCATCCCTCGACCGAGGGTGAAATCTGGTGGGAAAACAACGGCCGGATGGCGCCGGACGCCTTTGCCCGGCTCGAAGCCGACATGATCGCCCATACGGCGGGCAAGACGCTTTTCGTGCAGGATCTTTACGGCGGAGCGGATCCCGCGCACCGGCTTGACGTGCGCGTCGTGACGGAGCTGGCCTGGCATGGCCTGTTCATCCGGCACCTGCTGCGCCGGCCCGAGCGGGACGAGCTGGGGGCCTTTGTCCCCGAATTCTCGATCATCAACCTGCCCAGCTTCACGGCTGATCCCGAGCGCCATGGCTGCCGCAGTGGCACGGTGATCGCCATCGACCTTGAACGTAAGCGCATCCTGATCTGCGGAACGGCCTATGCGGGCGAAAACAAGAAGGCCGTCTTCACGCTTCTGAACTACCTTCTGCCCGAGCAGGGCATCATGCCGATGCATTGTTCCGCCAACCACGCGCCGGCGAACCCGGTGGATGCGGCGATCTTTTTCGGCCTGTCCGGCACGGGCAAGACGACCCTTTCCTCCGACCCGGACCGCGTCCTGATCGGCGATGACGAACATGGCTGGTCGGGGCGCGGCATCTTCAACTTCGAGGGCGGGTGCTACGCCAAGACGATCAATCTGTCGCCCGAAACCGAGCCCGAGATCCATGCGACGACCACGCGCTTCGGCACCGTGATCGAGAATGTCGTCTTCGATCCCGAGACCAAGGTGATCGACTTCAGCGATGACCGCCATACCGCGAATACGCGCTGTGCCTACCCTCTCGAGGCCATTCCGAACGGCTCGGCCAGCGCGCTGGGGGGGCATCCCAAGAACATCATCATGCTGACCTGCGATGCCTTCGGGGTGCTGCCGCCCATCGCGCGTCTGACGCCGGCGCAGGCGATGTATCACTTCCTGTCGGGCTTCACCTCCAAGGTTGCCGGCACCGAACGCGGCGTGACGGAGCCCGAGCCGACCTTTTCCACCTGCTTCGGCGCCCCGTTCCTGCCGCGCCGGCCCGAGGTCTATGGGCGTCTGCTGCAACAGAAGATCGCCCGTCATGGTGCGACCTGCTGGCTGGTGAATACCGGCTGGACGGGGGGGGCCTATGGGGCCGGGAAACGGATGCCGATCCCGGTCACGCGGGCGGTTCTGGCCGCAGCCCTTGACGGGAGGCTGGTAGAGCAGGCGTTCCGCAAGGATCCCTGGTTCGGCTTCGATGTGCCGCTTTCGGTCGATGGTGTGGACGATGCCTTGCTTGATCCGCGCGGAACCTGGGCCGATCCCCTGGCCTATGACCGGCAGGCGAAAAAGCTGGTTGCCATGTTCTCGGAGAATTTCGAGCAATACCTGCCGTTCATCGACGAGGATGTGAAAGCCGCCGCCCTGGGATAGCGCTTTGGCGTTTACAGGCCGCCGCAGACAGGCAGAATAGGGGCCATGCGTCTTGGCTCCGCCCTTGCTGCCGTGACTGTCGCCCTCGCCTCTGCAACATGGGCCGAGGAGGGGGATCTTGCCGGACGGCTTCTGGGGTCGTTCGAGGCCGGCATCTTCTGCGCGCCAGAGACGGTCGGCACCTCTGTCGCGCCTGATACCGTCGCGGGAACGACGCATGTCGTCGAGGTCACGCCGGAGTTCCTGTCCAACAGCCGGCAGGTGCCGGCGGTGATCGGGATCGGCTTCGGGGTGCTGGCCAAGGCCAAGCGGGAAAACCTGTTCGATGTGACGATGGTCGTGACGCATCCCCCGATGGGCCCCGAGGGCGTGACGCGACAGAGCTTTCTGACCGCCATACCGGCGGATGCGCCGTCCATGACCTATTATCAGTTCGACCGCGAAAGCGAGCTTCTGCCGGGGCAATGGACGCTCGAGGCGCTGTACGAGGGTGAAACGGTCTATCGCGCCCGTTTCATGGTCGTGCCGCCCGAGGCCCTTCCGGCCCTTGCCTCTGCCTGTGGCGGGATCGTGCCCCTGTCCTGAACGCCCAGTGAGCCGGTCCTGTGCGCCGGTCCTGTGTGCCGGTCCCGCGCGCCGGCCAGCCTAGCGCACCGGAGGCAGACGCGCATCGGACAGGGTGCAATCCCGGATCGCATCCGCCCCGCATCGGCGAAAATCCAGCTCCCGCGTGAGGCAGATCCGCACCTCCTGGATGTGGCCGTCGCGGCAGGTAATGGTGATCTGGTCGGCCGAAAGCTCGGGATTGGCCGCCAGAAAGGCCTCTTCGACAACGGACGCGGGCAGCGCGACTTCGCGCGAGAGCATCTGGAACACCGGCGGGATTTCAACCCCGCCATAGGCCAGGCGGGACAGGAGGAAATAGTCGGCGGGCGACAGGCCGGAACAGCTGCCATGCTTGCGCCATTGGTGCCAGGCAAGCCCTGACGATCCCATGATATCGGCCATGGCCGTGGTCATCGCCCGCGAGGGCGGCGCATGGGTTGTGCGGCAATCGCTGGGCCAGCCGCTTTCGTATTGTGGCCAAAGCCCGTGCAGGATCCAGCCGTGCCCCGCCCCGCGGTCACATTGCGGGGCTGCGCGGGCATCTCCCTCGATGGCGCACCAACCCGGCGACCAGGACAGGGACAGGACGTAGTAATCGAATTCGCCCGCCACATGCTGTGCCGAACCCGACCCGGCCCCAAGGAGCGACGCGCCCAGCAAGGCAAGCGCAGCGGCCAGCCGTCGCAACTTTCGCAGCATTCAAAGCCCTTTCCTTTCGCCCGGAGCCTCACTATATCGGCGGGAAGTTCCCCGACAACGAGAACGAGGATCGCCCGCCGATCCGCCCCAGCCGGGGCTGGGGGAAGATATGTGGGAAGATATGTTCGCCAAAGGAGGCCGAAATGCCCGACAAACCGATCATGGCCCGCGCCACTGCCGTCTGGCTTGTGGACAATACCACGCTCAGCTTCAAGCAGATCGGCGATTTCTGCGGATTGCACGAGCTTGAGGTGCAGGGAATCGCAGACGGTGATGTGGCCGTCGGCGTCAAGGGGTTCGATCCGGTTTCGAACAACCAGCTGACCGCCGAAGAGATCGAGAAGGGCGAGAAGGATCCCCTTCACAAGCTGCGGCTGAAGTTCAACGCCGCCGCCGTGGGCGAGGAAAAGCGCCGTGGCCCGCGCTATACGCCGCTCTCCAAGCGGCAGGACCGCCCGGCTGCGATCCTCTGGCTGGTCAAGTTTCATCCCGAGCTGACCGATGGCCAGATCTCAAAGCTTGTGGGCACGACCAAGCCGACGATCCAGACCATCCGCGAGCGTACGCATTGGAACATCGGCCAGATCGAGCCGATCGACCCCGTCGCGCTGGGCCTGTGCCGGCAAAGCGAGCTTGATGCCGCGGTGCAGAAGGCCAGCGCCCAGAAAGCGCGCGACGGCAGCGTGATGAGCGATGACGAGCGGCGCAAGCTCGTCTCGACCGAGCAGAGCCTTGGCATGGCGCCGGAACCTCGGATGCCGACGGCGATTTCGGGGCTCGAAACGTTCACCCTGAAGGATGCCGATGATCCGCGCGGCGAGGATGCCGATGACGACCGGTTTTCCGATAATGTGGATGCCGACAGCTTCTTCAACCTCCCCGCCGACGATCAAGACGACGAGGATGATACCCGGCGCAGCTGATCGCCCGTTCCGGATCGGCAGGAGCAGACCCCGGCCCACCCGGCCGGGGTTTTTCATTGGAACACGTGCTGGGGTGAGCGAGTTGGCGCCAGCGCCTCCGGTTGCTAGGATTATCCTCGAAGTTGGAGATTTGCCTGGTGTCGAGTGCCGTTTTGCCCTTCCCGCGCCGTCTGCAGTCCGTCATCGGGCCCGGGGGCAGGTCGCCTCTGTCCGCAGGGCCTGCCTTGCCGGCGCTGACACTTGTGTTTTCGCTTGGAACCGCCCTGATCCCTTCGGGAGCAAATGCCTGTGAAGAGATGTGGTACCTGCGCAACCTGATCGCGGACCGCGCCGGCTATTGCTTCACGACTCCGCTTGGCGAGGCGATCTTCGACAACGGTGATTGTACCACGACCGAACTTGGATTGTCGCCGTCCGAGTCGGCGCGGTTCCATGCCATCCGTGCCGTCGAGGAGGCCTATTCCTGTGCCGTCGATGTTTCGAAAACGACTCTTCCCTATCTTGAAAGGCGTGACTGGAACCTGATCGAAACCCTTCCTGTGCCGGATGGCCTTGAAAGCGCGTGCCAAGGCTACCGGTTTCGACCCTTTGCGTTGCGAAGCGGGCCGCGCGGTGATGCCGCCGTCGTGGGCGAGGTCCGCACGGGCGATACGGTTCGGTTCCGATATCTTGACGAGGGTGACTGGATGTTCCTGATCACCGATGGCCCGTCGGCTGCCCTTGGCTGGGCGCCGGTTGCGGCGATGCAGGTGGATGACAAAACTTGTGCCGCCTATGCCGGTTGAAGGGCGATCCGGTCAGAGCGCCCGCCGCGCGCGCAGGGCGGCGGTGATTGTTCCGTCATCGAGGTAATCCAGCTCTCCGCCCACCGGCACCCCCTGGGCAAGCGAGGTGACCGTCACACCCGGAAGGTTGTCGGCGATGTAATGCGCGGTGGTCTGGCCATCCACGGTCGCCCCGAGGGCGAGGATCACCTCGGTCACGCCTTCGGTCTCGATCCGATCGATCAGGCGCGGGATCCGCAACTCCTCCGGCCCCACGGCGTCAAGCGCGGACAGCGTGCCGCCCAGCACATGATAGCGCCCCTGGAACACGCCCGACCTCTCCATCGCCCACAGATCGGCGACATCCTCGACAACGCAGATCTGACCGTTGGCGCGCTTGGGGTTCTCGCAGATCTGGCAGATGTCGCTGGTGCCGATATTGCCGCAGTTCAGGCATTCGCGCGCCGTCGTGCCGACCTTGTGCATCGCTTCGGCCAGCGGCAGCAGAACCTGGCCCCGACGTTTGATCAGATGCAGAACCGCGCGCCGTGCCGAACGTGGCCCAAGGCCCGGCAACCGGGCCATCAGGTCGATCAGCCGGTCGATGTCGCGGTTGTCGCTCACCTCGCGGCCGTCAGAACGGCAGCTTCATGCCCGGCGGCAGACCCATCCCCTCGGTCAGCTTGGACATCTCCTCGGCGGCCCGTTCGCTGGCGCGGGACTGGGCATCCTTGATCGCCGCAAGGATCAGATCCTCGACCACTTCCTTGTCGTCGGCGTTGAAGATCGACGGGTCGATCGACAGGCCCGTCAGCTCACCCTTCGCCGTCGCCGTCGCGCGCACAAGGCCGGCGCCCGACACGCCCTCGACGGTGATCGTGTCCATGTCGGATTGCAGCTGGGCCATCTTGCCCTGCATTTCCTGCGCGGCCTTCATCATCTTGGCCATATCGCCAAGACCGCCTAGTCCCTTGAGCATCGCTTGTCTCCTGCCGCTGCCTTGGCCCGAAACTAGGGTCTTCCCGCGGTGCGGGCAAGAGCGGCCCCGTTTCCCCGCAGGGATCAGACCATCCGTATCACATCCTTGTCGATGGCAAGCATGTAGCCGCGCCGGGCGATGTTCTTGACCAGAAGCTCGCTGACCATCTGGTTGCCAAGCGTGTCGCGCAGCCGCTTGATCCGGGTCGCCCCGGCCGCCTCGTCGCAATCCGAGGCGTCGCGGCCCGAGATCATCCCCTCGATCTGCGCGCCCGAGAGAACCTCGTCATCCATCCGCGCCTCGGCCAGAACCGAAAGCGTCTCGATCGCAGCCTCGGTCAGCTTGAACTCGAAATTGTTGAGGTAGACGGTGTTCTGTTCGCGCGCGATCAGCAGGGAATTGACCTCGATCCCCTTGCGCTCGATCTGCCCCATCCGGCGGTTGAGCGTGATCAGCATGACAAGAAAGGCGACGGCCGCCACCAGAAGCGCGGTGGCAAAGACCAGAAGGACGAAGATCACGAAACGATACGAGGCAAGCGTGTCCGAAAACGCCGTGCCCGATTGCGCGAGGATCTCGAGCAGCTTGATCTCGGCCTGGGTGGTCAGGTCGTTCTCGACAAAGACCCGTTCGACCCGCGCGTTGAAGGCGTTGGCATCGGGCAGGTTGATGAACAGCAGGACCGCCGTGACGAACAGGATGCCGACAATCGCGATGATGCCGCCGACGACGATCCGGTTGCCTGTCTGTCGGGCCTCAGAAGCGGAGGAAGAACTCGCCAGCACTGTCACGTCTTGCCTCCAGCCCCGATTCATCAAAAACGTCCTGCACTTCAAGCAGCTGCCAACCCGCGTCGGAAAGCCGCTTCTGCAGTTCCTCCTGGGCATTGGCCAGTGTGCAGGCCCCGAATACCTCGGCGACGCCATACTGCAGCCGAAGGGGATCGTCCATCTTGGCCTTGTAATCCGCATAGCACGCCGCCTGCGCGGTGCCTGCAAGG
Source organism: Paracoccaceae bacterium (assembly GCA_051859505.1). Lineage (GTDB taxonomy): Bacteria > Pseudomonadota > Alphaproteobacteria > Rhodobacterales > Rhodobacteraceae > JAFIEN01. The sequence goes on from JBHYFN010000001.1 coordinate 104,603, forward strand.
GCCATCACCGTGATGAGGGAGAGGATGAGATGTTTCATGGCCCCATATGTCATCACGCTTGCCGGGATAATCAATATCTGGCGCCGCTGATCTGCCCCGTGGTGTTTGATATTCGATAACCTTCCCCTGTTATTGAGTGGCACCCGACCGGCACGCAAGGTCGGGTGGCGATCCTGCCTGCCCTTGCCGGTGGTCAGACCGGCGCTCAGTCCCGCGTCGGAAGGCTTTCCGGAAGGGTGGGCAGGGTCGTGTCCCTGAGCGTGTTGCACTTTTCGGGGTCGAGCAGAGGCACCGGCCACTTGCCCCAGTTGGTCGTGTCGGTCTGGGGGCAAAGGGTTCAGCAATGACCCTTTGCCCCTTTTCTTTTCCGCCTCCGCGGGCCAGCACTGTTGCAGGATCCCACAGCCGCAGAGGACGGGCCCGATGACGCCAGTCGAGCGTTTTCTTGCAGAGCATGGGCCACTCGTGCTCATCAACCTGCCAAGTCGCGCGGATCGGCGTGCCGAGTTCGCGCAGCAGTTGCAGCGAATCGGCCTGTCGATCGACCATCCGCGGGTCAAGGTCTTTGCCGCGATCCGCCCGGACGAGCTTGCGGGCTTTCCGACGCTGGGAACGCGGGGCTGCTTTCTCAGCCACCGGGCGGTGATCGGCGAAGCGGTCGCACGCGGGGATGCCTCGGTCATCATCTGCGAAGACGACCTCGATTTCGCACCGGACTTCGTCACCCGCCTGCCCGCCGTTCTGGATGTCCTCGCGCGCGAGGAATGGGATCTGTTCTACGCGGGCTATACATCGGACCAGGTCGGCACCCGGATCGAAGGGGCAGAGGCCAACATCTTTCGCCTGCCGCCGGATCACCCGGTTCTGTGCGCGCATTTTTACATTGTCCGGGGCCGGGCGCTGGCCGAGTTTCATGCCTATCTTGGTGCGATCCTCGCCCGCCCGGTCGGCCATCCGGAGGGTGGGCCGATGCATTACGACGGCGCGATCAATCACTTCCGGGCCGACCGGCCCGATCTGGTCACGCTGGCTATCCTGCCCACACTTGGAACCCAGCGCTCTTCGCGGACGGATATTCATGCGTTGCGCTGGTTCGACAGGGTTCCGGGCATCCGCGAAGCCGTGCAGGTCCTGCGGAAGGTGCGCCGGCGATGACCGGGGGGCCGGACCTTGCCTTCGAGACGGCCGCCCGGGCGCGGGGCCTGCTGCGTGTGGCCGGGGTTGACGAGGCGGGGCGCGGCCCTCTGGCCGGGCCTGTCACCGCGGCGGCGGTCGTGCTTGATCCGGAGCGGATCCCCGAGGGCCTGAACGACAGCAAGAAACTTGGCCCGCGTCAGCGCGAAAGGCTCGCGGCCGAGATCCTTGCCGTGGCAGAGGTTTCGGTCGGTCATGCCAGCGTGGACGAGATCGACCAGCTGAACATCCTGCGCGCAAGCCACCTTGCGATGATGCGCGCGATCGAAGGCCTGCCCCAAATGCCCGACCATGTCCTGATCGACGGGACGCTTCTGCCGCGCGATCTGCGCCTTTCGGCCGAAGCAGTGGTGCGCGGCGATGCCCGTGTCCTGTCGATCTCGGCGGCTTCAATTGTGGCAAAAATATGCCGCGACCGGATCATGGTGGATTTGGCGCAACAACATCCCGGCTATGGCTGGGAACATAACGCCGGCTACCCCACGAAGTGCCACAAAAATGCCATGAGAAATCTGGGGCTGACCCCACATCATAGGCGCTCATTCAAGCCCGTCCACCAGATGTTGTATCAAGCGTAAATTATAACCCCTTGATTCAATAAACTTTTTGACAGCGAATCGTCGAGGACTCATCTTTGGGTCAGACAACGAGCGGGCAAATCCGCCGGGACGAGGCAGAAAACGATGATGAAAGCAAAGGACGGTGGCGCAGCCGCGCTTCCGCTCAACACCGTGATTTCCGGGGATTGCATCGAGGCGATGCAGGCCCTTCCGGAGTGTTCGGTCGACCTCATATTCGCCGACCCCCCTTACAACCTGCAGCTTCGGGGCGATCTGCACCGTCCGGACAATTCCCGCGTGGATGCCGTCAACGACCATTGGGACAAGTTCGCCAGCTTCGAGGCCTATGACCGCTTCACCCGCGACTGGCTTGCCGCGGCGCGGCGGCTCCTCAAGCCGAACGGGGCGATCTGGGTGATCGGCAGCTATCACAACGTGTTCCGCATGGGGGCAGAGCTGCAGAACCAGGGGTTCTGGATCCTCAACGATGTGGTATGGCGCAAGTCGAACCCGATGCCCAACTTCAAGGGCAAGCGGCTGACCAATGCGCATGAGACGCTGATCTGGGCCAGCAAGGAAGAGGCAAGCCGCTATACCTTCAACTACGAGGCGCTGAAGGCCTTGAACGAAGGGGTGCAGATGCGCTCGGACTGGGTTCTGCCGATCTGCACCGGGCATGAACGGCTCAAGGACGAGGCGGGCGACAAGGCGCATCCCACGCAGAAGCCGGAATCCCTGCTGCACCGCATCCTGATCGGCACCACCAATCCGGGCGATGTGGTTCTGGACCCGTTCTTTGGAACCGGCACGACCGGGGCGGTGGCCAAGATGCTGGGGCGCGATTTCATCGGCATCGAACGCGAAGAGCGCTACCGCCGGATCGCGGAAAAGCGGATCGCCTCTGTCCGGCGGCTGGAGTCAGAGGCGCTGGCCGTGACCGGATCGAAACGGGCCGAGCCGCGCGTGGCCTTTGGCGTTCTGGTCGAGCGTGGCATGCTGCGCCCGGGCGAAGAGCTTTTGAGCCTGAACGGCCGTCACCGCGCCAAGGTGCGGGCGGATGGCACGCTGGTCGGGCGCGACATCACCGGATCCATCCATCAGGTCGGCGCCCATCTTGAAGGCGCGCCAAGCTGCAATGGCTGGACCTACTGGCATTTCAAGCGCGACGGGAAAAGCATCCCGATCGACCTCCTGCGCCAGCAGATCCGTGCCGAACTGGGAGAAGGCCCCCCGAACTGACATCTGGTTGCGCAAAGCGGCGTGCCGCCGCCTTCCGCGCCCCGTTACCGCCGGTGCCCGCGACCATCGCCTTGGTCGCGCGCGCAGACTTGCCCTGTCGGCCTTCCGGTCGGCAGGGCTTTTTTGACCGAACTGCCGTCAGACGGCGTAGCGCAGGATGGCGGCCAGCTTCTTGCCGTCGGGAATATCCTCGGCACGCACGCCAAGAACGCGGCCGCCGCCCAGGATCGTGCGGGCCGCGATCTCGTCGATCACGCCATAGGTCGATCCGCTCTGCTCTTCGGCCAGGGTGATCTGCCCGGTTCCGTCATCGACCGTGCCCGGCACCACCACGTCGATATCGACAAGCAGGGTATCCACCGCACCCATCGTCGCCGCACGGGCGGCGTCCGACATGTCGGTGGTGGCGCGGCGATCCTTGCGGCGCGTCATGAAAAGATCGGTGATCTCGGCCAGGGATTTGCTGTGGATCTCGTCCAGAACCGGGCGCGCGGCGGCCGAGATCTCATCGACCGACATGGTTGCCGGGCTGGTCCTGATGCCGTCTTCCGCGAGGTGGGAATAGCTGTTGACCGACCGGAAGATCGACCAGAGCGGATCGGTCGCGGCGATGATCAGAGGTTCCTCCCGACCGGCCAGAACCGGCCGCAGCGCCGCATCGACCTTGCGCGCGAACTGCCGCAGGCGCAGGTTCTGCCCTTCGGAGCCATGCACGCGGCCCGAGGCATTGCGCGAGTTGACCGTCGAGACCCCGACAGCCGAGGCGGCATCCTTGGGCATGTCGGGGACGCGAACCTCCTGACCGGGCAGGTCGGCGGTCACTTCGATCAGCCGGATCCGGTTTTCCTCGAGCGCGAGGACGAAAGCATGCTGCGGCACGCTGATCGCGCGCAGGAGAGGCTTCAGGTGAAACCGGTCCGAGACCTGCACCATATCCGTCAGATGGGTGGGAAGCCGATAGCTGCGCAGGCCCTCGGGCGTGACCAGAACGGCCAGCCCGTTGGCCTGAACGCGCCAGAATTCGTCATCGTCGATCAGATCGTTGACCTGTTCGCTGATCGGCCAGATCGTGCGCTTGGCCGCCCCTGCGGTTTCGAGCTGGGCTTCGGCCTCTTTCAGAAGCTGGCCCAGACGCGTGCGCGAGGCGCCGATGTTCTGCGTTTCCGGCGTTGTGCCGACATAGATGCTGACGCTGGCCTCATGACGCTCGCTCACGAGGCGGCGGATTTCGGGCTGTGTCGGAAGATCGACGTAAAGCATGATGATCCCTTCTTGAATGCGCGCCCTGTTTAGCGAAGCAGACGCGGAATGGAACCCAAAAGCACCCCCGCCGCGCCTGCCGCCCGACCTTAGGCGGGTATCGGCAAAAGCCCTTTGTTATAGGGCTTCCAGTCGGTGATATCGGGATAATGCTGTCGGCGCCACGCGCGTACCTTGGGGTTCATCACCCGCCGCCACAGCGGTGGCACGGCCGCAAGCGCCGTCATGATCGGATAGCCATAGGGCAGTTGCGGCGCCTCGTCCGGCCCGTAGGTCTGCAGCAGGGGAAAGCGGCGGTCCGGCTTGTAATGGTGATCCGAGTGCCGCTGCAGGTTGATCAGCAGCCAGTTCGACGCGCGATGCGCCGAGTTCCAGGAATGGCGCGGCAGGACATGTTCGTATTTGCCATCGCCAAGATGCCGTCGCGTCAGGCCGTAATGTTCGACATAATTCACGATCTCGAGCTGCCAGATCGCGACCCCGGCCTGCACCAGGAACAGCCCCAGCCCCGCCCAACCGCCGATGAGCAAGGCCAGCGCCAGCATTCCCGCCTGAAGCGCGCCATAAAGCCAGAACGGATTGCGCAAGGACCACATCGTAAGGCCCTTCCGCGCCAGCATCGCCCTTTCGGCCCGCCAGGCCGACGGCGGGCAGGTCAACAGCACCCGCAGATAGTAGCGATGAAAGCCCTCGTTATAGCGCGCCGTCACCGGATCGCGCGCCGTGCCGACGTGAACATGATGCACCTTCAGGTGTTCGCTGCGGAAATGGGAATAGAGCACCATCGCCATGAGCAGATCGCCCAGCAACCGCTCGACCCGGTTGCGCTGGTGCATGAGCTCATGGGCATAGACGATCCCGATCGTGCCCGAGATGATCCCGATACCGGCAAAGAGGACGATCTTTTCCCATGTCACCAGATGGTCGCTGCCCGTCACATACCAGATCGTTCCGAAGGTGATCGCGAACTGGATCGGGAACCAGATCAGCGTGATGAGCCGATACCAGAACAGATCGCTTTCCTGCGTGGCGGGGTCGGCATTGGCCGTATTCTCGCCCGCGAGCAGATCGAGGATATCGAACAGGCCCCAGGTCACGAGTGGCAACAGAAAGACCGTCCACCCCCCCTGCATCGCGCCGATGATGGCGCAGGGGATCGTCAGCAGCGACAGCCAGAAGGGCGCTGCATTCCTGAAACCCGCAACTTCGGAAAAGGTGCTCATCTCGTTACCTTGAACAGACGCGACTGAGGATAGGATTAACCCAAGGCATCCTCACGGCTCAATCGTGGCAAATTGTCCGACGGCCAGATCATGCACCTTGCGCATGACCGTGGGCAGGGAGGCGGGCCGAAAGTCGCCGCCGGGGATGAAGCCACCCCGCTCGGGCCGGCAGTCCATCGGAAGGTTCGCCAGAAGGATGGTCAGGCGCAGGTGGAAATGGGTGAAGGTGTGGCGCGCCTCTCCCACGGCCTCGCGCCAGTCGGCGGGCACCGGCGGGGCGGGGCGGGGCGCCTCGGACCAGTCCGAGACCGGCCAGCCCAGCATCCCGCCCAGAAGACCCCGCTCCGGACGGGTTTCCAGAAGCCAGGCCCCGTCAGCCCGACGCCCGACATAGGCATAGCCCAGCCGCACCGGCTTGGCCGGTCTGGGCGCCTTGCGCGGCAGATCGGCGGCGGTGCCCCGGGCGCGCCCGAGGCAGTCCGACACCAGCGGACAGATCCCGCAGGCGGGGCTGCGCGGGGTGCAGATCGTGGCGCCAAGGTCCATGACGGCCTGGGCATGATCGCCGGGGCGGGTCGGTGGGGTCAGCGCTTCGGCAAGGGCCGTGAGTTCGGGTTTCGCCTTCGGCAGAGCCGTGTGCACATCGAAAAGCCGCGCCATGACGCGTTCGACATTGCCATCGACCACCGTCGCAGGTTCATCGAAGGCGATGGCGGCAATGGCGCTGGCGGTATATGGGCCGATGCCGGGCAGCGACAGAAGCGCCTCGCGGGTTTCGGGAAACCGGCCCTGGTGGTGCTCGGCAATGAACCGCGCGCATTTCAACAGGTTACGCGCCCGGGCATAGTAGCCCAGCCCGGCCCATTCGGCCATCACCTCGGCATCATCGGCAGCGGCAAGATCGCCCACCCGGGGCCAGCGCGTGGTGAACCGGTGAAAGTAGTCGCGCACGGCCGCCACGGTCGTCTGCTGCAGCATGACCTCGGACAGCCAGACGCGGTAGGGATCGGCCCTTTCGCCCGCCCGGCTTCGTTCAGGCGGGACACGCCAGGGCATGGCGCGGGCGTGGCGGTCATACCACGCCAGCAAGCGCTGCGAGAGGTCTGGCATCGGCGCCTGCTGCCCTGTCATCTGCCCCGGTTCTCTCTGGCATTGCCCGCACTGTCGGAGTTGTTAAACTAGTCCCCGATCATGAAACAGCCACAGCGCCCCTCCCGGACCCATGGATTCGCCCAGGCGGCCAGCCTTGTGACCGCGCGGATCCGGGCCGCCAGCGAAAGCCGGGGCTTTGCCGTGAGCCGGCTCTTGACCCACTGGCCCGAGGTGGTGGGCGAAGCCGTCGCCCGGATCGCCCGTCCGGTGAATGTGGGCTATGGCCGCGACGGGCTTGGCGCGACCCTGACGCTTCTGACCGCGGGGCCGCATGCGCCGATGCTCGAGATGCAGAAGGACCAGATCCGCGACCGCGTGAACGCCTGCTACGGCTATCGCGCCATCGCCCGGATCCGCATCACCCAGACCGCCCCGACCGGATTCTCCGAGGCGCAGACCCCGTTCCAGGGCGCCGCTCCGGTGGCAAGGCCGCCGCCGCCCGAGGTGGTCGAGGCGGCGCGGAATGTGGCCGCTGACATCGAAAACACGGAATTGCGACTTGCGCTTGCGGCGCTTGCGACCAATGTCCTGCACAAGAAACGCAACTGACACCCGAGGATCCGAACGATGAAAGCCGCCCTGCCCGTTGTCGCGCTTGCCGCCCTTTTCGCTGTCGGCGGCACCTGGATGCTGACACAGTCCGGCGGCGCGCAGTCCACGTCGTTCGAGCTTCCGGGGGCCGCCCAGGCGCAATCTGCCGACGCGTCCGGCGATGTCGAGATCGACGTCTCTACCGTCACGGAAATGACCCTGGGCAACCCGGACGCGCCGGTGACGGTGATCGAATACGCCTCCTACACCTGCCCGCATTGCGCGACGTTCCACGCCAACCAGTTCAAGAACCTCAAGGCCGATTACATCGACACCGGCCTCGTGCAGTTCATCTACCGCGAGGTCTATTTCGACAGGTTCGGGCTTTGGGCCTCGATGGTTGCGCGCTGCGGGGGCGAGGGGCGGTTCTTCGGGATCACCGAGATGCTGTATGACCAGCAGGACAGGTGGATCGCCGGCGGCGACCCCGTCCTGATCTCGGAGAACCTGCGCCGGATCGGCCGGACCGCGGGCATGAGCAGCGAAACGGTCGATGCCTGCCTTGCCGACGAGGTCATGGCCCAGACCCTGGTCGCCTGGTTCCAGGAGAATGCCGAACGGGACGGGATCACCTCGACCCCCTCGCTCGTGATCAACGGAGAGCGGCATTCCAACATGGCCTATGGTGATCTTGCCGCCCTGATCGACGCCGCTCTGGAAGGCTGACCATGCCCTCCCCCCTTGCCGGGCTGCGCGTGATCGAGCTTGCGCGCATCCTGGCCGGGCCATGGGCGGGGCAGCTCCTCGCCGACCTTGGGGCCGAGGTGATCAAGGTCGAAAGCCCCGATGGCGACGATACCCGCCGCTGGGGGCCGCCCTTCGTCGAGGGTGAGGGAAGCGCGGCCTATTTCCACGGGACGAACCGGGGCAAACGGTCGGTCGTCGTGGATTTCGCGACCCCGGAAGGGCAAGCGGACGTGCGCCGTCTGATCGCAGACGCCGATATCGTGATCGAGAATTTCAAGGTGGGCGGGCTTGCGAAATACGGGCTGGATTTTGCCAGCCTTTCGGCAGTCAATCCGCGGCTGGTCTGGTGTTCGATCACCGGCTTCGGGCAGGACGGCCCCTATGCCGCCCGCGCCGGCTACGACTTCATCATCCAGGGCATGTCGGGGCTGATGTCGGTCACGGGCGAGCCCGAGAGCCAGCCCCAGAAGGTTGGTGTCGCGGTGACGGATATCTTCACCGGCCTTTACGCCGTGGTCGGCATCCTGTCGGCCATTCACCAGCGCGAGACCACCGGGCGGGGCCAGATGATCGACATGGCGCTTCTGGATGTGGCGACGGCGGTGATGGCCAATCAGGCGATGAACTATCTTGTCGGCGGCGAGGCGCCGCAGCGGCTGGGCAATGCGCATCCCAATATCGTGCCCTATCAGGTCTTTGACTGCGCCGACGGGCATGTGATCATCGCTGTCGGCAATGATGGCCAATTCCGCAGGCTTTGCGCTATGCTGGGGCTTGGGGCTTTGGCGGAGGATCCCGATTACCGGACCAATCCCGACAGGCTGCGCAACCGCGCGGCGCTGATCGCGCTGATCGCGCCCGTGGTGCGGCAGCGGACCAAGGCCGAGGTGCTGGCGGGTTGCGAGGCGGGGGGCATTCCCGCCGGGCCGATCAATGACCTGGCCGAGGTTTTCGCAGACCCCCAGATCGTCGCCCGCGGCCTTGCCATCACCCCCGGTGGCGTGCCGGGCGTGCGCGCGCCCCTGCGCTTTTCCGGTGCTGACCTCTCGCTTGACCGGCCCTCGCCGGCTTTGGGCGCGGATCAGGATCTGCTCGAGGATTACTGAAGGCCAAGCCGGGCGAGGGCCGCATCCAGCGGCGCCCAATCCTCAAGCTGCAGACGCACCGGCAGGGTCAGCACCTTCTGCCGGAAGGCCGGTGGCAGGCGGACGGCATCCTTTTCGGTTGTCACAAGCTGCGCCAGACGCACCTTGGCTTCGCCTTCAAGCCGGGCAAGCAGGGCCGGTGTCAGCCTCTGATGATCCTCGAGAGGGACCACTTGCACGACCTCTGCCCCAAGGGTGCGCAGGGTGGCGAAGAACTTTTCCGGATGGCCGATGCCGGCAAAGGCCATGACCCTGACACCCTTCCAGGGCAGCCCCGTTGGCAGCGGCTCCAGCCGGCCGGTCAGGCGCGGCAGGGGGGCAAGCGCCGCGCCCCAGCGGGCCTCGAAGGCCTCCTGCTCGGCGCCGATCGACAGCACCAGATCGGCTCGCCGCAGCCCCACCGCGACAGGTTCCCGCAAGGGCCCGGCCGGAAGGCAAAGGCCGTTGCCAAAGCCCCGGGCCGTGTCGACGACGAGGATGGAAAGATCCTTCGTCACGGTTGGATTCTGAAACCCGTCGTCCAGCAGGATGACGGAGGCGCCGGCCTCGGCTGCGGCCTTGGCCCCCGCGGCGCGGTCTTTCGCCACCCAGACCGGCGCGAAAGCCGCCAGAAGCAGGGCCTCGTCCCCGGTCTGATCGGCAGTGTGGCGGCGGGGATCGACGCGCTCGGGCCCGGACAGACTGCCGCCATGGCCGCGCGTCACCACATGAGGGCTGAGGCCCCGGTCGGCCAGCCGTTGTACCAGGGCCATGACCGTCGGGGTCTTTCCCGTGCCGCCGACCGTCAGATTACCGACGCAGATCACCGGAACGCCGGGGCGATGGCCCGTGCCGCGCGCCAGCCTGCGGGCCGTGGCGGCGGCATAGATCATGCCGAAGGGCCGCAAGACCCTTGCCCGCCAGTCCGGCCGGTCGGGCGGGGTGAACCAGAAGCGCGGCGCGGGCATCAGTGGCTGGCCCTGTCGATCCTGTCCCGGATCAGGTCAAGCAACCGGTTCCCGACGGCTGCACCGGCCGTGGTGACATCCCAGGCGGCATGGGCCATGGAAGCGGCGCGATCCGGCGAAAGAAGTGCCTCGACCGCCTGACCAAGATCCTTGCCCTGCCGCACGATCCGCGTCGCCCCGGCGCGGGAAAGCCGTGCATAGGCCTCTTGATGGGGGGCGGTTTCGGGGCCGTGCAGCAGGGCCGACCCCAGCGCGGCAACCTCGTACGGATGGCGCCCGCCGCCCTCTCCGGGCAGGGTGCCGCCGATGAAGGTGATCGGCGCCAGCCGATACCAGAGGCCAAGCTCGGCAAGGCTGTCGGACAGATAGACCTGGGTTGCCGGATCGGGCTCGGCCCCCTCGGCGCGCAGGGCAAGGGTCCAGCCGTCCGCGGCGGTGGCTGTGGCGATCTCGTCGTGATCCTCGGCGCGGCCCGGCACGATGATCAGCAACAGCCGATGGGCGATCCGGCTGGCCTGCCGATGCGCCTCGAGCACGACCGGAAGCTCGGTCGGGCCGACCCCGGCCGCCAGCCAGACCGGCCGCGGCCCAAGGATCTGCGCAAGGGAACTGCGTTCGGCGTCGTTGCAGGGCAGAACGGTTCCCAATTCATCCAGCGGGCCGGTGACTTCGATCCGCTCGGGCGCCACACCAGAGCGCCGGAGGCGGTGCGCGGCTTCGTCATCCAGGGCCAGAACGTTGTCGAACTCGGACAGGACCTGCCGTAGGGCCCCCGGAATCCAGCCGCCCCCGGCAAGCCGGATCCTGTCGGCCTGGGCATCCACCAGGATGCGCGGAATGCCCCCGGCCTCGTTCAGCAGTCGGGGCCGCAGATCGCCCTGCATCCACAGGATCAGGTCCGGGCGCCAGTGATCAAGCGCGGCGCGCACCTGCACCGGCTGATCGGGCGGCACGGGAAAGGCGATGGTCCTGGGGCCGCGGGGCACGTTGGCCGGAATATCGGCGCTGGTCAGCAAGAGATGCAGCCAATCCCCTTCCAGGGCCATCCGCTCCGCCAGGCCGACCAGCAGCCGCAGCCGCGTGGCATCCGGGCAATGCGCCCAGACCACCGGCCCCTTTGGCCGATCCGGCCATGGCGTGGGCTTGGTCGCCGTGCCGGACTTGCCGCCCACCTTCCAGGATGTCAGCGAAAGCCCGCGCCCCATGCCACAGGTTCCGTGCTCAGCTGCCCAGTTCTTCGGTCGCCGAGGCGGGCGCCTCTTCATCGCGGAGGCGATGGATATGGGCTATGAAATAGCGCATATGCGCGTCATCCACGGTGCGCTGGGCATGCGCCTTCCAGGCGCTATAGGCGCTGGCATAATCCGGGAACATGCCGACGATATCTATCGCCTTGACGTCCTTGAAGACGTTGCGGGTCGGGTCGACAAGCTCTCCGCCAAAGACGAGGTGCAGGCGCTGGGTCATTCGGATGTCCTTCCACAGCTGAACGGTCAGAGGCCGCGCCGGCCATTTGGCCGGGCGCGTTTCGCCTATGCTTCCATTGGACTGATAGTTTCAGTCGCCGGCAATTACCATTCCGTCAATCAGGATCGACGGAACCACGCGTCCGGTCCAGGCCCTTGCATCATTCGCCGGCACGATCCTGAGAAGCATGTCGCGCAGATTGCCCGCGATGGTGCATTCGTTCACCGGCCAGCGGATCTCTCCCTCCTCGACCCAGAACCCGCTGGCCCCCCGCGAATAATCGCCCGTGTTGGAATTGATCGTCGAACCGATGAGCGACGTGACCACCAGCCCCCGCTTCATCCCGGCGATCAGGGCCTCGGGGCTGTCGGCCCCCTGCGTCAGGGTGACATTGCCGGCCGAGGGCGAGGGCATGCCACCCGGCGCGCGGCTGGCATTGCCCGTGCTGGGAAGGCCCAGCTTGCGCCCGGTGGCAAGGTCAAGCGTCCAACCCCTCAAGACCCCGTCTTCGACGATCGCCCGTTCGCGGGTGGGCAACCCTTCAGCGTCGAACAACCGAGAGCCGGGGGTGCGGGCGCGGTGCGGCTGTTCCGTCAGACTGATCCCGTCGGGCATAACCTGCCGGTCCAGCCCGTCGCGCAGCCAGGAGGCGCCGCGCACGATGGCGCTTCCGTTGATGGCTTGCAGCAGGTGCCCGATCAGGGATCCGGCGATGCGTTCGTCGAACAGGACCGGAAAGCTGCCCGTCGGCGGGCGACGGGCGCCCTGACGTTCGACCGCGCGCATCCCGGCGGTTCGGCCGATGTCTTCGGCGCTGCGCAGATCGGCGGCAAAGACACGGCTGTCATAGTCGTAGTCGCGCTCCATCGCCGTGCCGGTGCCGGAGATCGCGACACAGGACAGCGCCCTGTCACTGCGGGCGAACCCCGCCGAAAAGCCGTTGCTGGCCGCAAGATGAACCTGCCGCCGGCCATAGCCTGCGGATGCGGAATCGATCTGCGTGACGCCCTGGACCTCGCGCGCCGCCGCCTCGGCGCGGCGGGCCTCGGCCTCGAGCGTGGCGGGGTCGGGTTCCGGCGTCGGGTCGACAAGTTCCAGTCGGCTCACATCCGTATCGCGGGCGAGTTCCTCGGGCTCTGCAAGCCCGGCGAAGGGGTCGGACGGGGCCTCTTTCGCCATGGCCACGGCGCGTTCGGCCATGCGGGTCAGAGCTTCGTCCCGCACGTCGGAGGATGAGACAACCGCAAGCTGCTTGCCGATGAAAACCCGCAGGCCAAGGTCGATCTGTTCGGCCCTCTCGGCCTGTTCGAGCCTGCCGTTGCGCACATCGATGCTGATGGACGTCCCTTCGACAACCAGCACATCCGCCGCCTCGGCGCCGGCCTTGCGGGCCAGATCAAGGGTTCGGGCCGTCAGGTCCGCCAGATCACGGGTCATTCGGGGCATTCCTCCGTCTTGAGCGCGCGAGCTCGCGCGCGCACGCCCCCCGCGAGGTAGTCTGACCGCGCCTGCACCGCAAGGGCGCGCGGCCTACTGGATCTGCTGGCCGTTGGCGATGATCCTGCCGTCCTCGGTGAATTCGACCTCGGAGGTGATCGTGTCGTCGCCCGTTGTCCGGCCGATGAGGGCAAGACCCATCCGAAGATCCCGCGCATCCCCAGGCCAGATCTCTCCGAGTTCGACCAGGGCATCGAGGAGGCCGTTGATCCCCGTCAGCTCGAACCGGGTCTGACCGACCGGCTGCAGGGGCATCCCCATACGGCCCGACAACATCCCCTCGGGAAAGGCAAGGCTGCCATCCGCGTCAAAGGTGATCCCCAGCCCCTCGAACCGGATCGTTTCCGCCTCGATCCCCATGACATCGATCGGCGACATCTGGTATCTGGGATCCACAAACAGATTGCTCATGTCAAAAAGAGCCAGAAAATCAAGCAGATCCTGCCGGATCAGCAGCTGGACATTCAGGTCCAGCTCGGCCGAGATCGGGTCGCGCGGCAACAGCCCGATAAAGTCGACCTCTCTCCAGATCGCATCATCGCCGGTCAGGTTCTTCAGCAGAAGCCTGCTCTGGGCGCTCTGCACCTCCGGGGATTCCAGCAGCGGCCAAACCAGCGAAAAGGCGATTTCCGAGACCGAGACGCCGGCTTCCCAAGGCGGCATGACATTGTCCCGGATCTCCAGAGACAGATCGGCCGCCTCGACCGACATGCCAAGCGTGCCCCCCGACAGGTCGAACTGCTGGCGCACCGTGCCGTAGCGAAGATCCTCTTCGGTGAAGAGGATGCCGTCTTCATAAGACACGCTCTGGGCGATCTGATCGACGGTGCTTGACCGGTAGTCGAATTCGAACCCGGCGCGCAGATAGGGCGCGAGGTTCAGCAGGTTCGGCACGATATCCGCAGGCAGGACCATGTGGCCGGTCGCTGCCGTCGCCTCTGCCACCGATATGTCGCGCGACAGGAGGGTGACCATCTCGCCTTCCCACCAGTCGAAATATCCGTATTCGGTCGTCACGCTGATGATCGTCCGGCCGGAGGTGTTCTCGAAATCCAGCCGCGTTCCACCGTCGACCTGGCGCACACGCGTCACCATGTCATTGTCGATGATCGTCACGCCGAGGCTGAAGTCGAAGTCCAGATCCTCTCCGGGCAAGTCCGGGGTCAGCACGCGGGGGTTGTCGATGACAACGTCCAACATCCGGGCGATCGAATGAAAGATCATGTCATCGGGCCCGCCGGAGACAAAGATGCTCTCGTCCTGCGAGCGCATCGCCAGATCAAGCGAAATATGGGCCATCTCGGGCTCACCAAAGCCGAAGTCGAAGCCGGCGCTTGCGGTGATCTGTCCAGCGAACTCGGAGGGCGAGGTGATGAGGACGGCTCCGTCCCCCTCTTCGGCAAGGGTCATCTCGGGGTAAGGGACGGCGACCGAAAGGCTGGCCCCCAACTCGGGCAGCTGCAGGTCAAGCCGCAGCACGATATCCGAAACCCTCAGCGCGCCATCCGACGCCTCTGTGGTGGCCTCGACATCAAATCCGAATGCGGCGAACCAGCTCTCGTAGCTTGCCCAGACCTCTTCTGGCGTCACCTGTGCCGAGGCCGCCTGTGCGGCAACCAGAAGGCCACCGGCTACTGCAGCCCTGATCGATCCGGATCTGGTCATTCGAACCCCCGCCCCACTCTTTACCTTGTCTCATGCCGGGGCAAGGCCCCGGCATGAGAAGACCGCGTTACTGAAGACGCTGGCCGTTTGCGATCACGTGACCCTGATCGTTGATCTCGATCGTCGAGGACAGCTCGTCATCGCCCACCGCCTGGGTGAACAGGCCCAGCATCATGCGCGCGCCCATCACCTCTTCCTGCGGCAGGAGGCCCATCGCGACCAGATTGTCGAGCAGCGCATTCGCGCCCTTGACCTGAACGGTCAGTTCCCCTTCGGGCCGGGGGAAGCCGCCGAAGGTGAAGTAATCGTCATTGTCGAAGATGAAGGCACCTGCGGCCGAAAGCTGCGCCCCGGCAACCGACAGGACCAGGTCGTTCAGGCTGACCGAGGTCAGATCGCCCGGCCTGTCCGCGAACATCATCTCCATCGCCTGCTCGGGATCGAGAATGTCGAACATCAGCTTCGCGGTTCCGGTGATGTCAAGAATGACCGTCGCCGGGTCGCGGGCGAACATGCCGGCAGGATCCAGCATGCCCCACAGATCGTCGCTGATCGCCAGATCGGCGATCGTGATGCCAAGGCCGAATTCTTCGGGTGCGTCGCTGGCCGACAGCGGCGCATAGAAGGCAACCCCGTATTCCGCAAGGCTGGCCGAGATCGGCAAGGGCACCATCATTCCGCCGACATCGACGGCAAGGCCGGTGGCCGAGGCGCTGTAGGCGATCAGATCCTTGTTGAAGACAGCCTCGGTCTGGCCACCCTGAACCGCCATCGTCGCCATCATGTCGGCCCCGTATTCCGACATGTTGAGGATGTAGGCTGTGGTGCCGAAGCTGTATCCGCCTTCAAGCGCAAGGCCATTCATGAAGGCGGCATCGGGATTGTCGTCGATATCGCTCGGGATCATCATGGCGGCAGAACCGGCGATGTTCTCGATCTTGCCCGAGAAGTCGAGGTCCAGATCCGACCATTCGTCCTGCGCCTGCAGCAGCATGTCGACCGACGCGATGGCAAGGTCCATCGTGTAGGCTTGCAGATCACCGTCGATCAGCCGCGAGTTCACCGACATGCCGTTCAGGGCAATCATGCCGGAGGCATCGGCCGTTTCTTCGCCGTCTTCGAGGATGCTCGAAAGCTCGAGGGCAACGCGGTTCGCGCGCGTGGCCTGGGACATGTCCTCGGCCGAGCCGCTGACCGTGATGTCAAGCCCCTGATGGGTGATGGCCATGGTCACGACCGTCTCGCCGCCATACCAGGGCCGGCTGGTATAGATCACCGGGATCTCGTCCGAAACGGTAACGCTCACCGTTCCGTCGCTATTCTCGGTGAAGCTGAGCGTCGGAATCGTCAACTCGATCGCGTCGAACCCGTCGTCGGAAAGGATCGCAATGTCGCTGACGACGAGAACACCGGAAACATAGTTCTCGGAGCCGATCGTGACGGTTTCGTCAGCGGCGGTCTCCATGTTTGCTTTCCAGCTGTCCCAGACATCCTGAGCAGTAAGTTCGGCATGGGCCGCCTGGGCGACCAGAATTGCGGCCACCGACACGGCCGATCCCATGATTCTGAAATTCATCTCTTGCTACCTTCCGCGTGTGAATAAAACCGGGTTCAGCATCCTCTGACCTGCGGCAATGGTCAAGGTCAGGAAAACTGGACCCGCCACCTCGCACAAACTATTTTACGCCGCAGACAACAACTGGAAAAACCGATGTCACTTGCAGGAAAGACCGTCGTCATCACCGGGGCAGGGCGCGGCATCGGTGCCGCCTCGGCCCGTGCCTTTGCCGCCGCCGGGGCGCGGGTCGTCCTCTTGGCGCGCTCGGCCGAGGAAATCGCCGACATCGCCGGCGAGATCGGCGCGGACCGTGCCCTCGCGATACCCTGTGACGTTGCCATCTGGTGGCAGGTCGAGGCCGCGATCCATGCCGCCGAAGAGGCGTTCGGCAGCTGCGATATCCTGGTGAACAACGCCGCCGTGATCGACCCGATCGGGCCGATGCATGACCTTGACCCCGAAAAGTGGGGGCGGGCCATCGACATCAATCTGACCGGTGTCTTCCACGGCATCCGGGCCGTTCTGCCCGTGATGTTGCGGCAGGGCGGCGGGACGGTCCTCACCATCTCGTCGGGTGCGGCACATCGACCGGTCGAAGGCTGGTCGGCCTATTGCGCCTCCAAGGCGGGGGTCGCCATGCTCACGGCCAGCCTGCATCACGAATATGCGGGCCGCGGGATCCGCGCCATGGGGCTGTCGCCGGGCACCGTCGCGACCGGGATGCAGCGCCGGATCAAGGCCTCCGGCATCGGGCCGGTGGCAGCGCTCGATTGGGAAAGCCACATCCCGGCCGACTGGCCGGCGCGGGCCCTTGTCTGGATGACCGCCCCCGATTCCGACGACCTTCTGGGCGAAGAGCTTTCCCTGCGGGACGAGGCGCTGCGGGAACGGATCGGCCTGATCTAGCGGGGCCGTCGCCTTGCGTCGGGGTCAATGCCTGAGGCAGCGACCCCGGCTTGCGACGAATCCGGCCAGCGTGCGATTTGCGGTTGACGCGGCGGGCCGCCTTCCTTACCTGCCACCGCGATGGGCCGTTAGCTCAGTTGGTAGAGCAACTGACTTTTAATCAGTGGGTCGCAGGTTCGAATCCTGCACGGCTCACCATCACTCGGAAATTCGGGGCGCACCTGGTCGCAGAGTTTGGATGGCTGCGTGCCGTCTCGGGGATTGGTCCTCGCACCCGCCCGCTTTGGCGCGCCTGGCCTTGCGCCGCCGAATGCAGCCCGTCGCCAAAGCGGTTTCAGTACGCGCTGTCAGAAATAGCTCTGCACGATGCTGCCCGAAACCAGCGCCCAGCCATCGGCGACCACGAAGAAGGCCAGCTTGAACGGCAAAGACACGATCGCCGGCGGCACCATCATCATCCCCATCGACATCAGGACCGCCGCGACGACGAGGTCGATGACGATGAATGGCAGAAAGATCAGGAAGCCGACCTGAAAGGCACGTGCGATCTCGGACAGAAGGAACGACGGGACGAGGATCGAAAGCGGAGCCTCGGCCAGTTCGGAGGCCGGAACGGCGTCTTGCCGAAGCGCGGCCAGCGACTCGAAGGTTCCGGGCGAGACCCGGCCCGCCATGAAGATGCGGAACGGGTCGATCGTCGCCATGAACGCCTCTTCAAGCGGCATCGCGTCGTTCACGAAGGGCTCGACGCCCAGGGTCCAGGCTTCGATGAAGACCGGCTCCATCACGAACCAGGTCAGGAACAAGGCGAGGCTGACGATCAGCATGTTCGGCGGCGATTGCTGCAATCCGATCGCCTGCCGGAGGATTGCGAGCACGGTAACCATGAACGGGAAACAGGTCACCATGATCGCCAGCCCGGGCACGAGGCTCAGCACCGTGATCAGGACAAGCAGCTGGATCGAACGGGCCGCCAGCGACCCGTCATCCCCCAGCGACAGGGTGATGTCCTGTGCCATCGCCGGCCCGGCCATCAGGCCGCCGGCAAGAATTGCCACCGCAAGAAGGCGCATCCTACCAGCCGAGGTCATCGGGCCGCGCTGCCACTTCGGTCAGGCGGACGGCAAGCTGGCCGCGTTCGCCCCCCTCCATCTCCTGCAATTCGCCGCGCGCGATCAGCCTGTCGCCGATGTAAAGCTCGACCGGGTCGTCGATCCGGCGATCCAGGACAAGAACCGAGTTCTCTTCCAGCGCGAGGAGGTCCTGGACCAGGGGCCGGGCCTTGCCGACGCTGATCGTCACTTCGATCGGAACCGATCGCAGCGGGTGTTCGGCTCCGGGTCTTGCGTCATCCATGCCGCATCTCCTGTTGTGTTTCGTCCGTGAAGGCCTCGAGCGTCTGACGGATCTCCGTGACCAGTCCTTCGAGGTCGACCATGTTTTCCTGCTCTGCCGCAGCTATCAGGGCTTGCCCCTCTTCAAGGGAGGGATCGGCCAGGATGCCGGGCTTGGGCTCCGGAAAGGTCTGCATCAGGGCGATCAGGGCAGGCGCCGTCGAAGGGGACACGCGGATGACAACCGGCATCGCGCTGTGTTCGGCTGCGACTGCCATGATCCGCTCCACCAGCAGCGGCAGAAGCGTGGCGCGGCCAAGCTCGGGCAGGAGCCGGTCCATGATCGTCCCGATCAGCGGCTGCAGCGCGGCAAGGACCTGTGCCCGCGCCTCCGCATAGGTGAAGACAAGATCGTTGATTGCCTGTGCGGCCCCGTCCGAGAGGACATCCTGTCGCATCGCCGCCATCGCAAGGCCATCCGCAAGGCCCGTCGCATGACCTGCGCGCCAGTCCTCGTCCGGCTCGGGATCGGTTTCCTTCGGATCCGGGGGGAGGTCGAAGGCCTCAAGAGCGACAAGCCGGCTCATCCTAGGCTCCTTCCCTTGGTTCGGTTTCGTCGATCCAGTTCTGCAGGATCTGCGCCGTTTCCTCCTGCCGGTCCGCGATCATCCGCCGAAGCCTGCCGACGGGATCCTCGTCAGCATCGGTTCCGCCCGGATCGCCCGGAAACAGATCGGGCAGTTGGTTGAAAAATTGATCCCCCGCCAAACCTGGCTCCGCGCCGCCGGGAAGGGAAAGCTGTGTCCCGGGTGACAGCAGGGGTGCGGCCTCCGCCGTCCGGCCGGACCGCAGGATCGGACGGATGACGAACAGCCCCAGAACAAGTGCCACAAGCGCAAGAACCCCGAGCTTGATGAGGCTCATCATGTCGAATGCCGGCAGCCGACTTCCAACCGCTTCGGTCCCCAGTTGCGGCACCGGCTCGAAGGGCATCGCCTGGATCGTGATCACATCCCCGCGCGCCTCGTCAAAACCGACGGCCGACGCGACAAGCTCCCGCAGGGCCGCGATCTCTTCCTCGGGGCGGGGCGCCGGAACGGCGGTTCCACTGGCGTCGATCGTGACCGGCTCATTGACCAGAACGGCGACGGTCAGCCGACGCACGCCACCGGGCGCGCGGATCACCTCGCGGCTGGTCTCGGACATGTCGTAATTGGTGAGCGCGCGGCTTCCGCTTTCCTCTGTGGCAAGGCCGGAACCGCTCGCGCCCGCATCCCCGTCGGGCAGGTTCGATGCCACCGTCACAGAGCCATCGCGCCCGTCCTGGGTGCTGCGGCTGTTCTCCTCGACATTCGTCGAGATGGCGACGCGGCTTTCGGGATCGACGCGCCGCTCGATGATCGATTCGCGTTCCGTGATCGTTTCGATCGACAGCTCGACAATGGCATTTCCAACGCCCACCCGAGCCTCGAGCAGACGTTGCGCACGGGCCCGCAGCTCATCGGCGCGCGCATCGCTGCCGCCCGAGAAGGTCGGCCCCTCGGCGGGAATCAGGCCGTGCTGCGCATCGATCACCGAAACGTCCTGCGGCATCAGGCCGGAAACGGCCGCCGCGATCAGGAAACGGAGCGCCTGGGCCTGTTCCTGGCTGAGCGGGTTCCCGGCGGTCGTCACCGTCACCGAGGCGGTGGTCAGTAGATCGCGCTGGAACGGCCTGCTTGTCGGCGTCGAAATATGGACGCGCGCCGCGCGAATCGTGGGAACCGCAAGGATGGTACGGGCGAGTTCGCCTTCTTTCGCGCGCCAGTAGGCGGCATCGAACATCTGCGAGGTCGTGCCGAATCCCGACAGATTGTCCAGCAGCTCATAGCCCTGGCCCGAAAGCTGCGGCAGCCCCTCGGCGGCGAGGCTGATCCTCTGAAGGTCGCGCACGGCCGCAGGAACAAAGATCGAATCACCGCGCACCTCATAGACGACCCCCCGTTGATCCAGGGCCGAGATGACGGACGTCATGGAGCCGCGATCAAGGCCGGCATAAAGCAGCGCAAGCTCACGCTCCGAGGCGGAGCGCGCCAGCGCGACAACCGCCGCAAAGACCCCGAGCGTCGCGGCAATCACGATGAAACGGCGGCGAAAATCCAGACCGGACCAGGTAGTCATCAGGCCTTCCACGATGCACCTCCGAAAACGTGGGGCCTTCTGCCCCGACAACCGATCAATCGGACATGAGCCTTAACAATCGGTTAGTTCCTGATGGTTTATCTGTGAGCCGACAGAACACAGGAGCCATCCATGACCGAGATCGCCGATCCACCGATCGAACCTCCCGCCAAGCGCTCCCGGTTGCCGCTCGTCATCGGCCTCGTTCTCGCCCTTGTCGGTGCGGGCGCGGGTTTCGCCGTCATCCGGTTCGGGCTTGTCGGGGGGGCGGATGTTGCCGAGGTCACGGACGAATCGCCCAGGATCGAACCCTTGCGCGCGGCCGTGTTCCTGCCGCTCGAGCCGTTGACGATCAATCTGCCCGACCCGTCCGGCCGGCGGTTTCTTCGATTCGTCGCCCAGCTCGAGGTCGATCCGGCCCATGCGGCCGAGGTCGAGGCCGTGATGCCGCGCATCGTGGATGTGCTGAACGGCTATCTGCGCGCCATCCCCGTCAGCGATTTCGAGGATCCCGCAGCCCTGCTCAGGCTGCGGGCCCAGATGCTGCGGCGCATTCAGGTCGTCGTCGGCGAGGGGCGGGTGCGCGACCTTCTGATCATGGAATTCATCGTAAACTGAGAGGTCATGAAATGGGTGAAATAGCCGATATCCTGCTGGTTGCGGGGGCCGTCGGGGCGGGCCTTTATTGCCTCGTTCTTTCGCGGCGGCTGAAGCGGTTTACCGACCTCGAGAAAGGTGTCGGGGGGGCTGTCGCCGTGCTCTCGGCCCAGGTCGACGACCTGACCCGGACATTGAGCGAGGCGCAGGGCAGCGGTGCGCGGTCGGTGCAGACGCTCAACCTCGCCAGCGACCGGGCCGAGGCGGCGGGCAAGCGGCTGGAGCTCCTGCTGGCCTCGCTGCACGACCTTCCCGAACCGGCCTCCGCCCCTGTCGAGGCGACGCCCTTCTTCGTACGCCATCCCGAAGCCATGGGGCGCAGGGCATGAAACGGACCACCGGCCGATCCCCTTCCGCCCGTCGGCGGGGCAGCCATGTCCTGCCGATCATCACGGCGCTTCTGATAGGATCGGGTCTTGCGCGGATCGGTGAAGGCGCCAGTCAGGTCCGGGCACAGGCTGCGGATCCTGTGCCCGAGGTCGAGATGCCCGAACTCGCTTCGGGCGCTCTGAGTTGCCTTCCGGAAGACACGCCGGGCGCGCTGGTCGCCGCGCTGCGCCAGCGCGAGGAGAGGGTCACGGAACGCGAGGCGCAGCTTGCCGAGCGCATGGAGCGACTCGCACAGGTCGAGGCAGAGATCGAGGGGATGCTCGCCGAGCTTTCCCGGGCCGAGGCAAGCCTTGCGGAAACAGTTGCCCTTGCCGAAACCGGGGCTGCGGAGGATCTCGCGCAGCTGACCCAGGTCTATGAGAACATGCGGCCCGCGGATGCTGCGGCACTGTTCGAACAGATGGATCCTGCCTTTGGTGCCGGCTTCATGGGCCTGATGCGGCCAGAGGCCGCAGCCGCGATCATGACCAAGCTGGATCCGAATACGGCCTATTCGATCAGTGTCATACTGGCAGGTCGCAATGCGCGCGCGCCCACCCAATAGCGGCGATCCCGGCGAATGAAGAGGGATCGTTAATACCTCTCTGCGACTGTGTGGACGCGGCGAAAGACTCAATCTTGGAACAGGAGTAGGCAAGGATGATCGGCCTCTTCGGCATCATCATCGTTATG
This sequence comes from Paracoccaceae bacterium, assembly GCA_051859505.1. GTDB lineage: Bacteria > Pseudomonadota > Alphaproteobacteria > Rhodobacterales > Rhodobacteraceae > JAFIEN01. Next base: position 126,907 of record JBHYFN010000001.1, read on the forward strand.
GTCATGGTCTTCGGCGGCTACATTCTGGCCGGCGGAAAGATGGGCATCATCCTCTATGCGTTGCCCTTCGAGATGATGATGATCGGTGGCGCGGCTGTCGGCGCCTTCCTCCTCGCCAACGAAGGGTCCGCGATCAAGCACACGCTCAAGGACATGTCCAAGGTGTTCAAGGGCCCACGCTGGAAACCGGACGATTATCGCGATCTTCTCTGCCTTCTGTTCGAACTGATCCGCATCGCCCGGACCAACCCCGTCGCCCTCGAGGAACATATCGAGAAGCCGGAGGATTCCCCGATCTTCGCCCGCTATCCCAGGATCCGGGCCGACAAGGAAGCTGTGGCCCTGATCTGTGATACTCTCCGTTCGGCCTCGATGAACTACGACGACCCGCACCAGGTCGAGGAGGTGCTCGAAAAGCGGATGGAGGCCAATCAGCACCATGCGCTGCACTCTACCCATGCGCTTCAGGCCGTGGCGGATGGGCTTCCGGCGCTGGGCATCGTCGCCGCCGTTCTGGGCGTGATCAAGACGATGGCATCCATCGACCAACCCCCCGAGGTTCTTGGCAAGATGATCGGTGGCGCGCTGGTGGGGACTTTCCTTGGCGTCTTTCTTGCCTACGGGTTCGTCGGGCCCTTTGCGGCGAAGCTGAAGGCGGTGATCGAGAATGACGGTCACTTCTATCAGCTGATCCGCGAGGTGCTGGTCGCAAACCTCCACCAGCATCCGCCCAACATCTGTATCGAAGTGGGGCGCCAGAACACGCCGAGCGGTTATCGCCCCTCGTTTGCAGACCTCGAAGAGGCCCTGAAGGCGACCAAGGATGCGGCATGACGAAGGGCAGCTTCACCTGGACGTTCCACGGCAGCTGCGCAAAAGGCCTCGTCGCGAGCCTCTTGCTGGCGCTCGCCTTGCTCTCATGGTCCGGGGGAAAGGCGTTTGCCGAAACGATCACCTTCCGATCCGGGGAACACGCGACCTTCTCGCGCCTCGTTCTGGATATTCCACGCGCCGCGGAATGGCAGATCAGCCCTGCCCCCGATGGCTATGTCCTGACGATGGACCCCCGGCACCGCTTCGATACCAGCCGCGCTTTCGACAGGATCCCGAGAACGCGCCTCGCCGAGTTGCGGCATGGTGATGTGCCCGGGCAGCTTGGCCTCGTGCTCGATTGCGATTGCCATGTGACGGCCTTCCTGTTTCGTCCCGACAAGCTGGTCATCGACATCGTCGACGGTCCGGGGCCTGACGCGGGCACCGCCGAACAAGAGACCGCACGGCCGCAGGCAGACAGGATCGGCCCGGTTGCCGGAACGGGCGTCTCCCTGCTCCCGCTTGGCATGCCGACCACCCCCTTGGGGTCGGCGGATCGGGCTTCGGCGGCAGGAAGCGATCCCGTAAACGACGCGCGCCTGTTCGACTCCTCGCTGCTCGACCAGAGCGCGCGAGAGGATTCGGACGTGGGTTCCGAAGAAGCGGCCCGCATCACCGAGCTTGAGACGACCCTACTGGAAAGCCTCGCACGGGCCGGAACCCAAGGCATATTGGACTTCCGCCATGAGCGCCCCGCCTCTGAGCCGCCGGATCTGCCACCAGAGCCGCTCGTTCCCGCTGATCCCGTCGCTCAGGATCCGTCGGTATCGGATCTGTCCCCTGGCCTGAGGATCGAAACGGCCCTGGATCAGTTCCGGAACTCGGCCTCTCCTCGCCTTGCCACCGAAGAAGGCGAGGCCTGCCTCCCCGATGAGCTACTTGATCTGGCCGCATGGGGCGACGACCGGCCGTTCGGTGTTCAGATCGGCGAACGGCAGGCCCAGATCATCGACGCAGCCGGATCCCTGTCGGACGAAGGGGTGCTGCAATTGGCTCGGGCCTATCTCTACTTCGGTTTTGGCGAGGAAGCGCTGTCTGCCCTGGCGCTGAGTGAGGGAAGCTCGGTCGAACGCGACGTCCTGATTGCGATCGCCAGGGTTCTGGACGGCCGGGAGGGTGGATCGCATGCCGTCTTCGCGGGCCAGCGGGGTTGTACGGGGATCGTCGCGCTTTGGGCCGCGCTGGAGCGAGGCAACCTCGCAGGGACCAGTGAGTCCGAGCGCACGGCGATGCAGCGTGCCCAGCAACAGTTGCCACTGCCGATCCGGGCGCAGATCGGAGTGCGGCTCTCCGAGCTTTTCCTTGGGGTTTCAGACCCGGCAGCGGCGGCTCAGATCCTTGATGAAACGGGGTCGAAAGACACCAGCGGCGCGCTTCGGGCCAACCTCCTCGAGGCAGAGATAGCGCGCCAGACCGAAGGCAATGCGGCCGCGATCGACCGGCTGGCCAGGTTGGCGGCCGGCGATCCTAGGATGGAGCCACTGGCACTGGCCGAATTGACGGATCTTTACATTGCGGAGGGTCAGACCGTCCCGGAAGCCACGATCGAACTTGTCGCGACACTGCGTCACGAGCACCGCGGTTCGGAGGCTGAAGCGATCCTCGCGCTGGCCCAGATCAGGGCGCTCCTGTTCGCCGATCGCTTCGATGAGGCACTTTCCCTGCGCCGACAGGAGCTTGGAGGGCTGGATGCCGAAACCCTGTCGTCGATCGATCGGGAAACCTTCGTCGCGGCCGCTTCGCGGCTCGATGAGGATTCGTTCCTGCCCCTCGTCTTCGGCCTGGACCCGGCCGACCTGCCCGCAGAGGCAGCCGCCGCGATCAAGGCCCGTCTACTGAGCCTTGGGTTTGCGGAAGAGGCTTTGGCCTTTGAGGCGGGAGCACCTTTCAAGGAAGAGCCAGCGCCAGAGCCGGAGGTCATGCGGACAGAGGTCGATCCCTCGGCCGATACAGCTGCTTTCGACCGCTCGACTCCCGACGAAATCCTGCCGAATCTGCCGGAGGAAGGGCCGCAGTCGGCGGCAGTCCTTCTCCCCGATGCCCGCCTGTCCGAGCTTGCCGCAGAGCCGGTCCCGGATCTTTCGGCGCTCGAGGCGACGTTGTCTGAATGGGAACCGCAAGCCTCCTCGACCCTCGATGGGTTGGTCAGCCCGTCACCGCTTGCTGAACGGCGAAGCCTGTTGGGCGAAGCGGAAGCGACCCGGTTGCGGGCGGAGTCTCTGCTGCGGCAATCGCCCTTCGAGGGGGAGGCGACCTTCTCTCAATGATGGTTACGAAAGCTAAACCACCTGGGTGATAGGCAGAACCGACTCCGCAGCAGAAGGCGCGCGATGATGATCCTGCCGAAGCCGGCCTTGCATGCCCCGTTCTTCCGATTGCTCGCCGTGGCGGCCCTTCTGTTGGCGGGACTCGCCCCCGACCGTGGTGCTGCTGACGATTCGGACCTTTGCCTGACTGCTGCCATCGACGCCGCACGGATCAATTCCGTTCCGCTTTCGGTCCTTGTGGCGATCACCCAGGCTGAGACCGGGCGGGCAGTTGGCGGCTCCGTCCGCCCCTGGCCCTGGACCGTCAATGTCGAGGGAACGGGACACTGGTTCGACGACCGAGAAAGCGCGATCGCCTTTGCCGAGGCGCAAAGCCGATCGGGGCTACGAAGTTTCGACATCGGCTGCTTCCAGCTGAACTATCGCTGGCACGGAGAGGCCTTCACGACGATCGCGCAGATGTTCGATCCCCTCGCGAACGCCTCCTACGCCGCTGGCTTTCTGTCCGATCTCCACTCCGAATCAGGAGACTGGTCGGTCGCGGCCGGCGCCTATCATTCCCGGACCCCGGAACACGCCTCAGCCTATCGTGCCCGCTTTGACAGGTTCCATTCTGCGGCCGTCGCGGCGGGGATGGATCGGGATCATCGGTTCGTCGCCCTCTCTTCCGGTTCGGCGGGGAGCAGCGGGCTCGCAGTCGTCGTGCGCACCAACACCTTCCCGCTGCTTCGGGAAACCGATGTCGAGCCGAGCGGACTTGGCTCGCTTGTGCCCTTGATCGATGGAGGCTGAGACGTGGCCGCACTCTCGCTGAAAAACCTGTTCCAGCCGACGATCCTGCTGGCCCTCGCCCTGATGGCGGTGATCGTGATGATGATCCTGCCGATGCCCGCATGGGTTCTCGACGTCGGCCTCGCAGTCTCGTTCGCTCTGGCGATCCTCATCTTCACGGTAACGCTCTTCGTCGAGCGGCCCCTCGATTTCTCGGCTTTCCCGACGGTTCTGCTGGCTTCGCTGATGCTGCGCCTGTCGCTGAATGTCTCTTCGACCAAGCTGATCATAGGTGAGGGGCAGCGCGGCACCGATGCTGCCGGGCATGTGATCGAAGGCTTTGCCATGTTCGTGATGGGTGGATCCGTGCTCATCGGGCTCGTGGTCTTCGGGGTGCTGCTGATCGTCAATTTCGTTGTCATCAACAAGGGCGCTGCCCGCATGGCCGAGGTCGGGGCCCGCTTCGCGCTCGACGCCATGCCGGGAAAGCAGCTCGCCATTGATGCCGACATGTCGGCCGGCGCCATCGACCACGCCGAGGCCCGGCTTCGGAGAGAGCGCGAGCAGGCCGAGACCACCTTCTTCGGCTCGCTTGATGGTGCGTCGAAATTCGTCAAGGGCGATGCCGTCGCCGGGCTGCTCATCACTGCACTCAACCTGATCGTCGGCCTCATCGTCGGCATCACCGTGCATGACATGGCCATCGGCGCGGCCTTCGAAACCTATGCGATCCTGACCGTCGGTGACGGTCTTGTCAGTCAGATCCCGGCGGTCATCATCGCTGTCGCGTCGGCCTTGCTGCTCGCCCGCGGCGGCGCCACCGGATCGGCCGACAGCGCGCTCCTCTCCCAGCTCGGCCGCCACCCCGCCGCGATCGCGACGGTCGGTGTCCTGATGGCTGGCTTCGCGGTCGTGCCGGGCCTGCCGTTCTGGCCGTTTCTTTTCGGCGCCATCGTTCTCGCTGGTGCGGCATATCTTTCCAGACGAAGCCGGCTTGCCGAAGCCGCCGCTCTCGCCCCCGATGCGGTCGAGGTCGATCCCCATCCTGCTCGATCCATGGGCGACATGCTGGACCTTGATGACATTCACATCGAATTCGCGCCGGATCTTGTCGAGATGGTGCTTGACCCCGCCACGGGCCTCGACGTTCGGATCGCGAACATGCGCAGCCATGTGGCCACGAATTACGGACTGATCCTACCCGAGATCCGCCTGACAGACAATGCGGCCCTCAAGCCGGGCAGCTACCTGATCCGGGTGCAGGGCGTCGAGCAGGCGACAGATCAGTTGCAGCCCGGTCGCATCATGGTGCTGCTGGGTGGGAGCGAGCCGTCGGACCTGCCCGGTGAGCAGGTCCGCGAGCCTGTCTATGGGGCTCCGGCCAAGTGGATTTCGCCTGAACTGCGTGAAGGAGCGGCGCTTTCGGGGCTGACGACGGTCTGGCCGACCGAGGTTCTCGCCACGCATCTCCTCGAGGTGATCAAGCGCAACTTCGCCCGCCTGCTCAGCCACAAATCGCTTCGGCGGATCCTCGACGAGATGGTCAACCTATCGGACCAGACCCGGGCCGAGGCCAATCGCAAGCTCCTGGACGAATTGATACCCGACAAGGTGCCGATCGATCTCTTGCTTTCGGTCCTGCGCCTTCTTCTGGAAGAGCGCGTCTCGGTCAGGAATCTGCCGCTCATTCTCGAAGCCGTTGCCGAAGGGCGGCAGATCCATACCTCAGCCGAAGGCGTGGCCGAGCATGTGCGGCAAAGACTTGGTTTTCAACTGACAGCGGAATTGCGGCGCGAGGACGGCACGATCCCCCTGATCCAGCTTGCACCGGAATGGGAGGACACTTTCAACACCTACCAGGTCGCCTCCGACAGGGGCGCGGCCGAGGTGGCCTTGCCTCCGGACGAGTTCAACCGCCTGGCCAATGCCATTGCCGAGAAGCTCGCCCAGGCAGGCAAAAGCGGCACATATCCTGCGGTTGTCACGTCGTCGAGGCGCAGGCGCTTTCTTCGAACACTCATGACGGCCCGTTCGATCTCCAACCCGGTCCTTTCGTTCGAGGAAATCGGGATCGATGCCCGACCCGCTCTGGTCGGGCTCGTTCCGGCATGATTCTCGATGCCGTGGATCTGGGGCCGCTCTTGCAGGAGGGTGGCTGGGCTGTGCTTGTCGTCTTTCTGCGTGTCGGGGCAATCGTGTCGATGGTTCCCGCCTTTGGCGAGCAGTCGATCCCGGTCAGGGTGCGTCTGGCTCTCGCTCTTGCCTTCACTGTCGTCGTTCTGCCCGCAGTTTCCCCAGATGTCGGAACGGTGCCGGCCAATCCGGCGGACGCCCTTCTTGCCTGCCTTGCCGAGGTACTCGCGGGGCTGATCTTCGGATTGATGCTGCGCTTCTTCGTCTTTGTCCTGATGATCGCCGGAATGATCGCCGCCCAATCCACCTCGCTGTCCCAGCTTTTCGGAAACAGCGCGGGGGGCGAGCCGTCTCCGGCCGCGAGCCACCTGCTGGTGAGCGGAGGCCTCGCGATTGCGACGGCTCTGGGTCTGCACGTCCAGATCGCGGCCTATTTGATCGGCAGCTATCTCCTGATCCCTGCGGGTAGCCTGCCGTCGGCCGAGGCCGTCCTGACCGTCGGCCTTGCAGAAGTGGCGCGCACGACCGGGCTTGCCTTCAGCCTTGCCGCGCCCTTCATGATGGCGGCGCTCCTCTACAATGTGACCCTCGGGATCATCAACCGGGCGATGCCGCAGCTGATGGTGACTTTCGTCGGCGCACCTGCCATCACCTTCGGGGGCCTTGTCCTGCTGGCCGTCGCGGCGCCGGTGATGCTGAGCCTTTGGTCCAGTGCGCTGTTTTCGTTCATGTCGGCCCCCTTTGGCCCGCTTCCATGAGCGGCAAGGAAGAACAAGCCGGCGAAAAGAGTTTCGAGCCGACCGAGCGCCGGCTATCCGAAGCGCGGCGCAAGGGCGAGGTTCCGCGATCCGCCGACCTGACCACCGCGCTTGCCTATATGGGCTTTGTCGCGCTTGGGATGACCTTCGGCGGCACGCTGCTTCTGCGGTTGGGCGAAAGCCTGATGGTTTTGCTGGATCAACCCGCGACGATTGCCGGGATCCTCTTCGATGGCCCCGGCACGCCGGTGATCGGAGGCCTCATTCTCGCGATCGTCATGGCTGTCTTGCCGTGGTTTCTGTTGCCGGCCGCCATGGCGCTGCTTTCGGAATTCGGACAGCAGAGCCTGGTCTTCGCACCTGACAAGCTGAAACCAAAGCTGTCGCGGATCTCGCCGATCAAGGCCATCGGAAACAAGTTCGGTATTTCCGGACTTTTCGAGTTCACCAAGAGCTTCTTCAAGCTGATGATCTACGGCTCGGTCCTGACGATCTATCTCATCCGCCGGTCCGACGACCTGATCGGAAGCGCCATGCTGAATGCCGGGATGGTCAGCGTCTCGCTTCTGCGGATCCTTGTGGATCTTCTCTTGATCGTCCTGGTCATAGCGGTTGCGATCGGCCTGCTCGATCTTCTGTGGCAACGCTCGGACTTCCTGCGCCGACAGCGCATGACCCGCAAGGAGGTCATGGACGAGATGAAGGAGTCCGAAGGCGACCCCGCTCTCAAGAGCCAGCGCCGGCAGCGCGCGGTCGATGTGGCGATGAACCAGATGCTGGCGGATGTTCCCAAGGCGAGCGTCGTCATCGTCAATCCGACGCATTTCGCCGTGGCGCTGGAGTGGGATCGGCAAAGCGCGACGGCGCCGATCTGTCGTGCCAAGGGGGTGGACCATGTTGCCGCCAGGATACGGGAGATCGCGATGGAACATGGCGTGCCCATTCATTCCGACCCGCCGACGGCGCGCGCGCTTCACGCCGAGGTCGACATTGGCCAGCCGATCCCGGCGGATCAGTATCGCGCCGTTGCGGCGGCGATCCGTTTTGCCGAAGCGATGCGCATGAAGGCCCGCGGCAGAGGAGGCAGATCATGAAGGATACCGACCGGCTCGTGACCTTGACCTCCCTCGTACGCGATGCCGCAGAGGCCGAGCTTGCCCGGCTCGTCCGCAAGGATCGCGATCTTTGCGAGGCGCTCGACAGGCTTCGGGCTGATCGTTCGCGGAGCAGGGAGGTGCTTCCCGATCTGCCCGATCCGGCGACCCGCGCCGGGGCCGAGGTGGCCTGGCACCGCTGGATCGAAGAGCGTAGCGCCGCCATCAACCGGGAACGCGCGCGGCTACAGATCCAGATCGCCCATGCCCGGAGCCGCTTTTCCGAGGCGCTCGGACGTCAGAATGCGATGAAGGAAATCGCCGAGGTTGAATCGCAACAACGCCGGCGCAGGATCGAGGCGCGCTGGCAGGAGTGAGCCGTCAGGCGTCCTGCCGGACGAGGTTGACGATCAGAACATCCGAGATGGAGTCCCCAAGTGCATCGCGCGCCGCCACACGGAGGCCATTGCGCAGGCTGCGCATGTTCGAGGCAGAGGTGAAGTCGCCGTCGAAGCCGCCGGTATTGGCATGGTCGAAAAGCACCTGCAGGAAGATGTCTCTCAGCCGTGGCTCATGCGCCAGAACCGTTTCGGACTCGCCGGAGGGAACCTCGATGCTGAGCGACAGGATGACCATGAAGACGACCGAGCCATCGCGAAGGACGGGAACAATGAACTGGTTGGGCAGACGCACATACTGGAGATCGGCCGTCAACTCTCGCAACCCGTCGATTTCGCGATTGGTCCGCGGCAGGGCGGAGGTGGCGACCTCGCCTTCAGCCAGGGCCGAGGTCTCGGGGCCGCATTCGATTGACGGCGCGTCCGCCATGTTCTGGTCGTCCTGTTCGTCGGGTCGCAGCAACAGCCCGGCGCCCACTCCGGCTGCCACGCCGAGGATCAAGAGGACGACGGGAAGGATCAGCTTGAACATGGGCGCGTCCTCAGAATGGCAAAAGGATCTCTGCAGCCTGCTGGCCATAGCGCGGCTGCTGCATGTCCGAGATCTGGCCGCGGCCGCCATAGTCGATCCGGGCCTGGGCGATCTTGTCGTAGGTGATCTCGTTCTGGCGGCTGATGTCGGCCGGCCGCACATAGCCCGTGACCATCAGGGCGCGAAGCTCGTAATTCACGCGCACCTCCTGATTGCCCATGATCTCAAGCACGCCATTCGGAAGCACGTCGATCACGGTCGCCGCGATGCGAAGCTCCAGCTGTTCCTGGCGGGTCACCGATCCATCGCCGTTGAAGCGGCTGTTCGAACCGATCTCGACAGCATTGGCCAGACTTGCCCCGGCCGGCAGATTGCGGTCGATCCTTTGCGGCACGCCAAGGAGCTGTGGAACGGACATGCTCTGCGAGCCGCTTCGGGCGCGGTCGCTGGAATTGGAGATCTGGGCGCTGTCATCGATCTCGATCACGACGGTGAGGATATCTCCCCTCTGCATCGCGCGCCTGTCGCCAAGCAGCGAACTGCGGTCGCCCGTCCACAGAGAGGCCGGCGCTGTCGGCAGCCCGCGTGTCGGTTCGATCATGTAGGGCAGTCCGGTCGTCATCATGGCGGTGTATTCGGTCGACATCTGCGGAGGAACGAAGTCCGGCTCCCGACCGATGGAATCGCCGTTTGCGCAGGCGGACAGAACGATTGATGCAGCCAGAATTGCGGCAAGGGCTCGTGTCACGTTCTTCTCCTCAGGGCGAGACATAGGCGGCACCGTCCCAGCCCGCGCGGGCCGTGACGGTGTTGCGGGAGGCCGTGTTCATCACGCGCAGCACATCGCCCGGCCCCGCCCGGTCCAGTGCCCGGCCCTCGACGGTGATGTGGATGCCGCCGTTGGCGTAGATCAGGGTCACGATCTGGTTGCGATCGATGACGGCGGCCGGGCCGATCTCGGACGCCCGGATGGGACGGCCGGCATAGAGGGCCACGCGGGCCTCCATGCCGATGATCGCGGCAGGATCCGAAAGCGCGCCCTCGACGACGCCATCCCGCAGGACAAGGTCATCGGATGTGATCAACTGGCCGGCGGGAATGGTCCGGACGGGCACGACGGTTTCCGCCAGAGCGGGTGCGGCGAGAAGGATCAGGACAGCGGCGAGGCGCATCATCTCAGTTGCACCATTGCGCCAAGCATCTGATCGGCCGCGCTGATCACCTTGGAATTGAGCTCATAACCGCGCTGGGCCTGGATCAGGTCGGTGATCTCCTTGACCGCATCGACGGTGCTGTTCTCGAGATAGCCTTGCCGGATCATGCCAAGCCCGTCGCGCCCCGGTTCGGCCGCCTGGGCGGGGCCGGAGGCGGGCGTCTCGACATAGAGGTTCGATCCGATCGCCTCGAGGCCCTTGGGATTGGTGAAACCGCTCAGGGTAAACTGGCCAAGCTGTTCGGGTTCGATCCGGTTGCTGAAATAGGCAAAGACCTCGCCCTCGCCATTGATCGCGATGGAAATCGCATCGTTCGGCACGGTGATGTCGGGCACGACCGGGTAGCCGTCGGAGGTCACGATCAGGCCATCCCCGGTCAGTTTCAAAGCGCCGTCGCGGGTGAAGGCGGGGCGTCCGTCCGGCAGGGTCACTTCGAGGTAGCCCGACCCCTCGATCGCGATATCGAGATTGCCGCCCGTCGCGGCCAGCGAGCCCTGACCCAACATGACCGAGACCGCGGTCGTCCTGACCCCGAGGCCAAGCTGAACGCCGACGGGCAGGGATGTTCCGTCCGAGGCGGTGATCGTGCCGGGGCGCTGGACCTGCTGGTAATGAAGATCGGCGAATTCCGCGCGGCGGGGGTTGTAGGCCGTCGTGCTCATGTTGGCGAGGTTGTTCGAGATGACCTCGACCCGGGTCTGTTGGGCCTGCATGCCGGCCGCGGCAATATCTAGCGCGCGCATCGCGTCCTCCTATCGGTTCATGGTCTGCATCAGGCTGCGCATTCTCTCGTCCTCGCGGTCGAGGAAGGCCTGGCCGAGTTCATAGGCCCGCTGCACTTCGATCATGCGGGTGATCTCCTGCACGGCATTGACGTTCGATTCCTCGAGAAATCCCTGCAGGATCCTGCCTTCGGGGGCGGGGTCGAAACCGTCGGGCGACTGGAAGCGGACCCCGTTCTCGCGGATCAGGCTGTCGATGTCGCGCGGCATGACGAGGCCGATCTGCCCGACCGGAACGCCATCCGCCGACAATGTCCCGTCCGGCGCGATGCCGATGGTTCCGACCCCGGGCGGGACGAAGACCGGCGCGCCACCAGCGTCAAGGACCAGATGCCCTTCCATGGTGACAAGATCGCCGTTCTCGTTCGGGGTAAAGCTGCCGGCGCGGGTCAGCCTTTCGCCCTGTGGCGTGGCAATCAGGAAGAAACCTTCCCCTTCGATCGCAAGATCGAAAGGCCCCCCCGTTGAAACCAGACTGCCCTGAGAAAACGAGGTCTCGCGCACGCGCGCCGCCGCCATCGACAGCGAGTCGGCGTCGGGGCCGAGGGTGCGGATATATTCCGAGAAAATCACCCCCTCGGCGCGGTAGCCGACGGTATTGGCATTGGCCACGTTGTTCGCGACCGCCCGCATTTCGGACATCAGGCCCGATTGCCGCGTCAGCGTTGTGTAGGTGGCGTTCTCCATCTCAGCCTCCGGCGATCAAGGGCAGCAACATGTCCTGGAAGAAGGTGGTCAGCGTGAGGGTCATGAATCCCATCGTGGCCCAGAACACGGCGACGATGGCGGCCAGCTTGGGCACGAAGGTCAGCGTCATCTCCTGGATCGAGGTCAGCGCCTGGAACAGGCCCACGACCAGACCGGCCAGCAGGGCCGCCGCCAGGATCGGCATGGAGATGGTCACGGCGACCCAAAGCCCCTGCCGCATGACGTCGAAGAAAACCGCCTCGGGCACGGGTCAGACCGGCATCCTCAGGATTTCCTGATAGGCCTCGACCACCCGGTTGCGCAGGGTCACGACCGTCTCGACCGCGAGCTCGGCCTGCGCGAGCGCCTGGACGAGGGCATGCGGATCGCTGCCGGTTGTCATCGACGCCATCGCGGCCTGTTCGCTATTGGCCAGCGTGGCGGCGAAGTTCCGCGCCGCATCGCCGAAGATCGCGCCGCCCTGCGCCCCCGGATCAGGGGCCGTCGCCTCTTTCAGGGCGGCGTAGCGTTGGGCTGCAAAGGCCTGGGTCAGTTCCATTCTGGCACCTCCTATTTCCGCAACAGATCCATCAGCGCGGTCGACATCTGTCGGACCTGCTCAAAGATCTTCAGGTTGGCTTCGTAGCTTCTGCTGGCCTCGCGCGCGTCGGCGATCTCGATCAGCAGGTTGACGTTCGTTCCGTCGTAATGCCCGCTCTCATCCGCGAGGGGATGGCTGGGGTCATAGATCCGTTCCAGCTGTGTCTGGTCCAGACGGACCGGCCCGGTCCGGATCGCCCCGGTCGCGCCGCCCCTTTCAAGCTCGGCCTCGAACGAGACCATCTTGCGCCGGTAGCCGGGCGTATCGGCATTGGCGATGTTTTCGGACAGGTGGCGCAGGCGGGTGGCCTGCGACTGCATCCCGCTGGAGGCGATCCCGAGCGCCTGGGAAAAATCGTTCATCGTCCTGCCCCCAGTGAACTGCGGATGATCCCCATCGCGTGACGATAGATCGCCAGCGCCCGGGTGTGTTCGCGCTGCGCCTCGATGGCGAGGAGCATCTGCTCTTCGATCGAGACGGTGTTGCCGTTGGGCGAAGGTTCGGTGGCGCTGGTCATGGCGCTAGCCGCGACAGCGGTGCCCGACCCGGCAAGGTGCTGGGGCCGGTTGGTCCGAAGGGCTTGCGGGCTGTCGTTGCGATAGACCTCGGTAAAGGCGGGCAGGGCGCTGGCGCGGTAGCCGGGCGTATCGGCATTGGCCACATTGCGTGCCACCATGGCGGTCCGCGCGCCGGCATGCTGCGCGAGATCGGATGCGACACGGAACAGGTCGAGCGATTGGTACATCGGGGCTTCTCCCTCGATTGGCTTCAACCAAGCCTTAAGGCTGATTCCTTAAGGATGCGTTGTCCAAGCCCGGATTTTTCCAGAGAGGTTCCCGCCATGTCCGACCCGCTTATCGACCGGATGACCGCCCAGATCGCAGGCCTTCGCGCGGTCCATCCCCTTGGCCGGACAAGGGGGGCCTCGGGCGGGCTTGTTCAGGTGGCGGGCCTTGCCGACAAGGCCTCGATCGGGGACAGGGCGACGATCCTGGGCTCAGGGCTGCGGGTCGCGGGCGAGGTCATCCGGATCAGCGGAGAGACGGTCGAGGTCTTGCCCGACGGCAGCGCCGAGGGCCTTTCCCTGAACGATCCGGTCAGGCTGGAACCGGCCCGGCCCTTTGCGCCTGATTCTTCGTGGATCGGGCGGATCGTCGACCCGGACGGGCGCGCGCTGGACGGGCGGCCATTGCTTCCAGGCCGGCACAGCCGCAGGCTGCGGGCCGCGCCGCCTGCGGCACATGAGAGGCGCCCTCTGGGCGAGCGTCTTTCGACGGGCTTCGCGGTTTTCGACACGCTGCTGCCCCTTGTCCGCGGGCAGAGAATCGGGCTTTTCGCCGGGTCGGGCGTCGGCAAATCGACGCTTCTGGCCGGTCTGGCCCGCAGCGTCGAAGCGGATGTGATCGTCATCGGGCTGGTCGGCGAACGCGGGCGCGAGCTTCGGCATTTCGTCGAATCGGTGCTGAGGCCGGAGGGGATGGGGCGGACGGTCGTCGTGGCCGCGACCTCGGATCAGGCGCCGCAGCAACGCCGCCGCTGCGCCTGGGCCGCCACGGCGGTGGCCGAGCATTTCCGCGACGAGGGGCGGCAGGTTCTGCTTCTGGTCGACAGCGTCACCCGGTTTGCCGAGGCGCATCGGGAAATCTCGGCCCTCAGCGGCGAGCCGCCGGCCCTGCGGGGCTTTCCGGCCTCGACCGGCCCTGCCATCGCGGCGCTTTGCGAAAGGGCCGGCCCGGGCGTCGAGGGGGCCGGCGACATCACCGCGATCTACACCGTCCTCGTTTCCGGTTCCGACATGGAAGAGCCGGTGGCCGACATGCTGCGCGGCGTTCTTGACGGTCATGTCGTGCTTGACCGGGCGATTGCAGAGCGCGGGCGGTTTCCCGCGATCGACGTGCTCAGATCCGTCTCGCGGTCTCTTCCCGAAGCCGCGACGGCGGGAGAGAACGAGTTGATCGCTCAGGCCCGCAGCCTGATGGGGGCCTATGACCGTGCCGCGATGATGATCCGGGCGGGGCTTTACGTGGCCGGAAGCGATCCGGTGATCGACGATGCTATCGCCTGCGAGCCGATGCTGGACCGCTTCGTCTCGCTTTCCGAAATGCCGAACTGCGCGGCGAGCTTTCAGGCGCTTCGGTCGGCCCTTGGCCAGGCAAGGCCGCCCGCTCGGGCACCGGCAAGGACGGGCGGGGCAGGGTTGGGATGACCGAGATTTGCAGGGCGGGGCGCGCGGCCTCCTGCCTGTCGGGCGGGCCATGAAGGGCCTGTTGCAGCGCGTGATCACAGGCTATGCTGCGCCGGTGGTATCAGGTGCGGGTGTAAGGCCAGTATGCGATTGCAAGAGACCATCCGCCCCCTTGCGGCGGCCATCGTCGGCCCCGCCATCCGGCTTTTCGCCCGGGCCGTGACGGCGGTTCGGCCGTTCTGGCAGGGAATTGACCCCGGCGACTCCCGCGTCCGCGTCTATTTCGCCAATCATGTGAGCAACGGGGATTTCGTCCTGATCTGGACCGTGCTGCCGCCCCGTTTGCGGGAGGGGGTCCGCCCCGTTGCGGCGGCGGATTACTGGAACAAGACGGCGATCCGGCGGTTCGTGGGCCGGCATGTCTTTCGGGCGCTGCTGATCGAACGGGGCGAGGGTGCCAGAACCACCGATCCCGTGGGCCAGATGGCGCAGTGCCTTGAGCAGGGGCAATCCCTGATCATCTTTCCCGAAGGCATGCGCAACCTGACGGAAGAGACGCTTCTGCCCTTCAAGTCAGGCATCTACCGCCTTGGCCGCGCCGTGCCCGAGGCCGATCTTGTGCCGGTCTGGATCGAGAACCTGAACCGGGTGCTGCCCAAGGGCACGCTTGTCCCGGTTCCGCTCATGTGCTCGGTCACATTCGGCGCGGCGATGCGCATCGGTGCCGAGGAGACGAGCGAGGCCTTCCTTGACCGCGCGCGCACCGCGCTTCTGGACCTGCGTCCGCGCCGGGAGGCGGCGTGATGCCCGCGGCACAGTCCGATCTGTTCCTCGTCCTCCTCGGGGTGGGTATGACGCTTGCCGTCGCCTCTGTCGTGGGGCGGGTGCTGCGCTGGCGCTTTTCGCCCGGGGGCGAGAATGCGGCGATCGAGAACCTGAACGACCGGGTCAATTCCTGGTGGATCATGGCCATTGTCCTGACCCTGGCCTTCATGGCGGGTCGGCCGGGCGTGATCCTCTTGTTCGGCATCGCCTCGTTTGCGGCGCTGCGGGAATTCATGACCCTGACCAATGCCACACGGGCCGATCACCCCACGCTTGTGGCCGTGTTCTTTGTCGTGCTGCCGGTGCAGTTCTATCTGGTCTGGATCGGCTGGTACGGGCTCTATGCGATCTTCATTCCCGTCTATGTCTTCCTGTTCCTGCCGATCATCTCGGCCCTCGCCGGAGACACGCGGAACTTCCTGATCCGCGTGTCCGAGATGCAATGGGCGCTGATGATCTGCGTCTACTGCCTGTCCCATGTGCCCGCGCTGCTGGACCTGAACTTTCCCGGGCAAGAGGGGCGGGGGATCCTGCTGATCGCCTTCTTCATCATCGTGGTGCAGCTGAGCGACGTGCTGCAATATGTCTGGGGCAAGCTGATCGGCAAACGCCCCATCGCGCCGACCCTGTCGCCTTCCAAGACGATCGAAGGCTTCGTCGGCGGCGCCCTTTCGGCGACGGCCATCGGCGCGGGGCTGTGGTGGATGACGCCCTTCACGCCGTGGGAAGCCGCCCTGATGAGCCTGATGCTGACCCTGATGGGCTTTCTCGGCGGGCTGGTCATGTCGTCGATCAAGCGCGACCGGGGGGTGAAGGATTGGGGCCATACGATCGCGGGGCATGGCGGCTTTGTCGACCGGCTTGATTCCATCATCTTCGCGGCGCCGCTGTTCTTTCACCTGACCGGCTATTTCTGGGCCATCTGATGAAGGGCGCCCTGCGCAGTCGGACGCACGGCAGGGGAAGGGAGGCAGAATGGCCGAGGTGAAGAACCGCCGCCCGCTGGCGAGCCGCCAAAGCGCGCTGACACAGCGCGTCGCGCGCTGGCTGGCGGGAACCTCTGTCACGCCCAACCAGATTTCGGTTGCGGGCATGGTGGCGGCGGCGCTGGCCGGCGGCGCCTTCTGGGCATCGGGAAGCGCCGGGCCGGGGTGGCAGTCGCTCCTCCTTATCCTTGCCGCGCTGGCCTGCCAGATCCGGTTGCTCTGCAACCTCTTCGACGGGATGGTCGCGGTCGAGGCGGGGCGGGCCACGCCCGACGGCGCCTTCTGGAACGAGTTTCCGGACCGGGTCTCGGACCTGCTGATCCTGGCGGGCATCGGATACGGGATCGGAGAGGCGGCCCTTGGCTGGGCGGCGGTCAGCTTTGCCATTCTGACGGCCTATCTGCGCGAGCTGGGGGTGAATTGCGGGCTTGCGGCCGATTTCTCGGGCCCGATGGCCAAGCAGCACCGGATGGCGGTGGTGACGCTGGCAGCACTCCTTGCCGCGGTCGAGCCGCTCTGGGGCGGCGAGTCCGGCGCCCTTTACATCGCCCTTCTCGTTGTCGCCATCGGCGCGGCGGTCACGGCGCTTGGCCGGTCGTTTCGCCTTGTGCGGGCGCTCCGGGGCGCTGGCCGCTGATCAGATCGGCCGTTCCTGCGGTGCCCGGAGCGTCTCTCCGGTATCAAGCTTCGGCGTCAGTTCGATCCGCTCGCCACCGGGCAGGGTGGGATCGTTGTTCCTCGCGGCGATGATGCCGGCGGCCTTCTGGCCGATCTCGCGTCGGCAGGCGTCCATCGTGGCAAGCCGGCGCGGCAGGCCTTCCAGAAGCTCGACCCCGTTGAAGCCGGCAAGCCCGATCTGATCAGGGATCGCGACACCGCGCTCAAGCAGGTACAGCAACCCGCCGGCACCGATCATGTCATTGGAATAATAGAGGAAATCAAGGTCCGGCGTCCGATCCAAAATCGCCTCGGTCATCTCGCGCCCCTTGGCGAGCGCCGAGCCCCCGGAATAGAATTCGCGGTCGGCGATCTCAATCCCGCTTCTGCCCAGGGTGCGGGTGAAGCCTTCGAACCGCTTGCGCGCCCGATGATCAAGCAACATCTTCGTGCCCAGAAACCCGATGCGGCGATAGCCTGCCGCGAGGATCGCCTCGGCCATCTGCCGGCCTGCCCGGCGGTGGCTGATGCCGACGCAGGCATCCACCGGCTCGCCGTCGACATCCATGATCTCGACCACCGGGATCCCGGCGCGCGCCAGCATCGCCCGGCTTGCCTCGGTATGTTCCAGACCGGCAATGATCACCCCCGAGGGCCGCCAGGAGAGCATCTCGAACAGGACGGTTTCTTCCTTTTCCGGCAGATACTCCGTCACGCCGACGACCGGCTGCAGCGAGGTGCCCTCCAGCCCTTCGGAAATGCCCGACAGCACTTCGGGAAAGACCATGTTGCCAAGGCTGGGGATGATCACGGCCACAAGGTTGACGCGCGAGGTGGCCAGTGCTCCGGCGATCTTGTTGGGCACATATCCCAGACGCCGCGCCGCCTCCTGCACCTTCAGCCGCGTCGCCTCGCTCACATCGCCCTTGTTGCGCAGAACCCGGCTGACCGTCATCTCGGAGACGCCGGAGGCTTCGGAGACATCGCGCAGGGTCAGCGGGCGGTTTGATACTCTGCTCACGGCGGGCACCCCTGTGATGAACCGAAGGCGGGGCCCCTCAATGCAGGCCGCGCCGTCCTGCCATACACGACGTCGGGCCGCAGCGCAAAGTCAGGTGCGGATGGTCCGTCGGAACGCGGGCCAGTCGCCCGTATCGCGCCCGCGGGGCCCAAGCCCCGAGGCCGCGCGGTCGATCCGGGAGAAGCCGCAAGCCTCGAGAAGGCGGGCCGAGGCGGCGTTTTCGGGATGCACCCGTGCAAACAGGGTTCGGGTCGCGGGAAGCTCGGGCAGGATCCGCCCCAGATAGGCCCGGACGGCCCGCGGCCCAAGGCCCTTGCCCCGGGCGGGGCGACCAAGCCAGTAGCTGAGCTCGGCACTCTCTCCGCCCTCGGAAAACTCCAGCCGCACCTGCCCGACGGGGTTGCCCTTGTGCAGCACGGCGTCAACCTTGTGATGTGCCGCCTCCCGGGACAATGCGATCAGCGCGAGCAGATCGTCGTCCGAAAGCCCGAGCGGGGCAAGCTCGGGCATGTAGCGCCAAAGGTCCACATCGGTCATCATCTCGCGATAGAGCGGCAGGTCGGCTTCGGCCCAGGGGCGAAAACCGATGTCGCTGTCCGGGGTGGTCGTCGGATCGGCTGGCGCGGCCTTCCATGAGAGCGGCGTCACCAGGGAACCTGCCGGACCGGCACGGGCCGACACCCAGCAGAGCGCGACCGGATCATAGGCAAGGGGATGATCTCCGGCGCGCGCATCCTTGGGAAGGTCGGCCCCGCTTGTCCCGTCATCCGGGCGCCTGCTCATGATCAGACCTCCGCCGTTTCCATCATGTTGTCCCACAATCTTGTGCCCGAAGTGGAACGATTCAAGGCATTTCGACGCGAGGAGGGTCGAATTCGGGCAGAGGAAACACGAAGGCCGCTCGGGTTCGGGGGCATGGGTGCAGGTCTGCCAAGGCCGAATTTGCAAAATTCGGCCACGCGGAATTTGGCCAAATTCCGCGTCCCCCCTTGCAACGGTCGCTCCGGTTTCTGCCGCTAGACCACGACGGCTTGCCGTTCCTGCGCGCCCACCCCGAAGACACGCTTGTAGCGCGCAATCTCCTCTGCCGGGCCCATCGCCTTTTCCGGATTGTCCGAAAGCTTGACCGTGGGGCGCCCGTCGGCCGAAACCGCCTTGCAGACAAGCGAGAACGGCGCCAGTGCATCCTCTGCCACCAGGCCGGTGAAATCATTGGTCAGCATCGTCCCCCAACCGAAGGACACCTTCACCCGCCCCCGGAACCGGGCCTGAAGCTCCTCGATCCGGGCGACGTCCAGGCCGTCGGAGAAGATCACCAGCTTGTCGCGCGGATCCTCGCCCCGCTCTTGCCACCAGCGGATCGCGGTTTCGGCCCCGACGGCCGGATCGCCCGAATCGATCCGGACCCCTGTCCAACCCGCCAGCCAGTCTGGCGCACGGGCCAGGAAACCCGATGTGCCATAGGTATCGGGCAGGATGATCCGCAGGTTGCCGTCATGCTCTTCCTGCCAGTCGCGCAACACCTCGTAGGGGGCTTCCTGCAAGGCTTCGTCGCTGTCGGCCAGCGCGGAATAGACCATGGGCAGTTCATGGGCATTGGTCCCGATCGCCTCCAGGTCGCGGTTCTTGGCGATCTGGCAGTTCGATGTGCCGACGAATTTCTCGCCCAGACCTTCGAGCATGGCCTGCACGCACCAGTCCTGCCAGAGAAAGGAATGCCGCCGGCGCGTGCCGAAATCGGCCAGCCGCAGATCGGGGATGGCACGCAGGCGTTCGGCCTTTTCCCAGACCTTCGTCATCGCGCGGGCATACAGCACCTGCAGCTCGAACCGGCCCATCCCGCGCATCACCGCGCGGCCGCGCAGTTCCATCAGCACGGCCAGGGCGGGGATTTCCCAGAGCATGACCTCGGGCCAGTTGCCTTCGAAGGTCAGCTCGTACTGCCCGTCGCGCTTTTCCAGGTGATAGGGCGGCAGCTGCAGCGCCTCGAACCACTCCATGAAATCGGGGCGGAACATCTGTCGCTTGCCGTAAAACGTGTTTCCGCGCAGCCAGGTGCTTTCGCCCCGCGTCAGGCGGAGCGAGCGGATATGGTCCAGCTGTTCGCGCAGTTCTCCCTCGTCGATCAACTCGGCCAGGCGGATGCGACGGCTGCGGTTGATCAGGCTGAAGGTGACCTGTGTGTCGCGCCGGTTGCGGAAAACCGACTGACACATCAGAAGCTTGTAGAAATCCGTGTCGATCAGCGACCGGACGATCGGGTCGATCTTCCATTTGTGGTTCCAGACCCGGGTTGCGATATCGACCATGACGTCCTCCTGCCCTTGGGGCGCACCGACCTTGGGGGTTCTGGCGCGGGTGTCAATGGGCCGGCGGGCTTTGGCGGGCGATCTTGACGGCGGGGTCCGGGTCGTGATCCGGTCGCCGCGCAGGAAACGGGAGCGGTGTATGGGTATCTTCGATCTGACCGGTCGGCGGGCACTGGTGACGGGGTCGTCCCAGGGCATCGGCCTTGCCCTTGCGCGCGGCCTGGCCGAAGCGGGGGCGAAGATCGTGTTGAACGGCCGCAAGGCGGACAAGGTGGCCGAGGCGGCGGCGAGGTTGCGTCTGGAAGGCGCGATGGTGGCCGAGCTCGTCTTCGACGTGACCGATCACGAGGCGGTGCGCTTTGCCATCGACGGGTTCGAGGACCATGTCGGCGCCATCGACATTCTGGTGAACAACGCAGGTATCCAGCACCGCGCGCCGCTGGACGAATTTCCGCCCGAAGCCTTCGAGCGACTGCTCCAGACCAATGTCGCCAGCGTCTTTCACGTGGGCCAGGCCTGCGCGCGGCACATGATCGCGCGGGGGGCGGGCAAGATCGTCAACATCGCCAGCGTCCAGACCGCGCTCGCCCGGCCCGGGATCGCGCCCTATACGGCGACAAAGGGCGCGGTGGCGAACCTGACAAAGGGGATGGCGACGGACTGGGCCCGGCTGGGGCTGAACTGCAACGCGATCGCGCCGGGCTATTTCCAGACCCCGCTCAATCAGGGACTGGTCGATGATCCGGTCTTTTGCGACTGGCTGGAGAAGCGCACGCCGGCGGGCCGTTGGGGGCGGGTCGAGGAGCTGGTGGGCGCCTGTGTCTTCCTGGCCTCGGATGCGGCCTCCTTCGTCAACGGGCACACGCTGTTCGTGGATGGCGGGATTTCAGTGTCGCTGTAGGGTGGGTGAAACCCACGCGCCCTGTTGGTAGGTGGCGCGCGTGGGTTTCACCCACCCTACCGCCCGGCGAACAGCCGTTCGACCAGGGCCGGCAGCGCCGAATGGGTGTCGAAGGGCCGCGCCCCGGCAAAGGCCTCGACCGGGCTTTTCCGATAGCCCCCGGTGAACAGCGCGAAAGGCACCTCTGCCGCCTCTGCCGTCTGGTGGTCCACCTCGCTGTCGCCCACATAGACGGCCCGATCGGCCCCCAGATCCTCCAGCGCCCGCAGAAGCGGCGCCGGATCGGGTTTGGTGACGGGCAGGCTGTCGCCCCCGACCACCGTCCGAAACACCCCCGTCAGCCCGAAATGTTCCAGTACGGCCCGCGTCGCCGAGACCGGCTTGTTGGTGCAGATCCCCAGAGCGAAGCCCGCCTCGGCCAAAGTGCGCAGCGCCTTCTCTGCCCCGGGATAGAGCTTGGTCAGCCCCTGAGCGTCATCATACTGTCCAAGGAAGGCACGGTGCAGCCGGGCATGCTCTGCCGTCTGCAGATCCCGCGCGGCCATCATCCGCGCGACGAAGACACCCGCACCATTGCCGATGAAGCGGCGCGTCTCCTCCAGTGTCAGCGGCCTCGCGCCCTCGCCCGCCAGCACCCGGTTGGCCACGGCGCGGATATCCGGCGCGCTGTCGATCAGCGTTCCGTCAAGGTCCAGGACGACGGCCCGCCTCACCCTCCGGCCGCTGCCGTCAGCGCGCGCAGATTGGCGCCATAGGCCGCAGGTTCACTCACCGACCCGCCCCTGAACAGCGCCGATCCCGCGACCAGCACATCCGCCCCCGCCCGCGCCACGACCGGGGCCGTTTCGACCGTGACCCCGCCATCGACCTGCAGCCGGATGGGGCGGTCGCCGATCAGCGCCCGGATGGCCGCGATCTTGGCCTCCATCGCCGGGATGAAGGCCTGCCCGCCGAAGCCGGGATTGACGGTCATCACGCAGATCAGATCCACCATGTCCAGAAGATGCGGCAGCGCCTCGATCCCGGTGCCCGGATTGATCGCCACCCCCGCCTTGCAGCCCGCGCCCCGTATCGCCTGCAGCGTGCGGTGGATATGCGGCCCCGCCTCGAGATGCGCGGTCAGGTAATCCGCGCCCGAAGCGGCAAAGGCCGCGACATAGGGATCGACCGGAGCGATCATCAGGTGGACGTCCATCACGCCCTTGATATGGGGCCGGAGTGCCGCGCACATCTGGGGGCCGAAGGTGATGTTGGGCACGAAATGGCCGTCCATCACATCGACATGGATCCAGTCCGCGCCCTGCGCCTGAAGTGCGGCACATTCCGCGCCGAAATCGGCGAAATCGGCCGAGAGGATCGAGGGGGCGATGGTGACGGGCATGGCAGGCGTCCTTTGCTCAGGTCAGGGTCACACCGGCGGCGGCCATCCCGGCCATTGCCTGCGCCAGCGATCCGTCAAGGTCGATGGCGCGGCACAGATCTGCCCGCACCGTGACCTCGAACCCCAGTCGCGCGCCGTCCACGGCCGAGAAGTTGACGCAGTAATCCGTGGCCAGCCCCACCAGCACCAGCCGGGAGATGCCGCGCGTCCTCAGATAGCCCTCAAGCCCCGTGGGCGTGGTCCGGTCATTCTCGAAAAAGGCCGAATAGCTGTCGATGGCGCGGCGAAAGCCCTTTCGCAGGATCAGGTCGGCCCGGTCTGTCGCAAGATCGGGGTGGAAGGCGGCACCGGGCGTGCCTTGCACGCAGTGATCGGGCCAGAGGGTCTGGGGACCATAGGGCATGCTGGCGCTGGAAAAGGGGGCGGCACCGGCGTGCTGGCTGGCAAAGGAGGCGTGATCGGCGGGGTGCCAGTCCTGCGTCAGGATCACGGCCTCGGCGTCGTTCATCAACGCATTGACGCCCGGCACGATCTCGTCGCCCCCCGCCACTGCCAGCGCGCCGCCGGGGCAGAAATCGACCTGCAGGTCTATCACGATCAGCGCGGTTTCCGGCATGGTCTGACCCCCGTGGCGTGACCGTTTCCCTAGTCGCGGCCTTGCCGGGGGTCAATGGTCGTGCGGCTTGCTCCTGACGGGCGGGACGGCTATCGAACCCTATGCTTGTCGTGGCTGCACTTTACCAATTCACGCGATTTCCCGATCCGGCAGCCCTGCGAGGGCCCTTGCTTGACCTTTGCCGTGCCCGTGGCATCGGGGGCACGCTGCTGCTTGCCCCCGAAGGGATCAACGGCACCATCGCCGGACAGCGCGAGAGCATCGACGCCGTGCTGGACCATATCCGGGGCCTGCCGGGCTGTGCCGGGCTGGACTGGAAAGAGGCGCCCGCCGAACGGATGCCGTTCCACCGCATGAAGGTGCGCCTCAAGCGCGAGATCGTGACGATGGGGCAACCCGATGTCGATCCGCGCGCCAGCGTGGGCACCTATGTCGCGCCCGCCGACTGGAACGGGCTGATCTCGGCCCCCGATGTGGCGGTGATCGACACCCGCAACGATTACGAGGTCGGGATCGGGACGTTTCAGGGGGCCGTCGATCCTCAAACCCGGACTTTCCGCGATTTTCCGCAGTGGTGGGAGGCGAACCGGGACCGCTTTCACAACAAGCGGATCGCGATGTTCTGCACCGGCGGCATCCGTTGCGAGAAGGCGTCGAATTACCTGTTGTCGCAAGGCGTTGAAGAGGTCTTTCACCTGAAGGGCGGGATCCTGAAATACCTTGAGGAGGTTCCACAGGAGCAGAGCCTTTGGGACGGCGCCTGCTTCGTCTTTGACGAGAGGGTCGCGGTCGGGCATGGCCTCGCGCCCTCGGATCACAGTCTGTGCCGCGCCTGCAGGGCGCCGCTTTCAGAGGCGGACCGGCAGCGCCCGGAGTTCGAGGACGGGGTCGCCTGCCATCATTGCGCGGCCCAACGGACCGAGGCCGACAGGGCGCGCTACCGCGAGAGGCAGAGACAGATCAGCATCGCCGAGGGCAGGGGCCAGACCCATCTCGGCACGTTCTGAGGATGCGCGCGCCCGCCGACATTCTTGACATGACGGGCCTCTGGCGCGCTCTCCTCGCGATCGCTCTGGGCACCGGCGCCGGGGTTCTGGCGGCCTCGATCGGCTTGCCGCTGCCATGGATGCTGGGTCCGATGATCGGTGTGGCCGCTGCCGCGCTTTTGGGCGCCCCGATCAAGGGGCCCGACAGGCTGCGGCCGGTCGTGATCCCCGTGATCGGGGTGATGCTGGGATCGTCACTGACCGTCGAAGTCTTTGATGCGCTTCTGGAATGGGGGCTGACAGTGGCCCTGCTCGTGCCGTTCCTGATCCTGATGGCGGGGGCGTCCTACGCGGTCTTCCGCCTTGTCGGTCGCTATGATCGCGTGACGGCCTGGTTCTGCGCCATGCCGGGCGGCCTGAACGAGATGCTGATCATGGGGGCCGCAGCCGGTGCGGATGAGCGGCGGATCGCGCTTGCCCATGCCAGCCGGGTGTTTCTCGTGATCGTCTTTGTCGCGCTGTTCTTTGGCCTTGTCTTTGGCGTGCGCACCGACGGGACGGGCGCAAGCTGGGTGCCCTTCGCTGATCTGACCCTGCTGGACTGGGTGATCCTCGGGGGCTGCGCGGTTTTCGGTCTGCAACTCGGCACGCGGCTGCGCCTGCCGGCGGCCCAGGTTTTCGGACCGATGATCCTGAGCGGCCTGGCCCATATCACCGGCATCGTCACGGTCGCGCCGCCCTCGGTGATCGTCATCATCGCGCAGATCGTGATCGGAACGGTCGTCGGTTCCCGCTTCCTGGGGGTGGCCCTGTCCGATGTCGGCCGGGATCTGGGTCTCGGCATCCTCTCGACCCTCGCAATGCTCTTGGTGACCCTGAGCTTTGCCTATCTTGTCAGTGACATGACCGGCATCGGCATGTCGCTTGCCTTCCTGGCGTTCTCGCCGGGCGGACTTGCCGAAATGAGTCTCTTGGCCCTTGCCATGGGGCAGGGGGTCGCTTTCGTCTCGGTCATGCATATCGTGCGCCTGACCCTCGTGATCAGCGCGGCCGGGCCGTTGTTCCGGCTGATGCGCCGGTTTGGCCTCTAGGCCCCTCCGGGCATTGACCCGCGATGAAGGCGGGCGGGAGGCGTCCCCCGCCCTTCTGGTCAGAAGTCCAGATGCTGCACGCTTAGCGCATTGTCCTGAATGAAGGCGCGGCGCGGTTCGACCACATCGCCCATCAGCTTGGTGAACAGGTCATCCGCCTCGGCCAGATCGTCGATCTTGACCTGCAGAAGCGTCCGGGCCTCGGGGTCGAGCGTCGTTTCCCAAAGCTGCTCGGGGTTCATCTCTCCCAGGCCCTTGTAGCGCTGAAGCGTCAGCCCCCGTTCCCCTTCCTCGAGGATCGCCTTGAGCAGATCGAGAGGCCCGTGGATCAGTTGGCTCCGATCCCGCCGGACCAGCGTGGCCGGGCTGTGATAGACCTCTTGCAGCGACCGGGTGAAGGATCCCGCCCGCCGGCTTTCGCCCGACCGCAACAGCGGGCCGTCCAGGGTCCGCACCTCTTCGACACCGCGCAGGATACGGGCAAGCCGGATGCCGTGGTCCTGCGTGATCCGGCCGCGCCAGCCCCGCTCCCACTCCAGGGCGATCAGGTCCAACCGGGCGGCGACCTTGTCTGCGACGCCCTGCAGATCGGCGTCCACGGCACCGGGCACAAAGGCCCCGGCAATGGCGGCCTGTTCTAGGATGTGGCGCGGATAATGCGTCGGAAAGGCGTCAAGAACCCGCCGCAGGCTGCGCGCCTCTTCGACGACGCGCAGAAGATCCGGCCCGGCCAGTTCCGACCCGTCGCCCAGCCGAAGCACGGCGCCGTCGATACCCTGCTGGATCAGATATTCGTCCAGCGCCGCCTGATCCTTGAGGTAAACCTCGGATTTACCACGAGAAACCTTGAAGAGCGGAGGCTGGGCGATATAGAGATAGCCCCCCTCGATCAGCTGCGGCATCTGCCGGAAGAAGAAGGTCAGAAGCAGCGTCCGGATATGCGCCCCGTCCACATCGGCATCGGTCATGATGACGATCTTGTGGTAGCGCAGTTTCGAGATATCGAATTCATCCCGCCCGATGCCCGTGCCGAGCGCCATGACGAGATTGCCGATCTCCTGGCTCGACAGCATCCGGTCGAACCGCGCGCGCTCCACGTTCAGGATCTTTCCGCGCAGGGGCAGAACCGCCTGCGTCCGCCGGTCGCGCCCCGTCTGGGCACTGCCGCCGGCGCTGTCACCCTCGACAAGAAAGACCTCGGTTCTCGAGGGATCCTTTTCCGAACAATCCTTCAGCTTGCCGGCCAGGAAATTCACATCCATCGCCGTCTTGCGCCGGGTCAGTTCGCGGGCCTTGCGCGCCGCCTCGCGCGCCAGCGCCGCCTCGATGATCTTGCCGACCACCGCCTTGGCGATCTGGGGGTTTTCCTCGAACCATTCCGCCAGTTTCTCGCCCACCAGGCCCTCGACCGCGGGCCGGACTTCGGACGACACCAGCTTGTCCTTGGTCTGGCTCGAGAATTTCGGGTCGGGCACCTTGACCGACAGCACGCAGGTAAGGCCCTCGCGCGCGTCGTCGCCGGTGAAATCGACCTTCTCCTTCTTGGCGATCCCGCTGTCCTGAGCGTATTTCGAGATCGTCCGCGTCAGCGCCGAACGGAAAGCCGAAAGATGCGTGCCGCCGTCGCGCTGGGGAATGTTGTTGGTAAACGGCAGCACCATTTCATTATAGCTGTCGTTCCACCACATCGCGACCTCGACCCCGATATCGTCCCGGGTGCCGATGATATGGATCGGCTCGGGCATCACCGAAGTCTTTGACCGATCAAGATATTTCACGAACTCCCGCACGCCGCCTTCATAGTAGAGCTCGGACCGAAGCGGCACGGCGGGGCGTTCATCCTCGAGGATGATGCGGACGCCGGAGTTGAGGAAGGCCAGTTCGCGCAACCGCTTCTCCAGCGTGTCGAAGGAATAGTCGAGGTTCGAAAAGGTCTCGGTCGATGCGAGGAAGCGAACCTCGGTGCCTTTCTGCCCGTTCGACGGTCCGATGACCCGCAGGGGCTCGACCGTATTGCCATGTTCGAAACGGCAGAAATGCTCTTTCCCGTCGCGCCAGATCCGAAGCTCAAGCCAGACGGAAAGCGCGTTCACGACCGACACGCCGACCCCGTGCAACCCGCCCGAAACCTTGTAGGAATTGCTGTCGAATTTTCCTCCGGCATGCAGTTGGGTCATGATGACTTCGGCCGCGCTGACGCCTTCACCCTCATGGATGCCGACGGGGATTCCGCGCCCGTTGTCACGGACCGAGACGCTGCTGTCGGCGTGGATCCTGACGTTCACATGATCGGCATGACCGGCAAGCGCCTCGTCGATGCCGTTGTCCACGACCTCATAGACCATATGATGCAGGCCGGAACCGTCGTCAGTGTCACCAATGTACATGCCCGGACGCTTTCTGACTGCGTCCAAGCCCTTGAGAACCTTGATTGAATCGGCCTCATAGTCGCCATTTCCGGGAACCGGGCCTGCGCCCGTTTCGTGGGTGGTTTCGGACATTCGGAATTCCTTGCCTCTTTGCGTCGATACTATACGAAGCGTGGCCGGCATTGTCACGTCTCGCCCCATATTTTGGGGTCTTTCCTTCCGGCCACCGCAACACCGCGGGCAAGCAGGCGCCGGTGTCTTCGCGCGACCGGATTGTTGTTGCGCCGGATCGTTCGGATCAGGCAGATCCGTGCGAAGAATTCCGTCTTCCGGATGAACCTGCCCCCCCTGGTGGGGTACATCAGGCCGGCAAGTACAGGTCTGCGTGATGGTTCAAGCAAGCGCTCTACAATACCGCTGCCAATTGCCTGCCGGGCCGCCCCCTTTCAGTTGAAACACGCGCCACTTGATGCGTCCTGAGGGCCACTTGGGCCGACAACCGGATCCATGATCCTGCGCACCGGAACCCGCATTGGGAGGCGCCTCCCAGACAGGGGCAGACCTCGCCCGAAATGGTCGCCCGCCCGCTGCAAGAAGCGAGAGCGCCAAGTACCTGAACTCCGCCTCGCCCGGGCCGACCGAGGTGAAGACGCAGAAGAACCGAGGCATGGCTGTCTGCACATACAGAGCGTTATGCGTAGCCGTTGGTGAGAGCGTCCCGGCCCGGCTGTTGTGGCCAACTCACTGGACGACAAACTCCGCATGGAGCGCGCCGGCCGCCTTGATGCTCTTGAGGATGTCGATCATGTCCAACGGTGTGACGCCCAGCGCGTTCAAGCCGGCAACAACCTGTGACAGAGACGTCCCTTCGTTGAGTTCGATCACGCCTGTCCCCGGGTCAACGTCGAGTTCGGCGTTCGTCCGGGGGACAACGACAGTCTCGCCTTGCGAGAAAGGGTTCGGCTGGATCACCGCGGGCTCTTCGTCCACCCGGATGGTCAGATTGCCTTGGCTCACGGCCACCCTGCTGACCCTGACGTTCTCGCCAATCACGATCGTGCCCGACCGTTGATCTACCACGACCCGTGCGCGCAGATCGGGCTGGACCGTGAGGTTCTCGATCCTCCCGACAGCATGTGCCGCCGTCCCCAGCCGGGTGGCCGCCACATCAATTCGAACGGTTCCGGCATCAAGCATCGTGGCGACATGGCGCCCGAAATGATCATTGATGACGTTCTCGATTCTCGCGGCGGTGGTGAAGTCGGGCTCGCGCAAGGCAAGTCTGAGGCTGGTCAGGCTGTTGAACTGGAAGTTGACCTCCCTCTCGACGCGCGCGCCGCTCGGGATGACGCCCGCCGTCGGCACGCCCTGCGTCACTGTGGCGGCGGCTCCCTGAGCGGTGAACCCTCCGGCAATGATGGTACCCTGAGCAACGGCATAGATCTGGCCGTCTGCGGCATTCAGCGGCGTCATGACCAGAGTCCCGCCCATGAGGCTCGATGCATCCCCGATCGCGGACACTGTTACGTCGATCTGGCTACCTGTTCGCGCGAAGGGGGGCAGGCTTGCGGTGACCAGGACGGCGGCCACATTGCGGGGTCTGAACTGTTCGCCCGTCACGTTCACACCCAGGCGTTCGAGGATGTTGGCCATCATCTCTTCCGTGAAGGGAGAGTTTCGAAGCCCGTCACCCGTGCCGTTCAGGCCGACGACGAGCCCGTAGCCGATCAGATCGTTGGACCTCACCCCGTCGAACTCCACAAGATCCTTCAGTCGCACCGGCAGGCTGGTGGCGAACTGGGGAAGAAGTATCAGAACGAGCAGGATCGAACAGAGCCGCCCCATCATCGCAGGAAACTCACCAATGAAAGGCCGGCCGTTCGGGAGATCGTCGCGAAATGAGTCTCGAGCTGCAGTTTCACCGCCTGCAATTCGGATGCCGTTTCAAACGGGTCGACTGAAACAAGCGCGTTGCGGATCAAGGAGAGGCCAGTCTCTTGTGCTGCCAGCCGCGTCTGGGTCAGTTCGACCCGCTCTTCCATCATGCCAAGACGCCCACGCATGTGCGTCAGATGGTCGCCCTCGGTGAACAGGTCGACGCCTGCCTGCCGCAGGAGGGTTGAACGGCTGGTGGCGTCGAGTGACAGGGCAGGGTCATGTGCAAGGGCTGCAAGTGCCGCTGACTTGAGGATCCGTCGAAGACCGCTGTCATCCGCCCGGACATCGATCGAAACCTCGGAGGTCTGATCAAGCCGTCTGCGTAGCGGACCGCCGACGTCGCCGAGATAGGCCGTCCCTTCAAAGCCTCCGCCCGGAGTTTCGAACCAGTCTTCCATGATGTCGAGAACCTCGGCCACGGTTGAGGCCGCAGTCAGAGCCGTGCGGAGCGAATCGAGCATCGATTCCGCGTCGATCAGCGGTGTCTGGTCGGTCTGTCTTCCGGCGAAGAGCGCCTGCCCCCCGCTTCGCCTGTTGAGCGCAGTGATCATGTCGCTCAGTGCATCCAGCCCCGCCTGCGATGCGGCCTGTTGCTGCAGGATCGGCGTATCCGCAGAGATCGTGACCAAGGTGGTTGCAAGGCCGGTCCGAGACGAGTCGAGGCGGTCCAGTGCCAGCTGCATCATCGAGAGGCGCTGGGCCGTCTCTGTATTGCTTCGTGCATAGGATTGTGTCGCCGCAAGACTCTTGTCGATGGATCCGAGGCGTGTGACCTGTCCGCCGAGTTTGGGTACCAGATCGGAACTGCGTCCGGTGGACATTTCGGCTGTCAGGCGGTCAAGCCTGCTCTTGATCAATTGCGTGTTTCTGGCGCTTTGGAGCTGGCGTGCCAGATCGCCAATCCCCGATGCTGCAGTGGTGGGTGACATCGTCAAATCTCCATGAGCCTGCGAAGCAGGTTGTCAAGCGTCTGAACAACGCGGGCGTTCGCGGCATAGGCTTGCTCGAGCCGCAACAGGTTCTGGATCTCCTGATCTGTGTCGACTCCCCTTTCGAGTTCGGCGGACTTCAGGGCGTTCCACCTGGCAGCTGCAAAGCCGAACTGCTCTTCCGCCTGCAGTCGCTTCGCGCCGATGCTGCCAAGGACGGAATTGGCAAGCTCGGCTGCAGAAGCTGCGGGACCCCCTCCGGACAAGGACGTCGGGTTGTTCAACGCGTCGATCCACGAAGCCAGTTGGGTGGAGTCACCGATGGGGCCAGGAACGGCGGCCGCGGTTCCGTCCCGTAGCCTGGAAAGATCTCCGCCAAGGGCGGGATTGACCGAGGCCGTTACGGCGATCCGTCCCGCCAGACCGGTTTCATTCAGCGGATCGAAGGCGGCCCCCTGATCGGTGAACAGGCCGGGAGAGCCGGGGGTCAGCGTCGGATCGGTCGACGGGTTCTGAAACCTCTCGATCAGGTTGCGGGCAAGGCTATCCAGATCGGATTGTGTCGAGGGCAGGATCCGATCGCGCAGGTCAAAGGCCGCGCCAAGGCTGCCTCCACCCAGCTTGCCGATGCCGTCCGACGGGAGAACAGGATCTCCGTTGATCGTCAGGCCTGACAGCGCCCCGGTGGCGAACGACATTTCGGGGTCGATCGTGGGCGTTGCCTGAAAACCGATGGTTGCGACACGGCCGTCAAGCAGAGAGACGCCTGAAGGTGTCACGAGCGCAATGGTTCCATTGTCGCGCGCCAGTTCCCTGATCGGCACGATTTCGGCGATCCGGTCGATTTCGCGTTGCCTCTGATCCTGAAGTGTCAGGGTATCGGCGCCAGTGGATCGGGCGCGGATGATCGCCTTGTTCAGTTCATCCACGCGGGTCAGCGAGGTGTTGAGTTGGTCGACATGCTGCTTGATGGAGGCGTCTGCCTGCTGTCGAAGCATGCGAACCGTGCCTTCTGCGTCGCGGAAGGCTGTCGTCACCTCGGTCAGGCGTTCCAGCACCTGCGAAAGGCGAAGCTCTGAAGCGGGGTCGCTTGCCGCAGAGATAAGCGCCTGTTCCAGCGCGATGATCCGTCCGCTGATCGTGTCGGGAGAGTCGACCGCGCCGATGGCCTGCTCGAGCCGCAGGAGCGACTGCAGCGTCTGATCCTCTCCGACCATCCGGGTCTCTGCGCTTCGGCGATCCTGCAGGATGCCCTGATCGACCAGACGGGTCATGCTGTCGATCCGGACGCCACCGAACGGCGCGCGTACGGAGGTTTCGACCTGTCGCGCGGCATAGCCGGGCGTTCGGGCATTGGCGATGTTGTTCGAGACGGTCTCGACCATCCGCGAGGTCACGGTCAGGCCGGAAAGAGCGTTCGAGAAAGCGCTGGACAGGGCCATGGCGGTCTACTTTCGAGGTTATCGCTTGATGTTGGTCGTTTCCTGAAACATCTCGTCGACGGTCTGGATGACCTTTGCGTTCGAGGAATAGGCGCGCTGGGTCTGGATGAGCTGGGTCAGCTCCTGCGCGATGTCGACGGTCGATTGTTCCCGTGCATAGCTGACGACATCGCCGGTCGGACCATCTCCGGCATTCCAGAGGTAGAAGGCGCCGCTTTCGTTGCTGACGGAGAAGGTCTGGTTGCTGTTCGCCCGCAATCCGTTGGGGTTTGGCACATCCACTGCCGGCACCTGATAGATCAGTTTGCTGACGCCGCTGTCGAAGATGGCGTAGACAAAGCCCCGCGCATCCACCTCGACGCCGGTCAGCAGTCCAACGGCCGATCCGTTGCGAGACGATCGAACCGGCGCGAATTCGCCCGAAAGCTGGGTCATGCCATCCGGCTGACCGGGCACCCCGATCCTGAAGTCGATCGGCCCGCCCGCAACGGTGAGAGCGATCGTTCCGGTGGCGGGATCATAGGCCCCGCCGGCCAATGTCGTCACGGTCTGAAGTGTGCCACCCAGGGCGCGGCTGTCATCGAAAACCAGCTGATATTCACCGATGACCGCACCGCCGGAGGCGCTGTCGGTGATCTGCATCGTCCAGGTGTTCGAATCGCCGACCGCCGGAATCGTTGGCGTGAAGGTGGCCGTCATGGTCTGGGATTTTCCGAGGTTGTCGAAATACTCGATCGTCAACTGCTCGGGCGTTCCCGGAGCGGTGGAGGCGGTCGCCGTGGCCGGCAGGTTCACCGCGAGGTCCACGGCCGTTGTCGGAGAGCCATCGACCTGCCCCGATATCACCTGAACCGGCTGAAGGCCGGTTGCCGTGTCGCGCGGAAAGGCGGGGATAGTTCCGTTCGCATCGGCCGGCCAGCCAAGCAGGACAAGTCCGTCAGAGGTCGTCAGATAGCCATCCGCATCGGGATAGAAGGATCCCGTCGTGGTCATCATGAGGGGCGGATTGGCGGCGCCGTTGCGAACGTTGTTGATGCTGGAGACCGGGAACATGCCCCGGCCGTTCATGCTGAGATCCGTCGAGTTCGACGTGGCGACGAGGGGGCCGCGTTCGTCGATCAGGCGCATCGTCGTCGTTCGGACCCCGCCCGCGGAATAGGATGCGGCCCCGCTGTTGATGACCATTGCATGGAAATCGGTCATCACGCGCTTGTACCCGTAGGTCATCGAATTGGCGATGTTGTCGGAAGTGGTGGCAAGCTGGTTGGCGTTCGCCTTGAGCCCCGCGACGCTGGCATTCATGGAAGAGGACATCGACATACGGTCAGGCCTTTCTGTTGGCAGATCCCTTGAGACGATCCATAGACCCCCCGGCTTAACGTTGGACTAACGGCCCCCGGCTCTGTCACAACGCCCGGCTCATCTGGTCTGACGCAGCAGCAGAACCTCGAGCCGGTCGTTGCGGACGGCTGCAGGATTCGCCACGGCAGGCGAGCGGTCCCCGTGCCCCGTCACCCTTCGCACGCGGGCGGGATCGAGGCCGTCGCCCTCGAGCAGTTGGCGGATCCGGTCGGCGCGAGCCCAGGTCAGGCTCCAGACCGGGTTTTCATGCAGGATGACGGGCCGGGTCGGAATGTGGCCCGAAACCGCGACGGGATTTTCGACAAGCCCCGACAGCCGGGCAATGACCGAGACAAGCTCGACCGTCACCGGCCTTGGCTCGATCCCGTCATTCTCGAAGAGAGGCGCGTTCGGCAGCGAGAAGAGCTCGATGATGAGGCCTTCGTCCGTCAGGCGGGTTACGACATGGCGCAGCGCATTCTGCGACAGGAGGCTTTCACCGCCCCGGCCGAGCAACACGTCTTCCAGCCGGGAAAGGGCAGCGATTTCGGCCGCTTCGGCCGCTGCTGCCCCCTCGGTCGTGTCATGTTCGGGATATTGCGCGTCGCCGGCAACGCCATGCGCGCTTGAGGTGCCATTGTCCTGCGCGTTCTGGACGGAATCCAGCGCGTCGCCCTGGAACATGCCGTCCGAACCGCCGGACACCCGGCTGAGCGGAATTTCGGGGGCGAAATAGTCGGCGATGCCCTTCAACTGCTGCTCGGTCGTGGCGTTCAGAAGCCACATCAGAAGGAAGAAGGCCATCATCGCGGTCACGAAATCCGCATAGGCCACCTTCCAGGCGCCGCCATGATGGCCGCCTTCGATCACCTTCTTGCGCTTGATGATCGTCGGACTGTTCGACTTTCCCGCCATTGCGCTATCCCATCCATTCACCCCGGATCGGGATAGCCCAGGCGCTGTAAACTGGTGTTTAACGTTTCAAATCAGGGGGAAAGGTCTTTATTGCGCCATATTTCATCCGGGCCGCAGAACTCGACGAGGTCATAGCCATTGTCACGCATGATCCTGCCGATCCCCGGGGCGCCGGTGTTGTTCTCGATCGCCCAGATGCCCACGCGATGCCTGCCAAAGGGAAAGGCTGCAAGAACCGCCTCTTCGCCGCCCTCGATGTCGAGGGAAATGAAATCCGGATCGCGCAGATCATGCTCTGTCAGGATCGCGGACAGGGTTCTGGTCCGGACGGGAAACACGGTTTCCCGGTGTTGGGGATTGGCGCGGACCTGTTGCAGGATCGTGGGGTCATAGCTTTGCGACAGGCCGCTCATCTGCGTGTAACCCGATGATATTTCGATGAACTCCGCCTCTCCGTCCTCTGCGGCAATGGCAAGGCCAAGGCAGGGGCAGCGACGCGCCATCCGGGCCTTTTCAAGATGGGTCGGAACCGGCTCGACCAGAAGACCCGTCCAGCCAAGACGCTGCTCGAAAAAGGCGGTGTTCGATCCGGTCAGGCCGTCATAGCCGCCGATATCGACGAAACTGCCGCCCCGTTTGCCGCCCAGCAGCCGGTCGACGATCATGTCCTGCCCCGCCTGCGACAGGTAGGGCCAGCCGGGATTGCGCATCCGGCGGACCTCGAACAGCTGGCGCAGGAGGGCGCCGCGGCGGCGGCTGCGGTCGGCTTGCAGAAGGGCCTGCAGCGCGGCCTCGGCCTGTGCCAGATCCTCGGTCGCCCGCCGGATCAGATCCTCGGGCGTCATGGCGGTGCCCCGGCGCCGCCGTGCTGGTGATAGCTTTTCTCCTCGACGATGGAGGAGCCGAGATGCAGGTTGATCCGTTTCTTGATCGCGGCGCGGCGATCATTCTGTTGATAGACCGACCGCGCCAGGGCCACGAAGCCGGCCCCGAAATCACCGGCCGCATCGCAGGCGCGGATATCATCCTCGATCGTCCAGAGTGCGGCATTCACCGCGAAAAGCTCGTCCACCAGACTGTCGAGCACGGGATCAGGCCGCAGCTGCCCGGCCACGATGGCCTCGAGCACCGAAAGTTCGTGCCGGACATTGGCGCTTTTTTCGGGATCCGTGATCCGGTCGCGCTTGAGCCGCAGGATCGTGACCTTGTCCAGCAGTTCTCCGGGGCTGACGGGGACGCGGATATCGCTCATTCCCGGTCCTCCAGTTCCCGAAGCAATCGGGCGCGCACCTCGGCAAAGACGCTGTCCCAATCGCGGGGGCGGGGTTGGCGGATCAGCGTCATCGACGGATACCAGGGCGTCGCCCCGCCTTGATGAGTCCAGAGCCAGAAGGCATCCCAATGCAGAAGCGTCCAGACCTTCACGCCCAGTGACCCCGCGATATGTGCCGTCGCCGTGTCGGAGGTGAGGATGAGGTCCATCTCTTCCATCATCGCGGCGCAATCGGCGAAATCGCGGTCCGTGCTGCCGATATCGGGAATGAAGGCCGCGGTTCCATCCGCCTTGAAGGCCGCCACCTCTGGCCCCTTGTAGAGCGAGAACATCTGAACCTCCGGCAGGTCCAGCAGCGCGTGAAAGGCGGTGTGGCTGAACGACCGGAAGCTGTTGCCGCGATAGGTGGTGCTGCCGGACCAGACGATGCCCACCCGAAACCGGTCGGCAAAGGGGGCGACAAGGCCGCGGGCGCGGGCGCGGCTGTCTTCGGGGATGGTCAGCCGCGTCGGGTCGGGGACGGTCGGGCTGGCCTCGAAATGCGCGACGGGCAGGTCCATGAGGTTGGTCCAGACATCGACCTCGGAGAGGGGAACGTCCCTGCCGGTCCAGTCCGCGCCCTCGACATGGGCCATCAGCCGCAAGAGCGGCGTTTCGCATTGCAGCATGACGCGGGCCGGCCGGAAGCGGCGCAGGGCTGGCAGGAAGCGCGCGAAGGTCACGGCATCACCGTAGCCCTGTTCGGGCAGAACGAGGATCGTGCGTCCGTCCAGCGGCGTGCCGTCCCATTTGGGCAGCGACAGGTTGCGCGGCTTCAGCTCTCCGGTTTTCCAGCGGATGTCGAAGGCCCGGAACCCTTCGGCATAGCGCCCGGCCGCCAGCAGGGCCATCGCCAGCTGGACCCCCAATTCGGCATGATCGGGATGCCGGGCGAAGGCGCCTTCCAGATAGTCGATCGCCTCGTCATAACGACCCAGCGACCGCAGCGTCTTGCCCAGCATCGCCTTTTGCGCCGGATCGTCGGGTGTCTGGTCAAGGATGCGGCGACGCAGGTCAAGCGAGCGTTCCGATTGCCCCAGATCGGACAGCACATTGGCGCAGTTGTTCAGGACATTCACCGCATCCGGCATCAGGGCCAGGGCCCGCTCCTGCGCCGCGAGGGCCAGGTCATGCTGACCCCGGCCACGCAGAAAGACACCGTAATTGGACCAGATCCCGCCATCGTTCGGGGCCATCGACAGGTAATCGGCATAGGCGGCGAGCGCCACCTCCGGCGGGGCGCTCTGGTGCAGCCGGGCCGTTTCGGCGCGCAGTTCGGGCAGGGTCCGGGGTGACCCGGGCGGGCGCTCTGCCATGGTCGGTCAGGTCTCTTCGGTCGCCGCGCGCCGGCGCGCGACCGGCTTGACGAGGGTGCGGGGGCGGCGGGCCTCGGCGGCTTCGAACAGCGAAAAGGTCTGGTTGACGTAGTTCACCGCGCCCGAGATCAGCTCCATGTAGTCCTTCAGGTCATCCGACACCTCGGTCTCGACCACCGCGACGGACCGGTCCTGGGGCATGGTTTCGAACAGGGCGTAGAACAGCGGATCCCCGCGGTTGATCCGCAAGGGTTTCGACGTGTCATGCCATTCGAAGGCCCACATCAGCGGGCGCGGCCAGACATGGATCGGAAAGCGCCCGCCGAAGATCGTGCCCGGCAGGGGGTTGGCCGAGTAATGCATGAAAGGCGCGACCTGGCTCATGTAGACGGGTTCGTCCGCGATGAAGACATAGGGCAGCGACAGCTGGATCGTGGGCACATCGGCGTTGCGCCACTCCACTTCCGAGGTGATGTGCACCTTCTCGCCCAGCTTCGAGGCCCTGACCGCGCTCGCCTCGCCCGAAAGGTTGCGCAGGAAGGGCTTGCCCTTGTCATCCCGCGCGAAACCGAGGTTGAGGTCGAACGGGCAGCGGATCAGGAAATGCCGGCTTTCGAGGTTGATGACCGCCGGGCAGCGCGAGGCGGATTTCGCATGGCGCCGGTTCAGATCGACCGACCGCACCCTTTCGGGCGGGTAGTAGATGATGCCGCCCTTCTGCTCGGTCAGAAACCAGCCGACGGTCAGCGGGCCGGATCCCTTGGACTCAAGATCGTTTTCGAAAGTGACCGAAAGCTTCATCTGCCGCCCTTCCCTGTCTGTCTGGATCACAGAATCGGGAATCAGCGCCAATGTCAAAACACCTTGTTACCGAAAGGGCGCTTCCGGCCGGGGCAGGCGCATCGCCGCCCCGGTCCGGATGGGCCAGCGGCGCCCGACGCAACCGGCGCGCCCGGCGCCCTAAACCGCGATGTCGCGGCTTGCCTCCGCGTCCGAGGTCACGGCCTGATCCAGCACTTTCTGCAACTCGGCCCCGCGGGCGAAATCGGGCAATTCCTGCCTCCCTTCGCGGATCGCATCGACGAAGCGTTCGTAATTCGTCTTGACCGGCGGGCAGTCGATTTCGGCCCAGGTGCCGGTCAGCATATCCTCGCCCAGCGACCCGCGCAGACGGCTGACCGCATTGTGGAACGCCACTTCAAGCCCGCCCTTGGTACCGAACAGCCGCAGGGTCAGGTCGTTCAGATGCCCGGTCGCAAAGCGCGAGGCATGGACCACCCCGATCGCCCCGTTCTCAAGCCGGACCTGCATCGTGGCGCTGTCGTTGGCATCAAGCACATAGTCCCCGATCCGGTCATCCGGCGCCTTGTGGAAGGTCGCCAGCCGGCACGAGACATTGGTGACCGCAAGCCCCGCCGCATGGGTGGCGAAGTCGAGGATATGGACCCCGACATCCCCCAGAACCCCCAGCGACCCATGCGCCGTGGACAGCCGCCAAAGCCACTGGCTTTCCTTGTCCCAATGGCCCCAAGCGGGCTGCGTCAGCCAGCTTTGCAGGTAGGAGGCTTCGAAATGCCGCACCTCGCCGATGGCGCCGTCGGCCACAAGCGTGGCGGCATGGATCAGCGCGGGCACGTTGCGATAGGTGAGGTTCACCATGTTCACCACGCCCGCTTCCCGCGCCTTGACCGCCATGTCGAGAGCATCGGCGTAATTCGCGGCAAGCGGCTTTTCGCACAGCACATGCTTGCGCGCGGCCAGAAGGGGCAGGGTCGTCAGATGGTGGACGGCATCGGGCGTGACGTTCGACACGGCGTCGAAATCGCCCCAGGCAATCGCCTCGTCAACCGAGGCGAAGCCGTGGCCGATGCCATGCGCCGAAGTGAAGGCGGCAAGGCGGTCGGGATTGTTGTCGACGCCTGCGACGACGGTGACGCCCTCGATCTTCTGATAGGCCTCGACATGGGCCTTGGCCATGCCGCCGGTGCCGACGATCAGGATGCGCAGTGGCGTCAATGGAAACCCTCCTCGCCATCCTGATGCAGACGCGGGCCGCGTTCCTCGATGGGTTCAAGCGCGGTTTCCACCGGCACATTGGGGGCGAAGGTCACATTTTCGATGCGCGCCTGGGCATTGTTGGCCCATTTCACGGCGTTGGTGATGACCTTCTGCACATTGGCGTCGTGATAGGTCGGATAGGTCTCGTGCCCCGGGCGGAAGTAGAAGATCGACCCCGCGCCGCGCTTGTAGGTCACGCCCGAGCGGAACACCTCGCCGCCCTGGAACCAGCTGACGAACACGGTCTCGAGAGGGTCGGGAATGCCGAAGGGCTCGCCATACATCTCTTCGTTTTCCAGCTCGAAATGGTCGGGCAGACCGGCCGCGATCGGGTGATTGCGCGAGGTCAGCCAAAGCCGCTCGCGCTCGCCCGCCTCGCGCCAGGTGAGGTTGCAGGGCGTGCCCATCAGCCGCTTGAACACCTTGGAGAAATGCCCCGAATGCAGCACGATCAGGCCCATGCCGCTCCAGACGGCTTCGGCCACACGCTCGACCACCTCGTCCTTGACCTCGCCATGGGCGGCATGGCCCCACCAGATCAGCACATCCGTTTCGGCCAGCCGCGCGGCGGGCAGGCCGTGTTCGGGCTCCTGCAGGGTGGCGCAGGTGGCGCTGATCGCGGGATCGGCGTTCAGCGCGTCGGCGATGCACTGGTGCATCCCCTTGGGATAGATCTGCGCGACGACCTTGTTCTTCTGCTCGTGGACGTTCTCGCCCCAGACGACGGTGCGGATGGTCATTGGACCTCTCCCTCTGATAAGACTCGCCTCGCTAGATGCACCCTGTCTGCCAAGGGCGCAACGGCATTGTTGGCGCTAACGGCGATTACAGGCCGATCCAGCCGTCCCAGATCAGCTTGAGGCCGACCAGCATCACCATCGCATAGGTGAAGGGATAGAACACCTCGGCCCGCATCTGCCGGATGATCCAGGCGCCCACGAAGACAAAGACGACCGCGACCGGGATCATGATGGCCGAGGCCGTCAGGTTCGTCGTGTCGAACTGGCCCAGCGCGAAATAGGGGATGAGTTTCACCACATTGACGATGGCGAAGAACAGCACGCTCGTCCCCGTCAGGATCTTGGGGTCGAGGTTCAGCGGCATCGTGTAGACGGAAAACGGCGGCCCGCCCGCGTGGGCGACAAAGCTGGTGTAGCCCGCCAGCCCGCCCCAGACCGTGGCCCCCGGCGCGCTGTGGCTGCGCGCCCTGGACCGGGCGACTCTCCCCTGGGTCGCCCAGCGCAGGACAAAGGCCACCGCGATCACGCCCACGATCAACCGCACCACGGCATCCGAGACGAAAGCCGCCGTCGCCCAGCCGATCACGATCCCGATGATCGCGCCGGGCATCATCAGGGCAAGCGTGCGGTTGTCCCAGGTCTTCCACCACGCCTTGAGGCTGAAGCCATCGGTCACGATTAGGACCGGCAGCAGGATCCCCGCGGCCTGCACCGGCGACATGATCAGCGCCAGCACCGGCACGCCAAGGATGCCGACACCGGCCAGGCCCCCCTTGGCAAGGCCGATGATGGCCGCGCCCAGAAGACCTATCGCAAAGGTCCAGACGTCGGTGAACGGAGTCCCCGGCATGGGCGCAGCCTTCTTTGTGCCCGGTCCGCCGGGTCAGATGTCGGCGATCACATCCTGCCGCTGCTGGCCCAGCCCCTCGATCCCAAGCTCGACCACCTCGCCCGCCTTGAGGTAGCGCGGCGGCTTCATGCCCAGCCCCACGCCCGGCGGCGTCCCGGTCGAGATCACGTCGCCCGGATGCAGCGTCATGAACTGCGACAGGTAGCTGACGACATGCGCCACGCCATAGACCATGGTCTTGGTGGATCCGTTCTGCATCGTCTCGCCGTTCACGGTCAGCCACATCGACAGGTTCTGCGGATCGGCCACCTCGTCGCGGGTCACGAGCCAGGGGCCCAGCTGGCCGAAGTTGTCGCAGCTCTTACCCTTGGTCCACTGGCCCGCGCGTTCGGCCTGGAAGGCGCGCTCGGACACGTCATTGGCCACGGCATAGCCCGCGACGTAATTCAGCGCGTCAGCCTCGGAGACGTATTTGCACTTCGTCCCGATGATGACGGCAAGCTCTACCTCCCAGTCGGTCTTTTCCGAGGTGCGGGGGATGATGATCGGATCGTTCGGCCCGCAGATGGCGCTGGTGGCCTTCATGAAGATCACCGGCTCGGGCGGGACAGCAAGGCCGCTTTCGGCGGCATGGTCGGCGTAGTTGAGGCCGATGCAGATGAACTTGCCCGTGCCCGCGACGCAGGGCCCCAGCCGGCTGGCAGGGTCAACGACGGGCAGCGCCGAAAGATCGACCCCCCGCAGCGCCGCCAGCCCGGCATCCGAGATCACCTCGCCGCCGATATCGGCCACCACGCCCGACAGGTCGCGGATCGTGCCGTCCGTGGCAAGGATGCCCGGCTTCTCGGCCCCCGGCTCTCCGTGACGCAACAGTTTCATGGCTCTCTCCTCCGCCCGCGTGGATATGTTCGGGGGCAACCGGTCCGGTATCCGGGGCGGAAAGTCAAGGTCGGGCGGGTGACTGACATGTCAGTTTTCGCGCCTTTCGGCCAGCCATGCGGCAGCAGCCTGCCCGGCACGTCGCCCGGTGGCCAGGCAGGCCGTCAGAAGATAGCCACCGGTCGGGGCTTCCCAGTCCAGCATCTCGCCCGCGGCGAAAACACCGGGCCGGTCGCGCAGCATGAGCGCGCCGTCCAGCGCCTCGAAGCGCAAGCCGCCCGCGGTCGAGATGGCCTCGTCGATCGGACGGGGCCCCTCGTGACGGATCGGCAGGGCCTTGAGGAGGGGTGCCAGGTCATCGGGCAGGGGGCGCCCGAATTCCTGCATAAGCGCCAGGCGCACCGGATCAAGGCGCAGCTGCCTGCGCAGATGCTGCGCCACGGTCGCCTTTCCGCGCGGGCGGGCCAGCGCCGCGCGCAGCGCCGGGAGGGACAGATGCGGGACAAGATCCAGACTGAGCGCCGCGCCGTCGCGGATCCGGGCCGAGACGGCATAGATCCCGCCCCCTTCAAGGCCGCGGGCCGAGATCACGAACTCGCCCCGGACCCTGTGATCGCCCGCCTGAAGCACCGCCGCCTTGATCGGCTTGCCGAAATGGGGCGCCATGTGAGGCGACCAGCGAATGACAAACCCCATGTTGGCCGGGCGGAAGGGGGCGCAGAGGTGCGGAAGGTGCCGCGTCCAGCCACCGTCCGATCCGAGCCGCGCCCAGCTGGCCCCACCCAGCGCCAGCACCGTCGCACCCGCCCTGACCGCCACCGGCCCATCGGGCGTGGCGAAAATGGCCTCCGTGCCCTGCCACCCGTCCCAGCGCCAGCGACTGTGCAAGGCGACCCCCTTCTCGCGCAAGCGCGACAGCCAGGCCCGCAAAAGGGGCGAGGCCTTCATGGCGACCGGAAAGACCCTGCCGGACGAGCCGGTGAAAACGGGTTGGCCAAGGCCCTCGGCCCAGGTCATGACGGCCCCCGGACCGAAACCCTCCAGCGCATCCCGCAGGGCGACGGGCAGCGTGACGTCCGGGCCCGCCCCCTCCCCGATGCCGGTGCCATAGGTGGCCAGGAAGGTCGCGAAATCTTCGTTCTTGGTGATGTTCAGGCCGGATTTTCCCGCCATCAGGAACTTGCGGCCCATTGTCGGCATCGCCTCGGCCAGAAGGACCGACAGACCGGCCTCTGCGGCCGTTTCCGCGGCCATCAACCCAGCCGGGCCGC
The DNA here is from genome assembly GCA_051859505.1 of Paracoccaceae bacterium. GTDB lineage: Bacteria > Pseudomonadota > Alphaproteobacteria > Rhodobacterales > Rhodobacteraceae > JAFIEN01. Next base: position 169,335 of record JBHYFN010000001.1, read on the forward strand.
CGCCGATCACCAGAAGATCCGTCTCTTCCCTTCTCATTGCGGGTCGTCGTCCTTCCTTTCCGGCCCAAGCGACCAAAGCGTCAGGCCGGGGACTGCTCTTCGAGAATCACTGTCTGTCCCGCGTTTTCGGAAACGTGGAAGACCTGACCGCGCGTGCCAAGACTGTCGAACAACTCCCGTCCCGTGCCCGTCATGAAGGCCTGAGCGCCCAGCCCGCAGATCTCGTCATAGAGCGCGGCGCGGCGCGCGGCATCAAGATGGGCCGCCACCTCGTCAAGCAACAAGAGCGGGGGCGCACCGAAGCGGCTTGCCAAGGCGCGCGCATTGGCAAGGATCAGCGAGATCAACAGCGCCTTCTGCTCTCCGGTCGAACATTCGGCGGCGGGCATTCCCTTGGCCCTCCAGACGGCATGAAGATCGATGCGATGCGGGCCGATCAGGCTGCGGCCCGCCGCCAGATCGCGAGGACGGTTCTCGGCGAGCGCCTCGCCGAATGCCTCTTCGGTATCCGGGAGCGGTCCATCCGGATGCGACAGGGCAAGATCGGCGGCCGGGAAGGCCGTCTCCGCCCCCCCCTGCGCGGCGGCCAGCGCCTCTAGCGCCGCCCTTCGGTTCTGCATGATCTCGGTACCCGCCCGGGCCATCTGCGCCTCAAGTGACCTGTACCATGCCGCATCACGGACCATATCCTTGAGCAGGCGGTTGCGCTCGCGCATGGCCTTTTCGTAGTCAAGCACAGACGTGGCATGGGCGGGCAGAAAGCTCATCGTCGTGCGATCCAGAAAGCGGCGCCGGCCCTCGGCTCCTTCGATCCACAGACGATCCATCGACGGCACAAGCCAGAGAATGGCCGCCAGACTCGCCAGGGCATTCTGCGAGGCGGTCTTGCCATCGACGCGCAGGCTGCGGGTCTCGCCGGGCTCGGCCCATGTCTCGATCTCGTGTTCGTTTCGGGGGGTGACCAGTGTCGCCCGGATTTTCCATCCCAGAGGATCCGGCCGCTGCGCGATATCCTGCGGCGCTGCGCGCCGCAGCCCTCTGCCCGGCGAAAGGAACGAAATCGCCTCGATCAGATTGGTCTTGCCCGCCCCGTTGGCGCCATGAAGCGCCACGGGGCGACCGTCGAAATCCAGGCTGGCACGACGATGAGAGCGAAAATGCGAAAGCGTCAGCGACGCCAGTCTCAGAACCGCCATCAGGCCTCTCGCAAGGCGGTCGGGGCGGGCGCCAAGAATTTTCGTCCGAAAATTCTTGCACTCCAAAATCTTCGTACGAAGATTTTGCGCCCCTTACACGCGCATCGGCATGACGACATAGACCGCGCTTGTGTCATTGCCTTCCCGCATCAGCGTCGGATCGCCCGAGGAATTGAACAGGAAAACCGCGTTCTCCCTGTCAACCTGGCTCGATATCTCAAGAAGATATCGTGCATTGAACCCGATTTCGAGAGGGTCGTCACCGTAAGCCACGGCGAGTTCCTCTTCGGCAGCGCCGGCATCCGGTGCATTGACGGACAGCACGAGCCGATCCTCATCAAGGGTCAGCTTGACCGCGCGGGATCGTTCGGAAGACACCGTGGCAACCCGGTCCACGGCCCGCGCAAACTCGGCGGCGTCCACCTCGAGCCGCCGGGTATTCCCCTGCGGAATGACCCGCGTGTAGTCGGGAAAGGTTCCGTCGATCACCTTCGAGGTCAGGGTAATCGCCGGAGTGGCGAAGCGGATCTTCGTCTCGGAAACCGAGACTGCGATCGTCGTGTCGTCATCGTCAAGCAGCTTGCGCAACTCGCCCACGGTCTTGCGCGGCACGATCACGCCGGGCATCCCCTCGGCCCCATCCGGCAAAGGCGCATCGATCCGGGCCAGCCGATGCCCGTCCGTCGCCACGCAGCGCAGCAGCCGTCCGCCCTCGCCTTCGGCCACATGCATGTAGACGCCGTTGAGGTAATAGCGCGTCTCTTCGGTAGAAATCGCGAATTTCGACTTGTCGAACAGCCGGCGCAGCACGGCCGCGGGTGCCGCGAAATTCGTGGCATAATCCGAGGAGGCCATCACCGGAAAATCCTCTTTCGGCAGGGTCGCCAACTGGAAATGCGACCGTCCGGCCTCGATCGACAGGCGCCCGGTTTGCGGATTGTCCGCCAATGTCACAAGTGCCCCGTCCGGAAGCTTGCGGACGATCTCGTTCAGCAGGACCGCGGCGACTGTCGTCGCTCCGGCGCGTTCGACCTGTGCCGGGGCGCGGTCGACCACCTCGATATCCAGATCGGTGGCACGGAACTGGACCGAACTGCCCTCCGCCTCGATCAGGACATTGGCGAGGATGGGAATGGTGTTCCGGCGTTCGACAACCGACTGGGCCTGTGCGA
>JBHYFN010000002.1:0-158448 GCA_051859505.1 Paracoccaceae bacterium
GCTGCCCCCCGGCCCTGACGGGCCTCCCCCCGGGATATTTGGGAACAAAAGAAGGGGATGAGCGTGGTTCAAGGCAAGGGGCGGGGCGCGCGGCCCGAGGCGGTGGTCTTCGACATCGGCAATGTGCTGGTGGAATGGGATCCGGTGGGGTTTTACGATCGCGTGATCGGGGTCGAGCGGCGGCGGCTGCTGATGGCCGAGGTGGACCTCGAGGGGATGAACGCCAGCGTGGACCGGGGCGCGCGCATGGCAGAGGCGGTGGCGGCGCTGGCCGCGCGGCATCCCGAATGGCGGGACGAGATCGAGATGTGGCATCTGCGCTGGATCGAGATGTTCGCCCCGGTGATCGACCATTCGGTGCGGCTTCTGCGGGCGCTCAGGGCCAGGGGCGTGCCGGTTCTTGCGCTGACCAATTTCGGGGCCGATACGCTGGAGGTGGCGCGGGCGCATTATCCCTTCCTGGCCGAGTTCGACCGGGCCTTTGTCTCGGGCGAATTGCGGGTGATGAAGCCGGAGCCTGCGATCTATGAAGCGGTTGAGGCAGAGTGCGGGGTGGCGCCCGACCGGCTTCTCTTTGCCGACGACCGGCCCGAGAATGTTGAGGCGGCCCGCGCGCGGGGTTGGGGGGTGCATCTGTTCGAGGGGCCCGCGGGCTGGGCCGCGCGGCTGGTGGCCGAGGGGCTTTTGTCCGAGGAGGAGGCGCGATGAGCATCGAGGTCATTCCCTTTGCCGAAGGTGAGGCGGGGCTGGACTGGCTGCGGCTGACGCAGGCGATTGCCGCCGGGCATGACCTGCCGCGGGCCGAGGTGGCGGACGTGCTGATGCGGCGGGGGGCGGATACGCTGTTGAACCGGTCGGCCTGGATCGCGGGGCTGGGGCTGGCGGTGAAGGTCTGCACGATCTTTCCGGGCAACGGGGCGAAGGGCCTGCCGAGCATCGACGGGATGGTGAACCTCTGTTCGGATGCGGATGGCCGGCCCGAGGCGGTGCTGGATTTCCACCTTGTGACCAAGTGGAAGACGGCCGGCGACAGCCTTCTGGCCGCGATGCGGCTGGCGCGGCCCGACAGCCGGACGATCCTGATCGTGGGGGCGGGCACGGTGGGCCGGTCGCTGCGCGCGGCCTATGGCGCGGCTTTTCCGGAGGCGCGCTTCCTGCTGTGGAATCGCTCGGCCGAGGCGGCGGAGCGGTTTCGCGCCGATCACCCGGATGTCGAGGTGGTGGGCGATCTCGAGGCGGCCGTGCGCCGGGCCGATATCGTGACCTGTGCCACGATGACCACGGCGCCGATCCTGAAGGGCGACTGGCTGCGCCCCGGCCAGCATATCGACCTGATCGGCGCCTATCGCCCCGACATGCGCGAGGCCGACGATACCGCCATCGCACGCGCGCGGGTGTTCTGCGACCTGCGCGAGACGGTGGTCGGGCATATCGGGGAACTCATGGATCCGATCGCCGCGGGCGTGATCGGGCCGGAGCATGTGATCGCCGATTTTTACGACCTGGAATCCCTTGTTCGCCATAGTGATGACGAGATTACCCTGTTCAAGAACGGGGGTGGCGCGCATCTGGACCTGATGGTCAGCCGCCACATTCTGGATGTCTGGCGGGCGCGCTGATCCTTTTCGCCCGCACCTATGGGAGTGCTGCGGGGTGCTTTGGGTTCTGGGAGTGCTGGGTCTGGTCGGGCTGGTGCTGGTCGCCATTCCCGTTGCCCTGCGTCTTGGCCTGCGCCTTCCTGACCGGGCGCTGGCGACGGGGCAGTTTGCGGACCTGTCGCAGGGGGTGACGCATTACCGCTGGATCGGGCCGGTGCGCGGGCCGGTGGTGGTGGCGATCCACGGGCTGACCACGCCCTCGGCGGTGTTCGAGGCGGTGGCCGAAGGGCTGGGCGGGATCGGCTACCGGGTGCTGGTCTATGACCTTTACGGGCGGGGCCAGTCGGAGAGCGTGCGGGGGGTGCAGGACCGGGAGTTCTTTCTGACCCAGCTTCTGGACCTGCTGGAGCATGAGGGCCTGCGCGAGGATCTGACGCTGCTGGGCTATTCGATGGGCGGGGCGATCGCCACTGCCTTTGCCGCGCGCTACCCCGAGCGGATGAAGCGGCTGATGCTGGTTGCGCCTTCGGGGATCGAGGTGGTCGAGGACGGGTTCGAACGCTGGACGAAGAAGGTGCCGGTGCTGGGCGACTGGCTGCATGCGGTGCTGGCGCGGGGGCGGATGACGGCGCGGCTTATCGCGGCGCGGAGCGAGGCGACCGAGGTGCCGGGGATCGTCGATCTGCAGCTGGCCGAGCTGCGGCGGCCGGGATTTCTGACCTCGGTTCTGGCAAGTCGGCGGGGGATCCTGGCAGAGGGGCTCGAGGCAGAGCATCGGGGGATCGCGCGCGACGATATCCCGGTGATTGCGATCTGGGGCGAGGTGGACGAGGTCGTGCCGCTGCGCGCGCTTGGCACGCTGGCACAGTGGAACCGGGCGGCCAAGCAGGAGGTTGTGGCGGGCGCGGGGCATGGGTTGGTCCATACCCATGCGACCGAGGTGGCGGTCCTTCTGCGGTCGGTGCTGCGCGAACTGTGAATGGCCGCGGGATAGGCGCCGGCCCCGGTGGGCAGGCGCGTGGGCTTTGCCCACCCTACATACGGTATGACGGGATTGTCCGTGCGTGGGCTTTGCCCACCCTACGCGACCTCGCCGCTTCCGGTAGGGTGGGCGAAGCCCACGCCGCGCCAACACGACCCGCCTGCCGGCGCTTTTCACTGCGGCCAGTGCGGGCTAGACCGCTCAAATGACCACCCTGCCCGACCTTTACGACGCCCGCCTGCTTGCCGGAACTCTGACCGAGGATCCGGCCCAGCGCGCCGCGCTTGGCCGGCTGGACAGGATCCGGGCAGAGCTTGCCGTACCGGAACGCAAGGGTCTGTTCCGCAAGAAGCCCCCGCCCGTGCGCGGGGCCTATGTCTGGGGCGGCGTGGGGCGGGGCAAGTCCATGCTCATGGACTTGCTGACCGAAACGGTGACCGTCCCCAAATGGCGGCGGCATTTCCACGCCTTCATGCAATGGGTCCATGCCGAAATGACCGCCGCCCGCAAGCGCGGGGTCGAGGATTCGCTGGCCCCCGTCGCCGACCGGATCATCGCCGAGGTGCGTTTCCTTGCCTTCGACGAGATGCAGATCGACGATATCGCCGATGCGATGATCGTCGGCCGCCTGTTCCAGCGCCTGTTCGACGGGGGGGTGACGGTGGTCACGACCTCGAACCGGCCACCCGACGACCTGTATCTCGACGGGTTGAACCGCGCCCTGTTCCTGCCCTTCATCGCGCTGATCAAAGAGCGGATGGACGTGTTCGAACTGGCCGGCCCGCAGGACCACCGCGACGGCCGCCTGCAGGGGGCGACCGTCTATTTCACGCCCGCCGATCCCGCCGCCCGAGCCGCCATCCGCACGATCTGGGAGGATCTGACCGGCGGCACGTCGGCACCGCTGGTGCTGCGTGTTCATGGCCGCGATGTGGAAATCCCGGCCTTTCACAACGGCGTCGCGAAGGCCACGTTCTATGATCTCTGCGGCCAGCCGCTTGGCCCCGCCGATTACCTTGCGCTCGCCCAGGCCGCGCGGGTGCTGATCCTCGAGGATATCCCGCAGCTGTCCTCCGAGAATTTCAACCAGGCGCGCCGCTTCGTGACCCTGATCGACGCGCTCTACGAGGCGAAGGTGCGGCTGATCTGCTCGGCCGACGCCCGGCCCGAGATGCTTTATGTCGAGGGCGAGGGCAGTTTCGAATTCGGCCGCACCGTCAGCCGCCTGAACGAGATGCAATCCGCCGGTTGGGGGCGCGCATGACGGATGCCGCAAAGACGGGCGAGACCGATCCCGACCGCCTTCTGGCCGGGATGCGGCCGGTCCTTGACCCTTGCGTCTATCTGTTCTGTACCACGGCGCAGGCCGATCATCCCGCCCGCGCCCATGCGATCCTGACCTTTCTCGAGGATGAGGGCCTGACCCTCATCCTGCCCGAGGACGAGACCACGGACCCCGCACTTACCCCCGTCTTCCGCTGCCGCAAGATCACGCTGAGGGTGCATTCCGCGCTCGAGGCGGTGGGGTTCATCGCGCGGATCGCAACCCGGCTGGCGGCGCTGGGCATGGGGGTGAATCCGGTTGCGGGCTATTTCCACGACCATCTTTTCGTACCCGAAGACCGCGCCGATGAGGCATTGGAGGCCCTTCGCGCCCTGGCCGCCGCGGCTGCCGGAGGCGCGGCCCGAGACGAAAAGTGAAGCGGGGGGCCGTTGGACCGGCCCCCCTTCTGCTCTCTTGCCTGTTCTTGCGGAATGGAAACCGGGCGGCGCGTCAGGCGCCTATCTGACGAAACCCGGGAATCTGGCGAAAACACACATGATGTCAGTCTGTCCCTCGCACGAACCCCAACTGGTTGAGTGTCAGTCAGGCAACAGGTGATCCGGGGCCGTGTTGCACAACATCTTGGGGCATGGTTGCTCCTGCGTCAACAATCTCGTGATTCGCTCGGCCGGATTTCGCGGTTGGCTGCCGGGTTCCGGGGATTCCGACGATCATGGCCAGGCCGTTCCGGGCCCACATGCGTCGATTTCTGCATGGCGCGAGGGGGCCGGGACAGGCTAGAAGACGATCCAGAGCCAAAGCCCTTCAAGCGGAACGAACCATGCAGAACACCGAGATTGCCGAACGCCGCAAGACCGCCATCGCCCGGGGCGTGGGGATGATGACGCAGGTCTATGTGGACCGCGCGAAGAATGCCGAGGTCTGGGATGTCGAGGGCAACCGCTACATCGACTTCGCAGCCGGCATCGCCGTGGTCAACACCGGCCATTGCCACCCAAAGGTGATGGCGGCGGTGGAAAAGCAGCTGCACAGCTTCACCCATACCTGCCATCAGGTGCTTCCTTACGAGAATTACATCCGTCTGGGCGAGCGGCTGAACGCGGCTGTTCCCGGCGATTTCGAGAAGCGCACCGTCTTTGTCACGACCGGGGCCGAGGCGGTGGAGAATGCCGTCAAGATCGCCCGTTTCGCGACGGGCCGTCAGGCGGTGATCGCCTTCGGCGGCGCCTTCCACGGGCGCACCTTCATGGGGATGAGCCTGACCGGCAAGGTCCAGCCCTACAAGGCGGGCTTCGGCACGATGATGCCCGACATCTATCACGTGCCCTTCCCGATCGCGCTGCACGGGACGGGGGTTGAGGATTCGATGGCCGGGATCAAGGCGCTGTTCAAGGCCGATCTCGATCCGGGTCGGGTGGCGGCGATCATCCTTGAACCTGTGCAGGGCGAGGGCGGCTTCTACCCGGCCCCGGCCGAGCTGATGCGGGGGCTGCGCAGCCTGTGTGACGAGCACGGCATCGTGCTGATCGCGGACGAGGTGCAGACGGGATTCGCGCGGACGGGCAAGCTGTTCGCGATGGAGCATTACGACGTGGCGGCCGACATCACCTGCATGGCCAAGGGCCTTGCCGGCGGGCTGCCACTGGCGGCGGTGACGGGGCGGGCCTCGATCATGGATGCGGCCAATCCCGGCGGTCTGGGTGGCACCTATGGCGGCAATCCGCTGGGGATCGCGGCGGCCCATGCGGTGCTGGACGTGATCGAGGAAGAGGGGCTCTGCGACCGGGCGAATGCGCTGGGCTCGCGGCTGCGGCAGCGGCTTGAGGGGATGCGGGCCGATGTGCCGCAGATCGCCGATATCCGGGGCCCGGGCTTCATGGTCGCGGTCGAGTTCAATGTGCCGGGCGGCAAGGAGCCCGATGCCGATTTCACCAACCGGGTGAAGGCCGAAGCTCTGAATCGGGGGCTGATCCTGCTGACCTGCGGGGTTTACGGAAACGTGGTCAGGTTTCTTGCACCGATCACGGTCGAGGACGACGTGTTCGCCGAGGCCATGGATATCCTTGAAGAAGCGATGCGGGCGGCCTGAGCGCGCTCGGCCGAAGCTGCCGGTAGGGTGGGGTGAACCCCACCCTACAGCGAAGGCCCCGCGTCGCGCCAGCAGGGGCGGGTCATCGCGCCGTGGTGGCGCGGCATCGGTGGCTTCGGCCTGAACGGACCAGACCCGCGGGCCAGGCGCGAGCGAAACGACCTACCCGATCAGCGCCGTTCCCGTGCAGTCCGAGCGGTAGGGCGCGGTTGTCTGGGCCACGAAGGGTGTCTCGGGTGGCACGCCCGAGGGTTCCACCCAGACCCCGTTCAGGCAGAAATCCTGCGCATAGTTCCCGGCATTGAAACCGAACCCGCCCGGCCCGCAATCCGTGGCCGTGCCATCGGCATTCCACTCCTGATAGGAACCCGACAGCGGCCCCTCGGTCGTCGGAAAGGTCATCGTCCGGGGATGGTAGCGCAGGGTCCAGCTTGTCGTGGGCGTGAGTTGATCAAGGCTCCATGTCCCGATCAGCTGCCCGTCCAGATAGCCCGCGATCTTGAAGCGGAGCACATCCGCCTCGGTGATCATGTGGGTATCCAGAAGCTCGTCGGGAAACTCCATCGACCCGGTCATCGTGTAGCCATTCCCGCCCACCCAGCAGAAATGCACCATCGCCGCATGGGCTTGGGTCGAGTAAAGCGCCACGGCGGCGGCGCAGGCCAGTCGGATCATCCGTTTTCCCTCAGCACATGGCCCGCGAGGTAGAGCGAGCCGCAGATCAAGATACGCGACGACGGCGCGCGCGCAACCAGCGCGGCAATCGCCTCTTGCAGGCTATCCGCAGTGGTGGCGGGCAGGCCAGCGCTTTCGGCATGCTGCGCGGTCTCATGCGCGGGGAGCGTTGCCGCCTCGCCGGGGATCGAAAGCGCCGTCAGGCTTTGCGCGACCTTCGCCAGCGGGCGCAGATAGCCGCCGATATCCTTGGTGTTCAGCATCCCGCAGATCAGATGCGTGGGCCGGGGCGGCAGGCTGGCCAGCGTGGCCGCCAGGGCCTCGCCCGCCGCGGGGTTGTGGCCGCCGTCCAGCCAAAGCTCGGCCGGACGGGCCAGATCGGCCAACCGCCCCGTCGCCAGCCGCTGCATCCGCGCGGGCCAGAAGGCCCCGGTGACGGCGGCCTCGAAGGCCGCCTCGGGCTGGTTCAGGGCGCGCAGGGCGGCCAGAGCGGTGCCCGCGTTCACGATCTGATGCGGCCCCGGCAGGTTCGGAAGCGGCAGGTCCAGAAGGCCGTGCTCGTCCTGAAACACCAGCCGGCCGCGCTCGGTGGTCACATGCCAGTGCTGGCCATGGGCGATGAGCGGGCTGCCGGTGCGGGCGGCATGGGCCTCGATCACCTCCATCGCCTGCTCGTGCTGCGGGGCCACGACGCAAGGCACCCCGCGCTTCATGATCCCGGCCTTCTCGCCCGCAATCTGGCCGATCGTGTCGCCGAGAAAGGCCTGATGATCGAGGTCCACCGGCGTGATCACCGTCAGCGCGGGCCGCGCGACGACATTGGTCGCATCAAGGCGCCCGCCCAGCCCCACCTCGAGCAGGGTCCAGTCGGCGGGCGTTTCGGCAAAGGCCAGAAGGGCGGCGCAGGTGGTGATCTCGAAATAGGTGATGCTCTCGCCGCGGTTCAGCGCATAGGCGCGGTCAAGCATGTCGGTCAGGTGCTGTTCCGTGATCAGCGTGCCCGCCAGCCGAATCCGTTCGTGAAACCGCGCCAGATGGGGCGAGGTATAGGCATGGACCCGCGCCCCCGTCGCCTCGAGCCCCGCGCGGATCATCGCCTGCGTGCTGCCCTTGCCGTTGGTGCCGGCAACATGGACGACCGGGGGCAGGCGGTCCTGCGGATTGTCGAGCGCGGCCAGAAGCCGCCAGACGCGGTCGAGGGTCAGGTCGATGATCTTGGGATGCAGCGCCATCATCCGGGCGAGGAGGGCGTCCGAGGCGATCTCTGTCATGGTTCAAGCCTGCAACTGAAGGGCGAGGTAAAGCAGAACAGGCCGCGCGCATGGCCCTGCTCGTAGCTGTGGTTGACAAAGACCCCGGCCGGCAGCCGCCAGGCACCGGAGCCAGTGCCCACCCCGCCGCCGGCATCGTCCGACCCATCCAGAAAGAGGGTCTTTTCGGCCAGGGTCACACCCGCAAGCGTGACATCGCGGCTCCAGTTCGGACGGAACGCGGCGCCATATCGGTTCGTCGGCTCCCCCAGCAGGGCCATGGCCTCGTGCTCGGTCAGACCATCGAGGGCGGCGGTGGGGTGGCTGTGGTCAAGCCAGAGCACCGCCAGCGCGACGGCTGTCAGGACGGGCAGAAGGACAACCAGGGCGAACCCGGTCAGGGCCCGCCGCACTAGCGCCCCGTCTCCTCGGAGGAGGTCGAGGCGGAACCGGCTGCGGGCTGGGCCGCGGGATCGCTGGCCGATGCTGCGGTGGACCCTGCCTCGGGATGGGCCTCCGCGTCGGAACCGTCCTCGGAGACCGGCGCCGGGGCGGGCAGATCGGCGGCGACCGCGGGCGTTTCGCGCAAGAGCATCCGCAGGATCGTCACCAGTTCTTCCTTGAGCTTGCCGCGTGGCGTCACCCGGTCGAGCATTCCGTGATCCAGAAGATACTCGGCCCGCTGGAACCCTTCGGGGAGCTTCTCGCGGATCGTCTGTTCGATCACCCGGGGGCCGGCAAAGCAGATCAGCGCATTCGGCTCGGCGATCTGGACATCGCCCAGCATGGCGTAAGAGGCCGTGACCCCGCCGGTCGTGGGATGGGTCAGGACGACGATATAGGGAAGGCCCGCCTCCTTCAGCATCTGCACGGCAACGGTGGTGCGCGGCATCTGCATGAGCGAGAGAATCCCCTCCTGCATCCGGGCGCCGCCGGCGGCCGAGAACAGGACCAGCGGCCGCTTGAGCTTTACCGCGCGTTCGGCGGCGGCGATGATCGCATTGCCGACATACATCCCCATGGATCCGGCCATGAAGGTAAAGTCCTGCGCCGCCGCGACGATGGGCGTGCGCCCGATCTCGCCCTCGGCGACCAGCATCGCCTCGGCCTCTCCGGTTGTCTTGCGGGCGTCGCGCAGGCGGTCGGTGTATTTCTTCTGGTCGCGGAACTGGAGCGGGTCGGCAAGCGGTTCGGGAACCTTGACCTCGGTGAAGATGCCGCCATCGAACAGCGCCTTGAACCGCGCGCGCGGCGTGATCGGCATGTGATGGCCGCAACTGGTGCAGACATTGAGGTTGTCGGCAAGCTCGCGGTGGAACAGCATGGTTCCGCATTCGTCGCATTTCGTCCACAGATTCTCGGGCACCTCGCGGCGCGAGAAGATCGAGTTGATCCGCGGACGGACGTAGTTGGAAATCCAGTTCATGCGCAGGCCTGCCTCTTGCGTCAGGCTCGGGAGATATGCGCCGCTGCGGGAAAATGCAATCGTGCAGGCCGGGCTGTTCGGGCGAACAGGAGTGGGTCGGTTGCATTTCGCCGCCTCGGCCTTGTCCGGAGTCGGAACTGTGTCACAGGTTGCCAAAGCATCCGCCGGAGTGCGCGAGTGATGTTTCCATTTGGGAAACAATTTGGCACGACTATTCCGCAAGGTGCCGTTTCTTGGGGTGGGCAGGGGCTCAGGGTGTATTCATGACGACGATGTCGACGAATGGCGATGTGGATCACGGCTCCGAACGGAATGACGCCCCGGAGGCGCGCGGATTGAAGGTCACCGCGTCCGGCCCCTTGAGCAGATGGGCCGAGAGGGTTGCCCATGCGTTGGCGATGCGGCGCTGGTCGCGGATCGCACGACGGGCCGAACTCGCCGAACTCTCCCAACTCAGCCAGGACCGAGCGCGCGCCCGCGCCCTGCGGCACAAGGTGGATGAGGTGATCCATGTCGCCGACAGCCGCCTGGCCCTGCCGCGGGTCGGCTCTTCGACCTTTCCCCGCCCGATGGGCAGCGACTGGGGCTGGCGGCCCCAACTCTGGCGGGGACCATTGCCGCAGAAGGGGCTTGTCGGCGTTGCCAATCGCACGATGATCGGGGACGAGGTCACGCTGTTTCATGACTGCAAGGTCAGCGAACTGACGATCCGGCAGCTGCGCAACCTCGGGGCGGAGGATCTGGCCCCGTTCGGTTTCCGGATGGATGTCTTCGCCTTCGACGGATCTTTCCTCAGTCTTGCCATCGACCTGCCCGCGGCGGCCTGCAACGGGCTTCTGCGCCGGCATCTGGTACGACTGGACACGATGATCGAGTTTGAAAAGCCGCTCGAGATCTTTGCGCGCCTCAATATCCGGCACGGTCCGAATACCGAACAGATCGTGCGCGAGCTTGACCTCAGAACGGCGCAGGGGACGGTGGAATTCGACCTTGCCTATACCAAGCTGAACGAAAAGCGCATCGAGAAGATCTGGCTTGACCTGATCTTCGAGGGGCCCGAGATGAACCAGGTGACGGTGCGGGATCTGACGATGGCGCGCTATCCGCGGGCCGAGTTCTGAAGGTTTTGGCAGGTGACAAGTGGAGTGTCAGGAATGAGGGCCGGATCGTGGGAGTGACCTTGACAAAGACCCGTCTGGTTGCCGGCGTTTGGGAAGGCGTTCTCAGCGGGTCTGACACCGCGCCCGCGCTGAGCGTGACCCATATGAACAACCCCCTTCCGGGGATCGAGGTCGAGCCCTTGCGCGAGGCGGGCCAGTGGCGCGTCAGGGTTCCGGTCCCCGTCGAGGCGATTGCCGACGGGATCCAGACCTTCGTGATCTGCGAACGCTCCAGCGGTGCGCGGCTTGCCCATTTCTCGCTTGTCGCCGGAGAGCCCTTGTCCGAAGACCTTCGGGCCGAGATCGACCTTCTTCGGGCGGAGCTTGACATGCTGAAAAGCGCCTTCCGCCGCCACTGCGTGGAGACGGCCTGAGTGTAAGGCCCCGATCACAGGCCCCCGAGAAAAGCAGGCACGGCCCGCAGGCGTCAGCGTCCTCGCAAGGCGCGTGCCCGGCCTTCCGCCCGGCCATGAAGCATGAAATGCGCAAAGCCCGAGGGAAACTGCCCATTGGCAAGGCCCAAAGCCACATCGGGATTCTGGGCGAGATAGGCCTCTTCGTCGAAATGCGCCGGTGGCGGTGGCGGCCGTCTCGCCGCCAGACGGCCCAGCAAGCTGCGCGAGCGTCGGTATTGGCGCAGCCATGCCTGCTCGGCCTGCTCGACTTCCGCCATGGCGGCGGCCGAAAGAACTGCGGCTTGCGGCGACTGGGGTTCGCCGGGCGTTTCCGACCCTTCGGTCGCTTGCCCCGCATCAGCCTTGCGCCCGGAGTTCTTGCGGGTCTCCGCGCGGGCAAGCTGCCGAAACTGCAATTCCCGCGTCATGGTCAGGAGCATGGTCCGAACCTCTGCAGCCCCGTCGAACCCTTCGAACCTGAAGCAATAGTCGTAAACCGCCCGAATCGAGGCCGCATCCTCTGCAGGGCGATGCCCCAGCAGCATGGCAAGCCTCGCAGGATCTGCCTCTTCGTCGAAAGCGATCAATGCGCGGTGCAGCGCCGTCACGCACCGCCGCGTGGCCTCTCTCCGGTCGCGTTTCGCACCCTCGTCATGGGCGGAGAGGGCGTAGCACCCGAGGAAGGGCAGAACCTCGCCGTCAAGCGTCGGATCGGCGGCAAGGTTGCGAAACAGCCAGTCGACCTCGGGCGCGGCTCCGGCTTCTTCCGCAAAGGGCTGGACGAACCGGGCCTTGCGAAAGGCGAGGGTGGCGACGTTCACCGGCGTGCCGACAAACCGCCGCAGCCGGACCGAGGCCGGCATCAGCGGCAGGGGAAGGGGGTCGTGGATGGCCTGCCTTTCGTCAAAGCTTTGACAGGCAACGCAATCGCGCCCCTCGAGGATCCGCCAGACCGACCATTCGATCCGCTTGCGCACCATGACATCCCGGATGTCGGCCAGAAGGCAGACCTCGCCCCGCGCGGAGGCGAGCGCCGTGTTCAGCGCAGCCCCGCGTCCCGAAGCCTCCCCCGCCCCGGCAAAGGGCACAAGCCGCAGCCGGGCGTCGCCCTGCCAGTGCCGGGAAAGCTCTTGCAGGGTGGCCTCCGAGGCGCCGTCATCGACGACGATCAGCTCGAACTCCTGATAGGTCTGGCGCTGCAGGCTTTCGGAAAACTCCGCAACGAAGGGCGCCGCCTCCCGAACGGTCGTCAGGATCGAGACGAGGGGGCGGCGCGGCAGCGCCGCCGCCTGCAGGGCGCGCGCCTCGTCGATACAGGCCCGCAGCGCGATGCGCTGTTCCGGCGTGGCCTTGGCCCGTTCCATCATCCGCAGGATCGGGCCGTAGGGCGTGCCCTTCCATTTGAGGTAGGGAAGGTTGGTGAGGTAGCGGCTCTGGCCTTTCGGTATCGGCGTACTCGGGCGTCTGGGGTCATGGATCAGGACGGCGCGAGGCTCGTAAAGAAAGGATTGCGCGCCGTGCTGCGGGTATAGCCGCCAGTAAAGCTCGGTCCCTTCGTGACCATAGAGCAGCGGATCATAGCCTCCGGCCTGCCGGAACCGCGCGGCCTGCCAGATGGTGATCCCCTCGATATCCATGATGCTGGGTTCAAGGCTGTCGCCGGGGTTGTAAAGGGCGCCGGCGGCACGCCCGGCCCGCGGCTGAACCCGCCCGCGCACGGCGGTCGCGTCATGGTCAAGAGCGGTGCGATAGAGGGTGCCGATGGAGGCCGCATCCGTTGCGCCGTCATCGTCCAGAAACAGCAGGTAGCGCCCCGACGCGAAATGCGCGCCCAGATTGCGCCCCCCCGATGCGCCCATGTTCGCCGCCAGATCGACCACGGCAAGGGTGTCGGGCATCGGATGGTCGCGGAGCCTTCGGTCGCCATTCACGACGACGATCACCTCGTGGCGGAAATCAAGCGTCAGGCGGCCCAGGAAATCGATCATGGCAAGGGTCTCGGCCGTGCAGTCGAAGCTGACCACGATGATCGACAGCTCCGGCGACCCCTCGCGCCGGTTGCGCAGGACACTGGTCTCAAGCGCCAGGGCGGCGGCCTCTTCGGCCAGGGTCGTGGCGGTGGCATAGTCGCCGGCCCCGAAAGCCGATCTCTGCGCCGTGACCAGTTCGGCAAGTCTGTCGCTGTCGGGGGGTCTCTGCATCATGCCTCTTTCCGGCGGGATCGCGTCCCGGCCGATGGATCGCAGGGGGACCGGCCGGAAGCCCGTCTCGCGCTCATCTTCCCGCTTCCAGCGCTGCCGCGACCTCGGCAATGCCATCGGCAATGCGGGTCACCGGCAGGGAGCTGTAGGCCAGGCGATAGTATTCCCGCGTCTCCGGGGCCGCATCGGGGCGCCCGGCGCCCGCGAAGAAGGGCGCACCCGGTTCGATCAGCACACCCCTTTCCCGAAGCCCTTGCGCAACAGCGGTCATATCCCTGCCCTGCGCCCGCATCCAGACGGAGGATCCCCCGAAGGCCCCCCCGCCCGCGACCGTCAGCCCGTGATCCGAAATCGCGCTGTCGAGCGCCTTGCGGCGGTCCAGATAGGCCCGGCTCATCCGGCGGATCAGCGCGTCGTAATGGCCCAGCGACAGGAAATAGGCGGTCGTGCGCTGCACATGCCCCGGCGGATGGCGCAGGATGCGGGCCCGCAGCGCGCGCGCCTGCGCGATGAAGGGCGCCGGCCCGACCAGATAGCCCAGCCGCAACCCCGGAAAGATCGACTTGGAGAAGCTGCCGACATGGATCACACGCCCGTCCCGGTCGAGCGATTTCAGCGCAGGCAGGGGCGGTTTGTGAAACGCCATCTCGAATTCGTAGTCATCCTCGACGATCAGGAAATCCCGCTTTCCCGCAGCCTCCAGCAGCGCTTGCCGCCGGTCCAGCGGCATCGTGGCGGTGGTCGGGCATTGGTGGGCGGGGGTGACGAACACCACATCCGTGCCCTGCGGCAGGCGGTCGGGATCCAGCCCCTCGCCGTCGATGGGCTGGGCCGATACCCGCGCGCGCCCCTCGAGCATGGCGCGCAGGGACGGATAGCAGGGATCCTCGATCACGGCATGGTTGCGCGTCCGCAGCAGCACCTCGGCCGACAGCCAGAGCGCATTCTGCGCGCCGAGCGTCAAGAGAACCTCGTCCGGGCCGGCGAGGATGCCGCGCCGGGGCAGGGTCTGGCGGGTGATGAAGTCGATCAGCAAGGGATCGTCGCGGTCATATTGATCGGCGGTCAGCGCCGCGAAATCGCGCCGGCCCAGCGCGCGGAGCGCGCAAAGCCGCCAGTTGGCCAGATCGAACAGGGCCGGATCTGCCTGGCCATAGATGAAATTGTAGCGATACTCGGCCCAGTCCATCGGCTTTTCAGCACCCAGACCAGAAAGCGGGGGACCAAGGCGGGCGGTCCAGTCAACGCTCTCGGTCCGCGTCGGGTTGGGAACATGCGGCGGCGGCTCGGGCGCATCCGTGCTTACGAAATAGCCGGACCGGCCCTTCGCGCTGAGGTAGTCGTCGGCCACCAGTTCGGTATAGGCCAACGTCACGGTGATCCGGCTGACCCCAAGGTGCCGGGCCAGCGCGCGCGAGGAGGGGAGCCGCTCACCCGGCCGGAACCGCCCCGACAGGATGCCCTGCGCAATCACCTGCCGTAGCCGCGCCTGCAGCGTGCCGGGGGCAGCGGGATCGAGGGTGAAGGATTCGGGCGGGATCATTTCGGGCATCTGGACCTAAGGCCCGGTCAGACTGGACCCAGAGACCGCGCCGGGCAAGCCCCCTCAAGCGGGCCTGCCCTTATGCGCTTCCCCTCAATGCGCCTCGGCCCAGTTTGCCCCCGTGCCGCCGTCCACCGCCAGATGCACGTCCAGATGTACCGCCGGATGGGCCGCGCCCTCCATCACCTCGCGGGCGCGGTCGATCAGCGCCTCGGCCGCGTCTTCCTCGACCTCGAACAGCAGTTCGTCATGCACCTGCAGCAGCATTTTCGCAGGCAGGTCTTCGATGGCGCGGTCCATGCGGATCATCGCGCGGCGGATCACATCGGCCGCCGTCCCCTGGATCGGCGCGTTGATCGCGGCGCGGCGGGCGAAACCGGCCTGCGGCCCCTTGGCATTGATCTCGGGCGTGTGGATCTTGCGCCCGAACAGCGTCTGGACATGGCCGTTGGCCTTCGCAAAGGCGATGGTCTCGTCCATATAGGCGCGGATGCCGGGGAAGCGTTCGAAATACCGGTCGATGAAGCCCTGCGCCTGATCGCGCGGGATGCGCAGGTTGCGCGCAAGGCCAAAGCCCGAGATGCCGTAGATCACGCCGAAGTTGATCGCCTTGGCCTGCCGCCGGATCTCGCCCGTCATCTGATCCAACGGCACGTTGAACATCTCGGACGCGGTCATGGCATGGATGTCGACGCCTTCGCGGAAGGCGGTCTTCAGTGCCTCGATCCCCGCGACATGGGCCAGGATGCGCAGCTCGATCTGGGAATAGTCGAGGCTGACCAGCACCTTGCCGGGTTCGGCGACGAACGCCTCGCGGATGCGGCGGCCTTCCTCGGTGCGGACGGGGATGTTCTGCAGGTTCGGATCGGTCGAGGCCAGCCGCCCGGTATTCGCCCCGGCGATGGAGTACGACGTATGCACCCGCCCCGTTTCCGGGTTGATATGGTCCTGCAGCGCATCGGTATAGGTCGATTTCAGCTTGGCCAGCTGCCGCCAGTCCAGCACCCGCCCCGGCAGCGCATGTTCGGTCGCCAGATCCTCGAGCACATCGGCCCCGGTGCCATAGGCCCCGGTCTTGCCCTTGACCCCTCCGGGCAGGCCCATCTCGTCGAACAGGATCTCGCCCAGCTGCTTGGGGCTGCCCACGTTGAAGGGCCGGCCCGCCATCTCCTGTATCTCGGCCTCGAGCCCCGCCATCTTCTGCGCGAATGCATTGGACATGCGCGACAGCGTATCGCGGTCGACCTTGATCCCCGCCATCTCCATCCGCGCCAGCACCGGGACCAGCGGGCGTTCCAGCGTCTCGTAGACCGTCGCGACGCGCGCGCGGTGCAGTTGCGGCTTGAAGCCCTGCCAAAGGCGCAGGGTGATGTCGGCGTCCTCAGCCGCGTATTTCACCGCCTCGTCCACCGGGACGCGGTCGAAGGTGATCGCGGATTTGCCCGAGCCCAGAAGCGATTTGATCGGGATCGGCACATGGCCAAGGTAGCGGTCGGACAGTTCGTCCATGCCATGCGAATGAGACCCCGCATTCATCGCATAGGACATCAGCATCGTGTCGTCGATCGGCGCCACCTCAACCCCGTAGCGGGCCAGGATCTTGGCGTCGTATTTCATGTTCTGCCCGATCTTGAGGATCGCGGGATCCTCGAGGACGGGCTTCAGCAGGTCGAGCGCCTCATCCAGCCCCATCTGCCCCTCGGCCAGAGTGACAGAGCCGAAAAGATCGCTCTCGCCCCCCGCCTTGTGACCGAGCGGGATGTAGCAGGCCCGCCCCGGTGCCGTGGCAAGACAAATGCCCACCAGCTCGGCCTGCATCTCGTCAAGGCTGGTGGTCTCGGTATCGACGGCGACGTAGCCCTGTTCGCGGATCGCCGCGATCCAGGAGGAGAGGGCTTCGGCATCGCGCACCGTCTCATAGGCGGCATGGTCGAAGGGCAGGGCCTCGGGCACTGCGGCCTCTGCGTCGGGCGCGGCGCCGGCGGGCGCCTCGGGCATGGCGGGCTGCTCGATCCCCAGCTTCGCCGCGATCCGCTTGGTGACGGTGCGGAACTCCATCTTCTGAAGGAACCCCATCAGCGCCTCGGGCTCGGGGTCGCGCAGTTCCAGATCGTCCAGCGTGAAATCAAGCGGTGTCTCGGCATCCAGCTGCACCAGCCGGCGCGAGATCAGGATCTGCTCGGCCATCGTGGTCAGGACCTCGCGCCGCTTGGGTTGCTTGATCTCCTCGGCCCGCACCAGAAGCGTGTCCAGATCGCCGTATTCCTGAATAAGCTGCGCCGCCGTCTTGAGCCCGATCCCCGGCGCCCCCGGGACATTGTCGACCGAATCCCCGGCCAAAGCCTGCACATCGACCACGCGCTCGGGGCCGACGCCGAATTTCTCGAAAACGCCGTCGCGGTCGATCACCTTGTCCTTCATCGGATCGCGCATCACGACGCCATCGCCCACAAGCTGCATCAGATCCTTGTCCGAAGAGACGATGGTGACCCGCCCCCCCGCCTCGGCAGCCTGGCGGGCAAGGGTGGCGATGATGTCATCGGCCTCGTAATGCTCGATCTCGATGCAGGCCACGTTGAAGGCCCGCGTCGCCTCGCGCGTGAGGGGGAATTGCGGGCGCAGATCCTCGGGCGGCTCGGGGCGGTTGGCCTTGTAGGCGGGGTAGATCTCGTTGCGGAAGGTCTTGGAGGAATGGTCAAAGATCACCGCGATATGCGTCGGCCCCTCGCCGTCGCCATCGCGGGTGAGTTCGTTCCACAGGATGTTGACGAAGCCGCTGACCGCCCCCACCGGCAAGCCGTCCGACTTGCGCGTGAGTGGCGGCAGCGCGTGATAGGCGCGGAAGATATAGGCCGATCCGTCGATCAGATGCAGATGGCAGCCCTTGCCGAATGTCATGGAACAGCCCCCCGGAAATGCGCCACCCCTGCTTGCCACGAACGCAAGCGCCACGCCAGTGACAAGGTCGGCCCCGTTCTTCGGGGCTGCAACCGCGCTTCCGTGCCGCGTGGCTGCGGACGGTTTCCGTTCGCTCAGCGCGTCATGCCCTCAGGCCGCCGAGTCGTGGAAATCCTCGTGGATGAAGCGCGCATCGCAATAGGGACATTCGACCCAGCCCCTGTCATGCGGGATCGACAGCCAGACGCGCGGATGACCCAGCGCCCCTTCACCGCCGTCGCAGGCGACGCGCCATGAGGACACGAGTTTCGTTTCGGGTGCGGGAAGTGTCATGATCGGGCCCGTCTGTCGATGATGCTGGCGCAGCATAACGACTTGGACGGTCGGAGCAAGCGGCGAACGGGGCCTGCCCCCCGGATCCGGACTGGTCGCGCCCCTCTGGACAGGGCGTGCCGTCGGTCAGCTGTTGATCATCGCACGGGCCACGAACCAGGAAACGGGTACGCCAAGCGCAGCCCCGATCGCGGCGGCGGCGATGATCGGTGCGGCAGCGTCATTGCCGGTGACAAGGGCCACGACGACAAGGCTGCCTGCAAGCGTTGTCCCGATCAGGCTGTAGAGGATGGATGCGAGTCTGAGCATCGGTAACTCCGAGGGGTAGGATCGCGTCGGACCCTAGTGTTCGGGCCCCCATGCGTCCTTGACCTGCATCAACACGGCGCTGTTCCCGGAGGATGAAGATCGCGCATGCGATGGCGGAAGGGGTGCAGCGGCCAGCCTTGGGCGGTAGGGTGGGTGAAACCCACGCGCGATCCGGGCCGATCCCGGCCGCGCGTGGGCTTTGCCCACCCTACACGAAATCTTAACCATGAAGCGGCGAGATTGCGGGAATGAGCCGCTATCGCCGCCTTTTCATCCCCGGTGGGACATATTTCTTCACCGTCGCCTTGCAGCGGCGGGGGACTGCGGCGCTCATCGATGAGGTCGACCTTCTGCGCGACGTCTATCGCGCGGTCTGCCACGAGACGCCGTTCACGACCGAGGCCATCGTGATCCTGCCCGACCATCTCCATGCAGTCTGGACCTTGCCGAAGGGGGATGCGGATTTCTCGGGTCGATGGCGTCGGATCAAGGCGGGGTTCTCGATGCATTGCCGGTATCGCGGGTCGCCCTCGGCAAGCATGGCGCGACGGGGCGAAAAGGGGGTCTGGCAGCGGCGGTTCTGGGAACATGCGATACGCGACACGACGGATTTCATCGCTCACGTGGATCATTGTCACTGGAACCCGGTCAAGCATGGGCTGGTCGCCCGCCCCGAGGACTGGCAATGGTCCTCCTACGGAAAGCTCATGCCAACGCGGGCGATGGCGATGAAATAACGGGAATGGTGGGTCTCACCCACCCTACGCCCCTTCCGGTAGGGTGGGTGAAACCCACCCTACCCGTCCATCTTCAGGGCCGAGATGAAGGCCTCCTGCGGGATCTCGACCTTGCCGAACTGACGCATCTTCTTCTTGCCGGCCTTCTGCTTGTCCAGAAGCTTCCGCTTGCGCGTCGCATCCCCACCATAGCACTTGGCCGTCACATCCTTGCGCAGGGCGCTCAGAGTTTCCCGCGCGATGACCTTGCCGCCAATGGCCGCCTGGATCGGGATCTTGAACATGTGCCGCGGGATCAGGTCCTTCAGCTTCTCGACCATCGCCCGGCCGCGCATTTCGGCCCGGTCCCGGTGGACCATCATCGACAGCGCATCGACCGGTTCGTCATTCACGAGGATCTGCATCTTGACCAGATTGTCCTGCAGATAGCCGGTCATCTGGTAGTCGAAACTGGCATAGCCCTTGGTCACCGACTTCAGCCGGTCATAGAAATCGAACACCACCTCGTTCAGCGGCAGGTCATAGACCACCATCGCCCGCGATCCCGCATAGGTCAGGTCCAGCTGAACCCCGCGGCGATCCTGACAGAGCTTGAGGATATCGCCCAGATAGTCGTCGGGCACCATGATGGTCGCCTTGATCCGCGGCTCTTCCAGATGATCGACATAGGTGAGGTCCGGCATGTCGGCGGGATTGTGCAATTCCCGCATCGTGCCGTCCTTCATGTAGATGTGATAGACGACCGAGGGCGCGGTGGTGATCAGCTCGATATCGTATTCCCGCTCGATCCGGTCGCGGATCACCTCGAGATGCAGCAGGCCAAGGAACCCGCAGCGGAAGCCAAAGCCGAGGGCGGCCGAAGTCTCCATCTCGAAACTGAACGAGGCGTCGTTCAGCGCCAGTTTCTCGATCGCATCGCGCAGATCCTCGAACTCGCTGGCATCGACGGGGAACAGGCCGCAGAACACCACCGGCTGCGCCGGCTTGAAGCCCGGCAGGGGTTCGGTCACGCCCTTCTTTTCATGCGTGATCGTGTCGCCCACCCGCGTGTCGCGGACCTGCTTGATCGAGGCGGTGAAGACACCGATCTCGCCCGGGCCAAGCTCGGGGATGGCGACCATCTGGGGCTTCAGCACCGCCAAGGTGTCGATCCCGTAAACGGCATCCGTCTGCATCATGCGGATCCGGTCGCCCTTCCGGATCACCCCGTCCATCACCCGGATCATCACGACGACGCCGAGATAGGCGTCATACCAGCTGTCCACCAGCATCGCCTTGAGAGGCGCGTTGCGATCGCCCTTCGGTGGCGGCAGCCGGTGCACGATCGCTTCGAGCGTTTCGCGGATCCCCTCGCCGGTCTTGGCCGAAACGCGCATCGCCTCGGAGGCGTCGATCCCGATCACATCCTCGATCTGCTCGGCCACCCGGTCACAGTCGCTTGCGGGCAGGTCGATCTTGTTGAGCACCGGGACGATCTCGTGATCCGCGTCGATCGCCTGATAGACATTGGCCAGCGTCTGCGCCTCGACGCCCTGGGTGGAGTCGACAACCAGAAGCGAGCCCTCGACGGCGCGCATGGAACGGCTCACCTCATAGGCGAAATCCACATGGCCGGGCGTGTCGATCAGGTTCAGCACATAATCCTGCCCGTCGAGTGCGCGGTATTCGATCCGCACCGTGTTGGCCTTGATCGTGATGCCGCGTTCCCGCTCGATATCCATCGAGTCGAGCATCTGCTCTTTCATGTCCCGCCCGGCGACCGTCCCCGTCTCTTGAATCAGGCGGTCGGCCAGGGTGGATTTGCCGTGGTCGATATGCGCCACGATCGAGAAGTTGCGGATCTGCGAAAGCTCGGTCATGGGCGGGATATGCTGTGGATCGGCTTGGGCGTCAATGGGCGCATTCGGCCTTGCCGCAAAGGGCCATCCGCAATCAGATGTCGACCACCGTCAGCCCGTCCGGCCCGCCCTCGCAAGCCGCCACAAGCCGGGCCCCGGCGCGCTTGTGGGCGGGATGCTCGAGATAGGCATCACGCGCCGCGGCATCGGCGAAGGGAATTACGAAGGCATGGGTATGACCCCGGGCCAGCCCCTCCGGGCTGCCGTCGGGGCCGAAGGTCAGCGGGCCCATGCCGGGGATCAGCGGCTGCAGAGCGGCAAGCTCGTCGCGAATCGCCGTGATTTCGGCTTCGGTCGTGGCGGGGCTGATCCGGCACAGGACGATATGGGTGATGGTCATGCAGGTTCTCCGGCGGTTTCGGGAGCATCCAGGAAGACCCGGACCGCGGCCTCGAACTCCTTGGGCTTTTCGGCGTGCAGCCAGTGGCCTGCATCGGGTATCCGGGCAAAGCGGCCCTTGGGGAAGAGCGCCTTCATCGTCGCGCGATGCTCGGCCCGGACGTAATCGGACAGCGCGCCGGTCAGGAACAGCGTGGGGCCATCGAAACGACCAGTGATCTCGGGCCAGCCGGTGATCTGCCCCATGTCGCGCTCGAGAACGTCAAGGTTCAGCCGCCACCTGCCTTCGGCAAGGTCAAGGCTTTGCAGCAGGAAAGCGGAAATGGCGGGGCTTGCGGCCTGCATCTGCTGCTCGGCCTCTGCCCGGTTCGAGACCGATGCGACATCGACCCGCCGCATCGCCTCGATCTGCGCCTGCTGGCTATGGGAATAGGCGACGGGGGCTATGTCCGCGACGACCAGCCGGCGGACAAGCTCTGGCCGGGTCAACGCCAGAACCATGGCGGCCTTGCCGCCCATCGAATGGCCCAGAAGGTCGGCGGCGCCGCCGTTCTCCAGGATGACCTCGGCCAGATCGCCGGCCAGATCGGAGTAGCCGTGGCGGTCGCTCCAGGGGCTGGCCCCGTGGTTGCGCATGTCGACGGCGATGACCTGACGCTGGTCGGAAAGCCTGCGCGCGATCACGCCCCAGTTGCGCGCCGATCCGAACAGGCCATGGGCGATGACAAGGGGCGGAAGGTCAGAGGGGCGACCATGCAGGACCGTGTTCAACATGCACATGTTCATAGAAGCGGTTGGGCATGACCGCCAGCGGGATTGAGCAGCGAGGGTTCGCGCCTGTAAGGAGGCGCGCATGAAGACCGACGAGTTCGAGACAGTCCGCCAGTTGCTGGCCGAGCGGTTGCAGCTTTCCGAAGGCAGCATCGAGGCCCGGTTGCAGCAGGCGGGTCGCCGCATTCCCCGACGCCTTCGCCGGGAGTTCGCCTGTATTGCCGAGGCCGAGCTGCTGTCGGGGCAACCCAAGCTCGCCCGCCGGATCGATCCGGTGCGGCTGGGGCGCGCCCAGGATGCCGCGGCCCGATGGCTGCGCGGCATCGATCCGGGTGAACGGCGCAAGACCAGGCTTCTGAACATGGCGGCCATGGTCGCGTTCAACCTCCTGCTGCTCTTCGCGCTCGGCGTTTATCTGCATGTGTCGGGTGGGTCGTCCTGATCCCGAGGTCCGATGCCCCGACCTTTGGGGGTGACGCCGGCCGTCTTCGTGTTACCATTGTCTCTGAACGTCTGGGAGGAGCAGAAATGCGTATCGACAAACTCGCCATGATGGCAGCTCTGGCCCTCGGAACGAGCGGAGCTGCGGCCCTCGCCGGGGAACAAAGGTTCAACTGCGGTGGCACCGAGGTCAATGTCCTGACCCTGGACGAGAATGTGATCATGTCGGCTCCGGGTGTGCTCTTTCTGCTCGAGGAGATGCCGGCCGCGTCGGGTGCGAAGTTCGGCCGCCCCGGTGATGACGGCACCTATTTCTGGTCACGGGGATCGTCGGCCCTGGTGTCGATCCTGGGCGAGGAACTTTCGGAATGTCATGAGATTCCCCCCTTCGGCGAATGGCATGTCCTTTCGATCGAAGAGGTTCCGGTGCCAGAGGATGTCGAGGTGACGATGGAGTTCTCGCTCTTCGGGACGGTGTCCGGAAAGGCCGCTTGCAACCGTTACAACGGGGGGTTCGAGGTGCAGGATGGCGAACTCATCATGGGCGCCGCCGCAATGACCCGAATGGCCTGCGAACCTGAGGTGATGGAGGTCGAGGCGGCCTTTGCGGCCACATTCGACAGGATCGAAGGGTTCGTTCTGGATGACGCGGCCAGGCTTGTCCTGACCGGCGTCGGCGGCCGCCCGATCCTGTTGGCCGAGCGCCGCAGCCGATAGGGTGCGGTCCATGGCGCGCCTAGGCACCCGAGCCTCGGTTGAGCGAAGGATGATGACGAAATCTGACCAGATTTCGTGGCGATTTCTCTGAAGAGAAATCGCGGGCGCGCGAGTGCGGGCAGTCAGGCCTAGCGACCCAGCTTGGCGTGGACGGCATCGAGGTCGATCTCGCCCAGGGGCATCTTGTTTGCCGGGTTGGTGAAGTCGTAGCGGAACAGCTGGAAATCACGCTTGTAGATTTCCCACATCAGGTGGTGCGAGAGATCGTCGAAATAGTCCTCGACGGGATGTTCGCGCTTCGGGCCATGGCCTTCGCTTTCGTTGAAGCGGGGGATCGTGGACAAGTCGATCGCATGCGGAGTGGTCACATTGTCGAGGACGACCTGCATGCCTTCGTCGAACTTTTCGGTCCAGAATATATGGTTGTAGCGCCCGCCATTGGCGATGAAGGTCGAGACATGCCCCGCCATGGCGGACCAGTGGATGTCGGGCTCCATCGGCTTCTTCCAGCGGATTGTGTCGCGGGCGAAGAGCAGGAACCGGCGGAACGACCTGATCTGATCGAAGGCGAATCCGTCTTCGGGAGAGCCGACCTCGACGCCGTAGCGCTGCACCAGCATCGGGACCAGATTGCCCCGGTAGCGTTTGCCGTTGCGCTGGATGCCGCAGATCTTGTCGAAAAACGACGACAGTATCCGGGTATAGGGGTTGCGCACGCAGGTGAAGGCAAAGCTCTTCTGCGTGGTCACATTCTCGGCGATGGGTTTCTGGCTCGCATCCTGGGCCCATTTGTGCAGCCCCTCGGTCGAATCGTGGATGTCGCCATCGAAGAACCGGCCATGGTCCGAGAAATACATGATCTGTCCGATTGACGAGCAGGCGCATTTCGGGACGACCCGATAGACCATGCTCTCGCTCTCTGTCATCCAGGTTCCGGGAAACCCCATGGCTTCAGCCCTCTCCACACCGATCATGGTGTTGCCAAGTTTGTGTCCTATCGGACGATCTGGGCAAAACTGTGCCCAGACATCGCAATAAACCTCTGTCTGTTCAACGTGTCTTCACGTTAAGACCGTATACAATCAACACAAATGGTGCCGGATCGTTTCCCGAATGGCAAAGATCGCCTTCATCCTCCTCTGTCACAAGGACCCAGACGCCATCGTTCAGCAGGCGCGTCAGCTGACGGCAACCGGGGATTATGTCTCCATCCATTTCGACGCGCGTGCCCCCCGCGCCGCCTATGACCGCATCCTTGCCGAACTGGCCGACACTCCCTCGGTCGCTCTGGTGCGCAAGCGGATCAGATGCGGCTGGGGGGAGTGGAGCCTGGTGCAGGCGACGCTCAACGCCATCGAAACCGCCGTCGAGGCTTTTCCCCGCGCCACGCATTTCTACATGGTCTCGGGCGATTGCATGGCGATCAAGTCGGCCCGCTTCGCGCACCGCTTTCTCGAGGCGGATGACGTCGACTATATCGAGAGTGTCGACTTCTTCGAAAGCGACTGGATCAAGACGGGGATGCGCGAGGATCGGCTGATCTATCGCCACTTCCTGAACGAACGCACGAACAAGCGGGCGTTCTACCTGTCGCTGAACCTGCAGCGCCGCCTTGGCCTGCGCCGCGAGATTCCGGCCGATCTTCAGATGATGATCGGCAGTCAATGGTGGTGCCTGCGCCGCCGCACGATCGAGGCGATCCTCGACTTCACCCGGGCGCGCCCCGATGTGATGCGCTTTTTCCGCACCACATGGATCCCGGATGAGACCTTCTTCCAGACGCTGGTCCGCCATCTCATCCCCGAGGACGAGATCCGGTCCCGCACCCTGACCTTCCTGATGTTCACCGACTACGGGATGCCGGTGACATTCTACAACGATCACTACGATCTGCTTTTGGGGCAGAACTATCTCTTCGCTCGCAAGATCAGCCCCGAAGCGAAGGAGCTCAAGACGCGGCTGGGTGCGCTCTATGCCTCGGACCGGGATGATTTCCAGACCTCGGACGAGGGGCGGCGCCTGTTCGAGTTCCTGACCGGGCGGGGCCGGGTCGGACGGCGCTTCGCCCCGCGGTTCTGGGAGAACGAGGCCAGCCTTGGCCGCGACAGGGAGCTTCTGATCGTCACCTGCAAGAAGTGGCACGTCGCCAAGCGTCTTGTCGCGGCGATCCGGCAACTGACGAACCTGCCCGCGATCGACTATCTCTTCAACGAGGAGGGCACCCCCCTGCCGGATCTGGGCGGCATCCAGACGACCCTTTCGAAACGGACGCGGCATCGTCGGGCCCTGATGCGGATGCTTTTCGACTATTATGAGACCGACCGGTTGCTGATCTGCCTCGATCCGGCGAGTTTCGACCTGTTCGAGGATTTCTACTCCGACCGCTCGACCACGCGCCTTCTCGAGATGGAATGCGCGTTCAGCGATACCTACCTTGCGGGGCATGCCCAGCGGGTCGGGCTGGCGGGGCCGGAAACCTCGGACGAGACCATGCAGCAGCTTCTTCGAACGGTCCGACATGATGTCCTTTTCGAAAGCGACAGGTTGCGGGATGCGAAATTCGCCCATCACCACACCTTTCGCGAAGGCGCGCCGCTCGCCGAGAACACCTCGGCCCTTGCGGATTTCCTGTCCCTGCCGGAGGAGACCGCACAGAGCCTTGCCGAAACCCCCTACCTGTTCAGCGATTGAGGGCCCACATGACCTTTGACTATGATCCCCAGAACATCTTTGCCCGCATCCTGCGGGGCGAGATCCCGAACCGCACCGTGTTCGAAAATGACCACGCCCTTGCCTTCGAGGACATCAACCCGCTGGCGCCGGTGCATGTGCTGGTGATCCCGAAAGGGCCCTATGTCAGCCTTGACCATTTCGCCGCCGCCGCCACCGCCGAGGAGCATGCGGGCTTCATGGCGGCCGTGGCGGAGGTTTGCCGGATCAAGGATCTGTCCGAAGGGTTCCGCGCGATTTCGAACACGCGCGACCATGGTCGGCAGGAGGTGCCGCATTACCATCTGCATATCCTTGGCGGTGGGCAACTCGGCGCCATGCTTCCGCCCGCCTGATCCGGCGGGCGGTCCGGCCTAGACCCTGTCCCAGCGGCGCAGCAGCCAATACCATTGCCCCGGCCGCGCGCGCACCCGTTCCGACAGGCTGTCATTGGCGGCCTGTGTCATCGTCACGGCATCCGAGGGGGGAATCGGCGCCTCGAACTCGACATCGAAGGTGGTGCCGTCGCCGGTTCGCGTCCCATAGGAGGGGATCATCGGCACGTCATAGCGCAGCGCCAGCCGCGCCACGGCAAGCGAGGTCTGCGCCGGAAGGCCGAGGAAGGGCAGGGCCTCGCCATCGCTGTATTTCTCGTCCAGCAGGATGGCCACGAACCCGCCCGATTTGAGGTGGCGGACAAGATCGGCCGTGCCGCGCGGCCCGGTCGGCAGGATCGGCTCTCCGCCCGCCTTGATCCCGGCCAGAAACCGGCGCTGGTAATGGCGGTTCTTCTGCGGGCGGTAGACGCCTCCGGTCTCCATCCCGCGCGCCTTGAGCACGGCGCGCACCGCATCCCATTGCCCGAAATGCCCCGAGACGATGATCGCCCCCTTGCCGGCGGCGCGGGCCTCGTCCAGGGCGGCAAGGCCGGGTCCGGTAATGAAGAAGCGTTCTTGTCGGGCCTGAAACTCGGTCGCGTGATAGATCTCGAACAGGGTCCGGCCCATGTTGCGGCCGATCTCTCTGATCAGATCCATCCGAAGCCTGCGCGGCATGTCCGGCCAGACGCGGCGGATTTCCCTGTCGCAGCGCCGTCGCGCCGGTGGATAGTGACGCAGCACGAGGCCCACTGCCGTTCCCAGCGCGCGCGAGCGATTATCGAAGCGACGCCAACGGTTTGCCGTCAGCGCGGACCAGAGGGGAAGATAGCGGAGGTGCTGGCCGAACGAGCGGAACGGACGTAGGATCATGCCACGCTTATGCGCCGGCCAGAGCGCCGCGCCAATGCCAATTCGTGCAGCAATGACGATCCGGTGAGCGTGCCGCAAAAACGATGCGACGCGGGCCCTTTCGAACCCGCGCCAAGGCCGATGGAAGGGGCCGTTCGGTCAGTTGACCGGCTTTGCCTCGACAAGGGTCGCGTCGGAGACCGGAGCCTTCGCGATCTCGATCCGGCGCGGGCGCAGGGCCTCGGGCACTTCGCGCTTGAGTTCGACATGCAGCAGGCCATCGCCATGAACGGCGCCCGTCACGCGCACATGATCGGCCAGGTGAAACCGCCGCTCGAAGGCGCGGGTGGCGATGCCGCGATGCAGATACCGGCGCTCGCCCTCTTCCTCGGCCTTGCGGGCGCTGACGATCAGCGCATTCTCGCGCTGTTCGACGTTCAGCTCGCTTTCGGCAAAGCCGGCGACGGCGATGGTGATCTGCCAGGCATCATCGCCCAGCTTCTCGATGTTGTAGGGGGGGTAGGTGTTCTGGCTCGAGTCATTCGCCAGAACCCGGTCCATCAGATCGGCGATCTGGTCGAAACCGACGGTGGCACGATACAGGGGGGCAAGGTCGAAACTGCGCATGGGTCATCCTCCATTGAGCGACAACAGGATCAAGGCCTTCCTTGCGGGACAGGCCGTTCAGCGCCCCGGGGTCCGATAGCGGCCCCCCGGTGCCATCCTCATCTGGTCAGGCCGGGTGCCGCTTTCAAGCCCCCGCCGCGCGGCAATCTTGCCGAGGTCACGGACGTATGAACTTGGCCCCCGTGTCGGCCCTTTCGCCGCCCGAGATCACCCTCACATTTCCGGGTGCGGTG
This sequence comes from Paracoccaceae bacterium, assembly GCA_051859505.1. Classification (GTDB taxonomy): domain Bacteria; phylum Pseudomonadota; class Alphaproteobacteria; order Rhodobacterales; family Rhodobacteraceae; genus JAFIEN01. The sequence goes on from JBHYFN010000002.1 coordinate 27,846, forward strand.
GTCTGAAAGCTGGCATCGCCAAGGGCCGCCATCAGGGCGGCAAGGGGTTGTTCGGCCACCGTGCCGATCGCGACGTTCATCCCGTCCAGCTCGCCCTTTGCGGCGACCACGGCGATGATCCGCGAGATCCCGCCCGAAGTGATGAAGACCGGCGCCCCGGACGAGCCGAAATCCACATCGCAGCTCATCACGACCATGCCCTGTTCCTGCCCCAGAACGGTGCAGACTTCCTGCAGGGCCGGCGCCTCGGCCCGGTCATGGGCATAAGAGACGATGCCCACCTCTTCGCGCAACTCGGCCCGCCCGGCGATATCGAAGGGGCGCACCTGGGTCGACCGGATGGGTTGCACCAGTTGCAGCAAGGCAAGGTCATTCGGCCCGCCGATCCCTTCGCTGCGCCCGCCGGGCAGGTGGATGTAATCCGGATGGGGCACGGCGCGCGCCACCGCGCGATAGGCCAGCGCCCGACCGTTTCGGAACCCGGCCAGAAACTCCATCAACGAGGCATCAAGGCGTGTCCCCGTCTCGCGGTCGAAAAGGCAATGCGCCGCCGTCAGCACAAGGTCAGGCTCGATGAGCGTGCCGGTGCAGAACCCGCGCCCGCCGATGTCGATCCGCCCGACGGCCTCCCAGCCGGACGCATCTATCCCGGTGCGCAGCGTCTGTAGCCCGCTGTCGCCAAGACCTCCGCCATTGGGCTGCGCCACAGCGGCCAACGGCAGCAGGAGCGCTGCCAGCAAAGCCGGGATCAGTCTTCCCGAGAATCCGCCCATCCGTTCCGACATCCTGCCGCCCCTCTTTCCGGTCTAAGCGCCGGTTGAGGCAAGATTACGGCAAATGGCGCAGTTCGGGAACGGGTTTTCCGCTTTCCACCAGGGCCCGCGGTTTCGGCCCGCCGGTGGCCCAGTCCAGAAGCTCGACCGTGTGAACGACCGGCAGGTCGCTGCCCGAGCCGATCTGCATCATGCAGCCGATATTGCCCGCCGCGATCAGATCCGGCGCGGTTGCCGAAAGCGTGCTGACCTTGCGCGCCTTCAACTCGGCCGAGATCTCGGGCTGCAGCAGGTTGTACGTCCCCGCAGACCCGCAGCAGAGGTGGCTGTCGACGGGTTCGACCACGTCAAATCCGGCCTGCCGAAGCAGATCCTTGGGCAGGGTCTTGATCTGCTGACCATGCTGCAGCGAACAGGCGGCATGATAGGCGACGCGGGGCCTGCCCGCCTTGGCGCTGCCTTGCCCGTTCCCTGTGCTCGCCGGAAGGCCCAGCCGGGCGACCACTTCCGTGACATCGGCGGCCAGATCCGCGACCCTGCGCGCCTGATCGCCAAGGCCGCAATTGCGGAACATATGCCCGTAATCCTTGACGGTCGTGCCGCAGCCGCTGGTGTTGATCACGATCGCATCCAGCCCGCCCTTGTCGGCCACCATCAGAAAGGCGCCGATATTGCGCGCGGCAAGGCCATGCGCCTCGTCGGCGCGGCCCATGTGATGGGTCAGCGCGCCGCAGCAGCCCTGACCGGGGGCGATCACGACCTCGGCCCCAAGGCGGGTGAGAAGCCGGATCGTGGCGTCGTTGATATCGGTGTTGAGCGCCCGTTGCGCGCAGCCCGTCATCAGGGCGACCCGCATCCGGCGTGCGCCCTCGGCGGCAAAGACCTGCGGGTCGTCATTGCGGCTGACCGGCGGCAGGCGCCTTGGCGCCATCTCGATCATCGCGCGCAGGCGCCGATCGGGCAGCAGCCGCCGAAAGGGCCGCGCCAGCCCCGCGGCGAATAGCGCCAGCCGGAACCGCATCGGATAGGGCAGGATCCGCGCCAGAAGCCCGCGCAGCAGCCGTTCGTCCCAGGGCCGGCGATGGCGCTTTTCGATATAGGCGCGGGCGTGATCGACCAGATGCATGTAATGCACCCCCGAAGGGCAGGTCGTCATGCAGGCAAGGCAGGACAGGCAGCGGTCGATATGGGTGACGGTCCTTGCATCGGGCAGGCGGTCGTTCTCGAGCATGTCCTTGATCAGGTAGATCCGGCCCCTCGGGCTGTCGGCCTCGTCGCCCAGCACCTGATAGGTCGGGCAGGTCGCCGTGCAGAACCCGCAATGCACGCAGGCCCGCAGGATTTCATTCGCACGCGCGGTGCCGGGGTCTGACAGCTGGTCGGGGGTGAAACTGGTCTGCATCGGGATCCTGGGGCTTTGGGGCGGTCTTTTCAGTCATGCGCTCCAAAGCGCAGGAAGAAGACGAAGAGGGCGAGGAAAGGCGCAATCAGGATCAGCAGCCCGTAACCGCCGAACACGCGCAGCCCCGGAAAGATCAGCCGCACCGTCCGCACCATCGCGGCGAGGCCGGCACCCAGGCCGATGAAGACAAGCTCGGGATGGCCAAGATGGACCCCGACCCAGTCGGGCAGGACACCCTGCCCCCCGTACCAACCAATCGCCCCCGCCAGAAGGCAGAGGGCAACCGAGATGCGGGCCGGCCAGCCCGGTGGCAGCAGGGCCAGCACAAGAAAGGGGCCGAAGATGGCCAGAAGCAGATATCCCAGAAAGCCCGCCATCAGGCAGCACCCCGCAAGATCCCGCGCGGATCGAACTTCGCCCGTATCCCCGCTTCAAGCGCGGCCACGGCCGGGGCCGGCGGTTCTTCGGCGCCAAGGGCATGAAAGGTCGTCCTGTCGGCGCGGATCAGCGTGGCATGGCCGCGATAGGGGCGAAGCGCCGCGCGCAGGTCTGTCCCCGGCGGACACAGCACCCAGATCAGCCCGCCCCCCCAGTCAAGATACCAGTCACTGCCCTCGGGCAGGCGGGCGATCAGCGCCGGCGCATCACCCGGCGTGACCGAAACGCGCCAGACATCGCCGCTGACCCCGGCAAAGGGGGCGGCCGCGGCGATCCCGTTCCACAGCCGGGCGGATGCCGCGCCCTCGAGCACCTCGGAAGGGCCGGCGAACATCCCCGCCAACTGTCCGCGCCGATAGGCGACCGAGGGCGCGAAGCCTTCGATCCGCAGGCAGGTCTTGATCTCTCCGTCAAAGCGGCCATGGGCGGCCCCCGTCACCTCGAACGGCGAACCCAGCGCCCGGGCCATCGCCGCGACGGCGGCGGCGGCATCGCCGGGGGACAGCATCAGGGTGGCCTCGGTCTCGGGCCGGGGCATGACGCGCAGGGCAATCTCGGTCAGCACTCCCAGCCGCCCCCGGCTTCCCGTCAGAAGACGGGCCAGATCATAGCCGGTGACATTCTTCATCACCCGCCCGCCGTTGCGCAGGATGCGCCCCGCGCCATCGACGAACCGCAGGCCCAGCACATGATCCCGCGCCGCCCCCGCCTGCACCCGGCGCGGGCCCGAGGCATTGGCCGCGACAACGCCGCCGATGGTCGATATGCCCTCCCGCCCCAGCAAGCCGCGCCAGTCGGGCGGCTCGAAGGCGAGGCGCTGGCCTTCCGCGGCCAACACCTCTTGGACCTGGGCCAGCGGCGTGCCGGCCCGCACGACCAGCGTCATCGCGCCGGGATCGTAAAGCTCGATCCCGCGCAGGCCATCAAGGCTCAGAACCCCAGCCGCGCTGTCGGGCCCGATCGTCCTGGTGCCGCCGCCACGGATCCGGAGCGGGCCCTGTGCCTCGCGGATCGCCACGGCGACCTCGGCCTCGTCGGCGGGCCTCAGGACAGAGATCTCCGGGCCAGCGCTGCCATTCATGAAGCCCGCCTCGCGGCGCTTGCCTCGAGCGGGAAGACCTTTGCCGGGTTCAACAGCCAGCCCGGATCGAACACATCCTTGACCCGCATCTGCGCCTCAAGGTCGTCGGGCGTGAACTGCACCGTCATGAGATCGCGTTTCTCCACGCCGACCCCGTGTTCCCCGGTCAGACAGCCACCGGCCTCGACACAAAGCCGCAGGATATCCGCGCCCAGCCGTTCGGCGCGTTCAAGCTCTCCGGGGGCGTTGGCATTGTAGAGGATCAGGGGATGCATGTTGCCATCGCCCGCGTGAAACACATTGGCGACCTGCAGACCGGCCGCTTGTGTCATCTCTCCGATCCGCGCCAGCACATCCGCCAGGGCCGAAACCGGGATCGTGCCGTCAAGGCAGATGTAGTCGTTGATCTGGCCCATCGCGCCAAAGGCCGATTTCCGGCCCAGCCAGATCCGGGCGGCCTCATCGGCGTCGCTGGCGGTGCGGATCTCGATCGGGTCGTGTTTGCGGGCGATCACCCTGATCCTGTCCAGCTGATCGGCGATCTCATCCTCGCTGCCCTCGACCTCGACGATCAGAAGCGCCTCGCAATCGGGGTAGCCCGCTTTCGCGAAAGCCTCGCAGGCGGTGATGCAGGGGCGGTCCATGAATTCGATGGCCACGGGCAGAAGGCCGGCGCGGATGATGTCGCTGACGCAGGCGCCCGCGACCTCGTTGGCGGAAAAGGCGATCAGGACGGGGCGCGCGCCTTCGGGTTTGGGCAGGATGCGCAGGGTGGCTTCGGTGACGACGCCAAGCTGCCCTTCCGACCCGCAGACCACCCCCAGCAGATCCAGCCCCGCCGCATCGAGGAAGGGCCCGCCCAGATCAACCACCGTGCCATCCATCAGCACCAGTTTCGCACCCAGCAGGTTGTTCGTCGTCACCCCGTATTTCAGGCAATGCGCCCCGCCCGAATTCATCGCGATATTGCCGCCGATGGCACAGGCAAGCTGGCTCGAGGGGTCGGGGGCATAGAAGAACCCTTCCCCTTCGACCGCGGCGGTCACGGCAAGGTTGGTCCGCCCCGCCTCGACCCGGACAAAGCGGTTGGCGGTATCGACCTCGAGCACGCGGTTCATCCGCGACAGGCCCAGAAGAACGCAATCCGCCGTCGGCAGGGCGCCACCGGCAAGCGAGGTGCCCGACCCGCGCGGAACGACCGGCACCCCCTCCTGATGGCACAGCCGCAGGATCGCCGCGACCTCGTCCGTCGAGGAAGGCAGGACGGCGCAGAGGGGCGCGCAGCGATAGGCGGTCAGCGCGTCGCATTCATAGGCGCGCGTGCCTGCGGGATCGTGAATGACGGCGCCGGGTCCGACGATCCGTTCCAGGGCCGCGACGATCTCGGCCTTGCGGGTCAGGATCCGTTCGTCAGGACGTGGCATTTCCATCGCTCCGGCCCTCCCCCGGCCATCGGAGCGAAGCTAGGGGCCAACCACGCTCAAGGCAAGCGCGCGCAACCCCTCATGAAAGGCCGAGGATCCGGTCTGCCACGGCCTCGCCCGACAGGCGGGCGCCGCCGCAGGTCTGCATCAAGGGCCCGGCAAGATGTTCGCCCGCAAAGAAAACCCGGTCCGCCACAGGTTCGGACAGCACCTGACGCGCGCCGGACCGTCCCGGGCTTGCCGCGGCATAGGCGCCCCGGACCCAGCGTTCCGCGCCCCAGTTCGTCATCCGGCCGTCCGAGATGTGCCGCCTCAGGTCCGCGCCGAAGATATCGACCAGGCGGTTGGTCGCGAAATCGACCGCCGCTTCCTCGCCCGCGGCCTCCATCTCCCAGGCGAAATCGCCGCCGACGAAACCGACCATGAGGTCAAGGTCGAAGGGAAAGCACAGGAAATAGATGTCATGCCGGGCGAAGCGTTCGATCAGCAGGTCGTCGAATGGATCAAGCCCCATCCGCGCGCCCTCGATCCTCAGGGGGATCTTGGTCAGAAGCCCCATCGGCAGGTCGAAGGTCGCCTCGACATGGGCCAGCGGCAGGGCGGGGACAAAGCGGATCTCTTCGAAGGCCAGAACCGCGGGGGAGGCGGTGCAGATCACCGCGCCCGCCCGGACCGACCCCCAGTCGCCCGAGACGATCACCCCCGGCCCCGACCAGTCGATCTGCCGGACCGGGCAGCCGGTGCGCACCGGCACATCCGCGCCGAACCGCGCGACCAGCGCGCCGAACCCTTCGAGCGTGAAGTAATTGGGGTCGAGGTCGGCGGCCTCCTTGAAATCCTGGATCGAGATCTCGTCATCATCCTTGCCGAAATCCATCGGCCCGGCGAATGTGGCGGCCGCGCGCAGGGTCGGGTCTTCGCACATCAGCGCAGACAGGCGGTCGTCCGGGCCGTAATGCGCCTCGATCCTGCGGGCCAGTTCCGCCTCGCTTGCCTCCATCGCCGCAAGCTCTTGGGGCGTGGCCTTGCGCGATCCGAAGTAAAGATGCTCAAGCCCCATATGGTGGTGATGCATCGTCCAGCCGGCCGCCTGCGCCTCGGGGAAAAAGGGGTTGCGGTCGGCGGCGTGAAGCCAGGCGCAGCCGATATCGAAGGGCAGGCCGAACCAGTCGGACGAGGTCCAGGCACGGCCGCCGATCCGGTCCATCGCCTCGAGGACCTGAACCGTTTTTCCCTGTGCAAGAAGCCGCTTGGCCGCCGCAAGACCGGCAGCACCCGCGCCGATGACCACCACATCACAATCGTTCATGGCCTAATCCCTTGTCAAAAATGGTCGAAACCGCCGGGAGCATGATCCGGCAGGGCAAGAGTGGCCATTTTCCTTGATCTGTCGAGAAGAATTATCGCTGCCCCGGCCCGGGGCGGTCAGCCTGCCGGGCCGCCGGGAACCGGGCGCTGACTGCCGCGACAGGCGGGTTCAGCGGCGCCCTTCCCGCAGCCAGGCCGCGACGATCAGGCCCGAGGCCAGCAGCAGGAAGACCCATGCCGGCAGAAGCGGCGAGATGCGGATATCGGCGGTGCGATAGGCCTCGCGCGGGGTGATCCCCATCCAGTTCCGCCCCGCCGCCGGCCGGCCCGGCCGCACCTCGCGCAGGGTGGGCATCCCGTCCTCAAGCCGGAAGATACCTCCGGCCGTCGCGGCTGCCATCGGGCCCAGCAGGCTGTCGGTGGCGATCGTCTCGACAAACTCGCGCGGCGCAGAGGGGCCAAGGGCGATCACCGTCTCAAGCTCGCCATCGCTCAGGCGATAGAAGCCCGTCTCGGGCGCTTCCCACAGAAGCTCGAACCGGCCGGGGCTGACTTCGGGCAGGGTGAGGACCGTCTCGGTCCCGTCGGGATGGATCACCGTCACATCCGGCGTCGTTTCGTCCAGCGTCCGGCGAATGATCCGCATCGTCTGTCCGGCGGGTTCGACCCAGAGGTTTTCCTCTTCGAGCTCGGGTTCCTTCATCATCCAGTGGGCCAACCGTCGCAGCAGTTCAAGCTGCGGCCCGCCGCCTTCGAAGCCCCGGTCCCAAAGCCAGGAGTGATCCGAATTCAGAAGGGCGACCCGACCCTGCCCGACACGGTTCAGGATCAGGAGCGGCCTGTCCTCCGGCCCCGTCATCACCGTGGTCGCATCCGCCACGGGCGTCACGTCCACAAGGCGCAACCAGCGGCCCCAGCCGGGCAGCCCGTCTTCGGACGGGCCTGCGCCGAAGGCATCCAGCCCTTCGGTTACGGGATGGCGCTGCCCGACATCGCTTAAGAGCGGCAGGAAGGGCTGCTCCACGACCCGCGCCGTCGGCCCGCCCGGCAGGACAGAGCCAAGCGGCGAGCGATACAGGCTCTGCACGCCGGCATATTCCGGCCCGCTCGAGATCAGAAGCGCCCCGCCATTGGCCGCGTAATCCGCGATATTCTGGAAATACTCGTTGGGAAGGATGCCCCTGCGGCTGTAGCGGTCAAAGATGATCAGATCGAAGTCATTGATCTTTTCCACGAACAGCTCGCGCGTGGGGAAGGCGATCAGCGAAAGCTCTTCGACCGGGACACCGTCAAGCTTGTCCGGCGGGCGCAGGATGGTGAAATGCACCAGATCGACCGAGGCGTCGGATTTCAGCAGGTTGCGCCAAGTCCGTTGCCCGGCATGGGGCTCGCCCGAGACCAGAAGCACCCGCAGCCTGTCGCGCACGCCGTTGATCTGCACCACGGCGGCGTTGTTGCGCGTGGTCAGTTCGCCGGGCGCTTCGGGCACTTCGAATTGCAGGACGTTCATCCCGCCATGCGGCAGGGTCAGCGGCAGCTCGAGGTCTTCGCCAACCGGCACCCGGAAGGTCATCGGCGGGCCGCCGTCGATGGCGATGAACAGGTCGGCCGTATCAAGCCCGGGGGGCACGGCGCCCTGATCCTCGATCCGAAGCGTCAGGGTGAATTCCTCGTCCAGGATCGCAAAGGCAGGGGCATTGCGCACGATCAGGCGACGGTCCCAATCCTCGGACCGGCCGGTCAGCAGCACATGCAGGGGCGCGGGCAGGGCGGCGGGCGCGCGTTCGGCGTCATGGGTGCGACCGTCGGTCAGAAGGACGATGCCGGCGATGCGGCCCTGCGGCTCCTCGGCCAGTGCCTCGGACAGGGCCGTCATCAGAAGCGTTCCCGCATCGCCCGGCCCGTCGCCCAGCCGCACGATGCGCAGCTCGGTTCCCGCGCCCCGCGCCGCGACCGAGGCCTCAAGCGCGGCAAGTGCTTCGGCCATCTGTTCGGCCCGGTCGCCGATCCGCTGGCTCGCCGTTTCATCGACCAGCGCGATCACGATATCCGACAGGGGCTGACGCTCTTCTTCCTGAAGGGCGGGGTTGGCGATGGCCAGCACAAGGCAAAGGGCGGCCAGCCCCCGGATCCACCAGCCCGAAAGCCCCCGCCACAGCGCAATCCCCGTCGCCGCAACGGCCAAGGCCGCCGCAGCCCAGAGAAGGGGTGTCGGCAGAAGCGGGTCGAGAAGGATCTGACCGTTCACGCGTCCTTACCTTTCGTGCCCGGGGGTTTCGGCCCTCTGGGCGAGGGCAGGGCGTCCCGCCTCTGCCATAGTCGATCGGGCCGAATTGAACCGAAGTCTGCAGCGCCTCTGCTCATCGTCACTGCCCCAGCCTGTCCAGCAGCGCGGGCACATGGACCTGATCGGATTTGTAGTTCCCGGTCAGCACATGCATCACCAGATTGACGCCAAAGCGATAGGCGATCTCGCGCTGGCGTTCGCCCGCCATGCCGCGCCCGACGGGCAGAAGCGGCGATCCGAATTCGTCGATGGCCCAGGCCGCGGCCCAGTCATTGCCGCCGATCACCACAGGGGTGACGCCGTCATTGAGGTTGCGGAAGGGCATGCCCTCGGCGGCCTCTGCCTCGGGCGGGCTGGCCTCGACCCAGAGGTCCAACCCGTTGTGCCGTCCGGGATATTCCTGCAGCAGGTAGAAGGTCCGGGTCAGAACATGATCGGGCGGGATCGGCTCGATCGGCGGAATGTCGAGGGGGCGGGCGATCGCCTGCAGCATCCGCCCTTCGGGCGAGGAGGAGCCAAACGCCGCCCGATCCGCGTCGCGCGTGTCGAACAGGATCATGCCGCCCGAGCGCAGATAGCGGTTCAGCTTCTCGTAGGCCGCGCGCGACGGGATCTGCTGGTCGGGGGTGATGGGCCAGTAGAGCAGCGGAAAGAAGGCCAGCTCGTCGGTTTCGATATCGACACCCATCGGCATCGCAGGCTCGATCGAGGTGCGCTGATAAAGCGTGTTGGACAGGCCCAGAAGCCCGGCGCGCGCCGTTTCATCGACCCGGGCATCGCCGGTCAGCACATGGGCAAGAACCACCTGCCCGGTGGCGGCAAGTGCGAAAAGCTCGTCTTCGGCCAATTGGGCGCTTGCGTCCTCTGCCGGCAGGGCAAGCCCCGCTGCAAGCAGCAGCGCCAGCGCGGCCCGCCCGGACTGTGACCCTGTAGTCGGCCCCGATCTGGGCCCCGATCTGGGCCCCGTCAGGCGACCCGAAAGGAAAAGCGAGGCCAGCACATCCACCGCCAGCAGCGCCAGCGCCGCGGCAAGAAGCCAGCCTTTCAACAAGGTCTCGCGCAGCATCTCCATCCCTTCGACCACCACCGAGGCGGGCCAGAAGGCCGGTGCGAGGGTGCGGTCGGCCTGAACGGCGTTCACGGCGATCCGGCGATCCTCTCCGGCATAGAGGCCCGGGGGCATGTCCGGCCCGGGCCGCCCCGAGGCCAGCCGCTCTCCGCTTACGCCGGGCAGGGTATCGGCGGGGATCAACTGGCCGAAGGCGTCGAGCATGTCCTCGGGCATCCAGACCGTTCCTTCAAGATCGGCGGCAAGCGGCGAGGCGGGCCGGGTCGAGACGGCCAGCCTCTCGAGCATCTGCACGAAGAGGATCGACAGCGGCAGCGACGACCATTCGGCATTGGCGGTGACATGGAACAGCACGACCTGACCCTCGCCAAGGGCGGCGCGGGTCACAAGCGGGGTGCCGTCCGACAGCTGCGCGATCACCCGGTCGGCGAGCGTCGGGTCGGGCTGCGCCACGACCTGTGCGGTGACGAAGACATCATCGGGCACGGGCAGGCCGAAGAAGGGCGAGCTTTCGGTGAAGGGGGCAAGGGATTTCGGCTCTCCCCAGCTCATCGCGCCGCCGACGGTGCGGCCGCCGGCCCGGAGCCTGACCGGAAGAAGCGGGTCGGCATCGGTGATCTGGGGGTCGAGGGCCGCAAGCCTTGGCCCGGCGAAACGCACCAGCAGGCCGCCCCGTTCGACCCAGTCCTGCACCAGTTCGGCCTCGCCCTCGGCCAGGGTGGCGACATCGGCCATCACGATCACATCGGGATTGGCCATCACGATATCGGCCAGCGTCCCGTCGATCAGATCCGCCGTCGGTTCAAGCGCCTGTCGCAGGTAATGCAGCGGCGACAGCAGTTCGAGCCCCTCGCGCCCGCCCGACCCGGCGATCAGCGCCACCTTGCGCCGCTTCAACGCGTCATCGGTCAGCGCGACCGCACCGGCGCTGCGCTGGCCCACGATCTCGAACCTCGCGATGCGGTTGCGCAATTCGGCGGGAAGGTCGAAGGCGGCCTCTACCAGACCTTCGCCGGGGGGGAAGAGGAGGGTTTCGGTGGCAAGCTGGCGCAGCGTGCCTGACGGATCCGGGCCGATGACGGCGACGGTGGCTTCGGTTTCGGGCCCGGTCGGTGTGCGGACGGCGGTGATGCGGACCTCGCCCTCCTCGAAGCGGGGCGGACGCAGGCCGAGGGTCAGGCGCGGGGTCTGGAACACGGTCACCTCGCCGTGCCCGGACAAGGCCTCAAGCAGCGCGTCCCGGCCTTCGCGGGCAAGGCCGTCAGACAGCCAGTAGCTGTCGAACCGGCCCTCGAGCAGGGCTGCGAAGTCGCTCAGCGCTTCGGGGTCGGGTTCCCAGCCGGCGGGGGCAAAGCCGGGCAGGCGCAGGGCGGTGGCATCGGCAGACCGGAACTCGGGCGGGCCGGGGGGCGGATCGGTCAGCGCAACCAGCGCGACCGGGCGTCCGGCGCGGCCCGCCTCGTCCAGCAGAAGGGCGATCCGGTCGAGGCGCTGGGGCCAGTCGCGGGCATCGGCCCAGGTCGCATCGGCGAGGATCAGCAGCGGCCCGTCACCGTCGCGGCTGACCTGGGGATTGAGGACGGGGCCGGCGAAGCCGAGGATGACGGCCGCGACGGCCAGCATGCGCAGCAGAAGGAGCCACCAGGGGGTGCGGTCGGTCTGGGTTTCGTCGTCGCCAAGGCCGAGGAGCAGGGCCACGCCGGGAAAGCGCCGGCGGATCGGTGCGGGCGGGACGGCGCGGAGCAGAAGCCAGAGGATCGGCAGCGCGATAAGCCCCAGCAGAAGCCAGGGCAGGGTGAAGCCGATCGGGCCGATCATCCACATGCCGCGCCCTCGGGTTGGTTCGGGACCAGGAAATTCGTCCGAATTTCCTGAAGCGGGGGGCGCTGCCCCCCGGCGCCTGCGGCGCCTCCCCCCGGGATATTTGGGAACAAAAGAAGCAGAAGGTTCGGGCGCGGGATCCGCAGGACGGGGATCGCGCCGGTTTCGGCGCCAATCAGAGGGCTCGTGTCCGGGAAGGGGGCAGGCCTCATTTGCGGCGCTCCAGCGCACCATAGGCCCAGAGGAGGGCCGCTGATGCCGGTTCCGAGGTGCGGTGGGTCGCGTATTGCCAGCCGGTCGCGCGCGCCAGGGCGGCGAGCCGGTCCTTGCGCTCGGCCAGCCGCGCGATGTAGCGGTCGCGCAGGTCGCGGGCCTTGAGCGTTTCATGCCGGAGCGTGCCGCCCATGCTTTCGAAGACCGTTCGTCCGTCGAAGGGAAAGGCCTCTTCCTCCGGATCGAGGATCTGCAGCAGCGCTCCGGTCACGCCGCGGTCGGCGGCGCGGGTGAGGGCCTGTTCGATCGGGGTTGGATCGCCGAGGAAATCGGACAGGAACAGCGCGCGCGAGCCGGGGAGGAGGCCGTCGGTCACGGGGGTGCCGTAGTCGCCGTCGTCCGGCAGGATGAGCCGTTCGGCAAGCCGGGCAAGCTGCGCCTCGCCGCGCCGTGGAGGGATATCCTGTCCGGCCAGGCCGACCCGTTCGCCGCCGCGCACCAGAAGGATCGCCGCCGCCAGGCCGATCAGGCGCGCGCGTTCGGCCTTGGTGGGAAGATCGCGTGCCGAGGCAAAGCCCAGCGAGGCGGACTGATCGACCCAAAGCAGGATGCTTTGCGCGATCTGCCATTCCTTGTCCTGCACGAAGGCGAGATCGGACCGGGCCGAGCGGCGCCAGTCGATGCTGCGCGCCTCGTCGCTGGGCTGGGCGGGGCGGTATTGCCAGAAGCTGTCGCCTTGCCCTGCGCGCCGCCGGCCATGTTCGCCGGGCAGGACCGTGGCCGCCAGCCGCTCGGCCGCGGCAAGCAGCGGCGGAAGCGGGCTGGACAGGCTGGCGGCAGAGGCGCGAAGGGTTGCGGCGTCGCTCACGCGGCGGCCCGCGTCTTGGTGGCGCCGGCAGCGACGGTCGAGATCAGCGTGCCCAGATCGACGCCGCGGGCGCGGGCCGCGAAGGACAGGGCCATGCGGTGCAGCAGGACGGGTCTTGCGAGCTTGACCACATCCTCGGGCGAGGGGGCGAGGCGGCCGCCGATCAGCGCCTCGGCCCGCACGGCGAGCATCAGGGCCTGGGCCGCGCGGGGCCCAGGGCCCCAGCTTACGTTGGTGCGCACGTCTTCGGGGGCGGATGCGTCGTCGGGGCGGCAGGCGCGGACCAGATCGAGGATCATCTCGACGATGCTGTCGCCGACCGGCATCCGGCGCAGCAGGCGCTGGGCGGCCAGAAGCTCTGTTGCGGAAAACACCGCCGTCGCCTCGCCCTCGTCCACCCCGGTGGTGGCGATCAGGATGTCGCGTTCGGTGGCGCGCGTCGGATAGGGCACCTCGATCTGGACGAGGAAACGGTCAAGCTGCGCCTCGGGCAGGGGGTAGGTGCCTTCCTGTTCGATCGGGTTCTGGGTGGCCAGCACGTGGAAGGGCGTGCCCAGCGGGCGGTGGACACCGGCGACCGTCACCTCCCGTTCCTGCATCGCCTGCAGGAGCGCGGACTGGGTGCGGGGGCTGGCGCGGTTGATCTCGTCGGCCATCAGGAGCTGGCAGAAGACCGGGCCTTCGATGAAGCGGAAGGAGCGGCTGCCGTCGGCGGCGGTTTCCAGCACTTCGGAGCCAAGGATATCGGCCGGCATCAGATCGGGGGTGAACTGGATGCGGTTGCCCTTGAGCCCCATGACCGTGGACAGCGTATCCACCAGCCGGGTCTTGCCCAGCCCGGGAAGGCCGATCAGCAGGGCGTGGCCGCCACAGAGCAGCGCCGTCAGCGTCAGGTCAACCACGCTTTCCTGCCCGATGAACCGGCTGGCGATGCTGGTGCGCGCATGGGCGAGTCTTTGTTCCAGAGCCTCGATTTCCGCGACCAGATCCTCGGTCTCTGACATGACAAATCCTTCCCGTGCGTTACACTTGGCCTATGACAGATATTCCGGCGGGCCGCGATGGCAAAGACAAAGAACGGTGAGGCGGGCGGAGGGGTTTCGGCGGAAAGCCTCGCATCGGCGGCGCGGGCGGCCGGCAAGCGGGGGCTTCCGCCGGTGCATCTGTGGAACCCGCCCTTCTGCGGCGATATCGACATGCGCATCGCGCGCGACGGGACCTGGTTCTACCTTGGCACGCCCATCGGCCGGCCCGAGATGGTGCGGCTTTTCTCGGGCATCCTGAAGCGCGAGGAGGGGAAGTATTTCCTCGTCACCCCGGTCGAGAAGGTCGGGATCGTGGTGGATGACGCCCCTTTCGTCGCGGTGGATTTCGAGGTGACGGGGGCGGGGATCGCCTTTGTGACCAACGTGGGGGATCGCGTCACCGCAGGCCCCGGGAACCCGATCCGGGTCGAGCGCGATGCGGCGACGGGCGAGCCGTCGCCCTATGTGCTGGTGCGCGCCGATCTCTGGGCGCTGATCGACCGCAAGTCCTTTTACCGCCTCGTGGATCTGGGCGAGGTCGAGGACGGCTGGTTCGGGTTGCGATCAGGCGGCATGTTCTTCCGGGTGATCCCCGAGGCGGAGCTTGCCTTCGACTGAGCGGGGCCGCTGGCTGGCGGGTTCGGTCGGCCCTGCGATGGCCTTGGGCCTTGTCGCGTTTTGCCAAAGCTGCGACGGATGGTCGCCGTGAAGTGTCGGTATCGGTGAGGAGTTTGCCTATGTTCGCCCGCAGTCTGTCCGCCCTGCTGGTGTGGGGGGCAACCATGGTTGCGGCCCAGAATGCCGATCTGACGATCCTTGTGGATGGCCAGCTTCTAGACCATGGCGGCGTGGTCGAGATCTGGACCCATCCTGACCCCGAGGCTGTCGCGCTGGAGGAGACGATCACCCTGAGTGAGCGTTTCACCCGGATCATGCTGCCCTATCCCGAGACGGGAACCTTTCGCTTCAGGTTCCGTCCCGTGCCCGAAGCGATGGAACGTGACGGCATGGATCGCTTCGTGACCGAACTCCTCCGCCACGGGGGGCGGGGCCGGTATGAAGGCGATGAGTGGATGGAATACGGGTTTCAGGCGATCCGGGTCTTTCCCTTCGACGAATACGGCGGCGAGGACGAGGCCACCCGGATCGCCGCCGCCTGGGGCGAGGTGCAGCGTTTCGCCGATCCGCCGCCCGCCAATCACTGGGGCGCGCGGGCCTTGTTCGGGGTCTTTGATACGTTCGGCGATCAAAGGGTCGTGCGGCTTGTCTGTGCCGAGGGCAACGGGTTCGAGATCTGTCACCCCGATCCCGAGGATGCGCTGCTCATGGAGGCGCTGTGGTGGCGCGCGATTGCCGAGGGTCGGCTTGAACGGTTGCGGCACGATGCCCTGACCGCCTGTTACGAGAGCGGCGGGCTGCTCGCGCGGCCCGAGCGGTGCGAAGAAGAGGCCGGGCGCGGCTGGCCCGGCTACCAACCTGTGTGGCCAGAGGTCCGACCTGTCGACTGAGGCCCCTGCGGCAGGCTCGCAGCCCGGCGTCTTGTCCGGGCGAGGGGCCTAGCGCTGGGCGAGGATCACGCCCGAGGCCACGACCGCCGCGCCGATCGCCTGCGGCCAGGACCAGGCGCCGCCGGCCGCCAGCAGGATCAGCATGACATAGAAGGGTGCCGCGTTGATGTGGAAGGAGGCAACCGAGACACCCAGCCGTTCGACCGATCCCATCCACAGAACCTGACTGATCGCCAAGGCGCCGATCCCGTAGACGGCGATCATCGACAGGCTTGTCGCATCAAGGCGCGGGGGAAGGGTCGCAAGGTTCGTGGCCCACATTCCGGTGAAAGCCAGGATCAGGAACAGCAACCCTCCGGTCAGGGAAACGACGGTGCGGCCCAGCGCCGTCAGGTCGCGGAAATCGCGCACCGTCATGTAGCTGGCCCAGGAAAACAGAAAGGCCGAGACCAGCGCCAGCAGCGCGCCGATCCCGAATTGCCGGGGCAAGGGGGTGCCGGTGAAAACGCCCGTGGCGATCACCCCGCCCAGAACGGCCGCGATCAGCCCGAACAGGAAGGCGCGGCTGAGCGGGGTTCTGTGATAGACCCATTCCACGATGGTCGCGGTCAGCGGGCTGGCGGCGGCGATGATCGCCACGGTCACCGGATCGGTGAACCATTGCGCAAGCAGGATCAGCCATGCCCCGCCGCCAAAGCCGATGCCGCCGATCAGGAAGCCCCGGCCCCAGCGGGCATTGGCGAAAGGTTGCCAGCCTTCCACGAGGATCCAGAACGGGATCAGCAGGGCCATCGCCGTCACGAAACGACCAAGGACCACGGCGACCGGATCCCAGGTCGCCAGCAGCACCTCGGCCGCCGGAAAGCCCGCCGCCCAGACCATCATCGAGGCCATGGCCATCACATTGCCGGGCAGGGCCTGCCCCGGCGGCAGGCCGCGCGCGGGCGGAAGAGTCAGGCGGGCGGTCCG
Organism: Paracoccaceae bacterium; assembly: GCA_051859505.1. Lineage (GTDB taxonomy): Bacteria > Pseudomonadota > Alphaproteobacteria > Rhodobacterales > Rhodobacteraceae > JAFIEN01. The sequence goes on from JBHYFN010000002.1 coordinate 44,032, forward strand.
GGCGGTCATTCAGTGCAGCCCCTTTTGCCGCATTTTTCACCTGATCTGTGATGTTCGGCAGTGTTTCGCCGCAACCTCGGGGCGTCTTGCCCATTTCCGACATCCTGTCGCACTTGTGCTTGGCGATCCGGCCCTCAGGCGTCACCATCGCGCAAACGAAAGGCCCTTCATGCCCCGCTTCGCCGCCAATCTGACGACCCTGTTCACCGAGCTTCCCTTCCTCGACCGGTTTGCCGCCGCCCGGGCTGCCGGTTTCGACGCGGTGGAGATCCTCTTTCCCTATGACCAGCCCGCCCCCGACATCCTTGACCGGTTGGCCCTGAACGATCTTTCGCTGGTGCTGATCAACTGCCCGCCCCCCAATTACACCGGCGGCGCCGCCGGGTTTGCCGCCATCCCCGGCGGGCAGGAGAGGTTCCGTCACGACTTTCGCCGCGCCGCCCGCTATGCGCGGGCCCTTGGGGCGCGGCATCTGCATGTCATGGCCGGTGTGGCCGAGGGCCTCGAGGCGCAGGAAGCCTTCATCGAGAACATGAGATGGGCCGCCGCCGAGGCTCCGCGCCAGTCGCTTACCATCGAGCCGATCAACGGCCATGACATGCCGGGTTATTTCCTGCAGGACTACGATCTGGCCTGCGCCGTGATCGAGACCGTGGGGGCACCCAATCTGCGCCTCCAGTTCGATGCCTATCACGCCCACCGGCTGACCGGAGACGTATTCGGAACCTGGGGCCGCGTCCGGCACCATGTGGCCCATGTGCAGATCGCGGGCTTTCCGGGGCGGCACGAACCCGAAGGGGGCGAGATCGACTATCCCGCCTTTTTCGCCCGGCTGGATGACGAGGGCTATTCCGGCTGGGTCAGCGCCGAGTATTTTCCCAAAGTGACCACGACCCTGGGGATGAAGTGGCTGCCGACCTGATGCGCCTCTTCGGTGACATGACATATTGCAAGGATCTAATGTTTCTGAAATGACGGGCACCGGAAGGGGGTGTCCGATGATACCAGCACGCTTTGCACCGATCCTGTTTGGCCTGATCCTGTCGGGGCTGATGTCACTGATCGTCTCGGGCATCGCCACGTTCCGGGCGGCGGGCCTGTCCGAAGGGTTCGTCGGTCTCTGGCTCGGCGCATGGCTCGCCTCGTGGATCGTGGCCTTCCCCACGGTCCTGGTGGTCGCACCCTTCACCCGCAGGCTGGTGGGGCGGATCACGGCCGCGGGCTAAGCCCGGCCATCCGGTCCCGCAGCCCCAGGCTGACCTCGCGCAGAAGACCGGCCCCGTCCAGCGCCTGCAGCGCCTCGGGCCCGAGGGTTTGCACGGCCTGATAGAAGGCCGCTGTCTCTTCCTCTGTCGCCGCCGAGAGATAGTCGCAAAGCCCGGTGTTGAACTGATAGGCCCCTCGGGTCAGGCGGAAGGGCAGCGCCGCGAGCCAGGCCCCCCGATCCTGCGCATGGAAGTGCAACAGCTCGAGCTCGGGATCATCCGGTGCCCGCTCCAGCCTTTCCCCGCGCAGGAAACCGGCGTGCAGCCGCGCCTGAAAGCCCGGAACGCCCGAACGGAAAAAGCACTTGCCTTCGGAATGGCTCAGCATGCCGCGCGGCAGAAGCGGGGCGTAGTCGCCGAAGACGGCGCGACGCAGGGAACGAAAGGCACGCCCCTGCATGGCGCCGCGAAACCGGGTGGCGGTGAAGATGTCATCCGGCAGGGCAGGGTCGTGCAAAGCCTCGAACGGTGGCAGGCGCAGCATCAGCTGATCGGCGGGCAGGCGATCCAGCACCTCTGCAATGGGCGCTGCGGGCAACAGGAACTCGTCCACATCCAGATGCGCGATCCAGGGCAAGGCGGTGTGCCGCAGGATCCGGTTGATGTTGCGCAGCTGGCGCACCTGATGCTTGTCGGGCCGGTCCTGCCCGAAGCCCGCCCACCATTCGCCATCGCAGCGGATCGGGGTCACATCCGGCAGATCGGCCAGCAGGGGAAAGGCCGGATCCTCGGGATCGTCAAGGCAAAGCGTGATCTCGGCGGCCCCCAGCGACAGGTGATGCGCCACGAAGGCCAGCACCTGTTCGACGGGCGCCTTGACCGTCGCGCAGATGCCCCAGGCCGCCACGTCAGAGCGCGTTCAGCAGTGCCCGGGTGGGCCAGGCATCGGCCGGAAGGCCAAGCCGCGCCTGTTCCGCCTGCACGGCCCGGCGGGTCATCTGGCCCAGAATGCCGTCGATCCCGCCCACATCATGGCCCCGCGCGGTCAACCGGCGCTGAAGCTCCATCATCTCTTCGCCCGACAGGCCGGGTTCGGGGTTGCCCGCGTCATAGACCGGCGCGCCCGACAGGCGGGTGGCGAAATAGGCAGCGGTCGTCACATAGACAAAGCTCTGGTTCCATTCGAAAAAGACGTCGAAATTCGGATAGGCGATGAAGGCGGGCCCGTTGCGCCCCATCGGCAGCAGGATCGAGGATTGCAGCCCCGGCGTGATCGGCGCGCTCCGCCCCACAACCCCCATCGCCGCCCAATCCTGCGAGGGCAGCGCCGTCTCGAGGCCCGTCAGCCTCCAGTCAAGCGTCTGGGGCACGACAACCTCCTGGAGCCACGGCTCGCCCCGGCGCCAGCCCAACCCCTCAAGCATCCGCCCGCCGGACACCAGCGCATCCACCGCCGATCCCTTCAGGTCGATCACCCCGTCGCCATCGCCATCGGTGCCATAGGCCAGGATATCGGCGGGCAGCATCTGGACCTGTCCGATCTCGCCGGCCCAGGCGCCGGTGGTGCGGGCCGGGTCCATGCCGCCGCGGGCGTAAAGCTCCACCGCGGCAAGGGCCTGGGGCCGGAACAGCCCGGGGCGGCGGCAGTCATGCGCAAGGGTGACAAGCGCGTTGGCCGTGTTGAAATCGCCCTGGATCTGGCCGTAATCCGTCTCGAAAGCCCAGAAGGCCAGAAGCACGCCGCGCGGCACGCCATAGTCGGCCTCGATCCGGGCAAAGGTGGCGTCATGGCGCTGCGACAGGCTCCGCCCGTTGTCGAGGCGGCTTTGCGAGATCAGCCGGCGCGAGAAGTCGATGAAATCGCGCTGGAACACGCCTTGCGCGCGATCGGCCCGGATCACCGCCGGATCTTGCCGGACGCTGGCAAAAAAACCCTCCACTGTCGCCGGGGCGATACCGCTGGCCACGGCCTCGGCCTTCAGCCCCTCGACGAACTGGCCGAAATCGCCGCCGCAGTCCTGTGCTGAGGCACCCGACGCCGACAGCCCGGCAACGAAGGCAAGAGGCAGGAAAAGGCTGTTTCGCATGGTATATTCCCGATCAGCGGCGGCTTTGCGCGCAGACTAGCAGCCGGGCATGGCAGGGCAACCTGTTCCGGGCCGCGCGCTCAGACGGCCAGAGAGGCGATGACCGCCTGCAACAGCGCCCAAAGCACGAGAAGGGCCAGAACCAGCGCCCATGTGCGCCAGAGGACGGCGATACTGCCTTCGATCTCGGCCGCGCCGATCTCGTGGCGGCCCTCGGGGTTGACGAAGGGAAACGCCTGCTTGACCCCGTTGTAGCTGCGCGGGCCGGACAGGGCGACGCCCAGGACCTGCGCCATGGCGGCCTCGGGCCAGCCGGCATTGGGCGACCGATGCAGCCGCGCGTCGCGGATTATGCCGAACCAGCTTTCGCGGCGCGGTGCCGAAAGCCAGATCAGCACCGCGCTCAGACGGGCGGGGATCAGGTTCAGAAGGTCGTCAAGCCGCGCCGCCGCCCAGCCGAACGCGCGGAAACGCTCGGTCCTGTGGCCGATCATGCTGTCGGCCGTGTTGACCGTCTTGTAGACCAACAACCCCGGCAGGCCGGCCAGCGCGAACCAGAAGACCGGCGCGATCACCCCGTCGCTGAAATTCTCGGCCGCCGATTCGATGGCGGCGCGGGCGATGTCGGGTTCTTCCATCGCGCGCGTGTCGCGGCCCACGATCATCGCGACAGAGGCCCGCCCGTCGCCCACCGAAAGCGCCAGCGCATCGGCAACCGCGCGCACATGCTGGGCCAGAGATTTCTGCGCGATCAGGATGGCGCCCAGGATGACCTCGGCGACCTGTCCCGGCAGAAGCGACAGCAGCCAGCCCAGAGCCCAGGCCCCCACCGAAAGACAGAGCACGGCGAAGACGCCCTTCGCCCGCCGCGCCGCGCCGCTGTTCAGCCGCCGCTCGACCCATGCCACGGCCTGCCCCATGAGCACGGCCGGATGCGGCCAGCGATTCCAGAGTGCGCGGGGTTCGCCAAGGATCGCATCGAGGATCATCGCCAGAATGATGCTCAAGACGCGGCCTCCTGCCGGCCTCGTCCGTCCGCAGCGCTGCCGGTCAAGCCCGGCCGCCGTCCGGCAGACCCCCGGCACGTGCAGGGCCCCTCGCGCATGATGTCCCCGGCTGGCAATCGGCCAGATCGCCGGCCGGCCCGGTCGGACCCACTGCCAGGGTCGCGCGCTGCAGATCCTGCTGTGGCCGTCATTCGCCCGCGGATCCGGCACCCCCTTCGGTGCCCTTGGCCGAGGGCAGCGGCGGGTGGCGGGTCACGAAATGCCCTTTGACCCCGTCGGGCCACTGGCGATAGGGCACCTGCCCCGTTTCGCTTTCGGCATGCAGCCGGGCCCAGGCGACGATGGCCTCGGCCGAGGCGCTGTCCGGTTCGAACCGGCCCAAAGTGTAGTTCAGCTTTCCTTCGGCCTGCACGGCGATATTGCAGGCATGGGTGCACCCCATCAGGCAAGAGACACGCCTGCTTTGCACCCCATCGCCCGCCCGCTCCAGCACCGATTCGACCAGCGCGGCCAGCGCTTCCCCATCCGTCTCGCCCGCCTGCGCCGCGTCCCAGCCCTCGCGTTTGCAGGTGTCGCAGATGGTGATCCATGTCGTCATTCGGGAAAGCTCCTTGCCGATGCCGGGCGGTTCAAGCGGATTTATGCCGGTTTCACAAGATAGCTGTGGATGGTCACGCTCAACTGCTCCTTTGCCCGCTGGCGTTAATGATCTGTTAAGACTTTAGGCACAACGCTTAACCACTGGTTCATCAGGTGCGAGGGTTACTCCTCGCCTGGTTGTGTTCCCCGGAGGTCGAATGAGGGTCTTGATCGTCGAAAGCACTCCGGAACTCGCGCAACTCTGGTCGTGCCATCTTGCGCGGCAGGGGATGGAGGTTCTGGCCGCACATGACGCGGATGCCGCGGTGGCGGCGATTTCGCATACCGATTTCGACGTGATCATCCTCGACCTGATTCTCGAATCGGGATCGGCTCTGGCCGTTGCCGACTATGCCCAGTACAGGCGCCCGCATTCCAACGTGATCTTCGTGACCGACACGACCTTCTTCTCCGATGGCTCGATCTTTTCGGTTACCCCGAATGCGCGGGCCTTCGTGCCGTCACGGACCGCGCCCGAGGATCTGGCCGCCCTTGTCGAACATTACGGCCGGGCGGCCTGACCCCGGCCTATCCGCGCCCGTGCGGTGACATGAGGTCAAGCTTCGGCCCCACCGGGACGATCCGGTGCGGATTTATCGTCTCGTGGCTGTAGTGGTAGTGCCGGACGATGTGATCCATCTGCACCGTCTCTTTGACACCGGGATGCTGATACAGGTCGCGCAGATAGGCCCAGAGATTGGGGTAATCCACGATCCGCGCCCGGTTGCACTTGAAATGCCCGTGATAGACGGAATCGAAGCGGATCAGCGTGGTGAACAGCCGCCAGTCCGCCTCGGTCAGCCGCGCGCCCATCAGGTAGCGCGTCCTGCCCAGCCGGTCCTCAAGCCAGTCGAGCGTCTCGAACAGGGGCGTGACGGCGGCGTCATAGGCTGCCTGCGTGGTGGCGAAGCCCGCCTTGTAGACGCCGTTGTTCAGCGTGTCGTAGATGCGGTCGTTCACCGGCCCGATCGCCGCGCGCAAATCCTCGGGCCAGTAGTCGGCGGTGTTGCCGGTGATCCCGTCGAAGGCGGAGTTGAACATGCGGATGATCTCGGAGCTTTCGTTGCTCACGATCGTGTCGCGCGCCTTGTCCCAAAGGACCGGCACCGTCACCCGGCCCGAGATCTTGGGATCGGCCCGCAGATAGACCTCGCGCAGGAAGCGGTAGCCGAAGAGCGTGTCGCCGGTCGCGCCCTCGAAACCCTCGTCGAAAGTCCAGCCATCCGACAGCATGTCGGGATGGACGACCGACAGGCCGATATGTTCCTCAAGGCCCTTCAGCCGCCGGAAGATCAGCGTCCGGTGCGCCCAGGGGCAGGCATGGCTGACAAACAGGTGATAGCGCCCGCTTTCCGCCGCGAAGCCGCCCTCGCCCGAGGGGCCGGGGCTGCCGTCGGCGGTGATCCAGTTGCGAAAGGTGGTGGTCGTCCGCTCGAACGCGCCGCCGGTCTTTTTCGTATCGTACCAGACGTCTTCCCAGACGCCGTCAACAAGCTGTCCCATGTCGATCTCCTTCACGACACAGTTAGCCTCTTGCCGTCTTCGCACAAAGAGGAGGCCAAAGCGCAGGTCCTTTGCATTCGCGCACATGTCGCGAAAGCGAGCCACCCCGACGCAGAAGGATTTGCGCAAGGTCGGCCGGTCCTGTAACCACCGCCCGAACGACGCCCGACCGGGCCAGAGAGTGGGCGCTGTGAGGTTGACCCTGACGGGAACTGCCACAGCGCATCGTTTGTCGCGCCATCGTCGCTGGCGCGCGCTCCCTGCCTGGCGGCCGCAAGGAGGGCTTTGAATGAAGACAGGTGTGATGATCTGCGGCCACGGCTCGCGCAGCCAGTCGGCGGTGGACGAGTTCAAGGTGCTGGCCGAACGGCTGCCCTCCTATCTGCCGCCCGACTGGATGGTGGATTACGGCTATCTCGAGTTTGCCAATCCGGTGATCCGCGACGGCCTCGACCGCCTGCGCGAGGCGGGCTGCGATCGCATCCTCGCCGTGCCGGGAATGCTGTTCGCCGCGATGCATGCCAAGAACGACATCCCCACCGTGCTGAACACCTATGCTGCGAAGCACGGGATCGAGGTCCGCTACGGGCGCGAACTGGGCGTCGATCCCAAGATGATCGCCGCCGCCGCCGCCCGCATCCAGGAAGCGGTGGACGAGGCCAACGCCCGGCTGGGCGAGGTCGCGCTGCACGACACCTGCCTTGTGGTCATCGGCCGCGGCGCCTCGGACCCGGATGCCAACGGCAATGTCTCCAAGATCGCCCGCATGGTGCAGGAGGGGATGGGCTTCGGCTGGGTCGAGGTCGGCTATTCCGGCGTCACCTTCCCGCTTGTCGAACCCTGCCTGCAACATGTCGCCCGCCTGCGCTACCGCCGCGTGATCGTGTTCCCCTATTTCCTGTTCTCCGGGATCCTGATCGACCGGATCTACGGCTTCACCGATCAGGTTGCCGCCGAATATCCCGGCATCCAGTTCGTCAAGGCCCCCTATCTGGGCGACCATCCCAAGGTGCTCGAAACCTTCGCCGAGCGGATCACCGAACAGGTGGGCGAGGTGCCGCCGCCCAATTGCGCCATGTGCAAATATCGCGTGCAGGTGCTGGGATTCGAGGCCGAGGTGGGCGCGGTGCAGGAAAGCCACCACCACCATGTCGAAGGGCAGGGCGCCTCGGCCCCCGGCTCGAACGTGGCCGATTGCGACTTGTGCGACACGTTCTGCACCGGCCTCTGCCGCCTGCAGGCGCAAGGCGTGCTCGAACCACACGGGCACGCAAGCCACATGGGCGCGCCGGGCGAATGGCACGACCACGGCGACGGCCATGTCCATTTCCATAGGCATGACCACGGGCATTCCCATGACCACGCCCACGCCCATGACCACACCCATGGCCACCACCACCACCACGGGCCCGGTCATTCGCACGATCACGACCACCACCACGCCCCCTATCCCCATGCCGACCACCCGCTGGGCCCCGTCTCGGCCCTGAAATCGCGCAAGACCCCCCCGAAGGACTGACCCTCCAGCTTCTTTTGTTCACAAATATCCCCCCCGGAGGGTCCGCACTCTCCGCCCCAGAGCAAGGCCAGCCCGTTGCGCCCCTATGAAAAAGACCCGGCCCGAATCTATGCGCAAAGCTTCGCCACCGTGCGGGCCGAGGCGCGGCTGGACCGCTTCCCGCCCGACCTGCAACCGCTCGTCACCCGCCTGATCCATTCCTGCGGCATGGTCGAGATCGCCGACCGCCTCGCCTTCTCGCCCGATGTCGCGGGCCGCGGACGCGCGGCGCTAGACGCGGGCGGCGCGATCCTCTGCGATTGCGAGATGGTGGCAGCGGGCGTGATCCGGGCGGCACTGCCGGCGGACAACCCGGTCATCGTCACGCTGAACGACCCGGCCGTGCCCGGGCTGGCCGAGGCCGGCCGCACCACCCGCTCGGCCGCAGCGGTCGAGCTCTGGCGCGATCACCTGCCCGGCGCGGTGGTGGCCATCGGCAATGCGCCGACCGCGCTCTTCCGGCTTCTGGAGCTGATCGACGCGGGCGGGCCGCGTCCGGCGGCGATCCTTGGTTTCCCGGTGGGCTTCGTGGGCGCGGCGGAAAGCAAGGCAGAGCTGGCCGCCAATGCCCGCGGCGTGCCCTTCGTCACGCTTCGGGGCCGCAGGGGCGGGTCGGCCATGGCCTCGGCCGCGGTCAACGCGCTGGCCGCGGGCCTGCCGGGGGAACGGCCATGACCGGGCGCGCAGCGGCAAATTTGGCCAAATTTGCCGCCCCCCGGCGGCCCCGCGCAAATTTGGCCAAATTTGCGCCGCCTCATCTCGAATGTCGCGCCCATGTCTGACCCCTGGCTGCATATCGTCGGCATCGGCGAGGATGGTCTCGACGGTCTTGTCCCCGCCACCCGTGCCATCGTCGAAAGCGCCGAGGTCATCCTCGGTGGCGAGCGGCACCATATCCTGTCGGACCGTATCCAGGCGGAACGCATCGCCTGGCCCTCGCCTTTTGACGCGATGATCGACACGATCCGGGGCCTCAAGGGCCGCCGCGCCGTGGTGCTGGTGACGGGCGATCCCTTGTGGTTCTCGGTCGGCGCGCGGATCGGCCGCGCCATCCCGGCCGCCGAGATCGTCTATCACCCCCAGCTTTCCGCCTTCCAGCTGGCCGCCGCACGCATGGGCTGGAGCCTTGCCGATGTCGAAACCCTGACGGTCCACGGCCGCCCGGTCGAACAGATGATCGCCTTCATCCAGCCCGATGCGCGGCTTCTGATTCTGACGACCGGCTCCGACACGCCCGCCCGCATCGCCCGGTTCCTGACCGACCGCGGCTTCGGCCAAAGCCGCCTGACGGTACTCGCGGCCATGGGCGGCCCGGACGAGGCGCGGATCGAAGGCCTGGCCGCGGGTTGGACCGAGACCGTGCCGGCCTTCAACACGCTGGCGGTCGAGTGCATCGCCTCGCCCGACGCCGCGCTTCTGCCGCGTGTGCCGGGGCTGGCGGACGCGCTGTTCCAGAGCGACGGGACGATGACCAAGCAGGAGGTGCGGGCGGTGACGCTGGCGCGCCTCATGCCGATGCGGGGCGCGCTTTTGTGGGATGTGGGGACGGGCTGCGGCTCGGTCGCTATCGAATGGATGCGCGCCGCGCGCTATGCCCGCGCCATCGGGATCGAACCCCGCGACGACCGCCGCGCCATGGCCGCCGCCAATGCCCTCGCCCTCGGCGCGCCGCGTCTGGAACTGGTGGCCGGCGAGGCGCCGGGCGCGCTCGAGGGCCTGCCTGCGCCGGATGCGGTCTTCGTGGGCGGCGGGCTGTCCGAGGCGGTCTTCGCGCGGGCTTGGGAGGCGCTCCGGCCCTTGGGCCGCTTCGTGGCCAATGCCGTGACGCTCGAGACCGAGGCGGTGATGATCGCCTTGCGCGAGGCGCATGGCGGCGAACTGACCCGGCTTGCCGTGTCGCGGGCCGAGCCTGTGGGCCGGATGAGCGGCTGGCGGCCGATGATGCCCGTGACGCAGTGGAGCCTCGTGAAGCGATGACGGTGGACAGGGCGATCGGTGGCGCGGGCGCATGCCTTCGGCGGGAGGATTTGCGCCAAAGCGAAAGGGCAGTGTCAGCGTGACGGGGGTTTTGCATGGCGTGGGCCTTGGCCCCGGGGCGCCGGACCTGATCACGCTGCGCGCGGCGCGGCTGATCGAGGGGGCGGCGGTCGTGGCCTATCCGGCGCTGGCCGGCGGCGCGAGCTTTGCCCGCGCCATCGCGGCGGAGCTGATTCCGGCGGGGGCGCGCGAGATCGTGATGGATGTGCCGATGACCGTGGCGCGGGGGCCGGCCCAGGCGGCCTATGACCGCGGCGCGGCCGAGATCGCGGCGGAACTGGAGGCCGGGCGGGATGTCGTCTGCCTCTGCGAGGGGGATCCGTTCTTCTACGGCTCGTTCATGTATCTGTTTTCACGCCTTTCGCCCCGGTTCCGGGTCGAGGTCGTGCCCGGCGTCACCTCGCTGACCGCCTGTGCCGCGCGGGCAGGCCGGCCGCTGGTGGCGCGCAACGAGGTCTTGACCGTGCTGCCCGGGCCGCTGGAGGACGCCGCGCTTGAGGCGCGGATCGGGGCGTCGGAGGCGGTGGTCATCATGAAGGTGGGGCGGCATCTGCCACGCCTGCGGACGCTGCTGGGACGGCTTGGACTGCTCGACCGGGCTGTCTATGTCGAACGCGCGAGCCTGCCGGAAGAGCGGGTGATGCCTCTGGCCGAGGCGCCCGAGGCGGCGCCCTATTTCTCGATGATCCTTGTGACGAAAGGGGCCGATCCGTGGCTGTGACACCTGTTGTTCTGGCGCTGTCCGCCTCGGGCGAGGGGGTGGCCGGGCGGATCGCGGCGGCCTTGGGGGCAAAGGTCCACGGGCGGAGGGGGCGGGTCGCGCGGGCCGATGCGTTGTTCGACAATGCGCTGGATCATGCGCGCGACCTCTTTGCCGCAGGGGTGCCGGTTGTGGGGGTCTGTGCCAGCGGGATCCTGATCCGGGCGGTGGCACCCTTGCTTGCCGACAAGCGGGCCGAGCCGCCGGTGATCTCGGTCAGCGATGACGGGCGGGTCGTGGTGCCGCTTCTAGGCGGGCATCGGGGCGCGAACCGGCTGGCGCGGGTCGTGGCCGAGGCGCTGGGCGGCGTGGCGGCGGTCACGACGGCGGGGGATGTGGCGCTGGGCGTGGCGCTGGACGAGCCGCCGCCGGGATGGCGGCTGGCGAACCCGGAGGCCGCGAAAGGCGCGATGGCGGCCCTTCTGGCGGGTGGCGGGGCGAGGGTCCTGGGCGCGGGTGCGGACTGGCTGGCGGACTTGCCCGAAGGTGATGCAGTGACAATCCACTGCGGTATCGCGCCGGTGGCCCTGCAGGGCGATGACCTGCATTTCGCGCCCCAGCGGGTGACGCTGGGCGTGGGCTGCGCGCGGGGCTGCGCGACGGAGGAGCTCGACGCGCTGGTCCGCGCGGCACTGGACGAGGCGGGGGTGGCCGAGGCGGCGGTGCAATCCGTCTCGACCCTTGACCTCAAGGCCGACGAGCCTGCCGTGATCGCGCTGGCCGCCCGTTTGGGCGTGCCGCTGCGGCTGTTCACCGCGGCGGAGCTTGAGGCCGAGGCGGGGCGGTTGGCGACCCCGTCGGAGGTGGTTTTCGCCGAGGTGGGCTGCCATGGCGTCTCCGAAGGGGCAGCACTTGCGCAGGCGGGGCCTGAGGCCGCGCTGCACCTGCCCAAGCGCAAGAGCGCCAATGCGACCTGCGCGCTGGCCATGGCCCCCGAGCCGCTGACCGGCCTGCGGGGCCGCGCGCGGGGGCGGCTCTCGGTCGTGGGGATCGGGCCGGGGCAGGGGGTGTGGCGGACGCCCGAAGCCTCGCGCCTGATTGCCGAGGCCGAAGAGCTGGTGGGCTATGGCCTTTACATCGACCTTCTCGGGCCGCTGGCCGCCGGCAAGCCGCGCGCCGATTTCCCTTTGGGCGGCGAGGAAGACCGCTGCCGCTATGCGCTCGAGCGCGCGGGCGAGGGGCGGAATGTGGCGCTGGTCTGTTCGGGGGATGCGGGCATCTATGCGATGGGGGCGCTGGTCTTCGAACTGCTCGACCGGGCCGAGGATCAGGGCGGGGTGTCGGATGCCGCCCGCCGCGCGGAAGTGGTCTGCGCCCCCGGTGTCAGCGCGCTGCAGGGGGCGGCGGCACGGGCGGGGGCGCCGCTCGGGCATGATTTCTGCGCCATTTCGCTGTCGGACCTGCTGACCCCGCGCGACGACATCCTGCGCCGTATCCGGGCGGCGGCTGAAGGGGATTTCGTCATCGCCTTCTACAATCCGGTCAGCCTGCGGCGGCGCACCCTTCTGGCCGAGGCGCGCGACATCCTTCTGCGCCACCGGCCCGGTGACACGCCGGTGATGCTGGCCAGCAACCTTGGCCGCCCTGAGGAGCATCTGCGCTATCGCCGGCTGGATGCGCTTGAGGTGGACGAGGTCGACATGCTGACCGTCGTGCTGGTGGGGTCAAGCCAGTCGCGGCTGGCCATGCTGGGCGAGGGGGCGCGGATGTACACGCCGCGCGGCTATGCGCGGCGGATTGATGGCGATCTGGCGGGGGAACGGGGATGACGGTCTATTTCATCGGCGCGGGGCCGGGTGATCCGGAACTGCTGACGCTGAAGGGCGCGCGGCTGATCGCGGCCTGTCCGGTCTGCCTTTATGCCGGTTCGCTGGTGCCCGAGGCGGTGGTGGCCGGTGCGCCCGAAGGCGCGCGGGTGCTGGACACGGCACCGATGACGCTGGACGAGACCCATGCCGAGATCATGGCGGCCCATGCCAAGGGGCAGGACGTGGCCCGCGTGCATTCGGGCGACCCCTCGCTTTACGGCGCGATCGCCGAGCAGATCCGGCGGCTCAAGGCCGACGGCATCCCCTACGAGATCGTCCCGGGCGTGCCGGCCTATGTGGCGGCGGCGGCGGCCCTTGGGCAGGAGCTGACGATTCCCGAAGTGGCGCAAAGCCTGATCCTGACTCGGATGAGCATGAAATCGACCGCCATGCCCGCGGGCGAGACGCTGGAGAACTTCGCCCGAAGCGGCACGACGCTGGCCATCCACCTGGGCATCCGTGCCCTGCGCGAGATCGAGCGGCAACTGGCCCCGCATTACGGGGCCGATTGCCCCGTAGCCGTGGTCTATCGCGTGGGTTGGCCGGACCAGCTGATCCTGCGCGGCACGCTGTCCGACATCCACGCCAAGGTGCGCGAGGCCAAGATCACGCGGACGGCGCTGATCCTTGTCGGTCCGGCGCTGGCCGATTCGCACGGCTTCCCGGACAGCGCGCTTTACGACGCGAGCCGCCCGCATGTGTTGCGGCCCCGCGTCAGCCGATGAATATATCGTGATTTCAGCGGTTTATTCTGCGTTGCGGCATCAGCCTTAACTTGATTTTCGTACAATTCGACCCAACCTCTCGGATAAGTGAGGAGGCTGCCATGTCGGAATTTCTGCCTGAGGCTGTCCGCAAGGGGCTGGAAGATGCCCGACTGGCGTTGTTGCGCCGGTCGTCGCGGCTATGCATCCATGATGGCGACAGGATCCACCGGATCCTGCGGCTGTGGGACGGGGGCTTCTCGCTCGAGGCGAAGGATGCGCCCTGGCTGCGCGGGCATGTCGATCTGTATGACGGCAGCCGGCATATCTACAAATGCCTGGTGCTGCACTCCCACGAAGACGGGGGCGAGCGGATCTATGAATTCAAGTGGAACACCGCCGTGGCCGACCGCGCCGCCGCCGACTTTGTTCAGAAGGACGAACCGCCCAAGGCGCTGATCCCGCGGCTGCTTTAGCCTTTACTGCAGATCGGCGAAGGCGGCCTGAAGGCGGGCGACCGCCTCGGCCACCTGCGCGCGGGGGGCGGCGATGTTGAACCGGGCATGACCCTCGCCGCCCGTGCCGAAGACCGGACCAAGGTTGACGGCGATGCGGGCCTCGTCCTGGATCCGGCGCGCGATCTCGGCATCGTCCATGCCCGTCGCGCGGAAATCGACCCAGGCAAGATAGGTGGCCTGCAGGGGCATGGAGCGGACGCCGGGGATCGCCTGCACGCCCTCGTCGAACAGGCGCCGGTTCCCGTCGAGATAGGCGCAAAGCGCGTCCACCCAGGCCGCCCCTTCGGGTGAATAGGCGGCCGTTGCCATCTGCATCCCGAAGGCATTGGGCGAGATGCCCAGCGCCGCCATGCGACCGGCAAAGGGCGCGCGGAGCGCTTCGTCGGGGATGATGACATTGCCGGTATGGGCGCCTGCGATGTTGAAGGTCTTGGTCGTCGAGGTCATCATGATGAGCCGGTCGGCCACGCCCTCGATCCGCGTCATCGGGATATGGGTCTGGCCGGGCATGGTCAGATCATGATGGATCTCGTCCGAGACGAGGATCAGGTCGTGGCGGCGGGCGAATTCGGCCAGGCCTTCAAGCTCTGTCTTCGTCCAGACCTGCCCGCCGGGGTTCTGCGGCGAACAGAGGATCACCATCCGCTCGCGCCCCGTCATCTGGGCGTCATAGGCGTCGAAATCGAAACTGTAGCGCCCGTCCTGCAGTGCAAGCGGGCATTCCACCACCGCGCGGCCGGCGGCGCGGATCACGCGGGCGAAGGCGTGATAGACCGGGGTGAACAGCACCACACCGTCGCCCGGCGCGGTATAGGCATCGACGCAAAGCCCGGTCCCGTTGACAAGGCCATGCGTGGTGAACACCCCGTCGCGCGGCACCTCCCAGCCGTGGCGCGTCCGCATCCACCAGCCGATCGCGTCGAGATAGGCCCGGTCATCGCCGAAATAGCCGTAGACGCCATGCGCCACCATCCGGCGCAGCGCCTCTTGCACGCAATCGGGGGCGGGGAACTCCATATCGGCGACCCACATTGCAAGGCCTCCTTCGGCGGGCACACCGCAAAAGGCCTCCATCATGTCCCATTTCACGCAATGGGTGCCCAGACGGTCCGGGGTCGCGTCAAAAGTCATGCGGTGCCATCCTTCACGAAGCTGCCGTTGCATCCTGTGATCGCCATGCGGCCCTTGCGGGCGCTGCACGTTCTGCCGTTGTCATGCGAATTCAGGGGGTTCGGGCGGTGTCAGCGTCGGGGGACTGTCTCACTCTGCCGTGCTGTGGTCAATCGCGATCCGCCGCCTGCCGCGCTGCCCCTCCGGTCCGGCCAAGCCGGTGTTGCAAGGGCCCGCCCGCTCGCCTAAATCGCGGTCATGACCCTGCGCCCCATCCTGATCCATCCCGATCCGCGCCTCAAGACCGTCTGCAAGCCGGTCGAGGGGATCACCGATGATATCCGCCGGCTGGCCGATGACATGCTCGAGACGATGTATGACGCGCCCGGCATCGGCCTTGCCGCGCCGCAGGTGGGGGTGATGTCGCGGCTTCTGGTCATGGATTGCGTCAAGGAAGAGGATGCCCCGCCCCGGCCCATGGTCCTGATCAATCCCGAGGTTCTCTGGTCCTCGGACGAGAGGACGGTCTATGAAGAGGGCTGTCTTTCGATCCCCGAGCAATATGCCGATGTGGAACGGCCCGCCGAAGTGACCGTGCGCTGGACCGGGCTGGACGGGCAGGTTCAGGAAGAGCGGTTCTCGGGCCTTTGGGCCACCTGCGTCCAGCACGAGATCGACCATCTGAACGGCAAGCTGTTCATCGACTTCCTGGGCCCGATCAAGCGGCAGATGATCACGCGCAAGATGGAAAAGCTCAAGCGCGACAGGGCCCGGTCGGGCGGCGCGCGGGCCGGCGCGCGGGGCTGAGGCGGTGGCGCTCCTGCCGATCCTGCTGCATCCCGATCCGGTACTGCGGGCCGTGGCGCAAGGGGTCGAGCGGTTCGACGAAGCGCTGGCCCAGCTGGTCGAGGACATGTTCGACACGATGTATGCCGCGCCGGGCCGGGGGCTGGCCGCGCCGCAGATTGGCCGGTCGATCCGGCTGTTCGTGATGGATGTGGCCTGGAAAGAGGCCGCGCCCGAGCCGCGGGTCTTCGTCAACCCCGAGGTGACGGCCCTCGAAGAGGCGCCCGTGACCGGGATCGAAGGGTGCCTCTCGATCCCCGGGCGGGTCAGCCATGTGCCCCGCGCGCCCGTGGTGAGGGTGCGCTGGCAGGATCAGGCGGGAACGGCGCACGAGGCGCAGTTCGAGGGGATGGCCGCGATCTGCATCCAGCATGAGGCGGATCACCTTGACGGCGTGCTCTGCATCGACCGCGAGGTTGCGCCGCCGGAGGCGCCATGACGCGGCCCTTCATCCCCTGGCCGGATCCGCGGCTGCGCAGCCCGGCGCAGCCGGTCACCGAGATCACCGACGAGGTCCGGAACCTCTGGGACGACATGATCGCCGCGATGGAGGCGATGCCGGGCGTCGGTCTGGCCGCCGTGCAGCTTGGCGTGCCGCTGGCGCTGGCCGTGGTCGATGCCAGCACGCGGCGCGGACAGGCGGTGCGCATGGCCAATCCCGAGGTTCTGCACGCCAGCATCGAGCTGCGCGACCACGAGGAAGCCTCGCCCAACCTGCCGGGCGTCAGCGCGGTGATCCGCCGGCCTCGGGCGGTGACGGTCCGGTTCCTCAATCCCGAGGGCGCCCTCGAAGAGCGCGATTTCGTGGGGCTTTGGGCCACCAGCGTGCAACATCAGATCGACCATCTGGCCGGGCGGATGTATTTCGACCGCCTCGGCTGGGTAAAGCGCGACATGCTGTTGCGCCGGGCGCGCAAGCTGGCGGGCTGAGGGGGACGCGGGCAGGTGCCCGGGGAAAGGGCAGGGTGCGGCGATGAGACTGATCTTCATGGGGACGCCCGATTTCGCGGTTGCGGCCCTCGATGCGCTGGTGGCCGAGGGGCACGAGATCGCGGCCGTCTATTGCCAGCCGCCCCGCCCCGCCGGACGCGGCAAGAGGGACCGCCCCTCGCCGGTGCAGCGCCGGGCCGAGGCTCTGGGCCTGTGCATCCGCCATCCGGCCTCGCTGAAAACGCCCGAGGCGCAGGCCGACTTCGCCGCGCTCGATGCGGATCTGGCGGTTGTGGTGGCCTATGGCCTTGTCCTGCCGCAGGCGGTTCTGGACGCGCCGCGCCTTGGCTGCCTCAATATCCACGCAAGCCTCCTGCCCCGCTGGCGGGGTGCTGCGCCGATTCATCGCGCGATCATGGCCGGGGATGCGGAAACCGGCATTTCCATCATGCAGATGGATGCGGGTCTGGATACCGGGCCGGTTCTGCTGGAATGCCCCATGCGGATCGGGGCGGAGGAGACGACCGGAGAATTGCACGACCGCCTTGCCCGGCTGGGGGCAGAGGCGATCGTCACGGCGCTGGCCCGGCTGGAGGAACTCCAGCCCGTGCCGCAGGCCGAAGACGGCGTGACCTATGCCGCCAAGATCGACAAGGCCGAGGCGCGGATCGACTGGAGCCGCCCGGCAAGTGAGGTGGCGCGGCTGATCCGGGGCCTGTCGCCCGCGCCGGGGGCCTGGACCTCGATCTCGGGCGAGCGGGTCAAGCTTCTGCGCGGCAGACCGGTCGAAGGGTCGGGACCGTCGGGGGTGATTCTGGGTGATCTGGTCATCGCCTGCGGCAAGGGTGCCTTGCACGTCGACATGGTGCAGCGCGAGGGCAAGCGGGCGATGCCGACAGAAGACGCGCTGCGCGGTTGGGCCTTGCCCCGGGCGGTCGATGGTTCGGCTTAGGCAGCGGGGGTAAGGGGCCTCAGGCGTTCTGACGTTCGATATAGTCGCGCAGTTCGGCCGCCTCGCGGCGCGCATCGCGCAGGCCGTCCATCGCGGCCCGAAGCTCGGCCTCGGTCTGGATCAGCTGGTTGGTGATCTCGGCCTCGCGCTGCTGCAGATAGATGATCGCCTGATCGCGGGTCTCTTCGGCCTCGTGCAGGGCCTGGGCCATGCGGTCAAGCTCACCGATCTCGGCTTTCGTCACGCGGGTGAAGCGGTTGACGAGCCAGCCCGCGAACCAGCCCAGAACGAAGGCCACGAAGAGGATGACAGCGGTTGCGATGATGAATTCGGTCCGGTTCACTGTCTGTCCTGATGCCCGCTTCCCCTGGTGCCGTAAGCGCCCCCGCAGCCGAGGGCCCCGACGGTCTGCGCGGTCTGCTTACTCGTCTGTGGCTTCGGCGGCAATCTCCGGGCCGTCGGTTTCGGCTGCCTCTTCGGCCTCCGTCGCCTCGTCCGAGGCGGTTTCCGGGGTCTCGGACTCGGGCAGCATGAGCGAGAATTCGATCCGGCGATTGGCCTCGCGCCCCTCTTCGGTGCTGTTGTCCGCAATCGGATCGGCGATGCCGAAGCCGATCGCCTCGAACCCCGAAACCGGCACGCGACGGGCGCGCAGCGCATCCAGCACGGCATCCGCGCGCTGCTGCGACAGGCGCAGGTTCATTTCCTCGCGCCCCTGGCTGTCGGTATAGCCGGCGATCCGGATGCGAAGATCCGCGCAGCGGCGCAGGACTTCGGCGATATCGTCGATGATCGGCAGGGTGGGCGCGCTGAGCGTTGCCGAGCCGGGATCGAAGGTGATCTTGCGACCATCCGTCACAACTCCGATCATGCCGATGCATTCCTCGGCCGAGGGAAGCCCGGCGATCGGGTCCAGTTCACGGACATAGGTCACGTCGATCTGGAACTCTGCCGCCTGCCCGAGCTTGTCGATGAGAAGGCGGGCGATGTCGGCGCGGGCGTCTTCGTTGCCGGTATTGCCGCGGATGATGACGGTATCGGGCCGGATCACGACAGAGCCGTTGCTGAGCATGGCCAGCGCCTCGATCCCCGCGATCACCCGGACAGACCAGCCCTGCGGCAGGCCTTCGGGCGTGATGCGGGTGCCCATGGTCACGTTGGAATTGCCGAAACGGGCCTTGGCATAGTTGGCGATGGTCGTGTTCATCAACTCGTCCGGCACCCGGCCCCGCAACTGGGCCAGCCCTTCGGGCGACAGGGTCACGGTGAATTCGGGAGGGCCGATATCCCCGGCCTCGGCCGGGCGGGGCAGGATCGCTTCGAGGGCAAAGACGGAGGGCAGCCGGTTGGACAGCTCGCCCACCACGCGATCGAATTCGGCCTGATCGGTGCCTTCCAGCGCGGAAAAGACGATGTCGGCATCCGAGAAGGTGACGGTTCCGCCGCCCACCTCTGCCAGCGCCTCGATGGCAAGGGCGACACCTTCACCCCAGCGGCGGGTCGGCACGCCAAGCGCAAGAGTGCAGTCCAGCGGCCCGCTCAGGCCCACGGCGGTCGCGGCGGCGGTGATCTGGCGGATCGTCTCTTCCTCGTCGGCGGCGCAGGCATCGAACCTTGCGCCCTCCTCGTCGAGGATGAAGCGCAGGGTGAAGGGCGTGATGACGGGGCGCGGTGCGGTGATGGTCAGGCCAAGCCGGACCCCTTGCGGCACATTGCGCGACAGATCCGTCTCGAGCCGGCGCCGCTGCGCCTCGCTTTCCGAGATGGCGTTGACGGTGACATGCCCCGCCGCGACCGAGATCTTGGAGCGCGGCAGGCCGCGCAGCGCGCGCAGGGCATATTCCAGGGCCGGATCCCAGCCTTCGGGCACCGGATAGTCGGCCGTCTGCAAGAGGTCGGTCACGGCCTGCCCCGCGGCGATGCGGCTGATCTCGGCCTCTAGCGCCTCAAGATCGGTCGAGGCCGGGATAAGGCCGATCAGGGAAACGCCGCTGTCGTTGCGCAGGATCTCGATGGCGAAATCGGGGGGGGCGATGCCGGCACGATCCGTGACCGACATGTTGTCGATCACCCGGCTGGCATCGACGATACCGCCGGCGATCGACATCGCGCGAAAGCGGATCGCCTCGTTCGGGGCCTCTCCCTCGAGGATGACCTGAAGCCCGTCGCCCAGCACGCTGGCCCAATCATGACCATGCAGGACAAGTTCATGCCGCACGGCATCGACGGAACGGGACTCGACCGTCAGCACGGCCGCGCGCGCCGCAAGAACCGAAAGGACGGCTGCGACAGTGAAGGCGAGGATCGGAAGCAGGATCACGGAAAGGCGCATGTCACCGGGTCTGGTCTGAAACTTGGCCCCCTCTCTATGGGTCGCGGGTTGGAGGTTCAATCACAGCAGGGCGGCGGTGGCGAAAAACAGCACAAGGATCAGCCCGGCATCCCGATTGGATCGAAACAGCCGCAAAAGCTTGTCCGTATCGTCCGGATCGAACCCGCGCAGCTGCCAGGCAAGGTGCCAGCCCATCGCCCATGGCCCCCCCAGCGCGATCACGAGTGCGAGAACATTGCGCTCAAGCCCCGCGATCAGGGCGGCAAGCCCGGTCAGAAGGACCGTGGCCACAAGGAACCGCCGCAGCCAGAGCGCCGAGGAGTCGCCGAAGAGGCGCGCGGTGGACTTGACAGCGACAAGGGCGTCGTCCTCGGCATCCTGATGGGCATAGATCGTGTCATAGAACAGGGTCCAGGCGATCCCGCCCGCATAAAGCGCGATGGCGGCGGGGCCGAGGGTTCCGGTATGGGCGGCATAGGCCAGCAGCGCGCCCCAGTTGAAGGCGATCCCCAGAAAGACCTGCGGCCACCAGGTGAACCTTTTGGCGAAGGGATAGACGGCGACCGGCACGAGGGCGAGGATCCCAAGGACAATGGCCGTCGTGTTGAAGGTCAGCAGGATCCCGAAAGCGAGCAGCGCCTGCGCGATCATCCAGACCAGCGCCCCGCGCACCCTTACCTGACCCGATGGCAGCGGGCGGGACCGGGTCCGGGCAACCCTGGCGTCGATCTCTCTGTCGGTGATGTCGTTCCAGGTGCATCCTGCCCCGCGCATCAGGAAGGCTCCGATGGCGCAGCCTGCCGCGATCCACAGATCATGCAGTCCGAAGCGTCCGGTCTGGATCGACCCCAGCGCAAGCCCCCACCAGCAGGGCAAGAGTAGAAGCCAGGTTCCGATCGGCCGGTCCGCCCGTGACAGGCGCAGCCAGGGGCGCAGGGGCAGAGGCGCGAAACGATCGACCCAATTGCCGGCCGGGGCGTCGAAAACTGCGTCGGAAACCGCGCCGGAATTCTCGCCGGAACTCTCGCCCGAGCCCTCTGGCAAACCACCGCTGCCCTGCATACTCTGCCCCCATGTCGGCTGTCCCGCGCCTTTATGTAGATCACCCGCTTGGCGAAGGGCAAACCGTTCCCCTGTCGCAGGGGCAGATGCATTACCTTGCCCATGTCCTGCGTCTGGCTGTGGGGGCGGAGCTGCGCCTGTTCAACGGGCGGGACGGGGAATGGTCGGCCCTGATCGAGGCGCTGGCAAAGCGCGGCGCCGTGGCGCGGGCCGTGGCGCGGAGCGCGGCGCAGGTCATGCCCCCCGACCTCTGGCTGCTGTTCGCGCCTCTCAGGAAGTCGCGGATGGATTTCGTGGTCGAAAAGGCGGTCGAGCTTGGGGTTGCCCGGATCCTGCCCGTCCAGACCGAGCGCACGAATGCCGAAAGGCTGCGTCAGGACAGGATGCAGGCCCAGGCGATCGAGGCCGCCGAGCAATGCGGGGCGGTTTTCGTGCCGCCGGTCGAGGCGGTGGCCCGGCTGGGCGCGGTGCTTGATGCCTGGCCCGCGGGGCGCGATCTGTGGTTCTGTGACGAGGCGCTGGCGCGAGAAGATGCAGTTGGCGACGGCGAAGACGCGCTCGCCCCGTCCGGTCCGGGGGCCGTGCTGATCGGGCCGGAGGGGGGCTTCACCGCGCAAGAGCGCACAAGGCTTCAGGCGCTGCCCTTCGCGCGCCCGATCCGCCTTGGCCCGCGCATCCTGCGCGCCGAAACGGCCGCACTGGCGGCCCTTGTCCTGTGGCAAAGCCAAAGGGGCGACTGGGCGTGACGCCGCTTTCCGAACAGGATCGCCCCTCCCTCGAGGCGTTTCTGCGGGCGCGGCTGCGGCTGTCGATGTTCGCCCTGTCGAACCTTGCCCGGTTCGGGATTGAAGGCGGCGGGCATCCGCATGCCACCACCTTCTGGGCCGAGCGTGAGGGGCCGGGGATCAGCGCTGCGGTCGGGCTGACGGAAGGGGGCATGGTCATGCCGCATCTGCCGCAGGGGCGGATGGCGGCAGCACCCGCCTTTCTGGCGGGGCGCAAGCTGACCGGCCTTGCCGGAGCGCCGGACGAGGTCGAGGAGATGGCCCGCCGCCTTGGCCTTGGCCGCGCCGCGGTTCAGCATGACGCCACGGAACCCCTGTTCACCCTCGCGCTTTCCGCGCTCATCCTGCCCGATACCTCGGGCGCCGCCCTCGTCCCGGTTGCCGGGCCGCTGCGTGCCCTGGCCGAGGCGTGGCGGCGGGCCTATGTGATCGAGGTTCTGGGCGAGGATCCGGGAACGGCGCCGGCCCGCGCGCGGCGCGAGGTGGATGACATGATCGCCAATGACACCCACCGGATCCTGATGCGCGAGGGCCGCCCCCTTGCCATGACCGGGTTCAATGCCTGGCTGCCGGATGCGGTGCAGATCGGCGGAGTCTACACGCCCCCCGAGCTGCGCGGGCAAGGTCATGCCGGGGCGGCGCTGGCGCTTCACCTTGCCGAGGCGCGGGCCGCCGGGGTGCGGCAGGCGGTGCTCTTCGCTGCAAGCGAGGCGGCCGCCCGGGCCTATCGGCGGCTGGGCTTTGACCTCTCGGGCAGTTACCGGCTGCTTTTCCTGCGAAGCGGCATCGTGGCGCAGCCGGGCTGAGCCTTCAGCGCAGGTCCATCCGCGCATAGCGCGCGCGCATCATCTGCGGCGGCATGCCGTAGGCCGTCTTGAAATGGCTGTAGAACTGGCTGGTCGAGGCGAAACCCGCCGCTTCGGCCACCTTGGCGATCGCGGTGGAGTTGCCGATCAGCATCGCCCGCGCGCGCAGCAGCCGCATCCGGATGATGAACTGCTTCATCGGCATCCGCATCATCCGGGTGAAGAGGCCAAGCGCATAATTCTCGTGCAGCCCCGTAACCGCCGCGACATCGGTATTCGTGATCGGATTGGCGAGGTTCTCGACAATGAAGCGGACCATCGCGATCACATGGCGGATATGGGCCGGGCTCAGCTGGCGGCGGTCTCCGGGGTTGCTGACCGGGTCCAGCAGGTAGTCAAGGTCGTTCAGAAGCGTACGTCGCATGGCGGCGTTCATCTCCATCTTCATGACCTCGGTCCGCTCGACATCGTTCGAGCGATAGTCGCGATACCAGTCGGCCACCCGCGCGCCATCGCAGATCGCCTCGGGCAGCTGCACGATGGCGCCTCCCAGCAGCGCAACCTGAAGCCGCGTGATATGCGGCATCAGAAGAAAGGTATCGACCGGCAGATAGATATTGGTAAGCCGCACCGGATCGTCGCCCAGCGGTGTCACCCGGGTCAGCTGATGCGGCACCGCGGCCCAGAACAGCACCAGCCGCCCGGGCGGCACCTCGACCTCGCGGTCGTCGATCGCATAGGTCATCCGGGCGCCGGTGATGAAATTGCCCTCGATATGGCCATGCCAATGCGGCGCATCCATCAGATAAGGCGTGAAGATCCGCATCCCGAACCGCCCGATCGCTTTGTTGAGCGCATAGAAATGGCGCTCGTGGCTTGGATTGGGGCCGGGCGTGCCGGATGTGGCAGCGGCACGGCCGGAGGGCGCGGGGCGAGAAGCGGGCACGGCAATCATCCGATCTTAGGAAACCGGAAGAGAATGTGGGATTTCTCTATTGCGGTAAAGGGGCAATGGGGCGCACTCTTGTCCGGCAGGGTCCGGGTCACGGGAGGTGGCGCGACTCGGCGTGAGAATGATGCCGGTTGAGAAAGCCGGACCATGACAGCCCTTGGGAGGACTGATTTATGAAGAGCATGACGCGCGCTGCATCCGCAGCGCTGCTATTGGGCGTGGCGCCCTCTGCGCTGTTCGCGCAGATCGTGGAGCCGACCACGCCCCCGCCCGCCCCCGTCTTCGAGGCGCAGGGCGAGCCCGTCTTCGTCAACCGCGACGAAGTTTATAGCTATCGCGCGCTTGAGTCCTACAACGAGCCCGATTTCGTGGCCGAATTCGTGGCCGCGGGCCTTCTGCCCCCGGTCGAAGAGCGCCTGCCGGCCGAGCCGCTGGTCTATTCCGCGGCCAACATGCCCGACGGCATCGGCGTCTATGGCGATGTGATGCGCCATGTGATCGGCGGCCGGCCCGAGGGCTGGAACTACTGGGCGAACCAGTCCTATGGCTGGGGCGGCATCGACATCGCGATGGTCGAATGCCTGACGCGCACCGGCCCGCTGTTCATGATCAACCCCGAAGACCTCGAGCCGATGCCGAACCTGGCCCGGTCCTGGGAATGGTCGGAAGACGGCATGCAGCTGACGGTCAACCTGATCGAGGGCGCGAAATGGTCGGATGGCGAACCCTTCGGCAGCCATGACATCGATTTCTACTGGAACCATGTCGTCATGGATCCGAACCTCACGCCGCTGAACGGGGCGACGCCGGGCACCTTCGGCGACGGCACCACGCTCGAGGTCACGGGGCCCTATCAGTTCGTCTTCACCTTCACGACGCCTTTCCCCGAGCAGATCCTCTATGCGATGGCCTATGGCAACTTCTGCCCCGGCCCCGCGCATATGCTGGCGCCGCATCACCCCGAAACGGGTGGCGAAAGCTATGACGGCTTCCGCGACGCCTTCCCGCCGGACTACATGAACTTCCCCGTCATGGGGGCCTGGGTCGCGGTCGAGCATCGGCCCGACGATATCGTCATCCTGCGCCGCAACCCCTACTACTGGAAGGTGGACGAGGCCGGGAACCAGCTGCCCTATCTGAACGAGAATCACTATCGCCTGTCGACCTGGGCCGACCGTGACGTTCAGGCCGTGGCCGGCACCGGCGACTTCTCGAACCTCGAACAGGCCGAGAACTATGTCGAGGCGCTGCGCCGCGCGGCGCAGGACGATGCTCCGGCGCGTCTGGCCTTCGGGCCGCGGACCATCGGCTATTCGCTCTACATGAACTTCTCGGCCAATGGCTGGGGCGCTCCGGACGAGCGGGCACAGGCGATCCGCGAGTTGAACCGCGACCTGCACTTCCGCATCGGCGTCACCCAGGCGCTGGACCGGGCGCGGATCGGCGACAGCCTTGTCCGGGGTCCGTTCACCGCGCAGTACCCGGGCGGCCTCTACCCCGGGACCTCGTATTATGACGAGGAGTCGACGGTCTTCTATCCCTACAGCCTTGAAAGCGCCCGCGCGCATTTCGAGATGGCAGGGCTGGTCGATACCGACGGCGACGGCTTCCTGAACCATCCGGCCGATGTGCTGGGCGGGGCCAATGTTCAGATCACCCTTCTGAACAACGTGGACTTCAACACCGACTCGAACCTCGCCGAGGCCGTGGTCGCGATGATGGAGGAAGCGGGCATCCGCGTGGCGCTGCAGTCGCTGACCGGCAACGACACCGATGCCGTGCGCCTTGGCGGCGGCTGGGACTGGCAGATCTTCCGCAACGGCTCGGACCTGATCACCGTGGTGCAGAACACGACGCAGCTTGCACCGCTGGGCCCGCAGACGATGCGGACGCATTTCGCCAACGAAGACGGCGAGCTTGAGCTGATGCCCTTCGAGGAAGAGCTGAACGAGATCATCTCGGGCTTCATCGCGACGCGTGATGCCGAAGAGCGGGCCGATCTGATGAAGCGCTACCAGCAGGTCTATACCGAGAATGTCTATGGTGTGGGTCTGACCGCCTATCCGGGCGCGCTGATCATCAACAACCGCTTCTCGAACATCCCGCCGGGGGCGCCGATCTTCATGTACAACTGGGCCGAGGACAACATCATCCGGGAACGGGTGTGGGCTGCCGCCGATGTCCAGGGTGACTATGAAGTCTTCCCGAACAGCCTGCCGGCCGAACCCGGCACGCGCGGAACCGTGACCCCGAACTGAGGTTCATGAACCATGCGGCCGGGCGGTCTCCGCCGCCCGGCCGAGCCTTGACGGAACCCCCGTCGCCGATCTTCGGATCGGACCGGGGCCTTCCCCTGCACTGCAAGGCACTGTCCGGCGCAGGGGCATATCCGCACACCGGACCCAAGGCCCCGACCTATCCTGCTGAAAGGCCAGTCGATGCTGCGATTCCTCGCAATCCGAATCCTTCAGGCGATCCCCGTCCTGTTCATCATGAGTGTGATCACCTTCATCATCATCCAGGCGCCGCCGGGTGATTACGGGGATTACATCCGCAGCATGATGATCACGCAAGGCAATGCGACGATCGCTGCCGCCGACGCCGCCGCCGAAGCCTATCGCGAGCAGCACGGGCTGAACGATCCGCTGCCGGTGCAGTATTTCCGCTGGATCACCGGGATCATCTTCCGTGGCGATTTCGGGCATTCCTATTACTACAACCGCCCCGTCTCTGAGGTGCTGGGCGCGCGGCTTCCCGCCACCATCGCCATCGCGCTGACCTGCCATCTGCTGGCGACGCTGTTCGGGGTAAGCTTCGGCATCATCGCCGCCACCCGCCAGTACAGCTGGATCGACACGACGCTCAGCTTCATCGCCTTCCTCGGCATGACGATCCCGCGCTTCCTTCTGGCGCTGATCATCATCTACGTCCTGGCCTTCAAGCTGAACGTGCAGGAGCTGGGAAGCTTCTATTCGACCCGCTACCTGATGCAGGATTACTGGCTGGGTCCGTTCCAGTTCAACTGGGCGAAGCTGTGGAACCTGATCGAGCATGTCTGGCCGGTGATCTTCGTCGCCACGCTGGGGGGGCTGGCCTACAACATGCGCGTCATGCGGGGGAACCTGCTGGACACGCTGAACGCCCAATATGTGGAAACCGCCCGCGCCAAGGGCCTGCCCGAGCGCCGCGTCATCATGCGCCATGCGGTGCCCAATGCGATGCATCCGCTGGTCGCCTATCAGGGCGTGATCATGCCCTACATGCTGACCGGCGAGATCGAGGTCGCCATCGTCTTTGCCCTTGCCACCATCGGCCCGGCCATCGTCTCGTCGATGGGGATCGGCGATGTCTATGTGACGGCCACCCTGCTTCTTGTGCTGGGCGCCACGTTGATCGTGGGCAACATCATCGCGGACCTGCTTCTGGCAGTGCTTGATCCGCGCATCCGCGTGGGGACCTGAGCCATGAGCACCATTCCCGATCCCCCCCGCGCCTCTGCCGTGGCCCCCGATCTTGCCCCGCCCGCCGTCGCACCCGAGACCGAGGTCGAAGGCGAAGACACCCGCACCACCACCGGCACAAGCGAAAGCCAAAGCTATGGCTCGCTGGTCTGGCGGCGGTTCCGGCGGTCGATTCCCGGCATGATCGGCCTTGTCCTGGTGTCGATCCTGCTGATCACGGCGATCTTCGCGGATTTCTTCGCCCCGCTGAACCCGCGCGCGCCGCATACGGCCTTCCATCCGCCCGACAAGATCAGCTGGTACGTGCCCGGCGAAGGCTGGCGCCTGCGCCCGGTGGCCTTTCCCATCGTGGAGGGGGACGAGCTTGACCCGGTCACCTTCCAGCCGCTGAACGGGCCGGATTTCGACAACCCCCGCCGGATCGTGTTCTTCGTGCAGGGCTGGGAATACAAGTTCCTCGGGCTGACGATGACCCGCCATTTCATCGGGGTCGAGGATGGCACGCCGCTGCATATCCTGGGCACCGACAAGCTGGGCCGGGATATCCTGTCGCGCGGGATCATCGGCAGCCGGATCAGCCTTGCTCTGGCGCTGACCTCGATCATGCTCATCACCATCGTCGGCACGCTGGCGGGGATCACCTCGGGCTATATCGGCGGCAAGTTCGACAGTTGGTTCCAGCGCTTTGTCGAGATCATCCTCGCCTTCCCGCAATTGCCCCTCTACCTCGCGCTCGCCTCGCTGATCCCGGTGACTGCGCCCTCGGGCCTGTTCCTGACCTTCGTCGTCGCGGTGATCGTGGGCCTTGGCTGGGCGCAGCTGTCGCGCGAGGTGCGGTCCAAGACGCTGGCCCTGCGCCAGATCGACTATGTCCGCGCCGCCATGGCCGTTGGGGCCAGCGACGGGCGGATCATCACCCGCCACATCCTGCCCAACGTGATGAGCCATGTGATCGTCGCCATGACCCTGGGCATCCCGGCCATCGTGCTCCTGGAATCCTTCCTCGGCTTCCTTGGCTTTGCGGTGAAGCCGCCGCTGATTTCCTGGGGCCTCATGCTGCAGGATACGCGGACCTTCTCGGTCATCGGATCCTATCCCTGGATCCTCTCGCCCGTGGGCTTCGTGCTGCTGACCGTCTTCGCCTTCAACGCGCTGGGCGACGGTCTGCGCGACGCCATCGACCCGTATTGAGGGGGCCGGATCATGGACCAGAACATCGAACCCCTGATCGACGCGCAGAAAGTGGGCGTCACCTTCAAGGTCGAGGGCGGTTTCGTCGAAGCCGTGCGGGACGTGTCGTTCAAGCTTTACCGCGGCAAGACGACCGCGCTGGTGGGCGAAAGCGGCTCGGGCAAGTCGGTCACGGCGCGGGCGGTGATGCGGCTTCTGTCGAAGCGGGCGACCGTCACGGACCAGACCCGCATCTACTATGACGGAAAGGACATGGCCCATCTGTCGGACCGCGAGATGCGGGGGCTGCGCGGCAACCGGATCTCGATGATCTTTCAGGAGCCGATGTCCTCGCTCAACCCGGTCTACAAGGTCGGCTCGCAGATCGTCGAAGGGTTGATCCTGCATCAGAAGCTGTCGAAGAAAGCCGCCTGGGCCCGCGCGATCGAGCTTCTGGACGAGGTGAAACTGCCCGATCCCGAGGCGCGGGTGAACCAGTATCCGCACCAGCTTTCGGGCGGGCAGCGCCAGCGGGTCATGATCGCGATGGCGCTGGCCAACCGGCCCGACGTTCTGATCGCGGACGAACCCACGACCGCGCTCGATGTGACGGTGCAGGCGCAGATCCTGAACCTGATCGACGAGTTGAAGGCGAAATACGGGATGGGGGTGATCCTGATCACCCACGACCTGACCGTGGTGCGCCAGTTCGCCGATGAGGTCTATGTCATGCAGCACGGCGAGGTGCGCGAAAGCGGCCCGACCGAACAGATCTTCACGCAAGCCAAGCACCCCTATACCCGCCGCCTGCTGGCCTCGGAACCAAAGGGCGTGGCGAACCCGCTGGAAGGCGTGCAGGACACGGTCCTCGAGGGCAAGGATGTGAAGGTCGAATTCATGCTGCGCAAGGGCGGGGCGTTCCGGGGCAGCTATGTGCCGCTGATCGCCGTCGACAACCTCAGCCTTGACCTGAAACGGGGCGAGACGCTGGGCCTTGTGGGCGAAAGCGGCTCGGGCAAGACGACCTTCGGTCAGGCGCTGATCCGGCTGATCCAGATGGATGCCGGCGTCGTGACGTTCTGCGGCGAGCGGATCGACGACAAGGATCGCAAGGGCATGCGGCCCTACCGCTCACGGATGCAGATCGTGTTTCAGGATCCGTTTTCCTCGATGAATCCCCGCATGTCGGTGCGCCAGATCATCGAAGAGGGGATGATCGTCAACGGCATCGGCAAGAACGCCGCCGAACGCTATGAACGGATGCGCCAGGCTTTGCGCGATGCCGGCCTGCCCGACACGATCAGCCACCGTTTCCCGCATGAATTCTCGGGCGGCCAGCGCCAGCGCATCGCCATCGCGCGGGCCATCGCGCTCGAGCCCGAGTTCATCATGCTGGACGAACCCACCTCGGCGCTGGACCTGTCGGTCCAGGCCCAGATCATCGAGCTTCTGCGCAAGCTTCAGCGCGAGAAGGGGCTCAGCTACCTTTTCATTTCCCACGATCTCAAGGTTGTTCGCGCGCTGTGCCACCGTGTGATGGTGATGCAGCACGGCAAGATCGTGGAGCAGGGACCAGTGTCGGAAGTCCTTGTGAACCCCCAGACCGACTACACCAAGCGGCTTGTCCGCGCAGCCTTCGAGATTGCAGCATGACAGTGATAACCTTCATCGGTGCAGGCAGCACCGTCTTCACCAAGAACATCGCGGGCGATGCCCTGCAGCGGGCATCGCTCAAGGATGCCACGATCCGGCTGATGGACATCAACCCCAAGCGGCTCGAGGAATCCGAGATCGTGGTCGGCAAGCTGGCCACCACGCTTGGCGGCCATGCTAAGGTCGAGACCTATACCGACCAGCGCCGCGCGATTGCGGGGGCGGATTTCGTCGTCGTCTGCTTCCAGATCGGCGGCTATGACCCCTGCACCGTGACCGATTTCGAGGTGCCCAAGAAATTCGGCCTGCGCCAGACAATTGCCGATACGCTCGGCATCGGCGGCATCATGCGCGGCATCCGCACCGTGCCGCATCTGTGGAAGATCGCCGAGGATATCCGGCAGGTCGCGCCGAACGCGATCATGCTGCAATATGTCAACCCGATGGCGATCAACACCTGGGCCATCGGCGCGAAATATCCCGATGTGAAGCAGGTGGGCCTGTGCCATTCGGTGCAGGGCACGGCCGCGGAACTGGCCCGCGACCTCGACATCCCGGTCGAAGACATCCGCTACCGCGCGGGCGGGATCAACCACATGGCGTTTTACCTCAACTTCGAACACCGGCAGGCCGACGGCACCTACAAGGATCTCTACCCCGCGCTGCGCCAGGGCTATGCCGAGGGGCGCTTCCCCAAGCCCTCGACCTGGAACCCGCGCTGCCCGAACAAGGTGCGCTACGAGATGATGAACCGGCTGGGCTATTTCGTGACCGAGAGTAGCGAGCATTTCGCCGAATACACCCCCTATTTCATCAAGCGCGACCGCCCCGACCTGATCGAGAAATTCGGCATCCCGCTGGACGAATATCCCAAGCGCTGCGTCGAACAGATCGCACGGTGGGAGCGTGAGGCCAAGGAATACCGCGAGGCGAACACGATCACCGTCAATGCCAGCCACGAGTATGCTTCCGAGATCATGAACTCGGTCGTCACGGGCGAACCTTCGGTGATCTACGGCAACTTCCCCAACCGCGGCTATATCCCGCAGTTGCCCGAGGGCTGCGCCGTCGAAGTGCCGACGCTGGTCGACAACAACGGCCTGCAGCCGACGGTCGTGCGGGATATCCCGCCGCAACTGATCGGGCTGATCCGCACCAACCTGAACGTGCAGGATCTGACGGTGCAGGCGCTTCTGACCGAGAATCGCGAGCATATCTACCATGCCGCGATGCTTGATCCGCATACGGCGGCCGAGCTGGACCTCGACCAGATCTGGGAGCTGGTGGACGATCTTCTGGTCGCGCATGACGACTGGCTGCCCGAGTTCGCCCGGATCAAGCCGGGCAAGGCGGCCTGACGGCAATGGCAGGCTGGCCGGGGCATATCGTCATCGTCGGTGGCGGGACGGCCGGCTGGCTTGCCGCCATGATGCTGACCGATGTGGCGGCGCGGAGGAAGCTTCCGACGCGCGTCACGGTGATCGAATCGAGCAAGATCGGCACCATCGGCGTGGGCGAAGGCACCACGGCGGTGTTCCGCCAGATGCTGCGGCATTTCAAGATCGACGAGGAAGAGTTCCTCGCCGCCACCGGCGCCACGATCAAATATGGCATCCGCCATCGTGACTGGCGCCGGCTGGGCCACAGCTATGACGGCCCGATCGACGATCCCCATCTGGTCGCCCACGGCGCGCCCTTGCACAATTACGCCATCGCCGCCGGGCGTTCGGTGGGCGAGGCGCATCTTTTCCAGCACCTCCTGAACGCCCGGCGTGCGCCCTTTGCCGTGAAGGACGGGCGCAACGTGCCCGCGGGGCCGTTCCACCACGCCTATCACTTCGATCAGGCGCTGGCGGGGCGGTTCCTGCGGTCAAAGGCGAAGGGGATCGAGATCATCGACGATCAGGTCGCCGGGGTCGAGAAGGGCGAAGGCGGGATCACCGCCCTTGTCATGGAAAGCGGGCAGCGGGTGGAGGGCGATTTCTTCCTCGACTGCACCGGCTTCCGTCGTGCGCTTGTCAAGGAACTGGGCGCCGAATGGGTCAGCTACCGCGACGTCCTGCCGGTCAACCGGGCGATGCCCTTCTGGGTGGACCTCAAGGACGGCGAGGAGATCGACCCCTGCACGCTGGCCTGGGCGCAAAAGAATGGCTGGATGTGGTGGATCCCGACGCAGGGCCGCTATGGCGCGGGCTATGTCTATTCCGACGCCCATACCACGCCCGAGGAGGCCAAGGCCGAGATCGAGGCCGCACTGGGCTACGAAATCCACCCCCGCAACGATATCCGCATCGACGCCGGTCGCCAGAAAGAGGTGTGGATCCGTAATTGCGTGGCGGTGGGGCTGTCCTCCTCCTTCCTCGAACCGCTCGAGGCGACCTCGATCCACGGCACTGTCGTGCAGATCATGCTTCTGTCGGAATGGATCGACCAGCCGGTCGGCCGCGACCTCTATAACGCGACCGTGGCGCGGCAGGTGGACGATTTCCGCGACTTCATCCGCCTGCATTACGTCAGTGAACGCCGCGACACGCCGTTCTGGCGCGACGTGGCCGAAAGCCATCCCCAGGTGGTGCGCGACAGGGTGGCGCTCTGGCAGACCAAGCTGCCGGATGCCAGGGATTTCGACCCCCTGCCGATGGGCCTCGCCCATACCGGGATCGAGCTTTACCGCCCCGTCCTTGACGGTCTGGGCCTTCTGAACCGCGATCTGGCCAAGGCCGCGATGGCGAAGGACAAACCCGCCCGCGACAAGGCCCGCGCCACGCATCAGGCGCTTGTCACCGAATATGCCCGCGCGGCGGCGCAATGCGCGCCGCACCGGGACTGGCTCACCTCATTGCAACGGAAGGACGCGGCATGACCGCCTTCAAGATCTGCATCATCGGCGCGGGCAGCGTCGGGTTCACCAAGAAGCTTTGTCAGGACATCCTCAAGGTGGCCGAGTTCGAGGATATCGAGATCGCCCTGACCGATATCAGCCAGAAGAACCTCGACATGATCACCCAGATCATCCGCCGCATCGTCGAGGTGAACGGGCTCAAGACCAGGGTCACGGCGACCACGGATCGCCGCAAGGCGTTTGAGGGCGCGCGCTACATCATGTGCTGCGTGCGGATCGGGGGGCTTGAAGCCTATGCCGACGATATCCGCATCCCGCTCAAATACGGGGTCGATCAATGCGTGGGCGACACGATCTGCGCGGGCGGCATCCTTTATGGCCAGCGCGGCATCCCGGCGATGCTCGAGTTCTGCAAGGATATCCGCGAGGTGGCGGAACCCGGTGCGCTCCTGCTGAACTACGCCAACCCCATGGCGATGATGACCTGGGCCTGCATCGACCATGGCAAGGTGAACACCGTGGGCCTGTGCCACGGGGTCCAGAACGGCCATCGCCAGATCGCGCGCGCGCTGGGTGTGCCGATGGAGGAGGTGGATATCATCTGTTCGGGCATCAACCATCAGACATGGTATCTTGATATCCGACACAACGGGCAGGCCGTTTCGCGTGACGAATTGATCGCCGCCTTCGAGCGCCACCCGGTCTTCAGCGAACAGGAGAAGGTGCGGATCGACGTGCTCAAGCGCTTCGGCTTCTATTCGACCGAGAGCAACGGGCACCTGTCCGAATACCTGCCCTGGTATCGCAAGCGGCCGGACGAGATCATGAACTGGATCTCGATGGACGACTGGATCCACGGCGAAACCGGCGGCTACCTGCGCTATTCGACCGAGAACCGCAACTGGTTCACCGAGGATTTCCCGGTGTTCCTGGAAGAGGCCGGCAAGCCGCTGTCGGAGTATGAGCGGACCGACGAACACGCCAGCCACATCATCGAGGCGCTTGAAACGGGGCGCACGTATCGCGGGCATTTCAACGTGAAGAACGGCGGCGTGATCCGCAACCTGCCCGAGGATTGCATCATCGAAAGCCCCGGTTTCGTCGACCGTTTCGGGATCAACATGGTCGAGGGGGTCGAACTGCCGCTGGCCTGCGCGGCAACCTGCAACGTCTCGGTCAGCGTCCAGCGGATGAGCGTGCAGGCCGCGGTGACGGGTGATCTGGACCTGCTCAAGCAGGCGGTGCTGCACGATCCGCTGGTGGGCGCGATCTGCACCCCGGAAGAGGTCTGGCAAATGGTGGACGAGATGGTCGTGGCCCAGGCCGAATGGCTGCCGCAATATGCCGACCACATCCCGGCGGCGCGCGAGCGGCTGAAATCGCCCAAGGTCAGAACGCGGGACTGGTCGGGAGCGGCGCGCAAGGAGGTGCGGTCGGTCGAACAGATGCGCGCGGCCAAGGGCAAGCCGAGCGTGAACGAGGGCCATGGGCTTGGCACGAAGGTGATGGGCTAGGCGCCTCCGCCGGGGCCGGGGGCCCGGAAATTTCCAATTTCCGGGTCTGGCCTTCACCCGATGCGCAGGCCATGCTCCGTCGCGATGCGGAATTTTGAAAATTCCGCGCCCTTGACCGACAGGAGCCGAATCATGACCATCACTCTCGCAAGTCTGCTGGCCGAGGCGAATGCAGCCGTCGAGCGGATCGATGCCGAAAAGGCCCGCGCTCTGGTTGCCGAGGGGGCGTTGCTTCTCGATATCCGCGATGCGCCCGAGCTTGAGGCAAATGGACGTGCCGAAGGCTCGCATCATGTGCCCCGCGGCATGCTCGAGTTCCGGGCCGATCCGGCCTCGCCCTTTCACGACCCCGAGTTGCGCCCCGAAAGGACGGTCGTGCTGCATTGTGCCTCGGGCGGGCGGGCGGCGCTGGCGGGCAAGCTGCTCAAGGATATGGGCTTTGCGCAGGTCTACAACCTGGGCGGGTTCAAGGACTGGGTCGAAGGCGGCGGCCCCGTCGTCTCTCCGATCGATCGGGGCATGTGACATCGCGTCCTGCCTTCCCCGGGGTGGCGGGATCATGGCAAGGGCCTCCGGCAAAGGCGTGACAGTATTGCGTCACCCTGCGGGCGTCAGTGCTTCGCCCCGGATACCAACCGACGACAGGG
Organism: Paracoccaceae bacterium; assembly: GCA_051859505.1. Lineage (GTDB taxonomy): Bacteria > Pseudomonadota > Alphaproteobacteria > Rhodobacterales > Rhodobacteraceae > JAFIEN01. The sequence continues at coordinate 78,920 of JBHYFN010000002.1, forward strand.
CGGGCTATGGTCCGCCAAGTCACGTATCAAGGAGCTCGTCGTGAAAAGACTCTTGCCCCTGCTGCTCTTGCCGGTTCTGGCCGCCTGCGATCCGGCGATGATGCCGGACATGCCCGTATTGCCGGGCATGGAAGAGCCGGAGCCGCCGCCGCCGCCCATGCTGCCACCCGCCGCCGCCGCCGTTCTGCCGCCGGGCACGCCGCCCAGCCTTGTCATGACCGATGCTCAGGGCTGCTACATCTTCAGCGTCGAAGTGACCGATCCGCCCTCGGGCTTTCCGTTGCGCGACTCCGCGGGCAACCTGATCTGCGAGGATGGACCCAGGCCGCCGGCGATGGCCGCCCTCACCCCACCGTCTGAGTGACCGGCACGATCGCGGCGGCGAAGGCGGCGGAAGCCGCCCTCACCGGATCGAGCGTGACACGAGCTTTGGCATAGAAGCATGGCGATACTCCTCGGCGTCGATACCGGCGGGACCTATACCGATGCGGTCCTGCTCGAGGAATCCGCCGACCGGATCCTTGCCAGTGCCAAGGCCCTCACCAGCCGCCCCGACCTTGCAACCGGGGTTGGGCAGGCCATCGACAGCGTCCTGGCCGACAGCGGGGTCGATCCGGCAGAGATCGCCCTTGTGTCGCTGTCGACGACGCTTGCCACCAACGCCCTGGTCGAGGGGCAAGGCGGCCGCGTCGCCCTTGTCACCATCGGCTTTGATGCGGGCGAGTTGGGCCGCGATGGCCTGACCGAGGCGATGCGCGGCGATCCGGTGATCACCATAGCGGGCGGGCATGGCCATTCGGGCGCCGAGGCGGCGCCGCTTGATCTTTCCGCGCTGGAAGAGGCCCTGGCGGCGCTGCCCGCCGGGATCACGGGTTTCGCCGTCGCGGGCCGCTTTGCCACCCGCAACCCCGCCCATGAGACTGCCGCCCGCGACCTTATCCGGGCCCGCACCTCAAGCCCCGTCACCTGTTCGCACGAGCTTTCGCAGGCACTGGGCGGGCCGAAGCGGGCTTTGACGGCGGTGCTGAACGCGCGTCTGATCGGTCTGATCGACGGCCTGATCGCGGCTTGCGAGGCGCATCTGGCGCGGCGTGGCATTCCCGGCCGCCTGATGGTCGTGCGCGGGGACGGGGCGCTCGTCTCGGCCGGGCTGGCGCGGGAAAAGCCGATCGAAACCATCCTGAGCGGCCCGGCCGCCAGTATCGCCGGCGCTTCCTGGCTGACCGGAGAGCGCGAGGCCCTGGTCAGCGATATCGGCGGCACCACGACCGACATCTGCCTGCTGCGCGATGGCCGTCCGACCATCGACCCGGCCGGTGCCCGCGTCGGCCCCTATCGCACCATGGTCGAGGCCGTGGCGATGCGCACGACCGGCCTTGGCGGGGACAGCGAGGTTCATCTGCTTGACGGGCTGGACGGCGGCCTGCGCCTTGGGCCAAAGCGATTGATGCCGGTGTCCCTGCTGGCCGTGACCCATGGCAGGCTTGTTCACGCGGCGTTGGACCGGGCGCTTGCCGCCGAGGCCGTGGCCGATACGGCGGGGCGCTTTGCCGTGCCGCAGTGGAACGGCCTGCCCGCCGGTCTTGACCCCCGGGAAGAAGCCGTGGCCCGGCGGCTTGCGGATGGCCCGTTGCCGCTGGCCGATGTGGTCCGCTCGCGGGTCGAGGCGCCGGCCCTGGGCCGGCTTGTCGCGCGGGGGCATGTGATGATTTCCGGTGTGACGCCTTCGGATGCCAGCCATGTTCTGGGAGGCCTTGCCGCCTGGGATCGTGAGGCGGCGGAAAAGGCCCTCCTCCTTTTCGCCCGCAGGCGCACCGGGCGGGGCGAGCGCGTCGGCCTCGATGCCGAGACGATGGCGCGGCGCGTCGTCGGGCAGCTGACCGCCCAGACCGTGGATTGCCTGCTCGAGGCCGGTTTTGCCGAGGATGGCCGCGACTGGGGCCTGGCCGCCGACCAGCTTGCCCGTCATCCGCTTGCCCGTGCCGGGCTTGAACGGCATGACGGTGTGATCGTGACGCGGCTGGGCCTTGGCGTGCCGGTCATCGGGCTGGGGGCCTCGGCCCCGTTCTATTACGGCGCCGTGGGCGAGGTGCTGGGATCCCGGATGATCCTGCCGGCCCATGCCGGCGTCGCCAATGCGATCGGCGCCGTCGTGGGACAGGTCGCCATGGTCGCCGAAGGAACCGTGACAAGCCCGGGGGCGGGGCGTTTCATCGCGCATCTTCCCGAAGGGCCACAGCAGTTCGGCGCGCAGGACGAGGCCGTCGACGCGCTGGAACGGGCGCTGGTCGCAGAAGCCTCTGCCCGGGCGCGTGCGGCGGGTGTCGAAGAGATGCGGATCGAGGTGCAGCGCGACATCCGCGAGGTGCCGGTCGAGTCGCAGGTCATGTTCATCGAAGGGCGGTTGCGGGTGACGGCGTCGGGCCGGCCCCGGATCGCGCGGGAGTAGCGGGGCCGGTCCCCGGCGCCGGGGCGGGTCAGAAAGGAGTGCCATGCGGGTACTGGTTACGGGCGGCGCGGGCTATATCGGCAGCCACACGCTGGTGGAGCTGCTGTTGCAGGGACACGAGGCCTGTGTCGTGGACAGCTTCGTCAATGGCGTGCCGCAGGCTCTTGACCGGGTCGAGGAGCTTGCCGGCAGGTCCGTCCTGCGCCATGCGCTCGATATCCGCGATACCGCGGGCCTGACCGCGATAGCCTGCGCCTTCCGCCCCGAGGCGGTGATCCATTTCGCCGGGCTGAAGGCCGTGGGCGAAAGCGGCAAACGGCCGCTGGACTATTACGAGGTGAATGTCGGGGGAACCCTGTCTCTTTTGCGGGCGATGGAGGCTGCGGGATGCGACCGGATCATCTTTTCCTCCTCCGCCACGGTCTATGGCGAGCCCGTCTATCTTCCCTATGACGAGGCCCACCCGCTCAAACCCGAAAGCGTCTATGGTCAGACCAAGCGCATGGCCGAGATCGTTCTCGAAGACTGGGCGCGGTCGCGGGCTGGGGCCTCGGTGCTGCTGCTGCGGTATTTCAACCCGGTCGGCGCCCATCCCTCGGGGCGGATCGGCGAGGATCCTTCGGGCGTGCCCGACAATCTGATGCCCTTCCTTGCACAGGTGGCCACGGGGCAACGTGATCGGCTGCGGATCTATGGCGATGATTATCCGACGCCCGATGGCACCGGGGTCCGGGACTATATCCACGTCATGGACCTTGGCCGGGCGCATCTGGCTGCCCTGGATCATTCGGCCCGAATGACCGGCTGCGATGTCTTCAACATCGGCACCGGCCGGGGCTATTCGGTCCGCGAGATGCACGCCGCCCTCTCGCTGGCCTGCGGTCGGGATCTGCCATTCGAGGTGATGCCGCGCAGGCCCGGCGATATCGCCGAGATGCGCGCCGATTGTCGCAAGGCGCAAGCGATCCTGGGGTGGTCCGCGCAGGCCGGGTTGCAGGACATGGCGGAAAGCCTGTGGTTCTGGCAGTCGTCAAATCCGGATGGATACGGGCGCCGCAACTAGATCCGCCGCTGCGGCAGATGGTGCCCGCAGGAGGGGTGCAGCCCAGACCCGCCGCAGCCCGACCTGTTCAGGCGGAGCCACCGGCATCACCCAACCGCCACAACAGCGGCGATCCGCTCAGGCGCCGGACCCGCCCCGCATGACCGCGCCCTTCTCGCCCGCTGCCCAGCGGGTGACGATCTGATGCAGGGCATCGGCATCCGCCTCGGCCACGGCGGCGCGGATGGATTTCAGCAGGGCGGCAATCTCGATCTCGCTCAGATGGCCTTCGCGGGCCTGCATGATCTTGGGATGCGGCGTGGTGATCTGGCCCGAGCCGATCAGAAGCTCCTCGTGCAGCTTCTCGCCGGGGCGCAGCCCGGTCAGCACGATCTCGATATCGCCATCGGGGTTCGCCTCGTCGCGCACGCTGTGACCCGAAGCCTCGATCATCTGGCGGGCCAGATTGTAGATCGGAACGGGGTCGCCCATGTCGAGGACGAAGACATCCCCGCCCGAGGCGATGGAGCCCGAAACCAGCACCAGCCGCGCCGCTTCGGGGATCGTCATGAAATAGCGGGTCACGTCGCGATGCGTCAGGGTGACGGGGCCGCCCTTTTCGATCTGGCTCTGGAACAGGGGCACGACCGAACCGGAAGAGCCGATCACATTGCCGAACCGCACCATGGAATAGATCGTGCCGCCTCCGGCCGCATTCGACCGGCTGGCCAGATCCTGAACCACCATCTCGGCCATCCGCTTTGACGCGCCCATCAGGTTCTTGGGCCGAACCGCCTTGTCGGTCGAGATCAGGATGAACCGCCGCACCCCCATCTCGCCCGCCGCCATGGCAAGGGTATGGGTGTCCAGCACATTGTTCGAAAAACCGGCAATCGGGTTCTTCTCGACCATCGGCACGTGCTTGTAGGCGGCCGCATGCAGCACGATCTCGACCTTGTGGTCGCTCAGGACGCGCCGCACCATCGCGCCATCCGTCACCGAGCCAAGGACGGCAATGATCTCGGTCCCCTTGTCGCGAACGAGGGAACGCAGCTCCATCTCGATCGTGTAGAGGGCCGGTTCGCTCAGTTCATACAACACGATCCGGCCGGGGTTGCAGGTCAGGATCTGTCGGCAAAGCTCTGACCCGATCGACCCGCCCGCGCCCGAGATCAGGACATTGCGCCCCCGATAGCTGTGAGAGCCGCCCGGCAGGTCCGAATCCAGCGGCACCCGGCCCAGAAACTGGCCGGCCACGACGGGGGTCAGCTGATCGACCAGCGCCCCTTCGGTGCCCGCAAGCTGCGCGAAGGAGGGCAGGGCCTGCACTTCGAGCCCCATTTCCTCGATCCGGCGGGTGATCTGGGCCAGCCGCGCCCGCGACAGCGCCGGCATCGCCAGCAGCACGCGGCGCACCTCCTTGTCGCGGGCAAGGGCGGCGATCACCAGCGGGGAATAGACATGCAGACCGTGCACCAGGGTGTTCTGCAGCGCCTTGCTGTCATCGACAAAGGCCACGGCCTTGATCGTGTCGTCGGTCTTGAGCGCGGCGGCAAGCTGCTGCCCGGTAAGGCCCGCGCCATAGATCAGCACCCGGACCTGTTCCCGCCCCTGCCGGTAGATCTGCAGCAACAGATGCAGCATCAGCACCCGCGCGGCATAGACCATCAGGAAATAGACCAGCGCGAAATTGATGAAGGTCGAAAACGACGTGCCGTACCCTGCGAGTTCGTCCAGCGCGGCAATCACCATGGCCAGCATCGCGGCATGGATCGCGGTCAGGGCGATGGCCCAGTTCTCATAGGCCTTGAGCTGGATCCTGTGGGTGCCCATCACGATGCCCAGAAGGGCGGCGACCAGCATCAGAAGCGGCACGGCCGGCCAATGCGTCGCAAGGCCGCGCATCCCCGAGAGGCCATTCTGCTGCAGCGCAAGGGCCGCGACGAGGGCGACGGGAACCAGCAGCACGTCGACGGAGATGATGACCGCCTGCTTCGCCTGTCGGGGCAGTGTCGTGAGTCGTCTGAGCATCATGTCCCGTATCTGGGGCCCGCGGCCATTCAGGATCCAGCGTGCCCGAAAATCCCTTGCGGCAACGTTAATGCCGTTGCTCTGCCGACAAACCCTAACAGCCGCCGCCGAAAGTAAAAGCCCGAGGGCACTTGCGGCAGGCAATTGCCCTCGACTTGGGCAGAGATTCGCTGATGGCAGCGGCAGTTTTGCCACGCCGGGCGGCGGTTTACGCACCCTCGGGGCGGGTTTGCCCGCCGGACGCCGGTTCAGCGAGGCCGGCGGAAGGGGCGCAGGGCGGTTTCGCCCAGAAGCATGAGGTCAAGGCAGAGCGTCCGGTTTCTCTGATAGATCAGATCGAGACGCGCCTTGCGCGGGATGGATCTGCGCCGGTAGGTCGCGTCGGTCTCTTCGGGGGTGGCGCAGTTCGCCAGCAGCCGTTCCTCATATCCGTGGATCCGCAGCGAGGCGAGGCCGGTGATACCGGGCCGGTCCTGCAGGACCTGTCGGTAAAGCTCGGGATAATCCTCGACATAGCGGCGCAGCGGCGGGCGCGGTCCGACAAGGCTCATCTCGCCCCGGATCACGTTCCACAGCTGCGGCAGTTCATCCGCCCGGCTGCGGCGCAGAAGCCGGTGAAGCTTCGACATGCGCTGCGACTTGTCCCCCCCGGTCACGCCGCCATCCTGCCCGTCAAGCGCGGGTCGCATGGTGCGAAACTTGATCAGGCCGAAGCCCTTTTCGGGGGTCTGCATCCGCTCGGCCACATAGAAGACGGGCCGCCCTTCGACCAGCAGCAGGATCAGGGCGATGCCGAGGATCAGAGGCCAGAGCAGCGCCAGAAGCGTGATCGAGATCACGAGGTCCATCGCGCGCTTGGCCGGGTCGATCCGCTGCCGCGTCATGGTGCCGGTCGCCATCCGGCCAGTGCGGCCTCGGCCACAAGCACCGCTGCCGTGCCGGCCGCGGCCTCAACCGGGGCAAGGCCCTGCAGCAGGCCGGTATCAAGGGCAAGCTCGGGCAGGGCACTGTCCGGGGCGGGGGTCCATGTCCATGACAGGCCCGCCGCTTGCAGGACCTCGTCCATTCCCACGGTGCCGGGGGCGGCGACGTTCAGAACCGGTGGCAGCGGCACGCCCGCCCCGGCAAGCCCGATCAGTCGCAGGACAACGCGCGCAAGGGTGAGCGGGCCGATATAGGCGCGCCTCGGGGCCGTGCCATTGGCGAAGCGGTCGAGCCGGACCGCCCCGGCGGCTGCGGCCGAAAACAGCATGTCGCATCCCGCAACGTTGGACAGGCGCAGCGCGGTCACATTGGCCGTGCCGGCAACGGCGTCCTCCATCGCGAGTTTCGCAGCGCCATAGGGATTGGCCGGATGCGGCGGACCAGCCTCGGCCTGGGGGCCCGTTGCCCGGCCATAGACCGCGCCGGACGAACACAGAAGCACCGGGCCAAGGCCCCGCTCGACCGACAGCCGGATCGCCGCCTCGGCAAGGGCTGCGTTCCGGGCCAGCGCCTCGGGCGGGCCCGCGGTGACGCCGGCCAGAACCACCACCCCGCGCGCGCGGTCAAGCCGGGGGTCGTCGGGTGGCCTCTGGTCGAGCAGATCCCAGACCAGAGCGCCATCGGCAAGGTCAGGCCCCTCAAGCTCAGGCCCGGGCGGTCGTCGCATCTGCCACAGCGGCGCGGCGCTGTCGGGCCAGTGGCCCGCCTGCCACAGCCGCTGCCAGCTTTGGCCCAGCCGGCCCCCCGCACCAAGGATCAGCGGCCCGGATGCCTGCATCATGTTCTGCCCACCATGCCCATGAGGCTCGCGCTACAGCATGAGCGGCGCCAGTTCCAGCGGCCTCAGTCGCGAAACAGCCGCCGCGCCGCGAGGATCCGCAACACACCCGTCACGAAACACAGCGCGCCAAAGACCAGCGCCATTGGCGTGAACCAGTGTGGCATCAGGCACAGAAGAACGAAGAAGAGGATCGTTTCCGTCCCTTCCAGAAGCCCGTCCGAGAAATAAAGCGACTTCAACCCCTGTGCCGATGTCTCGATCCCGCGCTTGGCCGCGATCACGGCAAAGCCCAGGAAACTCGCGCCGTTGAAATAGAAAGAGGCCAGCAGAAACGCCCCCGCAACCCCGTTCGAGACAGGGTCGCCGATGACGAAGGCCAGCGGAACCAGGCCGTAGAACAGGAAATCCGAAGTGATATCCAGATAGCCGCCGAAATCCGTGCGCCGGCTGGCCCGCGCCACCGCCCCGTCCAGCCCGTCGGCCAGCCGCGAGGCCAGAAGCGGCAGAAGGGCGGCAAGAGGCTCTCCCCACGCGATCAGCGCTGCGGCAAGCAGCCCGAGGGCCAGCCCGATCAGCGTCACCGCATCGGCGCTGACGCCGCGGCGGGCAAGCTGGCGGCCGACACTGTTCAGCGGCGGATCGATCAGGCGGCGGGCAGCGGCATCAAGCATCGGGGTCCGGATCGGCGACGGGCGGGTCTTGCAGTTCTGTTCCCTTTCCTGCGCGATTGCGACGGGTTTTCCAAGCCGTGACGCCATTGTGAGCGACGCCGCAGCCGGCCGGCCCGCTTTCCAAGCCGCAGCCCCTCGCCTATCACCCCCTGCATGACCCAGCCCGCACCGCCCCTTCACGAATTCCCGATCGACGCGATCCTGCCCGATCTGCTGGCGGCCCTGCGCGGGGCCGGTCAGGCGGTTCTGCAAGCCCCGCCCGGCGCGGGCAAGACGACGCGGGTGCCCTTGGCGCTGTTGCGGGCGGGGCTGGTCAAGGGGCGTATCGTCATGCTTGAACCCCGGCGCCTGGCCGCGCGCGCGGCGGCCGAGCGGATGGCCCAGAGCCTTGGCGAAGCGGTCGGCGGGCGGGTCGGCTACCGGATGCGAGGCGACGCAAAGGTCAGCGCCGCGACCCGGATCGAGGTTGTGACCGAAGGCATCCTGACGCGGATGATCCAGTCCGACCCCGAGCTTTCCGGCATCGGGGCGCTGATCTTCGACGAATTCCACGAACGCTCGCTCAATGCCGATCTGGGCCTCGCCCTCACGCTCGAACTGCGCGCGGCGCTGCGGCCGGACCTGCTGGTGATCGTGATGTCGGCCACGCTCGACGCCGAGCCGGTGGCCGCGCTGATGGGCGGGGCGCCGGTCCTGACCTCGGACGGGCAGAGCTTTCCGGTCGAGATCATCCACGCCGACCGCCCGCTGCCGCGCGACGCAAGGATCGAGGCCGAGGTGGCTGACCTCGTCCGCCGCGCGGTGCAGGAGGGGCCAGGCGGGGTGCTGGTCTTTTTGCCGGGCGAAGGCGAGATCGCCCGCGTCTCAAACCTTCTGAGCGGCCGGTTGCCGGAGGAATGCGTGATCCTTCCGCTTTATGGCGCCTTGCCCTTCGCCCGACAAAGGGCCGCGACCGAACCGATCCCCGAAGGGCGCAAGGTCGTGTTGTCGACGGCGATCGCGGAAACCTCTCTGACCATCCCGGATATCTCTGTCGTCGTCGATGCGGGCCGGGCGCGGCGCGCGCGCTATGACCCCGGATCGGGCATGTCGCGGCTGGTGACCGAGAGGGTAACCCTGGCCGAAGCGCGCCAGCGCGCGGGGCGGGCCGGTCGGGTGGCAAAGGGGCGGTGCTACCGGCTCTGGACGAAGGGCGAGGAGGGGGGGCTGGCCCCTTTCCCTCCGCCCGAGATCGCCGCGGCCGACCTTGCCGGGCTCGCGCTGGAACTGGCGCTCTGGGGCGGAAGCGACCTGCCGTTCCTGACCCCTCCGCCCGCCCCGGCCCTTGCTGCGGCGCGTCGGCTTCTGACCGATCTCGGGGCGTTGGACGCGCAGGGCCATATCACGGCGCATGGTCGGACGCTGGCCGCCCTGCCGCTGCATCCGCGGCTGGGCCATATGGTGCAACGGGGCGGGCGACCGGCGGCAGAGCTCGCGGCCCTTTTGTCAGAGCGCGATCCCCTGCGGGGCGCGCCGGTCGATCTCGGGCTGCGGCTGCGGGCGCTGCGGGACAGCGCGGGCCTTACCGAAGCGGATCGGGCCCAGGCGGATCGTGTCCAGGCGGATCGGGCCGCCATCGACCGGATCAGACAAGAGGCGAGTCGCCTTGGGCGCAACCTGCCCGATGACAGCGACCATTCCCCCGGCGCCCTTGCGGCGCTGGCCTTTCCCGACCGGATCGCCCTGCGCAGACCGGGGGCGGGTGCCGGGGGCGCTGCAGGCGGGCGCGCTGCGGTGCGCTTTGTCCTGTCGGGCGGCAAGGGGGCGGTGCTTGGGGCGGATGACCCTCTGGCCGGCGAGCGGCTGCTTGTGGCCGTCGATCTGGACGGCGACACGCGCGAGGCGCGCATCCGGCTGGCCGCGACCCTGAGCGAAGCCGAGTTGCGCGAGCTGTTCCCCGACCGGATCATGACCATCGCATCCTGCGAATGGTCGCGCCGCGACGGCCGCGTCCAGGTCCGCCGGCAGGAAAGGTTCGGCGCGCTGGTCCTGCAGGATCAACCCTGGAGCGAGGCGCCGGAAGACGAGGTTGCCCGCGCGATGCTCGAGGGGGTGAGAGACCTTGGTCTGCGCCTGCCCGCCGCCACTGCGCGGCTGTGCCGCCGTGTCGAACTGGTCCGCGCGGGGGGCGAGGATCTGCCCGACATGACCGAGGCGGGGCTTCTGGCCACGCTGGAGGACTGGCTCCTGCCCTGGATCGCAGGGATCCGCACCGCCGATCAGTGGCGCCGGTTCGACCCCGGCCCCGCGGTGGCAGCGCGGCTTGATCCGCGGCAGAAGCAGTTGGTTGACCGGCTCGCGCCCCCCTTCTTCGTGACCCCGTTGGCCCGCCGCGTGCCGATCGACTACGACGGCGAGGTGCCGCAGATCGAACTGCGCCTGCAGGAGGTTTTCGGCGTCACCCGTCACCCGCTGATCGGCAAGGTTCCGTTGCGCATCACCCTCTTGTCCCCCGGCGGCAAGCCCGTGCAGGTCACCTCTGATCTGCCGGGGTTCTGGGCCAACAGCTATGCCGATGTCCGCCGCGAGATGCGCGGCCGCTATCCCCGCCACCCCTGGCCCGAGGATCCGCGAGACGCCAGCCCGACCCTGCGCGCCAAACCGCGCGGCAGCTGAGCGAAAGTCCTTGCCGAAAGCTGTTGCAGCCTCGCAAGGGAAGCCGGGCTTTCCCCGCAAGAAACCGACAGGCATTTGCCTTTTCGTAGATATTTCTCCATATGCAGGAGACAAACCAAGAGCAGACAACCGCATGACGCTTCAGCCGCGCCTCAAACTGGCCTCTTCCGAGGTCGCCTTTTCACGACCCGTCCACAGGCAGCTTGCTGCACTGTGCTGGCGCAGCGTGTCGGGCAAAGGGGCGTCGGGCAAAGGCGCGTCGGGCTCGGGGCGCGAGGTTTTGCTGGTCACCTCGTCCACCGGCCGTTGGATCCTGCCGAAGGGCTGGCCGATCAACGGAAAGTCTCCGGCCGAGGCCGCCATGACCGAAGCCTGGGAAGAGGGCGGTGTGAAGAAGGGCAAGGTCAGTCGCCGCCCCCTTGGCAGCTATATGGCGACCAAGCTGACGCTTCGCGGGGACGAAGAGCCCTGCCTTCTGCTTGTCTATGCCATCAAGGTGCGCAAGACCGTCGACGATTTTCCCGAAGCGGCGGTGCGCGAGCGGCTCTGGGTCTGTCCGCGGATCGCTGCGACCCTCGTGCATGAAGACGGACTGCGCGAGATCCTGCGGGAGTTCTGAACAACCGGGGCCATCGGGCCGTGCTGAGGGTTTGTGAAAGCGGCGCTCAGGGCGAAGCGCTGTCGTCCCCGTCGTCGTTGACCTCGCCCGGAGCCTCTTCCTCGGTCCCGCAGCGGGCGTATCGAAACACATAGCCGTTCCAGATCATGAAGATCCCGTCGGCCTGGGCATCGCGCATGATCATGGCGCGTTCGGACCAGGTCTCGGCATCGTTGGAACAGACCATCGTATAAAGCGTTGCCTCGATATCGAGGACATTGACAGGCTGGGTGATCTCGCACTGCAGGCCGACGCCGTGGAAGATCCCTTCCTCGATACGGATCGCGCCCGCCTCGTCCTCGCAGGATGCCTCGGCCGAGGGGTGATAGACGCCATCCCACAGGCCCGACAGCGCCGGCGTGCCCGTCGCCGCAAGGATCATGGCCGTGACGCCGGGCAAGGCGGCGGGCGACCGCAGCCTCATATCTGCGGCAGATCCGCGATCAGCCGGTTGATGTCGCCGCCCCGCTGATCGAGCCTTGCGAGGATCTCTGTCCGTTCGGACAGAAGCATGTTGATCCCCTCGATGATGATGTTGAAGAACAGCGTCCGGCCGGACCCGTCCGAGACCCAGAAATCGACCCGGAAGGGCGATTCCCCCACAAGGACCGCCGTCGTCTCGACCTCGACCCCGTTGGGCACGACGCGGGCATCGCGCACGACGATCTGACCCCCGATGAACTCGCGGAACCGGCGACCGTATTTCCGGGCGATATAGGTCTTGAAGGCCGCGACATAGCGGCTGCGCTGGTCCGCGCTGGCACTGCGCCATTCCGGCCCGAGCGTATAGGCCGCGATGGTCGGCACATCGGCGTAACGGTCGAAGATCGTTTCGAAATCCCGCAGCATCGCCTCTTCGGACTTGCCCGAAGCGATGACGGCATTCACGTCGCGCACCAGAAGATCGACAAGGCCGCGCGCCGCATCGACACTGACGGCAAAGGCCGGGGCCGCAACGGCGATCAGCGCGCCCGTGGCGACACTCTGCCCCAGAAAACGGCGGCGGGAGAGGGATCGGGTCATCTGAGGTCCTCATAGGGGTCGAAGTAATAGGTGCTGTCATCCTCCAGACTACCACCGCCCGGCCCGGTCCCAAGGTTGAATCTGCGGTTCTGAAGGTAAATCAATCGTGTCTGGGCATAGCTGTCGGCGCTGTCGTACAGCACGGAATCGACCGTCGATCCATAAATCCCCCGCTCGATCACCTGTTCGCCGACCCAGGCCGCCCGGTCATAGTCGCGCTGGATCGGTGCGCCCACCTGATCAAGCGGGTCGATCAGGGCATTGACGACGCGTCCGATGGCGTCGCGCTCGGTCGAGGGGCCGAAGAAGGGCAGCTCGACATAAGCCCCCTCCGGCACGCCCCATTTTGCCAGAGTTGCGCCGAAGTCGGTCTTGACCTCGTTCAGGCCGATCATCCCCGCGGGATCGAACAGGCCGAACACGCCGACGGTCGAGTTGATGAGGAACCGCATCGTATTCGTCGTGACATTCTCGATATCGGCCTGCAGCACCCCGTTCAGCACCATGCCCGGCAGGGCGGCATTGTCCGAGAAGTTGATCACCGGACGGGTCACCTCGGTCGGAAGCTCGGCGGCGAACTGGCCCAGCGGGCGGATGATCGCGCGGTCAAGATCCTTGTTGAAGGCGTGGATCTCGCGGTTTGCGGCCTCGTAGGGATCGTGGATATCCGTGCCCGGCGGTGCCACAGAGCAGCCGGAGAGCACTGCGACGAACAGAACCGTGGCGACGATGCCATTGCGGGGTAAGGGACTGCGCGACACCTGGGATCCTGACTTTCTCATTGGCCTCGACTGGTTCTATATGGGAAACAATGTGGCAGTGACAGCACCAGCCCGGCATTTTTGCCGCCCGGATTGGCTTATTCTCGCTCACAGGCGTTAACGACGAATTCATGCTGTGGATCTAGGCAAGAGGCGATGTTGGGGCAGAACGCGCAATGACAGATTCCGAAATCCGGGCCGCGGGCCGGGCAGAGCTGCGGGCCGTGCGCGCGGAAAGCCGGGCGCTGTTCTGGGCCGTCGGCCTGTTCAGCCTGTTCGTCAACGTGCTGATGCTGACGGGCCCGCTCTACATGCTCAACCTCTACGACCGTGTGCTTGGCTCGCGCTCGTTCGAAACGCTGCTTGCCCTGTCGGTTCTCGTGGCCTTTCTCTTCGCGATGATGGGGCTGCTCGACTATGTGCGGGCCCGCGTCATGGGGCGGATCGGGGCGCGGTTTCAGGCCCGGCTCGACCAGCGGGTCTTTTCCGCGGCGATGCGCGGCACAAGCACGGGCCGGGCGATGCGCGAATCCCAAAGCGCGCAGCGCGATCTGGAATCGGTGCAGCGTCTGCTGACCTCTCCGGCCTTCATGTCGAGCTTTGATGTCCCGTTCGCGCCGCTGTTTTTCTTCGGTATTTTCCTGTTCCATCCCTGGATGGGCTATCTGGCCCTGGTGGGCGCGGTGATCCTGATCGGCTTTGCCATCGCCAATCAACTGGTCTCGCGCAGGCCCCTGGAACATGCCGGCCGCGCGGCCATGCAGGCCGATGCCTTTGGCCATCAGATCCGCTCCGAGGCCGAGATGGTCCAGTCGCTCGGGATGCGGGGGGCGGCGTTCCGGCGCTGGAACATCGCGCGGGGCCAAAGCCTTGATGCTGCCATCGCGGCCGCGGATGCGACCGGCACCTACGGCACGCTGATCAAGACGTTCCGTCTGTTTCTGCAGTCCGCGATGCTGGGGCTTGGGGCCTATCTCGTGCTGCTGGATCAGCTGACGCCGGGCGCGATGATCGCGGGGTCGATCCTGTTGGGCCGCGCGCTGGCCCCGGTCGAGCAGATCGTGTCGCAATGGGCGCTGTTCCAGCGCGCGCGCGAAGCCTGGACCAACCTGATCGTGCTTCTGGGCACGATCCCCGAAGAGGCCCCGCATACCGCGCTGCCGCGCCCCAAGGGCCGGCTCGATGTCGAGCAGATCTCGGTCATTCCGCCGGGCGAGTCGCAGGCCGTGCTGCGGATGGTCAGCTTTTCGGTCGCACCCGGTCAGGCGGTCGGCGTGATCGGCGTTTCGGGGGCGGGAAAGTCGACGCTGGCCCGCGCGCTTACGGGTCTGTGGCCTCCGGCTGCGGGCCGGATCCGGCTCGACGGGGCGTCGCTCGACCAATATGACCCGGATGTCCTGGGGCAGTATATCGGCTATCTGCCGCAGCGCGTCGGCCTGTTCGACGGCACGATCCGGGACAATATCGCCAGGCTCTCGGACCAGCCCGATGATGCCGCGGTCGTCCGCGCGGCCAAGGCGGCGGCCGCGCATGACATGATCCTGCGACTTCCCGAAGGCTATGACACAAGGGTCAGCGCCATCGGCGGGCGCCTGTCCGGCGGGCAGATCCAGAGGATCGGCCTCGCGCGCGCGCTTTATGGCGATCCGGTCGTGCTGGTTCTGGACGAGCCGAATTCCAACCTCGACAATGATGGCAGCACGGCCCTGAACAACGCGATCCGTTCGATGAAGGCGGCGGGGAAATGCGTGCTGATCATGGCCCACCGGCCCGCCGCAATTCAGGAATGCGATCTGATCCTCATGCTTGAAAACGGCATGCGCCGCGCCTTCGGCCCCAAGGATGCCGTCCTGGCCGAGATGGTCCGCAATGCCCGCGAGATCCAGCAGCCGGCCGGAACGGGGGGCGTGACATGAGCCCGCGGGAACAGGTCGCGAAGCGCTGGTCGGCGCGTTCTGCGCTCTGGGTCGGAGCCCTCTCCCTGCTCATCCTGCTGGGTGGGTTCGGCGGCTGGGCCATGACGGCCGAGATCACCGGCGCCGTCATATCTTCCGGCCGGATCGAGGTCGATCAGAACCGCCAGATCGTGCAGCATCGCGATGGCGGCGTGGTGGCCGAAATCCTCGTGAAGGAGGGCGACAGCGTCGCTGTGGGGGATCTGCTGATCCGCCTCGACGCCACCGAACTGGAGTCGCAGCTTGCGGTGGTCGAGGGGCAGCTCTTCGAGGTTCTGGCCCGCCGGGCAAGGTTCGAGGCCGAGCGTGACGCGGCAGAGGCGCTGATCTTTCATCCGCTGTTGCAGGAGGCGCCGGTCGGGGTGGCGGCCGAGTTGATGGAGGGGCAGGAGCGGTTGTTCGAGGCTCGGCGCGAGTCGGAAGAGCGCGAGCGCGAACAGCTTGCCCGCCGCGCCTCTCAGATCGTCAGCCAGATCGAGGGGATCCGCGCCCAGCAGGCGGCGATCCGGACCCAGATCGCCCTGATCGAGGAAGAGCTGGAAGGGCAGCAAAGCCTTCTGGACCGCGGCCTGACCCAGGCGCCGCGGGTTCTGGCGCTGCAGCGCGAGCTTGCCAGCCTGTTGGGCGTTCTTGGCGAGCTGACCGCCTCGGAGGCGCAGGCAGAAGGCCGCATCACCGAAATCGAGATCGAGATCCTGCGGCTGGACAGCTCTCGGCGCGAAGAGGCCATCACCAGGCTGCGCGACCTGCAGTTCAACGAGATCGAGCTGGCCGAACAACGCCGCACCCTGATGACGCAGCTTGACCGGCTGGATATCCGGGCTCCTGTTTCCGGTGTCGTCTACGGGTTGCAGATCTTTGCGCCGCGCTCGGTGATCCTGCCTGCCGATCCGCTGCTTTACCTGGTGCCGCAGGACCGGCCGCTGATCATCGCGACACAGGTCGATCCGATCCATATCGACCAGATCCACGTCGGCCAGGAGGTCAGCCTTCGCTTCGCCGCCTTCGACCAGCGCAGAACCCCGGAACTGACCGGCCGGGTCACGCAGATCTCGGCCGATGCCTTTACCGATACAGCGGCGCAGGCAAGCTATTACCGGGCGCAGGTGGAGTTGCTGGAGGGGGAGCTGGCCCGCCTTCCTGCCGACATGACCCTGATCCCCGGCATGCCGGTCGAGGCCTTCATCCGCACCGCCGAACGGCGACCGATGGAGTACCTGGTCAAGCCCCTGACGGATTACCTCGCCCGCGCCTTCCGCGAGAATTGAGGGGGCAGGAATTTGTCCAAATTCCTGCCCGGCCCGGCCTTCGGGCGGTGCGGGGTGGATGGACGGGGCCGGGCCAAGCGGCTAGCGTGCCGACCGCATGCCCCCGCAAGGCTTGGGGGCAATCGTGGCAAGGAGGCCGGAATGAGCGGACGGATCGAGGCGAAACTGGCGGAACTGGGCGTGACCCTGGGCTCGGCCCCGGCGCCTGCGGCGAATTACGTGCCCTTCGTGGTGCTGGGCGATCTGGTCCATGTCTCGGGCCAGATCTCGGCGGGGTCCGAGGGGTTGATCACCGGCCGGCTGGGCGAGGATCTGGGGATCGAGGACGGCGCCGCCGCCGCGCGGGCCTGTGCGATCAGCCTTCTGGCGCAGGTCAAGGCGGCCTGCGGCGGCGATCTTGACCGGCTGGTGCGGGTGGTCAAGCTGACGGGTTTCGTCAATTCCACCCCCGCTTTCACCGATCAGCCCAAGGTCGTCAACGGCGCCTCGGATTTCATGGTCGCGGCCCTTGGCGATGCCGGCCGGCATGCGCGCTCGGCCGTGGGCGTGGCCGCGCTGCCGCTGGGCGTGGCGGTCGAGATCGAGGGGATCTTCCAGATATCATGACCCCGGTCCCGCTGCCCCCGGCCTTCCTGGCCCGCCCGATCGCCCATCGCGGCTATCACGACCGCGCGCGCGGCATCCCCGAGAACAGCCGCGCCGCGGTGCGCGCCGCAATCGAGGCGGGCTACGGGATCGAGATCGACATCCAGCCCTCGCGCGACGGGGTGCCGATGGTCTTTCACGATTACGACCTTGGCCGGCTGACCGGCGAAAGCGGCGCGATCGGGCTGCGCAGCGCCGCCGAACTGGGCGCGTTGCGCCTTCTGGGCACGGACGAGACGGTCCCGACCCTGACCGAGGTGCTAAAGATCGTGGCGGGTCAGGTGCCGCTTCTGATCGAGGTTAAGGATCAGGACGGCGCGCTGGGCGACAGGGTCGGGCCGCTGGAGCGCGCCGTGGCCGATGCCTTGCGCGGCTATGACGGGCCGGCAGCGCTCATGTCGTTCAACCCGCAGTCCGTGGCGGCGCTGGCCGAGGCCGCGCCCGACCTGCCCCGGGGGATTACGACCTGCGCCTATGATCCCGCTGACTGGGCGCTGGTGCCGCTGTCGGTTTGCGACAGGCTGCGCGACATCCCGGACTATGACCGGACGGGGTCAAGCTTCATCAGCCATCTGGCGACCGACCTTGCCCGCCCGCGCGTGGCGGAACTGGCCGGGCAGGGGGCCGCGATCCTGTGCTGGACCATCCGTTCGCCCGAGGCCGAGCAGGAGGCCCGCAGGATCGCACAGAATGTGACCTTCGAGGGCTACGCCGCTTGACCGCCCCGCGTCCGGCCCCACCTCAGGGGTGATGAAGGACATGACCATCGAGATCGAGACCCACTCGAGCCTTGCCGGGATCGGCCAGGCCGATTGGGATGCCTGCGCCTGCC
The DNA here is from genome assembly GCA_051859505.1 of Paracoccaceae bacterium. Classification (GTDB taxonomy): domain Bacteria; phylum Pseudomonadota; class Alphaproteobacteria; order Rhodobacterales; family Rhodobacteraceae; genus JAFIEN01. Next base: position 96,675 of record JBHYFN010000002.1, read on the forward strand.
CCGAGGCGGCCGATGGCGGCCGTCCGCGCGATCCCTTCACGACCTTTCGCTTTCTCAAGGCGCTCGAGGACAGCGGCTCGGTCGGGACGGGCACCGGCTGGCAGCCGCGCTATCTTTCGGCGCGGCAGGACGGGCAGGTGATCGCGGTCGCGCCGCTTTACGCCAAGGGCCACAGCCAGGGCGAATACATCTTCGATCACAACTGGGCCCATGCCTGGGAACGCGCTGGCGGGCGCTATTACCCCAAGCTGCAGATCGCCGTCCCCTTCACCCCCGCAACCGGCCGCCGCCTTCTGGCCCGCCCGGGGTTCGAGGAACGCGGCATGGCCGCCCTCGTACAGGGTGCGGTGCAGATCGCGGTGGAGAACCGCCTCTCCTCGTTCCACGTCACCTTTTGCACCCGGGCCGAGGCGGAGGCGGGCGAAGAGATGGGGCTGTTGTCCCGCGCCACCCAGCAATTCCACTGGGAGGATGCGGGTTATGCCAGCTTCGACGGTTTCCTCGCCTCGCTCTCGTCGCGCAAGCGCAAGGCGATCCGCAAGGAACGCGCCACGGCACAAAGCTTCGGGGGCGAGATCCTCGCCCTGACGGGCGACGCGTTGCGCCCCGAGCATTGGGATGCCTTCTGGCGCTTCTATCAGGATACCGGCGCGCGCAAATGGGGCACGCCCTATCTGACGCGCGCCTTCTTCGACCACCTGCAGGCGGATCTGCGCGATGATGCGGTGCTGTTCCTGGCCCTGCGCGATGGGCGCCCGGTGGCCGGCGCGCTGAACTTCATCGGGCGCGAGACGCTTTTCGGCCGCTACTGGGGCTGCACCGAACATCACCCCTGCCTGCATTTCGAACTGTGCTACTATCAGGCCATCGACTGGGCCCTGCGCCACGGCCTGACCCGGGTCGAGGCGGGGGCGCAGGGCGAACACAAGCTCGCTCGCGGATATCTACCGGTGATGACGCATTCGCTGCACTGGATCGCCGATCCGAATTTCCGCGATGCAGTGGCGCGCTACCTGCGGTCCGAGCGTGAGGCGGTGGATGAAGAGATCGAGGTGTTGACGCAATACGGGCCCTTTCGCCGGGCCCAGGTGGAGGAACAGGAATGACCGCGAAACTGGACGAGGCCACCCGCGCCGAGAAACTGCCCGCGCTGGGCGAGGCCGGTTGGCGCGCGGTCGAAGGCCGCGACGCCATCCGCAAGGTGATGAAGTTCAGGAACTTTTCCGAGGCCTGGGGCTTCATGAACCGGGTGGCGCTGGCGGCGGAAAAGCTGAACCACCACCCGGAATGGCGCAATGTCTATAACGTCGTCGACGTGACGCTGACCACGCATGACTGCGACGGCCTCTCGGCGCTCGACCTTGACCTGGCCGCCCGCATCGACGCGATGAGCACGGGCGCGACCGTCCAGACCGATCACGCCCTGCCCATCCTGTCGCTTTGCCAGATCCGCGCGGGCGGCTGACAGGTCAGATCGTTTCGAGGAAGCGCTCGCCTGTCGAGATGTCGCAGACGCCGGGGTCGTCCACGCTCAGCGCGGTGATCGTCCCGTCCTCGACCAGCGCGGCCCAGCGGTTCGAACGCCCGATCAGGCCGATCGCCGGGGCGGTGAAATCCATCCCGATCGCACGGGTGAAAGACCCGTCCGCATCGCCCAGAAGGGTGATCCCCGCCGCACTCGCCCCGGTCGCGTCGCCCCAAGCACCAAGGACGAAGGGATCGTTGACCGAGATGCAGATCACATCCTCCACACCCTTGGCGCGGAAGGCGTCGATGGTGCGGATGAAGCTGGGCAGATGCGAGGTCGAGCACGTCCCGGTGAAGGCGCCGGGCAATGCGAAGACAACGACCTTGCGCCCGGAAAGCTTGTCGACAAGCGGCACCGTGGCAGGGCCATCCGGCCCCATCACACTCATGCTGGCGTCGGGCAGTTTCTGACCGATGGCGAGACTCATTCAGGCTATCCTTGATTGCGTTTTCAACTCGCGACGATATAGGCTCCGGCCTTGCGGTTGACCACGGAAAGAAAGCTGAATTCGATGCAGAATATCGTCGTGATCGGGGGCGGGCAGGCCGGGGCCTCGCTTGTCGCCAAACTCAGGACCGAGGGTTTCGAAGGCGCGATCACCCTGGTCTGCGGCGAAGCCGTGCCGCCCTATCAGCGCCCGCCCCTGTCCAAGGCCTATCTGCTGGGCGAGATGGAGGAAGAGCGCCTCTACCTGCGCCCCGAAAGCTTCTACGCCGATCACGACATTGCCTTGCGCCTTGCGACGCGGGCGACGGGCCTCGATCTCGCTGCCCGTCAGGTCAGCCTCTCGGACGGAACCACCCTTGGCTATGATGCGCTTGCCCTGACGACCGGCGCCGTTCCGCGCCGCCTTCCGGCCGCCATCGGCGGCGATCTGGAAGGCGTACTGACCATGCGCGATCTGGCCGATGCCGACCGGCTTGCCCCGGAACTGCGCCCCGGCGCGCGCGTCCTGATCGTCGGCGGCGGCTATATCGGCCTCGAGGCGGCGGCCGTCTGCGCGAAAAAGGGGCTGACGGTCACGCTGGTCGAGGCGGCCCCCCGCATCCTGCAGCGCGTCGCCGCGGCCGAAACCTCGGATTACTTCCGCGCCCTCCATACCGCCCAGGGTGTGACGATCCGCGAAGGGACAGGCCTCGACCGCCTCACGGGGGAAGGCCGCGTGACCGGCGCACGGCTGAGCGACGGCACCGGGATCGAGGTGGATTTCGTCATCGTCGGCGTGGGCATCCTGCCCGACACCGAGCTTGCCCAGGCGGCAGGTCTCGAGGTCGAGAACGGCATCGTGACGGACCTGGCCGGCCGCACCTCCGATCCCCATGTCTGGGCCGCCGGCGACTGCGCCACGGTGACGATCGAGGGTCAGAGGATGCGCCTCGAAAGCGTGGGCAATGCCATCGACCAGGCCGAGGTCGTGGCGCGCAACATCCTCGGGCAGGGCGTGGACTATCAACCCGCGCCGTGGTTCTGGTCGGATCAATACGATTGCAAGCTGCAGATCGCGGGCCTGAACCTCGGCCATGACGCGGTCCATGTCCGGCAGGGCGAGGGCGACCAGCGCTCGCACTGGTATTACCGGGGCGAGCGGCTGATCGCGGTGGATGCGATGAACGACAGCCGCGCCTACATGATCGGCAAGCGCCTGATCGAGATGGGCAAATCCCCCAGCCCCGAAACCGTCACGACGCTGGCCGACCTCAAACCCCTGCTCAAGGCATGACGGCCGCGAGATGCGCATAGTCGGCGGCCGCCACCGCGGCCTGCGCCTCGCCGATCCGGGCAAGGGCGACGAGGCCGCCCGCCTGCGCCCGACACCCGACCGGGTGCGCGAAGCCGTCTTCAACATCCTCGCCGGAGGCCGGTTCGGCGCGCCCCTCGACGGGGCGGTGGTGCTCGACCTCTTCGCAGGCACCGGCGCCATGGGGCTCGAAGCCCTGTCGCGCGGCGCCTCAACGGCCACATTCGTGGATGACGGAAAGGTCGCGGGCCGCCTGATCGCCGAGAACCTGCGCCGCGCCAACCGCCAGTCCGACGCCAGCATCCTCGCCACCGACGCGACCGCGCTTCCGCGCAATCCGGGGCCTCCGGCCAGCCTTGTCTTCCTCGATCCGCCCTACGGACGCCAGCTAGGCCCCCTTGCCCTGCGATCTGCCCTGGCCGAAGGCTGGATCGCGCCCGCAGCCCTCGTCCTCTGGGAAGAAAGCACCCCGCAACCCGCGCCCCCCGGCTTCGCGCCGCGCGACAGCCGCAACTGGGGCACTGTCCACGTGACCTTCCTCGAAGCAACGCCCTGACCCCCGGCGCCCCTCTCCTGCTTCTTTTGTTCCCAAATATCCCGGGGGAGGCCCGGAACGGGCCGGGGGCAGAGCCCCCTTGCGCCGCGCGCCAACCAAGGCTGCGCGAAAGGATGGACTCCCGACCGCCCCTCCCCTATCCCGGCAGGATCATGGCACCCAAGGACAAGAACACGAATTACAAGGTCATCGCCGAAAACCGGCGTGCCCGGTACGATTATGCCATCGAGGACGATATCGAATGCGGCATCGTCCTGATGGGGTCCGAGGTAAAGTCGCTCCGTGGCGGCATGGCCAATATCGCGGAAAGCTATGCCGCGGTCGAAGAAGGCGAGCTGTGGCTGACCAATGCCTATATCCCGCGCTACGAACCGGCGCGCCAATGGGGGCACGAGGAACGCCGCCGCCGCAAGCTGCTGGTTGGGCGGCGGGAACTTGCGCGCCTCTGGTCCGCCACCCAGCGCGAAGGCATGACCATCGTGCCGCTGGTGATGTATTTCAACGACAAGGGTCTGGTGAAGCTCAAGATCGCGGTCGCGAAGGGCAAGAAGAACCACGACAAGCGCGCCACCGAAGCGCAGCGCGACTGGAACCGGCAGAAGCAGCGCCTGTTGCGCGACCACGGCTAGGGCCGGTTCAGCTTGCCTCGGGCCGCGGGCAAGGCTAGTCAACCTCCAGCCCTTTCCATGTCCGAGGTCTGCATGTCCGACCGTGAAACCGACGATCCGCGCACGCTGGTCTCGACCCGGTGGCTGGCCGAGCATCTGAAAGATCCGGATCTGCGGGTGATCGACGCCTCCTGGTATCTTCCGGCGATGGGCCGCGATGCAAAGGCGGACTACACCGCCGCCCATATCCCCGGCGCGCGTTTCTTCGATATCGACGAGATTGCCGACCGGCGCTCGGACCTGCCCCATATGGCCCCCCCGACCGAGAAATTCATGAGCCGGATGCGTGCCATGGGGATCGGGGACGGGCACCAGGTGGTGATCTACGACGGTGCGGGCATCTTCTCGGCCCCCCGGGTCTGGTGGACCTTCCGCCTGATGGGAAAGCGTGATGTCGCGGTGCTGGACGGAGGTTTCCCGAAATGGCGGGCCGAGGGGCATCCGGTCGAGGATCTGCCTTGCGTGATCCGGGACCGGCACATGACCGTCAGCCGTCAGAACCAGCTGCTGAGCGATGTGACCGAGGTTGCCCGGGCGGCAAAGCTCGGAACCCATACGATCCTCGACGCCCGCCCTTCGGCGCGGTTTCGCGGCGAGGCGCCAGAGCCAAGACCGGGCCTGCGGCAAGGTCACATCCCGGGTGCGGTCAACCTGCCGCATGACAGCCTGCTGACCTCCGACGGCACGATGAAGCCGGTGGCCGAGCTTCGGGCGCTTTTCGCGGCGGCCGGGGCAGATCTGTCGCGCCCGGCGATCACCACCTGCGGCTCCGGCATCACCGCGGCGGTCCTGTCACTGGCCCTTGAAAGGATCGGCAAGACGGATCATGCCCTCTATGACGGGTCCTGGGCCGAATGGGGCATGTTCGACGACCTGCCGCTGGAGACCGGCCCCTGATCCCTGATGCGCCGCGAGGCCCCGCAAGGCCCCCGAAAAAGACCCAAGACGTCAACGACCCCGAGGACATGCGATGCTCGAGCATCTGAAAGACCAGCCCGCCGACAAGATCCTCTCGCTCATGGCGGCATTTCGTGCCGATCCACGCAGCGACAAGGTGGATCTTGGTGTTGGCGTCTACAAGGATCCCACGGGGCAGACCCCCGTCATGCGCGCGGTCAAGGCCGCCGAACGCCGGATCTGGGAAGAGCAAGGCACCAAGACCTACACGGGGCTGGCGGGCGATCCGGCCTTTGCCGAGGCGATGATCGAGCTGGTCCTGGGGGCCGGGTTCGCCCGGGAAAGGGTTGCGGCCGTGGCCACCCCCGGCGGAACCGGAGCGATCCGGCAGGCCCTCGAGCTGATCCGCATGGCGGCCCCCGGGGCGCGTATCTGGCTGTCGAACCCGACCTGGCCGAACCATCCTTCGATCATCCGGTATCTCGGCCTGCCGATGGCGGAATACCGGTATTTCGACCCGGCCAGCCGCGGCGTGGACTTTCCCGCGATGATGGAGGATCTGGGCCAGGTGTCGGCCGGGGATGTGGTGCTGTTGCACGGCTGTTGCCACAACCCGACCGGGGCAAATCTTTCGACCGTGCAATGGCAGGAAGTGGCGGCCCTGTTGCGGGCGCGGCAGGCGATCCCCTTCATCGACATCGCCTATCAGGGTTTCGGCGACGGGCTTGATGCCGATGCCGCGCCGACCCGGCTGATCGCGGCGGAGTTCGGGGAATGCCTTGTCGCGGCCTCCTGCTCCAAGAACTTCGGGATCTACCGCGAGAGGACCGGCCTTCTGATGGCCATCAGTGCGGATCCCGGCCGGCAGGCGACGGTGCAGGGAAACCTCGCCTATCTGAACCGCCAGAACTATTCCTTTCCGCCCGATCACGGCGCCCGGATCGTCACGACGATCCTGACCGACGCGGCCTTGCGGGCCGATTGGGAGGCTGAACTGGAAGAGGTCCGGCTCAACATGCTGAGCCTCAGACAGGCCTTGGCCGACGAGTTGCAGCGGCTGACGAATTCCGACCGCTTCGGCTTTCTCGCGCGGCACAGGGGCATGTTCAGCCGGATCGGCGCGACCCCGGAGCAGGTCGAGGCGATGCGGGCCGAGCATGGCATCTACATGGTGGGCGACAGCCGGATGAACATCGCCGGTCTGAATGCCGGGACCGTGCCGGTTCTGGCACGTGCCATCGTTGCAGTGGGCGCCTGACTATCGGGCCGGGCGAAGAAATTTCGACGAAATTTCTTGCGGGGGCTCTGCCCCCCGCGGCTTTGCCGCGTCCCCCGGGATATTTGAGAACAAAAGAAGCGCAAGAGCGGTGCCTGCTGCGTCGATGCCGCAGGATCCGGCGGCCGCGGGTGGCCGGAGGCTTCGGGAGGCGTGAGGCATCGTGACAGTGCGGACGATAGACAACGGGACGGCGCGGCGCATCTTTCTTGCGCATCATCTGCTGGCGGGGCGGCCGACGGCTGGCGCGGCCGGCGGGGATGCCTTTTCAAGGGTCGTTTCCGCCCTGGGTTTCGTGCAGGTCGACAGTGTCAACACCGTCGCGCGGGCGCATGATCTGATTCTCTGGTCGCGTCATCCGGGCTGGCGGCCGCAGGCGCTGGATCGTCTGACCGTCGGGCGGCGGGCGGTTTTCGAGCATTGGACGCATGATGCCTCGATCATCCCGGTCGGCTTCTTTCCGCATTGGCGGCTGCGTTTTGCCCGGGATGCCGCGAAGCTGGCCCCGGAATGGCGGAAATGGCAGGGTGGCGCCTTCGAGGGGCATTTCGACAAGGTGCTGCGCCACATCTCGGACCATGGCGCATGCACCAGCGCCGATCTGACGGTGCGGGACGGGCGTGGCTCGACGGGGTGGTGGGACTGGCATCCGTCCAAGACGGCGCTGGAATATCTCTGGCGGGTTGGCGACTTGTCGGTGGTGCGGCGGGACGGGTTCCGCAAGGTCTATGACCTGACGGAGCGCGTCATCCCGCAGGACCTGCGCGACAAGCGCCCGAGCCTGGAGGAGACGGTGGACTGGGCCTGCATGGGCGCGCTTGACCGGTTGGGGTTCGGCACGCCGAAGCAGCTTGCGGCGTTCTGGGATCTGCTCACGGCAGAGCAGGCGCGGGACTGGGCGCGGGCTGCGGTCGCCGCGGGGCGTGTCGTCGAGGTGCTGGTCGAGGGGGCGGATGGGACGACCCGCCCGATGCTGATGCGGCCCGAGGTTCTGGAGGGGCCGGCGCCGCCGGAACCCGGCGGGCGGGCGCGGGTTCTTTCGCCCTTCGATCCGGCGCTGCGGGACCGGGCGCGGGCCGAATGGCTGTTCGGCTTTCACTACCGGATCGAGATCTATGTGCCCGAAGCCCTGCGGAAATACGGCTATTACGTCTTTCCGGTGCTGGAGGGGGACCGCCTGATCGGCAGGATCGACATGAAGGCGGATCGCGCCGCCTCGGTGCTGGCGGTCCGGGCCTTCTGGCCGGAGGCCGGGGTGGCATTGGGGCGGGGCAGGACCATGCGGATCGGGGCCGAGCTGGACCGGGTCGCGCGGTTGGCAGGATGCGCGGAGGTGGCGGGCTGGCCAGCCCCCGCGGGCGGCGGCGGCTGACGGTTCAGTTCAGCAGGCCCGCATGCACCATCGCCTTGCGGATCGCCTCTTTCGTGCCATCGGTCAGCCCCACCAGCGGCGAGCGGACCTCGTCCGAGGCAAGCCCCAGAAGCGACAGGCCGTATTTCGCGCCGCAGACGCCCGGCTCCATGAAGATCGCCTCGTGCAGCGGCATCAGCCTGTCCTGGTAGGCCAGGGCCGTCTTGTAATCGCCCGCGAGGGTCGCCTCCTGAAACTCGGCGCAGAGTTTGGGGGCGACATTGGCTGTCACCGAAATGCAGCCCCTGCCGCCATGGGCGTTGAAGCCCAGCGCTGTGGCATCTTCGCCGGAAAGCTGGACGAAACCGGTGCCGCAGGTGATCCGCGTCTTCGGCACGCGGCTCAGATCGGCGGTGGCATCCTTCACGCCGACGATCATCGGGTGGCGCGACAGCGTGCCCATCGTGGCGGGTGTCATGTCGATCACCGAGCGGCCGGGGATGTTGTAGATCACGATCGGCAGGCCGCAATCGGCGGCGGCGGTGAAATGGGCGATCAGCCCGGCCTGGGTTGGCTTGTTGTAATAGGGTGTCACGACAAGGGCGGCATCGGCACCGGCGGCCTTGGCGGCGGTGACAAGGCGGACCGTCTCGGTGGTGTTGTTCGATCCGGCCCCGGCAATGACGGGCACGCGGCCGGCGACCGTCTGCACCACCGTTTCGACCACGGCGTCATGTTCCTCGTGCGACAGGGTCGGGCTTTCCCCGGTGGTGCCGACCGGCACGATCCCGTGGCTGCCCTGCGCGATCTGCCATTCGACAAGGCTTTTCAGCGTGTCGAAATCCACCTCTCCATCAGCGAAGGGCGTGACGAGGGCGGGCATCGACCCTTGCAGCAACATCGTGGTGGTCCTTTCATTGCGGGCGGTCGCTCTGCGCTGCAGGATCCCGGCCCGACCGTTCGAGTGGAGACGCCCGCTTCCTAGTCTTTCTGCAGGGGATTGCCAAGTTTGTGAATTGCGCCGATGCCGGCAAAAGATAGGGTGCGCCATCGCCAGGAAGAGCAGAGCAGGCATGTTGAAAGCAACCCTCGGGATGGCCACGCTGAGGATGGCCCTTGTCGGGCTGATCCCCCTGATGCCGCAAAAGATCGCGGCAGAGCAGGCGGGCTTTGCGCCTGTTGCCGCCGCCATGGCCGAGCAGGACTGGGACATGGCCTATGCCCTGGCCGATGCCGCCGGCCCTGTCGGGCGCGACCTCGTGACATGGACCCGGCTTCGGGCCGGATCGGGCAGCTTTGCCGAATACGAAGCCTTTCTGGAGGTCAACGGTCATTGGCCCGGTCTTGCCGGGCTGCGCGCGCGGGCCGAGGAAGCGATTCCCGAAGGTCTGGATCCTGACCGGGTGCTTGCCTTCTTCGAAACCTCCGATCCGCAGACCGGGCAGGGCGTGGTCCGCCTTGCCGAGGCGCATATCGCGCTGGGAAAAGACGCCGAGGCCCGGTCCGCCCTGGCGGATGCCTGGGTCGGGCTGGGTCTGAACGACGAGGGGTTCGCCGCCCTGATCGAGGCCTTTGGCGATGTCCTGTCAGAGCATCATGCGGCGCGGGCCGATGCGATGCTTTGGCGGTGGCGCACGTCGGATGCGGCGCGGCTTCTGCCGCTGCTTGATCCCGATCAGCGCGCGCTGGTCGAGGCGCGGATCGCCTTCATCTCGAACACGCCGGACCGGATCGTCAAGCTGGACGCCGTGCCGGCAGGGCTGAAGGATCACCCGGGGCTTGCCTATGACAGGTTCAACCGTCTGGCCAACGGGGGCGATTATACCGATGCGATCGCCCTTCTGAGCGAACGCTCCACCAGTGCCGAGGCCCTGGGCGAGCCCTTTCGCTGGGCCAGTTGGCGGGCGATGCTGGCGCGCTGGACGATGCGCGAGGGGCGACCCGATCAGGCCTATCAGCTGGCCAGCAGACATTTCCTGACCGAGGGCGAGATGTTCGCCGATCTGGAATGGCTGGCGGGATATGTGGCGCTGACCTATCTGGACCGGCCCGAGACCGCGCTTGCGCATTTCGCGGCCGTTGAGGCGGCGGCCTCGGGCGGGATCACGCTCGCTCGCGCGGGATATTGGCAGGGCCGCGCGCTCGAGGCTCTGGGGCGCTGGGCGGATGCCTCGCAGGCCTATGGCCGGGCCGCGCAGCACCAGACCGCCTTCTACGGGCTCCTGGCGGCCGAGCGGCTGGAGCAGGAGCTGGACCCGGCGCTGACCGGCCTCGAGCCGTTCGACTGGCGGGGGGCTTCCTTCCTGACCGGGGATCTTGCGCAGGCGATGTTGCTGCTGCTGGCCGCCAATGAACGCGGCACTGCCGTGCTGTTCGTGGCCGAGCTTGCCCGCACGCTCGACCGCGAGGGGGTGGGGCAGCTGGGCGCGCTGCTGGCCGCGATGGACGAGCCGTTCCTGACCGTGCTGGTCGGCAAGGCGGCGGCGGATCGCGGCATCCTGCTGCCGGCCGTCTATTTCCCGATGCACCCCCTGGCCGAGATGGAATTGCCGGTCGAGCCGGCCCTTGCCCTGTCGATCGCGCGGCGGGAAAGCGAGTTCAACCATGTGGTCGCAAGCCCCGTGGGGGCTCTGGGCCTCATGCAGGTGATGCCGGCCACCGCCGAAGAAGTGGCAGGCCGGCTGGGGCTGCCCTATTCGCGCGCGCGGCTGACCTCGGACTGGCGCTATAATGCGACGCTGGGGGCGCAATACCTTGCCGAACTGGAAGAGATGTTCGGCAAGTCTCCGGTGCTGGTGGCGGCGGGCTATAACGCCGGGCCCAGTCGGCCGCGCACATGGATGGGCCAGCGCGGCGATCCCCGGCGCGACGGCATGGATGTGGTGGACTGGATCGAGCACATCCCCTTTACCGAAACGCGCAACTACGTGATGCGCGTGACGGAATCGATCCCCGCCTACCGCGCGCGGATCTCGGGCGAGACCGGCCCCATAGCGTTTCGCGAGCTGTTGATCGGGGCGCCGCCCGTGATCCGGCCCGTCGCGCGGCAGGATAGCCCGTCTGCGCCCGCCGTGGCCGAGGACCAGACCGCCGCACCGGCCATGTCTGGTGCACCGCTGCGCCCGCAGGCGCGCCCCGGAGGGTGAGGCGGCCGGGGCCTAGGCCGTGTCCTGCTTCACCCTGTGTTCCCGCCACAGGGTGAACAGCCCCGCCGCAACGATGATTGACCCGCCCAACAGAACATTCGGGGTCAGCGCCTCGCCGAAGGCAAAGATGCCCATCGCCATGGCAAAGACCATCTGGAAATAGGCAAACGGCTGGACCGCGCTTGCCTCGGCCACTTCATAGGCCCGGATCAGCAGCCAATGCCCCGTCGCCCCCGTGATGCAGAGCATCGCCATGAGCGCCCAGTCCGGCGCGGTCATCGGCTCCCAGAACCAGAGGCCGGCCAAAGTGGTGACGACGGCGCCCATCGTGCCGGTCCAGAAGAAGCTGGTCGCGGTGGAATCCTTGCGCGAGGCATAGCGCGTCAGAAGGCCGTAAACCGCAAACATCAGCGCCGCGATCACGGCCACGAAGGATTCGACGCGAAAGACCGTGATGCCCGGTTGCAGGATGACCAGCATTCCGACGAAGCCCGCGCCGATGGCCAGCCAGCGCCGCCAGCCGACCTTTTCGCCCAGGATCGGGCCGGACAGCGCCGCGACAAGCAGCGGGTAGCTGGCGAAGATCGCATGGGTCTTGACCAGCCCCAGCAGGGTGAAGGCCAGGACCATGACGCAGATCTCGGTCGCCAGAAGCACCCCGCGCGTGATCTGCAGCAGGGGTTGCGTCGTGCGCGCTGCGGCCCGGATCGACCCGGATTGCCGCCGCGCGATCGCGATGACGAAGGCGGCAAAGAACCAGTAGCGGATCATCACCACCATCAGGACATTGTATTCCCCCGCCAGATGCCGCGACAGCCCGTCCTGAAAGGCAAAGACCAGCGAGACGGTGATCATCAGCAGGATGCCGAGCCTTGTATCGTTGCGCATCCTGGGGCCTTCGGGGAACGGCGTTTGAGGAATGGGACTGTCAGGCGGGTTTGCGGGCGACGGTCATGTGCCGCTTGCGGCCATAGCCGGGCCGCCGTTCGACCTCAAGCCCGGCCGCAGCCAGCGCACGCCGCACATGGCCGGCCGCGGTATAGGTGGCAAGCGTGCCGCCGGGGGTCAGCCGGTCGGCCACGAGGGTCAGGAGCGCCGGTTCCCAGAGCTCGGGGTTTCGCGCGGGGGAGAAACCGTCAAGGAACCATGCCTCGACCCCCGCCTGCCACAGCGGCAAGGTCTGGCGCGCGTCACCGATGATCAGGTCCAGCCTTGCCCCCTCGACCTGCCCGTCAAGCGCCGCGAACAGAAGCGCCGGGTCAAGCACCGGAAAGGCCGCGAGGGCGCGGGCCATGTCCTCCCGGGGCAGGGGGAAGGCTTCGAAGCTGGTCAGACGCAGGGGGCAGGGCCGCCCGGCCTCGCTCCAGGCCGTCAGGGTTGCCAGCGCGTTCAGCCCGGTGCCGAAGCCCAGTTCCGCGATCCGGAACGGGTCGGTCCGGCGCAGGAACCGGTCGGGCAGATCATTGCCCTGCAGGAACACGTACCGGGTTTCCGCAAGGCCATCCTCGATCGAGAAATAGGGGTCGCTGAAGCGGTTTGAAACCGGGGTCCGCCCCTCGCGCCAGTCGATCTCGGGGTCTGCAGCCCGGCCCTGGATCTGGTTCTGCATCGCCATCCGCCTTAAGTGCGGGGCCAGAGTGAAGCGAGGGCCGGGCGATGGCAACGGGGGATCTGATGCGAGAGGCGAAGGCGGATGTAACCGTGCGCGGGGCGGGGATCTTCGGGCTGGCCATCGGCTGGGCCTGTGCCCGGCGGGGGGCGCGGGTCCGGGTGATCGACCCGGCAGGCCCCGGTGCGGGTGCCAGCGGCGGGGTGGTGGGGGCGCTCGCCCCCCATGCGCCGGGGCAATGGGATCCGCTCAAGGCGTTCCAGTTCGAGGCGCTGATCCACGCCGCCCCCTTCTGGGCCGAGGTCGCTGCCGCCTCGGGCCGGGATCCCGGCTATGGCCGGACGGGCCGGCTGCAACCGCTGCAGGACGCGGCGGCGGTTGAGCGTGCGCGCCTGCGGGCGGCAGAGGCGGCGACGCTCTGGCAGGGGCAAGCGCTGTGGGAGGTGGTCGAGGCCGCTCCGCTTGCGCCATGGCTCGCCCCGACGGACACCGGCCTTTGCATCCGCGACACGCTCAGCGCCCGGATCAATCCGCGTGCCGCGGTGGCGGCGCTTGTGGCGGCGATCCGGGCCCGGGGGGGCGAGGTGGTGGAAACGGGGCCCGAGGACGGCGCGGTGATCTGGGCGACGGGGCATGCGGGCCTTGCCGAGGGCACCCCGCCGCTGGGGTCGGGGGTCAAGGGGCAGGCCGCGGTTCTGGCGCATGACGCAAGGCACTTGCCGCAGCTTTATGCCGCGGGTCTCCATATCGTGCCCCATGCCGACGGGACGGTCGCGGTTGGCTCGACCTCCGAGCCGCACTGGGACGAGGCCGGCACCACCGACGCCGCCCTCGATGCCGTCATCGCGCGGGCCGTCGCGGCCTGTCCGGCCCTGTCCGCTGCGCCTGTGATCGAGCGCTGGGCCGGGGTGCGGCCAAGGGCTGCGGCGCGGTTGCCGATCCTCGGGCCGCATCCGCTGCGGCCCGGTGCCCATATCGCCAATGGCGGGTTCAAGATCGGCTTCGGCCTTGCCCCTCTGGTTGGCGAGGTGATGGCCGATCTGGTGCTGGAGGGCCGTGACCGGATTCCGGCGGCGTTCAGGCCCCGGCCGCCCGGCGCAGATCCTGCATGAGTTCGGTCAGCATCCTGACATAGCTTTCCGTGATCAGCCGGCCCTCTGCATCGAAATGCTGATCGGCATTGCCGACCAGAACCTCGGGCCCCGGAAGGACCACGGCTCGAAACGGGTTCAGGAACAGGCGCAGCGCGAATTGCGCCCGCTCACCCCCGGCGCGCCCCCCGGTGGCCGAGATGATGGCCACGGGTTTGCCCCGCCACGGCCCGCCCTTCGTCCGGCTGACCCAGTCCAGCGCATTCTTCAGAACACCCGACGGGCCCTTGTTGTATTCGGGCGTCGCGATCACCACGGCATCGGCCGCCGCAATCTGATCGGCCAGACGTTGCACCGCCGGGGGAATGCCCTCGGCGTCTTCGAGATCGCCGTCATAGAGCGGCAGCCGCAGATCGGCTTCGGTGAAGTCCGACGGCGCGAAAAGCCGCCCCGCCTCGCGCAGCAGCTTGCGATTGTAGGAGCCGGACCGGAGCGAACCGGATATCCCCAGAAGACGTGTCATGCCTGCCTCTTTCCTCGTTACCGTGCGGAGGTAAGTCTTGTCGGCCACGGGGCAAGTTGCCTTGTCCTCGCTGCCCGGCTGCCCCATTGTGCCGCCGAACCTGCCGGTCAGCCCGGCGGGGCAGCTGACGGAGGCGGTGATGCGGCATGGTGGCAGGATCCTGAGCGACCAACTGGTGCGGCTGGGGGTGCGGCGGGTGTTTTCGGTGCCGGGCGAGAGCTTTCTTGCCGCTCTGGACGGGCTTTACGACAGCGGGATCCAGAATGTCGTCTGCCGTCAGGAAGGCGGCGCGGCCATGATGGCCGAGGCGCATGGCAAGCTGACCGGGCAGCCGGGCATCTGCTTCGTCACCCGCGGACCGGGCGCCACGAATGCCAGCGCGGGCGTGCATATCGCGCGGCAGGATTGCACGCCGATGATCCTCTTTGTCGGCCAGATCGACACCGCGCATCGGGATCGCGATGCCTTTCAGGAGGTGGATTACCGGGCGGTCTTTGGCGGGCTGGCGAAATGGACCGCCGAGGTGGACCAGATCGAGCGTTTGCCGGAATACATCGGACGCGCCTGGCGGGTGGCGATGTCGGGGCGTCCCGGCCCGGTCGTGCTGGCCCTGCCCGAAGACATGCTGAACGCCATGGCCGATGTGCCCGACCTGCCCGGTCCGGTGCCCGAGGCCCGGCCCGATTGCGCCGCCGCCGCGAGGGCCGCGATGGATATCCTCGCAGGGGCCGAGCGCCCTCTGGTGATCGTCGGCGGGCCGCAGTGGTCCTCTGCCGCGGCCGCCGATCTGGCCCGTTTCGCCGAGGTGCAGGGCCTTCCGGTGGCGCTTGGGTTCCGGCGGCAGGATTACTTGGACAACCGCCATCCGCATTATGCCGGCGACCTGAATGTCGGGGTCAACCCAAGGCTTGCCAAACGCCTGCGCGAGGCGGATGCGCTTCTGGTCCTCGGCTCACGGCTTGGCGATATCGAGACGCAGGGCTACACGCTTCTGGATCCGCGCGGCCACGGCAAGCGGATCGTGCATATCCACCCCGACCCGGACGAGGCCGGGCGCATCTGGCAGCCGACCCTTGCGGTGACGGCCACTGCGCCCGAATTCGTCGCCTGCCTGGCAAGGCTGAACGCCGCAGGCCCCGGCTGGGCCGGCTGGACGGCAGAGGCGCGGGCGGATTACGAGGCCTGGGTCACGCCGGTCGAAAGCCCCGGTGCCGTCAAGCAGGAGGCGGTGATCGGCTGGCTGTCCGACGCGCTTCCCGAAGATGCGATCCTGACCAATGGCGCGGGCAATTATGCCGCCTGGCTGCACCGCTATTTCCGCTACAAGACCTATCGCAGCCAGCTTGCGCCGACCTCGGGGTCGATGGGCTATGGCTTCCCGGCCGCCATCTCGGCCAGCCTCGAGCATCCGGGGCGCACGACCGTCTGCCTTGCGGGCGACGGTTGTTTCCAGATGACGCTGAACGAGATGTCGACCGCCGTCCAGCACGGCGCCAGGCCCATCGTCATCGTGGTGAACAACGGCCAGTACGGCACGATCCGGATGCATCAGGAGCGGACCTTTCCGGCCCGCGTCTCGGGCACCGTCCTTGCAAACCCCGACTATGCCGCGCTGGCGCGGGCCTATGGCGGCCACGGAGAACTGGTCGAGAGGACCGAGGATTTCCCCGAGGCCTTTGCCCGGGCCAGGGCCGCCGGAACCCTTGCGGTGATCGAGTTGAGGGTGGACCCGGAGGCCCTGTCGACGGGCCAGACCCTCTCTGCCGCGCGCAAGGCCGGAGAGGCGGCCCAGGCTGTCTGAGGCACCGACCACAATCCCGAGGGGCCGTCCGAAAGGCTTCAGTTTTCCTGAGCGAGGGCTTCGAAAGCGGGGATGACCCCCTGATCGTCGCCGATGACGGAATCAGCGCGGATCAGGGCGTTCAGCCCGGGCAACCGGTTCACGATCGGGCCGCTGACGACGATATGTGCATCGGGATGGGTGATGCGCAGCGCGACGACAAGGCGGGTCAGCGGCAGGATCATCGCGGGATCGCCCGCCGAAATGCCGATGATCCCGAAGTCCTTGTTCTGGATGGTCGCGATCAGCCGGTCGTGTTCAAGCCCCGTCACCAGCGAGATTTCCCAGCCACGATTCCTGAGCAGGTCGGCCGCCATCGTGACCCCGATACTGTGCATTTCACCGGGAACAGTCAGCAAGAGCGCATGCCGGCGCATGGCGGCGGCTCCGCTGGGCCGAAGGATCTGGCCGCGCAGCCAGCGCATGATCTCGAAGATCCGGCCGGCGGCTACACTGATCTGCAGGAATGAGACGAGGTCTTCTTCCCACATCTCGCCAAGCCGGCGGCTGGCCGCGGCGAGGGTGCCCAGATAGACGGCCTCGATCGGAATGCCGTCGTGCCGTTGCTGGCGCACCAGATCCATGGCGCGCATGCTGTCACCGGACAAGAGCGCCTGACAGAACTCGTCGACAGAAAGGTCATGAGCAACGACGCGGGCTGCCAGATCGGGATGGAGCTTGTCTGCCAGCCGCTGCACGACCTCATCGGCCAGCAGTTGCACCATGTCTTCCGGCAGAACCTTCTTCTGAAGTCGCAGCGCCGTGAGCGCCTGCCGATAAGTGTCCGTCTCGGAATTGGTGCGTTCAACCATGCTGTCAGTCCCGTGCAAGATGCGACAAGGATGCTGCAAGCGCACTTGCAGGTTGTTGTGGTCTCATCCTGCGCCAAACTAGCACATAATCGGAATGCGACAATGATTCCACGCGACGATCACCCGGCCGATTCAGCGCCAGCCCGCTGAACCCTCGCGGCCGGTCAGGGCTCAATCCGGCTTGGGGCTTTCCCCAGTGCCATCCCCGGGGCCGCCATAACCCCCTTGGAAATGCTCGACGTCATCTGACCCGGCGAGCACGGCGAAGACCGCTTCCGCTTCGCGTGCCTCCAGCTTGGCGATCCGTTCGCGTATCATTTCGTTGGTGTCGGTCATGAAGGTCACTTTCCAGCCTGGCGGGGCCTTCCCGAAAGATCCACTCGCCTTGAGGTGGTGGAACTAGGGTGGCCCCGGCCCTCGTCAAGCGCCCGGAGGCCCGAGGCCGCTAGGCAACCCGATTGCCGGGCAGTACGATCCCCCCATGCCTGATCTGTTCGACCGCAGCCCACCACTTGAACCCGCCCCTGGCGCAGCCGGCCACCGCCCTCTGGCCGACAGGCTGCGGCCGCGGCAGCTAGGCGAGGTCATCGGGCAAGAACAGGTGCTTGGCCCCGAAGCTCCGCTGGGGGCGATGCTGGCGGCCGGGTCGCTGTCGTCGCTGATCCTGTGGGGGCCGCCGGGGGTGGGCAAGACGACGATCGCCCGGCTTCTGGCGGATGAGACGGACCTGCATTTCGAACAGATCAGCGCGATCTTCACCGGCGTGCCCGATCTGCGCAAGGTCTTTGAGGCGGCCCGTTTGCGGCGCGGGCAGGGGCGGGGAACGCTTCTTTTCGTCGACGAGATCCACCGCTTTAACAAGGCCCAGCAGGACGGCTTCCTGCCGCATATGGAAGACGGCACGATCCTGCTGGTCGGCGCCACGACCGAGAATCCCTCGTTCGAGCTGAACGCGGCCTTGCTGAGCCGGGCACAAGTCCTGATCCTCAGCCGGCTTTCCCCGGCAGATCTCGAGCGCCTTGCCCAGCGGGCCGAGGCCGAACTGGGCCGGCCCCTGCCGCTTGATGGCCCGGCCCGGGACGCACTGATCGAGATGGCCGATGGCGACGGGCGGGCGCTCTTGAACCTGATCGAGCAGGTCGCCGCATGGAAAGGCGAAGGCCGGCTGACGGTCGAGACGCTGACCAGCCGCCTGATGAAGCGCGCGACCAAATACGACAAGTCGGGCGATGAGCATTACAACCTGATCTCGGCCTTGCACAAATCGGTGCGCGGGTCCGACCCGGATGCGGCTCTTTACTGGCTTGCCCGGATGCTGACGGGCGGCGAGGATCCCCGTTTCCTTGCCCGCCGCATCACCCGTATGGCGGTCGAGGATATCGGACTGGCCGATCCGCAGGCGCAGGCCGTCTGCCTTCAGGCCTGGGAAACCTACGAGCGCCTTGGCAGCCCCGAGGGGGAACTCGCGCTGGCGCAGGCCGTCACCTATCTCGCGCTCGCGCCGAAATCGAACGCCGGTTACGTTGCCTACAAGGCCGCGATGGAAGCCGCGCGCAAGACCGGCTCCGAACCACCGCCGCGCCACATCCTCAACGCGCCGACGCGGCTGATGAAGGACCAGGGCTTTGGCGCGGGCTATGCCTATGATCACGATGCCGAAGACGGCTTTTCCGGCCAGAACTACTTTCCCGAGGGCATGAAGCGCGGGGTCTATTACCTGCCGGTGGACCGCGGCTTTGAACGCGACCTCAAGAAGCGGGTCGAATTCTTTGCCGGTCTGCGCGCGAAGCGCCGGGGAACCGGGCCGGACGGTTGACAAGCGCCGGGCAGGGGGCGACAGGTCACGCATGATGGGAAATGCGGTTCTTGTGGCACTGGGCGGGGCGCTGGGCTCTCTGGCGCGCTATGCGGCCCAGTCGAGCCTTGCCTTTCCCTATGGCACGCTCGCGGTGAATGTCCTGGGCTCGTTCCTGATCGGGCTGGTCTGGGTTCTGCTGGCACCGCGCGGACCGGCGATCCTGTTCCTCATGACGGGCGTTCTGGGCGGGTTCACGACCTTCTCGAGCTTTTCCATGGATGTGATGCGGCTTCTCGAAGACGGCCGTGCGGTCCTTGCCTCGGGCTATGTGCTGGCCTCGGTCGGATTGTCGCTGATGGCCTGTGCGGCCGGTCTGTGGCTGGGGCGGAGCGTGCTGGCATGAGCGGGGTTCAGGTCGTGACCGTGGCCGAGGGCGAGGGCGACCAGCGGCTTGATCGCTGGCTGCGCAAGCGGTTCCCGCATCTGACGCAGGGTGCGATCGAAAAGATGTGCCGCAAGGGCGAATTGCGCGTCGATGGCGGGCGCGTGAAATCCGCGACCCGGCTGGAGGACGGCCAGTCCGTCCGTATCCCGCCGCTGGGCGCAGAGACAGAGCATCCCGCCCCGCCGTCGGACAAAAGCCGCATCACCCGCTCGGATGCCGAGATGATCCAGGCGGCGGTCCTGTGGAAGGACGAGCATATCATCGCCCTCAACAAACCCGCCGGCCTGCCGTCGCAGGGCGGGTCGGGGCAGGGCGACAGGCATGTCGACGGCCTGTCCGAGGCGCTGATGTTCGGCTATAAGGACCGCCCCAAACTGGTGCACCGGCTCGACAAGGATACCTCCGGCATCCTGCTGCTGGCGCGGACCGACCGGGTCGCCCGCGGCCTGTCCGAGGCGCTGCGCCATCGCAATGTGCGCAAGATCTATTGGGCGGCGGTGGCCGGCGTGCCCAGCCCGCGCAAGGGCACGATCAAATACGGCCTGCTCAAGACCGGCCGCCGCGGCGACGAGAAGATGCGCTGCATCCACCCCCGCGAGGTCGAGACGACGCCCCACGCCAAGCGCGCCGTGACGGATTTCGCCGTGCTCGAGGTTCTGGGCAAGCGCGCCTCATGGGTTGCGCTGTCGCCGATCACGGGGCGGACGCATCAGCTTCGGGCGCATATGGCAGAGCTTGGGCACCCGATCATCGGCGATGGCAAATACGGCGGATCGGGGCAGGACAATCCCGGCGACGGATGGGGTGCCGCGCTGGGGGGCGAGCTTAGCCGCAAGCTGCATCTGCATGCCCGCAGCCTGATCGTGGAGCATCCGGTGACCAAGGCCCTGCTGACCCTGACCGCCCCCCTGCCCGATCACATGCGCGAGACATGGTCCTACCTTGGCTGGGACGCCGCCAACGCCCCCCTTGACCCGTTCGACCCCGAAGAGTGACCGGCGGATGAGTGGCTGGTCGATCAAGCGCTTCTGGACCGAGACCGCGGTTGCGCAGACGCCCGATGGTTTCGGCGTTTCCCTTGACGGCCGCCCGGTGCGGACACCGGGCAAGGTTCCCCTGCTCTTGCCGACACGGGCCCTGGCGGAATGGATCGCCGCAGAGTGGGAGGCGCAGGAAGGCGAGGTTCGGCCCGCGACCATGCCCGCAACCCGCACCGCCAATTCCGCCATCGACAAGGTCGTGCCGCAAAAGCCCGAGGTCGTGGCCATGCTTGCCGCCTATGGCGGGACGGATCTGCTGTGCTACCGCGCCGAAGGCCCGCCGGCGCTTGTCCTGCGGCAGGCCGAAGGCTGGAACCCCTGGCTTGACTGGGCCGAGACGCGCTTTGCCGCGCGTCTTGCGACGACCAGCGGGGTGATGCCCGTCGCGCAGGATCCCGCCGCCCTGTCGCGGCTGAAGGACCGGGTCGCGGCGCTTGACCCGTTCCGCCTGACCGCGTTTCACGATCTGGTGACGATTTCGGGCTCTCTCGTTCTTGCGCTGGCTGTGGCCGAGGGGGCGCTTGCCCCCGCAACCGGCTGGACGCTGTCGCGGATGGACGAGGATTGGCAGGCCGAACAATGGGGAGAGGATGAGGAAGCGATGGCCGCCGCCGCGATCAAGCAGGCGGACTTCCTTCATGCGGCGCGGTTTCTGTCGCTCTGCGAGGGCGCATGACCGCGCCGGGCCTTCAGGTTTGTTGCGCTCGACCAATCGGGCCAAGGCAGGCCCCAGCCGGTTCGGCATGGACTTGACCCGCCGCGGGAAATCCGATCATCGTGTCGCGGTCGATCAAGGCCAGACCCGATCAATGCCAGGACAAGACACGAAGGAATGGCCCGTGCGCCTGCCGTCCCACCACCACTTCCCACACCGTCAGACACATAGATGACCAGGATTTCGGGCCTTTTCACCGCGGCGCTGATTGCCTTTGCCGCACCCGAGGCGCGGGCGGAAACGCTGGATCTTGTGCGGGACAGGGGATCGCTTGTCTGCGGCGTGAACACCGGGCTTGTCGGATTTGCCGCCCTGACCGTGAACGAGGTCTGGGAAGGTTTCTATGTCGATCACTGCCGGGCAATCGCCGCGGCGATCTTTGGCGATCCGACCCGGGTCGAGTTCATCCCCCTGCCCAGTGCCGAGCGCTTTGACGCGCTGGCGGCAGGCGAGGTCGATCTTCTGTCGGGCAATGCGACCTGGACCTTCGCCCGCGATGTGGGCCGCAGCTTCGAATTCACCGGCGTCATCTATTACGATGGCCTTGGCCTGATGGTGCCCACCGCCCTTGGCGTCGCATCGGCCAAAGAGCTGGATGTCGCGCGGATCTGTGTGCAGGCGGGCACCTCGACGGAACCCCTGTCGGATTTCTTCGGCGTCAACAACATCGCCTATACCCTGCTGACCGTCGAGACGCGGGCCGAGGCGCAGGAGCGCTACCTTGCCGGGGACTGCAGCACCTATGCCGACATGCTCTCGATCCTGTCGGCGACGCGGGCCACGTTCGAATTGCCCAACGACCATATCCTGCTGCCCGAAGTGATCTCGAAGGAGCCGCTTGGCCCGATCGTGCGCCATGGGGATTCGGAATGGGGCGATCTGGTGCGTTGGGTGCATAACGCCCTGATCGCGGCCGAGGAGCTGGGCGTCACATCTGCCAATGTCTCGGAGCTTGGCGCTGTTCCGACCAGCAACCCGGAGGTGAACCGGCTGCTGGGGACGGATGGAAACCTGGGCGCGATGCTGGGGCTGTCGCCGGATTGGGCGGTCAACGCGATCCTGGCCGGCGGCAATTACGGCGAGATCTTCGAAAAGAACATCGGACAGAACACGCCGATCGGGTTGCCGCGCGGTCTGAACGCGCTCTGGACGGATGGCGGCCTGCAATACGCCCTGCCGTTCCGATAGGGTCTGTCGCCCCCGATTCCTGTTCAGGCTCTTGGCCGAAGACCCTGCCGTCAGCTTTCCAGATCGGCGGGAACGACGAAATCCTCGATCCTGCCCTGCGCGGGTCGGACAGCGGGCCACGCCGCCACCTCGAAGGAAATCACTGCGGTGGCGCAGGTCGGATAGTCCTGGAACCGGCCATGCTCTGGCGCCGCGCGGCAAAGGGCATGGGCCAGGGTCGCAATGCCGGGGTTATGCCCGACCATCATGACCGTGTCACCGTCAGCCCGCTGCAGACAGCCCAGCATGCTGTCGGGATCCGCAAGGTACAGCGCGGCCAGATGCAGCACCCGAGGCGTGGTCGGAAGCTCGCCAAGGATCAGGTCCAGTGTCTGCGACGTGCGCAGGGCATCGGAACAGAGCACCATGTCGGGCAGAGTGCCCTTTGCGGCGAGCCATTCCCCGATCAACGGCGCCTGCCGGCGCCCGCGCGCGTTCAGCGGACGGTCGTGATCGCCCATCGCGGCCGAAGCCCAGTCGGATTTCGCATGGCGGGTCAGGATCAGGCGCAGGGTCATCGCGGGTGAAAGGCCCCCATGTGGAACGCGGATTGCGCGGGCTCGCGCCGGTCGGCCCCTACCGGACAGGCCCGGCGGACGAAGCAGCCCCCCTCCATGCAACCGCTTCCGGCGGGCGTGTCAAGAAAAGCGTGGCAGGCGGGCACATCGTAGCCCGCAGGCGACAGGGCGCCCGCCGGGCAGGCGGTCCGGCAGGGTTGCCCCGCGCAATCGTCGCACGGGCGGAGAGAGGGCGCCTCGGGCAGCGCCTCAGTCAGGGCCACCGCGCCGCGGTAGGAGATGAACAGCCCCGCCCGGTCATGCACCAGAAGGCCCACGGGCGAAGGATGCGCCCGCCCCGACCGGCCGGCCCAGCCGATGAAGGGCCGCCAGGGCGGCCCGCCGAAGGGAAACACCGCCTTGCCCCCCAGATCGCAGGCGATCCGCCCGATCACCCGGCGTGACCAGCGGTCCAGCGGATCGGGTGCCCCATCCTGCGCCTCGGGGGCGGCGCGGAACAGGGTCCAGAAGGCGGGCTCGTCGGGCGACAGAAGCGCGAGCGAGACGAAGCGCGCGGGCAGGCCGTCCTCGGGCAGCAGCCTCACATGGCCCGAGACGTACAGCCCCGCCGCCTCTGCCGCCGCCTCGAGCGATGCCCGCAGGCTCATCCCCGGCGAGGCTTCACGCGAGGCTCGGTCGAGCGGATGATCGACCCCGCGCCATGTTCGGTGAAGAGTTCCAGCAGACAGGCATTCGGCAGCCGCCCGTCCAGGATCACCGCCGCGCGCACCCCGTCCTCGACCGCCTTCATCGCGGTTTCCACCTTGGGAATCATGCCGCCCGCGATGGTCCCCTCAGCGATCATCGCGCGCACCTGATCGGGGGAAAGCTGCGTCACCACCTCGCCCGCGGCATCCTTCACGCCCGGCACATCGGTCAGAAGCAGCAGCCGGTCGGCCTGCAGCGCCCCGGCAATCGCGCCCGCCGCGGTATCGCCGTTCACGTTGAACGTCTCGTTGTCGTTCATGCCGGTCGCCACGGGGGCCACCACCGGCACGATCCCGGCCCCGAACAGATCGCGCAGCACCTGCACGTTCATCTCGACCGGGCGGCCGACAAAGCCCAGCTCGGGATCATCCGCCTCACAGACCATGAGGTCGTCGTCCTTGCCGGAGATCCCCACGGCGCGGCCACCCTGATCGTTGATCGCCTGCACGATCCGCTTGTTCACAAGGCCCGAGAGGATCATCTCGACCACCTCGACCGTGGCCTTGTCGGTCACGCGCTTGCCGCGCACGAAATCCGAGGTGATGCCCAGCTTGCCCAGCATCTCGTTGATCATCGGCCCGCCGCCATGGACCACCACGGGATTCACGCCCACCTGCCGCATCAGCACGATGTCGCGGGCGAAATCCGCCATCGCGGCATCGTCGCCCATCGCATTGCCGCCGAACTTCACCACGACCACCGCGCCGGAATAGCGCTGCAGGTAGGGCAGCGCCTCGGACAGGGTGCGGGCGGTCAGGGTCCAGTCTCGGGTCATGTCCTGTTTCCTCATCTCTCGCGCCTCAGCCGATGCCGGCGATGATGGCGCGCAGGGCCTCGATCCCGTCGCCACGCTCGGACGAGGTCAGCACGATCTCGGGGAAGGCCGCCGGATGGGCGGCCAGCGCGCCCCGGACCTGGGACAGAACCTTGGCCTGCTCGCTGTCCTTGATCTTGTCGATCTTGGTCAGGACGCATTGAAAGGTCACGGCGGATTTGTCGAGAAGCGTCAGGATCTCTTCATCCACGGCCTTCACGCCGTGGCGGGCGTCGATCAGCACGAAGGCGCGGCGCAGCGTCTGGCGCCCGGCTAGGTAGGATTTCAGAAGCTTCTGCCAACGCTCGACCACGGGCAAAGGGGCCTGCGCATAGCCATAGCCCGGCAGATCGACCAGGTAATGCGTCTCGCCGGCGGTGAAGAAGTTGATCTCTTGCGTCCGTCCGGGCGTGTTCGAGGCCCGCGCCAATGACCGCCGCCCCGTCAGCGCATTGATCAGACTGGACTTTCCCACATTGGACCGGCCCGCGAAACAGACCTCGACCCGGTCGGCCGGGGGCAGGCCCGCCATCGCGACCACGCCCTTGAGGAACTCGACCTGCCCGGTCAGCAGCTTGCGCCCGGCTTCGGCTTCGCTGCGCTCCGGCTCTGCGGCGACGGGAAAGGGCAGGGCGGCCGGGCCGCCGCCCTCAGCCTTTTCCACCGGGCTTGCCGTCGTTGTTGGCCGCCTTGGGCGTTCGCTTGAAGCTTTCGGCGATATTCCCGAACAGGTCGGGCTTGTGCCCATGGCGGCGCATGATGACGTATTGCTGCACGAAGGTGATCACGTTGTTGGCGATCCAGTAGATGATCAGGCCCGAGGCGAAGGTGCCGAGCATGAACATGAAGACCCAGGGCAGCCAGGCGAAGATCATCTTCTGCGTCGGATCGGTCGGCGTCGGGTTCAGCTTCTGCTGAAGCCACATCGAGACGCCGAGGAAGATCGGCAGCACGCCCAGCGAGAAGATGAAGAACAGGCTCGACGGATCGGGCGTTCCCCAGGGAAACAGGCCGAACATGTTGAGGATCGACGACGGGTCCGGCGCCGAAAGATCGCGGATCCACCAGATCCAGGGCGCATGACGCAGCTCGATCGTGACGAAGATCACCTTGTAGAGCGAAAAGAAGATCGGGATCTGGATCAGGATCGGCAGACAGCCCGAGGCGGGGTTCACCTTGTTGTCGCGGTAGAGCTTCATCATGCCCTGCTGCATGGCCTGCCTGTCGTCGCCGGCCTGCTCCTTGAGCTTCTCCATCTCGGGCTGAAGCTCTTTCATCCGCGCCATCGAGACATAGGACTTGTAGGCGAGCGGCAGGACAAGGGCCTTGATCACAAGGGTCAGAAAGATGATCGACCAGCCCATGTTGCCGATGATCACGTTGATTTCATGCAGCAGCCAGAAGATCGGCTTGGTCAGGAAGAAGAACCAGCCCCAGTCGATCGAATCGACGAAGCGGTCGATGCCGCTGCGCTGGTAGTCGCGGATCGCCTCCCATTCCTTCGCGCCGGCGAAAAGCTGGCTATCGACGCTGACACTCGCGCCGGGGGCGACGGTGCTGGCGGGAAAGACGGCTTCTGTCTGCAGGATCTCGGTCGTCGGGTTGTAATGGGCGGTCGAGCGGAAGGCGGTGCCCGGCTGCGGCACGATCGAGGTCATCCAGTATTTGTCGGTGAAGCCGATCCAGCCGTTGTTCTCGACCTCGACCACATCGGAAAGCCCGCCGCGCCGCGGATCCGCGTCGAGGTTGCGCATCTTCTTGTAGCTGATTTCCTGCAACGTGCCGTCCGACATCCGCACCACGCCTTCATGCAGGATGAAAAAGCCGGCAGAGGCCGGGCTGCCGTGGCGGGCGATGATGGCATAGGGCGCCAGCGTGATCGCGCTGTCGGTCATGTTCTCGACGCTTTGGGTGATGTTGAACATGAACAGCGGATCGACCGAGAGGGTCCGGCGGAAGATCAGCCCGGCCCCGTTGTCCCAGACGAGTGTGACCGGCGTCTCGGGGGTCAGGGTCGTGCCGTTCTCGACCTCCCAAACCGTGTTGGGGCCGGGCAGAAGATCGGCCGAGACGCCCTCGACCGGGGCCCATCCGTAAAGTGCGTAGTAGGAGCCGGGCTCGCCCACCGGCGAAAGCAGCCGGACAAGCGGCGAATCCTCATCCAGCGTTTCGCGATAGGCGACGAGTTCAAGATCGTCGATCCGGCCGCCCTGCAGAAGAATTGTTCCGGTCAGGCTGGGGGTCTCGACCGCGATACGCGCCGCCTCGGTCACGACTGCCGGCACATCGGTGACGGCCGCCTCGCCCGCGGGCGGTGTCGTCGCCTGGGGTGTTGTCGCCTCGGGCGTCGTCGCCGTTGCCTGTTCGGTCGCGGGAATCGGTTCGTCCTGCGGCGGTGGCATCTCTGGTGGAAACAGGAAGACCCACGTCAGGATGACCACGAAACTGAGGACCGTGGCAAGGATGAGGTTCTTGGTCTGGTCTTCCATCAGATGCGCCCAACAGGTCGGAAATTGTCCCCGCGGTTCAACAGGGCAAGGGGCGAAAGGTCAACCCGTATTCGGGTCACGATAGCGCCGACCCTTGGCCCCGACCGGTGGTGCAGGCAATTGGCGCCCGCAACCGGCGCCCGCAAGTGGCAAAGACCGGCCAGCCAACCACCGGCGCGGCTTCACGAGACGACGCTTGGCGAGCATCCCCCGGATCCCCGATCCAGGCGACGGACCATTGACCTGCGGGTGCGAGGCAGCCGCCCTCCGGTCTGGCGGCAGGTCGTTCAGACCGCCTTCAGCCGAACGGGCGAGGCGGTTCGGGTCGGGGTGATGCGGGCTTCCAGCCAGTCGAAGGTGGCCTGGATCGGCATCGGGCGCGAAATCCCGAAGCCCTGCAGATGGCCGCATCCCAACCGGCGCAGCATGTCCTGTTCCTCCGGGGTTTCGACGCCTTCGGCCAGGGTGTCGATTCCCAGCCTTTCGGCCATGGTCAGGATGGCCGCGACCATCTTCTGCTGTTCGGGATCCTCGTCGATTCCGGTGACGAACGATCGGTCGATCTTGATCCGCTCGATCAACAGGCGACGGATCGAAGTGATCGAGGCGTGCCCCGTTCCGAAATCGTCCAGATCAAGGCAGCAGCCAAGACTGGCGAGCCCGGCGAGATTCGATCTCACCACATCGTCGGTCTTTCCCGCCACCACCGTTTCGAGCACCTCGACCACGAGCCTGTCGGGCGTCAAGTCGAACCGGGCGAGTTCCGTCGCGATCCTGTCGACAAGCCGGGGGTCGCAAAGTTCCTGGTTCGAGAAGTTCACGCCGACCCGCGGAATGCGAAAGCCCCGATCCTCCCATTTCCGAAGCGCAGACAGGGCATTGTGGATCATGATCTCGCTCAGCCGGTCCATCAGGCCGGCCTGTTCCAGCGCGGGCAGAAATTCGTTTGGCGCGATCAGGCCCCGTTCCGGATGCTGCCAGCGCGCAAGCGCCTCGAACCCGGTGATGTGCCCGGATCGGGCCGAGATCTGCGGTTGATAGAAGGCGAGGATCTGCCCATCCTCGAGCGCCGCCCGCATTTCGCCGGCAAGGTTGGTGCGGCTCGTGATGCGATTGTGCAGGGCTTCCGAATAGCTGCGGATCGCCGAAGGCCCGCTGCGCTGGGCTTCGATCATCGCCAGCGTCGCCATCTGCAAGAGATCCTTGCCCTTCGGTTGATTGTGACGCCCGGCCAGCGCAAAGCCGATCGAGGCGGTGATGTAGACATTTGCGCCACCGACGGCGATGGGTTGGGCAAGCGCTCTCTGTATCCGGCCGGCCAGGACGATGGCGGCTTCGAGGTCAAGCCCGATCTCGGGCCCCAGCGCGACCGCAAAGGTCGGCCCCTCGAGGCGTCCGACAAGGTCCGATTCCCGCATCGTTTCGGCAAGTCGGTGGGCGACGACGGTCAGGATGCGTTCGACCCCCGCATGATCCTGTGTTTCCTCGATCCTGCGGAAGCGGTCGATCTCGATCACGAAGGCGCCGGTTTCGCCGCGTCGGGCAAGCAGACGCGAAGGGCCGGTATCGAGCGCCGTTATGATCGCGCCGCGACCGGGCAGCCCGGTCAGATCGTCGGTTCGGCCGGAAGTCGGGCTGCGTTCGATCATGATCCGTGACAGAAGAAACGGGCCGGCCGCCAATCCGCAAAGGACGGCCGCCTGTTGCCAGCCCCAGATCGCCGCAACAAGGCCGAAGGCCGACAGCGCCAGCAGGGCACCGGCCATGAAGGCCCATCTGCCGAGGCGGGCGACCTTGCAACCTATGCTGTTCAAGATTCGGGGCGCCATCCGTCACATCCCTCTGTGCAACCCGAGGGATAGACCAACAATCTGATGCCGAAGTTAACGCGAGTCCGGGGAATCCCGAGAATTGTCCAAACTCCGGGTCAGGCCGGCGAAATCGAACAGGCCCGGGTCCAGAAGATGCGAGGGGCGGGCATTCATCAGCGCGCGGAACATGACCTGCCTGCGGCCGGGGCTGTTCTTCTCCCAGCCGTCGAGAATCGCCTTGACCTGCTGGCGCTGCAGCCCGTCTTGCGAGCCGCAGAGGTCGCAGGGAATGATCGGATAGCCCATCGCCCGCGAGAACCTCTCGCAATCCGCCTCGGCGACATGGGCAAGCGGGCGATAGACGAAGAGATCGCCCTCTTCGTTGACAAGCTTGGGCGGCATCGTGGCCAGACGTCCGCCGTGAAAGAGGTTCATGAAGAAGGTCTCGAGGATGTCGTCGCGGTGATGGCCGAGCACGACCGCCGAGCAGCCCTCCTCGCGCGCGATCCGGTAAAGGTTGCCGCGCCGCAGACGGGAACAGAGCGCGCAATAGGTCCGGCCCTGCGGAACCTTGTCCATGACGATGGAATAGGTGTCCTGGTATTCGATCCGATGCGGCACGCCCATCTTTGTCAGAAACTCGGGCAGGACGGTCGCGGGGAACCCCGGCTGCCCCTGATCAAGGTTGCAGGCCAGAATCTCGACCGGCAGAAGGCCGCGCCATTGCAACTCGGTCAGGGCAGCAAGAAGCGTGTAGCTGTCCTTTCCCCCGGACAGACAAACGAGCCAGCGGGCGCCGGGTTCGACCATGCCGTATTGATCGACCGCCTCGCGCACATTCTGGATGATGCGCTTGCGCAGCTTGCGGAATTCGGTGCCCTTCGGGGCGCCGAAGAACAGCGGATGGATGTCGTCTGCGGCCTCGTCAAGCATGGTCGGGGCTTAGGGCAAACCGCCTCTTCGGGCAAGGGTCGCGGGGCGGTTTGAACCGGTCCGGCCCGCGGCGCGTATCAGCTGCACAACCGGAGTTGCACATGCGCCTGATCAGAACCGCCCTCATCCTCGCTCTTCTTGCCGTGCTGGCCGCCTGCACCGCCAAACCTTCGGTCGATGACCCCGTGCTCAACGATCTGGAGCTGAACCTTGAAGAGTTCTTCGTGGGCGAGCTTGTCGCCCATGGTCAGTTTCAGGATGTTCTCGGCACAGTCCGGCGCAGCTTTACCGTTGCGATCACCGGCACTTGGGATGGCGAGGTGCTGCAGTTGGTCGAGGATTTCGTCTATGAGGACGGCTCCACCGAACAGCGCATCTGGACCCTGCGCAAGACCGGGCCCGACAGCTGGGAAGGAACGGCACCGGGCGTGATCGGGGTCGCTTTGGGCGAGGAAAGCGGCAACCGCTTCAACTGGCGCTACGAGATCGACCTGCCCATCCCCTCGGCCGATGGGTCGGTCGAAACCCTGCGGGTCACCTTCGACGACTGGATGTGGCTGCTGACACCCGACCGGCTTTTGAACCGCGCCTATGTCAAGAGGTTCGGTTTCGATATCGGCGACGTCATCATCATGTTCGAGAAGTGACGCGGCGCACTGCGGGGTGCAGGCTGGCCGCTGAGGGTCAGTCCTCGGGCGCCATCCCACCGGCCGCGAGACCGGCCTCGACATAGGGTGCAAGACGCTCGGCCGCGCCGTCGCAGACGGCAGGCGGCGTGAAGGCGGCCAGCTTCGCCTGCCAGATCGCAGTGGCCCGCTGATCGGCGCGCAAGGCGCCGTTTTCGGTCCAGAGGCCGTGGTTGGACAGATCGGCCACCAGTGGTTCGTAAAAGGCCGTCTGGTATCGCTCCATCGTGTGACCGGCCGCGAAGAAATGGCCGCCGGGGGCGACCTCGGCAATTGCGTCGAAGGCCAGTGCGGCGGTGTCGGCGGCGGCAGGGCGGCACAACTCGGCCAGCATCTGGAGCGCCTCGACATCGAGAATGAACTTCTCGTAGCCGAAACAAAGCCCGCCCTCGAGCCAGCCCGCCGCATGGACGGTGACGGTCGCCTGCGCCAGCATCGCGGCCCACAGGGCGTTGCCGGTCTCGGTCGCGCCCTGGGCGTCAGCGGTGTTCGCCGCCGCCCCGGTCGCCGAGCGCCACGGCAGCCCGATATGCCGCGCCAGCTGGCCCGAGCCAAGATTGGCGCGGATATGTTCGGGCGTGCCAAAGGCCGGCGCGCCGGACTTCATGTCGACATTGGAGGAAAACCCCCCATAGGCCACAGGAGCGCCGGGGCGGGCCAGCTGCGCCAGGGTGATGCCGGCCAGCGCCTCGGCATGTTGCAGGACAAGGGCGCCGGCCACGGTGATCGGCGCCATCGCCCCGGCGAGGCAGAATGGGGTGATCAGGGCAAGCTGCCCGGCCCGCGCGAAATCGATCAGGCCGCGGGCCATCGGAATATCCAGCTGGCGCGGAGAGTTGGAGTTGATCACGGTCGTGGCCCAGACCCCGTCTCCGAAGGCGGCCTCGTCCAGATCGAGCGCAAGGCGGATCATCTCGAAGGACTGCGCGACCTGCCCGCGCCCGCGCGCATAGACGAACAGCGGCTTGCTGCAATTCGTCAGCTGATCCTGCATCATGGCGTAATGGCGCTGGTGGATCGGCACATCCTGCGGCTCGGCGCTGGGCCCGTGCATGTGGATCACGTCAAAGCCTTGCTGCAGGCGCAGAGTCTCGACAAAGCTGGCCCGGTTGCCGGGGCGGCGCCCACGCAGGGCATCGGTGACATTGGGGCAGCCCGACCCGGCCATGAAAAGCGCGGCGCCCGGCTCGAACATCTGTTCATGCGCGGGATCGGCGGCCCGCAGCCGGATGCGGCGCGGCGCGCGGGTAAGGGCCTCGGCTACGATATCGCGCCCGATGCGCACCAGCTGGCTGTCTTCATCGACCACTGCGCCCCCGGCCCGGAAAAGCGCCCGCGCCTCGTCCAGCAGAACCCGAACACCCAGGTCCTCGAGCACGCGCAGGGCGGTCTCGTGCATCGCCGCGACCTGATCGGCCGAGAACTCCTCCTGCGGCCCAAGCCGATGGCGCAACCGGGCATAGCCCTCGCGGCCGGGCATTGGCGCGCGCGGACGCCGCGATCTGCGCTGTTCCGTCATGCGGGCCATACTTTCACCGGCGAGAAGGTGGGGCAATCTGTGATGGCACGGGGTCCGCAAGATCACGCCTCGGCCGCAATCCTTCCGATGGCAAAGGCTTGCTGCACGCCACTGCGCGGCCGAGGACGGTTCGTTGCGCGATATTCCGGGGGCGGGTGGAAAGAGTGGTGCCCAGGAGAGGACTCGAACCTCCACGTCCTTTCGGACACTGGCACCTGAAGCCAGCGCGTCTACCAATTCCACCACCTGGGCAGGTCGTGTGGGACGCGATTTAAGGGGGCCGTGCGGGCGTGTCAACGCGATAATGCGCCGTCCGCCGGGCAGGGCGCGGTCGGCCTTCTGCGCGGAAATGCGCCTTGTCTGACAGCGCCCCGGCCTGTAAATCCCCCTCACCTTGAAGAGGAACGGGCGCCATGTCGAAACTTGTGACCATCTTCGGCGGATCGGGATTCGTCGGTCGGTACATCGCCCGGCGCCTCGCGACGGAAGGCTGGCGCGTCAGGGTGGCGGTGCGGCGGCCGAACGAGGCGAATTTCGTGCGCACCTACGGGGTCGTCGGACAGGTCGAACCCGTGCTGGCCAATGTCCGCGACGATGCCAGTGTCCGCGCGGCCCTGGGCGGGGCGGAGGCCGTGGTGAACTGCGTCGGCATTCTGGCCGAATCCGGCAAGAACAGCTTCAAGGCCGTGCAGGAAGAGGGGGCCGCCCGCATTGCCCGCATCGCCGCCGAGGAAGGTGTCGCCCGCATGGTCCAGCTTTCCGCGATCGGCGCTTCGGCCGAAGCGGCGAGCCTCTATGCCCGCACCAAGGCGGCCGGAGAGGCGGCGGTCCTGTCCCATTTCCCCGATGCCATGATCCTTCGGCCCTCGATCATCTTCGGCAGCGAGGATCAGTTCTTCAACCGCTTCGCCGGCCTCGCGCGCCTTGGCCCGCTTCTGCCGGTCGTAGGGGCGGGCACGCGGTTCCAGCCGGTCTGGGTCGATGACGTGGCCAGGGTTGCGGTGATGGGGGTTCTGGGGCAGGCGCCGGGAGGGATCTACGAACTCGGCGGCCCGGATATCCGCAGTTTCCGCGATCTGATGGGCGAGATGCTCGAGACGATCCGGCGCCGCCGGCTTGTCATCAACATGCCCTTCCCCGTCGCGCGGCTTATGGCAACGGTGTTTTCCGTCGGAGAGGTGGTGTCGCTTGGCCTTGTCAAGGCGCCGCTCACGCGGGACCAGATCGCCAATCTGGCCATCGACAATGTCGTGAGCGAGGGTGCGCGCGGCTTTGCCGACCTGGGGATCGAGCCGGTCGCGATGTCGGTCGTTCTGCCCGATTATCTCTGGCGGTTCCGCCCCTCGGGCCAGTATTCCGACATCAAGAAGTCGGCGCAGTATCTGAAGCCCTGATCGACCGGGCCGAAGCGCGCCGGCGCCTTCAGGTATAGGCGACCCAAAGCAGGATCGTGCCCAGCACCAGCCGGTAGATCACATAGGGCGTGAAGCTGACGCTGCGCAGCAGCCGCATCATGAAGGCGAGCGCGCCAAGGGCCGCGAAGAACGACAGGACAGCGACGATCGCGCCATCGCGCGCAGCCTGCGCATCCGCGGTGACGGCGACTTCCAGCCCCAGAAGCGTGCCCGAGGCGATGATCGTCGGGATCGACATCAGCATCGCCAGCCGCGCCGCATCGGGCCGGGCATAGCCCAGCATCCGCCCCGCCGTGATCGTGATGCCCGAGCGCGACGTGCCCGGGATCAGCGACACCGCCTGCCAGAGCCCCATGACCAGCGCATCCCGAAGCGTCCAGCCTTCGGCCTTGCGCGTGACCCCTCCGTTCTGATCGGCCCAGTAAAGAACGATGCCGAAGATGATCATGGACCAGCCGATCAGGGCGGTGCTGCGCATCAGCTCGGTCATGCCGGTAAGCTTGAGGATCAGCCCGACGATCACGACCGGGATCGTCGCGATGATCAGGCAGAGTGCCAGGAAGGCCCCTCGCGTATCCACCTTGCCGCGCAGAAGGCGGAGAGAGCCGAGCGCAGCCTCGCGCACATCGCGCCAGAAGAACAGGACGACGGCGAAAAGCGTGCCGACATGCGCCGCCACGTCGATCACGAGGCCCTGATCCTCAAGCGCGGTCAGGTTCGGCAGCAGGATCAGATGCGCGGAAGACGAGATCGGCAGGAACTCCGTGATCCCCTGGATCAGCGCCACCAGTACCAGATTGAAAAGTGTCATCGCCGCCCGCCCTGATTCGTCGCCGCCGAAACTAAACATCTGATCGACCGGCGGAAGAAGAAAACAAGTAACGAACCGGACCTAAATTTCCCGGGAATCTTGCGAAAAGTCCCGGCGACCCCTCAACATCACTCAAACAAGGTCAGCACTAATGACTTTTCTTTTCCCCTGACCCGCCGTAAAGAGCGGATGCACGTCAGGAGGGGGCCATGGCCGAAGACAGGATGCTCAAGTTCGTGACCGTCGCGCGGGACATGCCCGAAAAGCGGCCGCCCGACCTGCGCCGGCAGGATTTCGACGAGATCTATGCCGAATATGCCGAGGTGAAAGCCGAGGAACAGGCCGCGCGCTGTTCGCAATGCGGCGTGCCCTATTGCCAGACCCATTGCCCGCTGCACAACAACATCCCCGACTGGCTTCGGATGACGGCCGCCGGACGCCTGCAGGAGGCCTATGAGCTTAGTCAGGCGACCAACACCTTCCCCGAGATCTGTGGCCGCATCTGCCCGCAGGATCGCCTTTGCGAAGGCAATTGCGTGATCGAACAGGCGGGGCACGGCACCGTCACCATCGGCTCGATCGAGAAATACATCACCGATACCGCCTGGGAGCAGGGCTGGGTCAAGCCGATCCGCCCCGCGCAGGAAAGGTCCGAAAGCGTGGGCATCATCGGCGCCGGGCCCGGCGGCCTGGCCGCGGCCGATATGCTGCGGCGCCAGGGCGTGCAGGTCACGGTCTATGACCGCTATGACCGCGCCGGCGGGCTGATGACCTACGGGATTCCCGGCTTCAAGCTGGAAAAGCCGGTCGTGATGCAGCGGATCGAGCAGCTGCGCGACGGCGGGGTCGAATTCGTCCTGAACTGCAACGTGGGCGAGGATCTGTCCTTCGACGCGATCCGCGGCAAGCATGATGCGGTGCTGATCGCAACGGGCGTCTACAAATCGCGCGAGCTGGAGGCTGCGGGGGCCGATGCCGATGGCGTGGTCCGTGCGATCGACTACCTGACCGCCTCGAACCGCAAGAGCTTTGGCGACGATGTGCCGGAATTTGACAGCGGCGCGCTGAACGCCGAAGGCAAGCGCGTCGTGGTGATCGGGGGCGGCGATACGGCGATGGATTGCGTGCGCACGGCCGTTCGCCAGGGCGCCACATCGGTCAAATGCCTCTACCGGCGCGACCGCGCCAACATGCCCGGCTCGCAGCGCGAGGTCGCCAATGCCGAGGAAGAGGGCGTGGAATTCGTCTGGCTTACCGCGCCGGACGGTTTCGAAGGCGATCCCGTGACCGGCGTCGTGGTGCAGAGAATGCGCCTTGGTCAGGCCGATGCCACCGGCCGCCGCGCGCCCGAGGTGATCGAAGGGGCCGACTATATCGAAGCCGCCGATCTGGTGATCATGGCGCTTGGCTTCGAACCCGAAGACCTGCCCGCGCTCTGGGGTGTCGAGGGCCTCGAGGTGACGCGCTGGGGCACGATCCGGGCGGATTTCACCACCGGGCAGACCAGCCTCGAGGGTGTTTACGCCGCCGGGGATATCGTGCGGGGTGCCTCGCTTGTCGTCTGGGCGATCCGGGACGGGCGCGATGCGGCGACCGCGATCCTTGAGTATCTGAGCCAGCCGGCCTCGGTCGCGGCAGAATGATCGAAAAGCAAGTGGAGGACGAGTCGTGAGAGTGATTGCCCTGAGCGCGGCCCTTGCGGCCCTCCCCGCCGTTTCGGTGCTGGCCGGAGACGCGAACCGGACCTTTTCGATGCCGCAGGGCTGCGAAGCCTATGCGACGATCCAGAAGCGCGGTTGCATCGTCACCCACCATTTCCGCTGCGATGCCGATCCCGAAGGCCATCAGCGCCGGGTCGATCTTGACGAAGACGGCATGGTCTACATGGGCATGATCGACAGCGAAACCCAGTGGATCGAAAGCTATTTCCCCGATCGCGGCGAGACCACGCGGCTGCTTCCCGGTGCTGCCGATCCGGCCTCGCTGACCGAACTGATCGAGACCGGGCGCGATGTGATGGACTTTCAGACCATGTCGGACATCTTCGGCATCCGCACCTATCGGGGTGTCGACCGTTTGACCGGCAATGTCATCACGCTTGACGGTGTCGACCTGCACGAGACCGAATTCGAAATGGAGGTCTTCGACGACTTCGGCAATCTGCTTTGGTCCGCGACCGGACAGGAATTCATCCAGAAGGAGTGGCGCACCTTCCTGTCCGGGACACGCACCTTTGACACCGGGCTCGAAGTATTCGACACGGACAACCGCCCGGTCGAGATCATTCTTCCGGGGCAGCCGGGATTCCTCTCCTCGAACCCGCGCCATGAGTGTGGTCTGATGATGTCGAAAGCGGGGATCGGGGCGCAATGATGCGGTTTCTTGTCGTCGGGCTTGTCACCCTGCCCGGTCTTGCGCTGCCCGGTCTCGCGGTTGCGCAATCGGCGCAGACCTTTGCCTTGCCCTCGGGCTGCACCGCCTATCTCACGATCCAGCAGGCGGATTGCAGCGTGTCGCACCACTTCACCTGCGAGGCGGATCCCGAAGGGTTGCAGCGGCGCGTCGATCTGGATGAAGAGGGCGTGACCTATTTCGGCGCCATCGACGCCGAGACGCAGTGGGTCGAAAGCTACTTTCCGATCACCGGGCATTCGGAATTCCTCATGCCCGATCCGCCGCGGCCGGCCAGCCTGACGGAGCTGATCGAGACGGGGATCAACGAATACGACTTCAACACCTCCTCGCCCGAATACGGCACGACCCGCTATGTCGGCGTGGATCGCCTGACCGGCGAGACGGTGACGATCGACGGCGTGACGCTGGACCGGACGGAGTATTCGATCACCGCCTATGACGCTTTCGAGAACGAGATCTGGTCCTCCTCCGGCCGGGAATTCATCAGCCGCGAGTGGCGGATGTTCATCGGCGGCGAAAGCACAACGGTCACGCCGGAAGAGTCATGGGACACGGATTCGACGCCCGTCGAGTTCCTCTTCCCCGGCGATCCCGGCTTTCTCTCGGCCCGGCCCAAACACGGCTGCGGCCTGATGATGTCGGCCCTGCCCCCCGAGTTTCTTCCTGCAACCCAAGCCAAGGAGATCGCAGATGACGCACTATGATGACGCATGGGTTGCCGCCGAAACCGCCAAGCGCGAATGGATGGCCGAGCACGGCCTTTACAAGGCCGATGACGAACATGCCTCTTGCGGGGTGGGCTTCGTCGTGGCCATCGACGGGCAGCCCTCGCGGCAGGTGGTCGAGAACGGGATCACCGCGCTCAAGGCCGTGTGGCATCGGGGCGCCGTGGATGCCGATGGCAAGACGGGCGACGGGGCGGGGATCCATGTGCAGATCCCCGTGCGCTTCTTCTACGATCAGGTTCGCCGCACAGGGCACGAGCCCGATATGGAAAAGCTGATCGCCGTCGGTCAGGTCTTTCTGCCCCGCACCGATTTCGGCGCGCAGGAACGCTGCCGGACGATCGTGGAAACCGAGGTGATCCGCATGGGTCACTATATCTACGGCTGGCGCCACGTGCCGGTGAACACCGCCGTTCTGGGCGAAAAGGCCAATGCCACCCGGCCCGAGATCGAACAGATCCTGATCCGTTGCGAAAAGGATATCGACGAAGAGGCCTTCGAGCGCGAGCTTTACATCATCCGCCGCCGGATCGAGAAGGCGGCCATCGCGGCGCAGATCCCGGGGCTGTATCTGGCAAGCCTGTCGTGCCGGTCGGTCATCTACAAGGGCATGATGCTGGCCGAGCAGGTGGCCGAATTCTATCCCGACCTGCAGGACGACCGCTTCGAAAGCGCTTTCGCGATCTATCACCAGCGCTATTCGACCAACACCTTTCCCCAGTGGAGCCTTGCCCAACCCTTCCGCATGCTCGCCCATAACGGCGAGATCAACACGCTGAAGGGCAACGTCAACTGGATGAAAAGCCATGAGATCCGCATGGCCTCTTCGACCTTCGGTGAGATGGCCGAGGACATAAAGCCGATCATCCCCGCCGGCACGTCCGACAGCGGCGCGCTGGATGCGGTGTTCGAGGCGATGGTCCGCGCGGGCCGCAATGCGCCGATGGCCAAGACGATGCTGGTCCCCGAAGCCTGGTCCAAGATGACGGGCGAGATGAAGAAGTCCTGGCAGGACATGTATGCCTATTGCAACTCGGTGATGGAGCCGTGGGACGGCCCCGCCGCCCTGGCGATGACCGATGGCCGCTGGGTCTGCGGCGGGTTGGACCGCAACGGTCTGCGCCCGATGCGCTATGTGGTGACGGGCGACGGGCTGCTGATCGCGGGATCTGAGGCCGGGATGGTCCCGACAGAGGAACGCAGCGTCCGTGCCAAGGGCGCGCTGGGGCCGGGGCAGATGATCGCGGTCGATATGGCCGAGGGGAAGCTCTATTTCGACACCGAGCTGAAGGACAAGCTGGCCGCCGCCCAGCCGTTTGGCGACTGGATCGAAAAGGTCGTCGATCTGAATGTTCTTTTGCGCGACGTGCCGGAAAAGGCGCTGTATTCCGGTGCGGAATTGCGCAAGCGCCAGATCGCGGCGGGCTATTCCATCGAGGAACTGGAACAGGTTCTGGCCCCGATGGCCGAGGACGGCAAGGAAATGGTCGCCTCGATGGGCGACGACACGCCGCCTGCCGTTCTGTCCGCGCAATACCGGCCGCTGTCGCATTACTTCCGCCAGAACTTCAGCCAGGTGACGAACCCGCCCATCGACTCGCTTCGGGAAGCGCGGGTGATGAGCCTCAAGACCCGGTTCGGCAACCTCAAGAACGTGCTGGACGAGGATTCGAGCCAGACCGAGATCCTGGTCCTTGAAAGCCCCTTCATCGCCAATGCCGAATTCGAGGTGATGGTCGCCCAGTTCGGCGGGCAGGTCGCCTTCATCGACTGCACCTTCGAGGCGGGGCACGATGCCCTGCGGCAGGGGCTGGAACGTATCCGGGCCGAGGCCGAGGATGCCGTGCGCTCGGGTGCGGCGCATATCGTGCTGACCGACCAGCATCAGGACGAGGGCAAGGTGCCCATGCCGATGATCCTGGCCACCAGCGCGGTGCATAGCTGGCTTACGCGCAAGGGCCTTCGGACCTTCACCTCGATCAACGTGCGGTCTGCCGAATGCATCGACCCGCATTACTTCGCGGTGCTGATCTCCTCGGGCGCGACCACGGTCAACGCCTATCTGGCGCAGGACAGCATCGCCGATCGGGTGGAACGCGGGCTGATCGAAGGCACGCTTCTGGATGCGATGCGCCGCTACCGTGCGGCCATCGACGCGGGCCTTCTCAAGATCATGTCGAAGATGGGGATCTCGGTCATCTCCTCCTATCGCGGCGGTCTGAATTTCGAGGCGGTGGGGCTGAGCCGCGCCATGTGCGCCGAGTATTTCCCCGGCATGCACAGCCGGATTTCCGGCATCGGCCTGCATGGCATCCAGCATAAGCTGGAGCAGGTCCATGCCCGCGGCTGGACGGGCGGCAGCGACGTGTTGCCCATCGGCGGCTTCTACAAGGCGCGCCGGTCGGGCGAGAAACACGCCTGGGAAGCGCAGACGATGCACCTTCTGCAGTCGGCTTGCGACCGCGGCTCCTACGAGATGTGGAAGCGCTATACCGCCGCGCTCGAGGCGAACCCGCCGATCCAGCTGCGCGACCTTCTGGCGATCAAGCCTTTGGGCAAGCCTGTCCCTATCGAAGAGGTGGAAAGCGTCACCGCGATCCGCAAGCGGTTCGTCACGCCGGGGATGAGCCTTGGCGCGCTGTCGCCCGAGGCGCACAAGACGCTGAACGTCGCGATGAACCGCATCGGCGCCAAGTCCGACAGCGGCGAGGGCGGCGAGGATCCGGCGCATTTCGTGCCCGAACCCAACGGCGACAACCCGAGTGCGAAGATCAAGCAGGTGGCGAGCGGTCGCTTCGGGGTGACGGCCGAATACCTCAACCATTGCGAAGAGCTTGAGATCAAGGTCGCGCAAGGCGCCAAGCCCGGCGAGGGCGGGCAGTTGCCGGGGATGAAGGTCACGGCCCTCATCGCGCGGCTGCGGCATTCGACGCCGGGGGTGACGCTGATCTCGCCGCCGCCGCATCACGATATCTACTCAATCGAGGATCTGGCCCAGCTGATCTACGACCTCAAGCAGATCAACCCGCGCGCCAAGGTGACGGTCAAGCTGGTCTCCTCCTCGGGCGTGGGCACGATTGCCGCGGGCGTGGCCAAGGCGAAGGCCGACGTGATCCTGATCTCGGGCCATAACGGCGGCACGGGCGCGTCCCCGGCGACCAGCATCAAATATGCCGGCCTGCCGTGGGAAATGGGCCTGACCGAGGCGCATCAGGTTCTGTCGATGAACAACCTGCGCGACCGGGTGACTTTGCGCACCGACGGCGGGCTGCGCACCGGGCGCGATATCGTCATGGCGGCGATGATGGGGGCCGAGGAATACGGGATCGGCACCGCGGCACTGATCGCGATGGGCTGTATCATGGTGCGTCAGTGCCAGTCGAACACCTGCCCCGTGGGCGTCTGCACGCAGGACGAACGCCTGCGGGCCAAGTTCACCGGCACGGCGGACAAGGTGGTGAACCTCATCACCTTCTATGCCACCGAAGTGCGCGAGATCCTGGCCAGCATCGGCGCGCGGTCGCTGGAAGACGTGATCGGCCGGGCCGACCTGCTGACGCAGGTGTCGCGCGGTGCGGCAGAGCTCGATGACCTCGACCTCAACCCGCTTCTCATCACCGTCACCCAGCCGGGCGAGCTGCGGCTGAACCGCACCAAGCCGCGCAACGAGGTGCCCGATACGCTGGACGCCGAGATCGTCAAGGATGCCGCAAGGTTCCTCGAGGATGGCGAGAAGATGCAGCTGCAATATGCGGTGCAGAACACGCTGCGCACCATCGGCACCCGCACCTCGAGCCATATCGTCCGGCGGTTCGGGATGCGCAACACGCTGCAGCCCGATCACCTGACGATCAAGCTGACCGGGTCTGCCGGGCAGTCGCTCGGGGCCTTCGCGGCACCGGGGCTGAAGATCGAGGTGGCGGGGGATGCCAACGACTATGTCGGCAAGGGTCTGTCGGGGGGGACAATCGTGGTGCGGCCCGATCTGGCCTCGCCGCTGGTCGCCTCGGAAAACACGATCATCGGCAACACGGTGCTTTATGGCGCGACGGGGGGCTACCTCTTCGCGGCCGGCCGCGCGGGCGAGCGGTTCGCCGTGCGCAACTCGGGCGCGCAGGTGGTGGTCGA
Source organism: Paracoccaceae bacterium (assembly GCA_051859505.1). Lineage (GTDB taxonomy): Bacteria > Pseudomonadota > Alphaproteobacteria > Rhodobacterales > Rhodobacteraceae > JAFIEN01. The sequence goes on from JBHYFN010000002.1 coordinate 137,946, forward strand.
GGGCTGCGGGTCGAATGGTTGCGAATACATGACCGGCGGCGTGGCCGTGATCCTGGGCGAGATCGGCGCGAATTTCGGCGCCGGCATGACCGGGGGCATGGCCTATGTGTTCGACCCCGAGGGTCGGGCCGAGGCGCTGATGAACCACGACAGCATCGTGACCTGCCCGGTCACGGTGGCGCATTGGGAAGAGCAGCTCAAGGGCCTGATCGAACGTCATCTGGCCGAGACCGGCAGCCGCAAGGCCGACGAGATCCTGCGGGGCTGGGAAGCGGCGCTTCCCCGGTTCGTGCAGATCTGCCCGAAGGAGATGCTGGTCCATCTGCCCCACCCGCTGACGGTCGAGCAACAGGCCATGCCGGCCGAGTGAGGAGAGAGGGGCCCCGCTCGTCGGGGCCCTTCGAGGGGCCAAGGCGCAGTCCCTGCACGGCGCAAGCGGGCTTGACCGGGCGGGCCCTTGAGTGGCTTATGACGCAATGGCGAAGCGGGGCAGGAAAACCAAGGCCGGCAAGCGGGCGCGTCTGGCCTTTTCTCCCCTCCGCTGGATCGTTCGGGGGGGGCTTGTCTTGATCTCTGCAGTGGTTCTGGCGGCGGCGCTCTTTGCCGTCTTCGATCCGCCGACCACGCCCTACATGTATTCCGAGGGGCGACGGCTGGGCGGTGTGTCTCAGGATTGGGTGCCGATGGAGGACATCGCCCCGGTCATGGCGCGCTCGGCCGTGGCGGCAGAGGATGCCAATTTCTGCCTGCACTGGGGGCTGGATATCGGGGCCATTCGCGATGCCATGGCCTCGGGCGGATCACGGGGCGCCTCGACGATCAGCCAGCAGGTCGTCAAGAATGTCTACCTCTGGCACGGACGCAGCTGGTTTCGCAAATCGCTGGAGGCCGGACTGACGCCGATGGTGGAAGCGGTCTGGTCGAAGCGGCGGATCCTCGAGGTCTATCTGAACATCGCGGAATTCGACGAGGGTGTTTTCGGCGTGGGGGCGGCCGCGCGGCATTACTTCGGCGTCGAGGCGCGCGATCTGACCCCGGTGCAGGCGGCACGGCTTGCCGCGATCCTGCCCGATCCGAAGGGCCGTTCGGCCAGCGATCCGTCGCAGATGGTGCGCAACCGCGCTGCGCGGATCATGGACGGGGCCGAGACGATCCGGCTTGACGGGCGGGCGGCCTGCTTCGAAAACTGATATGGATCATTGAACCGGCGTCAGCCTCTTGGCAAAGAACGGGCGACCGGAACATCGGATACTGCATGAACCGACTTTACCATTACCCCTTGTCGCCATTCTCCCGGAAGGTCCGGTTGAGCCTTGCCGAAAAGCGGATCGAGGTCGAGCTGGTGGAAGAGCGCTATTGGGAGCAGGATCCCGATTTCCTGCGCCGCAACCCGGCCGGCAAGGTGCCGGTCCTGCGGATGGGCAACCGCGTGCTTTCGGACAGCACGGCGATCTGCGAATATCTGGAAGAGACCCATCCCGCGCCCCCGCTGATGCCGCGCGATGCCGATGGGCGCTACGAGGTGCGCCGGCTGGTCGCCTGGTTCGACGACAAGTTCAACGCCGAGGTCACGCGCAAGCTGATGGGCGAGCGGGTGTTCAAGAAGGTGATGGGCGGCGGCTATCCGGACAGCGCCAATGTCAAGGCAGGCGCGCGGGCGATCAAGTATCACCTCGATTACATGACTTATCTGCTGGAAACCCGGCGCTGGCTGGCGGGCAACGAGATGAGCCTGGCCGATTTCGCGGCGGCGGCGCATCTGAGCTGTCTGGACTATATCAGCGACGTGGACTGGAACCGGTCGGAGATGGTGCGGGACTGGTATGCCAAGATCAAGTCGCGCCCGGCCTTCCGGTCGATCCTTGCCGATCAGGTGCCGGGCTTTCCGCCGCCCGCGCATTATGCCGATCTGGATTTCTAGGTGAGGGGCGGGGGCGCGGAAAATTGGCCCAATTTCCGCCCGGGGGGGGGGGCCCCCCGCCGCTGGCGCGGACTCCCCCCGGGATATTTGTGAACAAAAGAAGCAGCAGGCCGGAAGAGGGGCTGAAGGCGCGTCTTGCGGCAGAGGCGCGGCGGGCGGGATTTGTCGCTATGGGGGTCTGTCGGCCGGATGCGATCCCCGAGGCGGCGGGGCGTCTGGCAGCTTTTGTGGCCGAGGGGCGGCATGGGCAGATGGGCTGGATGGCCGAGCGGATGGGCTGGCGGGGTGATCCGGCGGCACTTTGGCCCGCGGCGCGGTCGGTGGTCATGCTGGCCGAGGCCTATACGCCGCGGCACGATCCGCTGGCGGTGCTGGAGCAGCGGGACCGGGGGGCGATCAGCGTCTATGCCCAGGGGCGGGATTATCATGATCTGGTCAAGAAGCGCTTGAAGGCCGTGGGGCGCTGGCTGATCGGCGAAGTGCCGGGGGCGGAGATCAAGGTCTTTGTCGATACGGCTCCGGTCATGGAAAAGCCGCTGGCGCAGGCGGCGGGGCTGGGCTGGCAGGGCAAGCATACCAACCTTCTGGGGCGGGGCCTTGGCAACTGGGTGTTCCTGGGGGCGATCTTCACCACGGTGGAGCTGGAGCCCGATGCGCCGGAGGGGGATCATTGCGGATCCTGTCGGGCCTGTCTGGACATCTGTCCGACGGATGCCTTTCCGGCGCCCTGGCAGCTGGATGCGCGGCGCTGTATTTCTTACCTCACGATCGAGCATCGCGGGCCGGTGGCGCCCGAGTTGCGGGTGCGGATGGGCAACCGGATCTATGGCTGCGACGATTGTCTGGCTATCTGCCCCTGGAACAAGTTTGCCGTCGAGGCGCGCGAGTTGCGGTATCTGGGGCAGGGGGCGCCGCCGCCTTTGGCCGAACTGGCGGCGCTGGATGATGCGGGGTTCCGGGCGCGTTTCGCGGGATCGCCCGTCAAGCGCATCGGGCGGGACAGGTTCGTGCGCAATGTCCTTTATGCGATCGGCAATTCGGGGGACGACTCCTTGAGGCCGGCGGCGGCGGCACTTGTCGGGGATGCCGATCCGGTGGTGGCGGAGGCGGCGGTCTGGGCGCTGTCACGGCTTGGTGATGGCAGGTGAGCGCCGGGTGGCCTAGGTTCCCCGGTGAAGGAGGACCGCCCATGACCCGCCATGTGATGACCCGCCATGTGATCACCCGGACGACTGCCCTTTGCCTTGCCCTGCTGTTTCCTGGCGGCGCTTTCGCGCAGGTCGAGCAGGGCCGGCCCAATGCCGATTTCCCCCCCGCTTTCGACGGTCAGACCCGCGCCGCGGCCCTGCCGGCGACCGCGATCCGGGCCGAGGTTCTGGTGCGTGGGCTGGAGCATCCCTGGGGCATCGCTGCCCTGCCGGAGGGGGGCTGGCTGGTGACGGAGCGGCCGGGGCGGATGCGGGTTCTGGGGGAGGATGGCAGCCTGTCCTCGCCGCTTTCCGGCTTGCCGGAGGTGCGGGCCGAAAGCCAGGGGGGCTTGCTCGATGTGGCGCTTGACCCGGAATTCGCGCGGAACGGCCTCGTCTGGTGGACCTATTCCAAACCGGTGGAGGGCGGCAGCGTGACGGCGCTGGCGCGCGGCGCCCTCTCGGCGGACCGGAGCCGGATCGAGGGGGCCGAGGATATCTTCCTGCAATCGCCGCCCTCGCGCACGCCGATGCATTACGGGTCGCGGATCGTGTTCGACGGGGCGGGCCATGTCTTCGTGACGCTGGGCGAACGCTCGACCGAGGCCGAGCGGGTGCTGGCGCAGGATCTGGGCACGACCTATGGCAAGGTCGTCCGGCTGCGGATGGATGGCAGCGTGCCGCCCGACAATCCGCTGGTCGGGCGCGAGGGGCTTGATCCGATCTGGTCCTGGGGACATCGCAATCCGCAAGGCGCGGCCCTTCATCCCCGGACCGGCGCGCTCTGGACGGTGGAGCACGGGCCGCGCGGGGGGGACGAGCTGAACCTGACCCTGCCCGGGCGCAACTACGGCTGGCCGGTGGTCAGCTACGGGGTGAACTACAACCGCAGTGCCGTTGGCACGGGCGAGGCAAGCGCGCCGGGACTTGAGGAACCCGTCTATTACTGGGATCCGGTGATCGCGCCCGGAGGCATGGCCTTTTACGAGGGCGCTCTGTTTCCGGGCTGGCAGGGGGATCTGCTGATCGGGTCGCTCAATCCCGGGGGGCTTGTGCGGCTGCGGTTGGAGGGGGATCGCGTGGTGGGGGAAGAGCGGCTTCTGCCCGAAGCGGGCCGGGTGCGCGATGTGGCGGTGGCCCCGGACGGCAGCCTTCTGTTGCTGATCGATCAGGGCGATGGCGGCATCCTGCGGGTGTGGCCTGCGGGCTGAGCCTTACAACGCGGTGATCCGGGGCTGAATTTTCGTTTCCGCGGTGTTATGTAAGGTGTCCGTGGTTTCAGAGGAGGATATGCCATGAGCCGCCATATCATCGACAAGCCCGCAGAGCGGGATCCCGTCACGCGGATGCGCGCGTTCCTGCGGATCGACCGGGAAAGCGGGCTGCATCCTGCCGTGCGCCGCCTTCACGCCGGGCGTGACGTGGCACGCGGCCCGGCCCGGCTGGGCCAGTTCCTGCGCAACGCGCGCGGCCGCACCGCCTGAGGTTCGGGGTTCATCCCGGGGTGACAAGGGGCTAGGGTCCGGGGGAAAGCCTTGATCCGCCGGTCCCATGCCTGCCGAGAGCCCCGCCGAAACGCCCCCGACACTGCCGCTTGCGCAGCAGCCGCTGCGGGGCATCCTGCTCAAGGTCGCCTCGGTCTGTGTCTTCGTGGCCATGGCCTCGCTCATCAAGGCGAGCGCGGCCCATGTGCCGCCGGGGGAGGCGGTGTTCTTCCGGTCGCTATTCGCGCTGCCGGTGATCGTGGTCTGGCTCATCCTGCGGGGCGAGTTGCGCCACGGCCTTGAGACGAAAGACCCGATGGGCCATGTCTGGCGCGGTGTGATCGGGACCACCGCGATGGGGCTGGGCTTTACCGCGCTGGGCCTTCTGCCTTTGCCCGAGGTGACGGCGCTGGGCTATGCCGCGCCGCTTCTGGTGGTGGTCTTTGCCGCGATGTTCCTGAACGAACAGGTGCGGGCCTTCCGGTTGACGATGGTGGCAATGGGCATGGTGGGCGTGATGGTCGTGCTGTCGCCCCGGCTGAGCCTTGACGCCAGCGGCCTGACCCCGCGCGAGACCTTGGGCGCGGTCGTCGTCTTGATGAGCGCGGTCTTTGCGGCGCTGGCGCAGATCTTCGTGCGCAAGATGGTGCAGACGGAAAGCACGGCGGCGATCGTCTTCTGGTTTTCGGTCACGGCGACGCTGCTGTCGCTGCTGACCCTGCCCTGGGGCTGGGTCTGGCCGCCGGTGCATGTGGTGGTGATGCTGGTTCTTGCGGGCCTGTTGGGCGGGGTCGGGCAGATCCTTCTGACCTCAAGCTACCGCTATGCCGACGCAAGCCTGATCGCGCCTTTCGAATACAGTTCGATGCTGCTGGCGCTGATCGTGGGCTATGCCGTCTTCGGGGAGGTGCCGACGCTGATCATGCTGGCGGGGGCCGCGATCATCATCCTGGCCGGCGTCCTGATCATCTGGCGCGAACGCCAACTGGGGCTTGAGCGGGCGCGGCAGCGCAAGGCGATGACGCCGGGGGGGTAGGGGCGCAGTCGCCTGCGCCCCCATGTGCCGTTGCTCAGGCCCTCACCAGCCGCTCATAGGCCTCGGCCACATCCAGCGTGAGCTTGCCGACCTCGAAGTTGTAGTCGCCGATCTGGCCCACCGGTGTCACTTCGGCGGCGGTGCCGGTCAGCCAGCACTGTTCGAAGCTTTCAAGTTCCTCGGGCATGATGTGGCGCTCGTGCACCTTGATCTGCATGTCGCGCAGCATGCCCACGACGGTCTGCCGCGTGATCCCGTTGAGGAAGCAATCGGGCTTGGGCGTATGCACTTCGCCATCCTTGACGAAAAAGATGTTGGCCCCCGTCGCCTCGGCCACATAGCCGCGATAATCGAACATCATCGCATCCGAACAGCCCTTCGCCTCGGCCTCGTGCTTGGACATGGTGCAGATCATGTAGAGGCCTGCCGCCTTGGCCTGATGCGGGATCGTTTCGGGCGAGGGGCGTTTCCAGCGGGCGATGTCGAGCTTGGCGCCCTTGGTCTTGGCATCGCCGTAATAGTTGCCCCAGCCCCAGACCGCGATGGCCGTGCGCACCGGGTTGCGGCGGGCCGATACACCCATATCCTCGCCCGCGCCGCGCCAGGCGATGGCGCGGACATAGGCATCGGTCAGGCCGTTGGCGGCAAGGACGGCCTCTTTCGCGGCCTCGAGCTCATCGACCGACCAGGGGATCTCGAAATCGAGGCATTTGGCCGAGAAGTGCAGACGCTCGGAATGTTCGCGCGACTTGAAGATCCGGCCGTTGTAGCAGCGCTCGCCCTCGAACACGCTCGAGGCGTAATGCATGGCATGGGTCAGGATGTGCACCTTGGCGTCGCGCCAATCCACCAGCGCGCCGTCCATCCATATCTTGCCGTCCCGATCGTCATAAGCGCCTGCCATGGCATCCTCCTTCGGATTTGCATTCGTTTCGCCGCAAGGTCCGCTTCGGACATAATCTTGCGCCAAATCCACCGCTCGCTAACAGTTGAGTCTTGGAATGTCAACAAGGCTGACGTATTATCACCCCAGCGGAGGACCGAGACCATGGCAGACGGACCATCCTCGCAAGGGGGCGAGGCGCTTCTGTTCCTGACGGACGAACAGCTGCGCAAGGGCATCGAGGCGATGTTCTTTGCCTACCGCGGATTCACGGCGGATCCTGACCGCATCCTGCATGAACAGGGTTACGGACGCGCGCATCACAGGGCGATCCATTTCATCAATCGCAGCCCGGGTACGACGGTGAACAACCTGCTGTCGATCCTTGGCGTGACCAAGCAGTCACTCAACCGTGTCTTGCGCAGCCTGATGGAGGATGGCCTCGTGCGTTCCGAAGTCGGGCGCAGGGACAAGCGTGAACGCCACCTTTACCTCACGCCAGCGGGCGAGGCGCTGGAGCGATCCCTGTCGGATGCCCAGCGCGACAGGATGCGCGCCGCCTATCGCGCGGCCGGGTCAGAGGCGGTTTCCGGGTTCCGGAAGGTGCTTGAAGCGATGATGGATGATGACATGCGTCGCCAGTATGACGGCCTGAGAGACAGGGGGCGATAGACCAGATGGAAGCGCCCCACCTTCTTGTCGTCGATGATGACGAACGGATCCGCACCCTGCTGCAGAAGTTCCTTGTCCGGTCGGGCTTCCTTGTGACCACGGCCCGCGACGCGGCCCATGCGCGGCGGCTTCTGGCCGGGCTCGAATTCGACATGGCGGTTCTGGATGTGATGATGCCGGGCGAGGATGGCGTCACGCTGTGCCGCGCGCTTCGGCAGGGGTCGGACATTCCGGTTCTCTTGCTGACGGCACGGGGCGAGACGCAGGACAGGATCACCGGGCTCGAGGCGGGGGCGGATGACTATCTTGCCAAGCCCTTCGAACCAAAGGAGCTGCTGCTCAGGATCAATGCCATCCTGCGCCGCATCCCCGCCGCCGAGCCGACGGTGATCACGCCCAAGGTGCTGGGCCTTGGTCCGGTGCGTTACGATATCGAACGCGGTGAATTGTGGCAGGGCGAGGATCTTGTGCGCCTGACCTCGACCGAGAGCCACCTCATGCGGATCTTCGCGAGCCGGCCCGGCGTGCCGCTGACCCGCACCCATCTTGTCGAGGAACTGGGTCGCGGTGGCGGTCAGGCGCAGGAACGCGCGGTCGATGTGCAGATCACCCGCCTGCGCCGCAAGATAGAGGCCGACCCCCGCCAGCCGCGCTATCTTCAGACGGTGCGGGGCGAGGGCTACATGCTCGCCCCGGATTGCTAGGGCCCGATTGCTGAGGCCCGACTGCTGAAGCCCGACTGCGCGAGGCGCGCCCTGCCGCAGCGTCGAATGGCCGCTTGCCCCGCGCCGGTCTTTCCGCTTCTCTGCCGTCATGACCACTGCCCTGATCACCCATCCCGACTGTCTGTCCCACGTCACCCCGCCCGGCCATCCCGAACAGGTGGCCCGGCTGGAGCGCGTGCTGGCCGCGCTCGAGGGGCTGGACCTTCTGCGCGTGTCCGCCCCCATGGCCGCCGAGGACGATCTTCTGCGCGTCCATCCCAAGGCCTATCTTGACGAGCTTCGCAGCGCCGCCCCGTCCGAGGGCTGGCGCAGCCTTGACGCCGATACGCATATGTCGCCCGGCACGTTGACGGCTGCGTGGCGTGCGGCTGGGGCGGCGGTGCGCGCGGTCGATATGGTTCTGGCGGGCGAGGCGCAGAACGCCTTTGCCGCCGTCCGCCCGCCGGGGCACCATGCGGAAACGGCCCTGCCGATGGGGTTCTGCCTCTTTGGCACTGTGGCCGTCGCGGCGAAACATGCGCTGGACCATCACGGCCTGTCGCGGGTCGCCATCGTGGATTTCGACGTCCATCACGGCAATGGCACGCAGGCCCTTGTCGAGGACGACGCCCGCATCCTCTTTGCCTCGTCCCAGCAGATGCCGCTTTGGCCCGGCACGGGCGAGCCTTCGGATACCGGCCCGCATGGCACTGTGATCAATGTCGCGCTGCCCCCCGGTTCGGGCGGCGCTGCCTTCCGTGCCGCCTACGAGGCCCAGGTCCTGCCGCGGATTGCGGCCTTCGCCCCCGAACTCATCCTCGTCTCGGCCGGGTTCGACGGTCACCGGGCCGATCCGCTGGCCAACCTGATGCTGGAAGATGCCGATTTCGCCTGGATCACCGAACGGCTTTGCGATCTGGCCGACCGGCATTGCGGCGGCCGTGTGGTGTCTTGCCTTGAAGGCGGCTATGATCTTGAGGCGCTGGCGGCATCGGCCCGGGCGCATGTTGCGGTATTGAGAGGGCGGGGATGACCGAGAAGCCGGTTGAGGAAATGACCTTCGAAGAGGCCCTGCGCGAGCTGGAAGCCGTCGTGGGCAAACTGGAACGCGGCGATGTGGCGCTTGAAGAGTCCATCGACCTTTATGATCGGGGCGCCAAGCTCAAGGCGCGCTGCGAACGCAAGCTGGCCGAGGCCGAAGAGAAGGTCGCCCGCATCACCCTGAATGCCGAAGGTCAGCCGACCGGCACCCAGCCCCTCGACGCGGGATGACACCGCTCTCCGCCGCGATGGAGGCGGCGCGCGCCGACGTCGCCGCAGAGATCGCCCGGGCCATCGGTGACGCGCCCGGCGATCTGGCCGCCGCGATGCGCTATGCCCTGGCGGGCGGCAAGGGGCTGCGCGGCTTCCTCGTGCTCGAAGGCGCCGCGCTGCACGGGATCAGTGCCCCCGATGCCGCCCCCGCCGCTGCCGCGATCGAGGCGCTGCATGCCTACTCGCTCGTCCATGACGACCTGCCCTGCATGGACGACGACGATCTGCGCCGGGGCCAGCCCACCGTTCACCGCAAATGGGACGAGGCGACCGCCGTCCTTGCCGGCGACGCGCTGCAGACGCTGGCCTTCGCTCTGGTGGCCGAGACGCGCTGCCCGGATGCCGCGCGCGTGGCACTGGTGACAAGCCTTGCGCAGGCGGCGGGGCTTTTTGGGATGGTCGGCGGGCAGGCCGCCGATATCGCCGCCGAAACCGCCGCAGACCCCCTGACGCTGGAGCAGATCACCGCGCTGCAAGCCGGCAAGACCGGCGCGCTGCTGACATGGTCCGCCACGGCCGGTGCGCTGATGGCCGAGGCCGACCCCGGCCCCCTGCGGGCCTATGGCGACAGGCTGGGCCTCGCCTTCCAGATCGCCGACGATATCCTTGATGTCGAAGGCGATGCCGCCACGGTGGGCAAGGCCGTGGGCAAGGATGCCGGCGCCGGAAAGGCGACCTTCGTGTCCCTTCTTGGTCTGGATGAGGCGAAGCGCCGCGCCGCCGCTCTGGTGGAGGAGGCCTGCGCCGCGCTATCCTCCTACGGTGACAGGGCCGAGCGATTGCGCGACGCGGCCCGGTTTGTTATCGCGCGCCGGAACTGAACAAGGCCCCGTCTCATGCCCAACCGCCCCGTGACCCCGCTTCTTGACCGGGTGCAAAGCCCCGCCGACCTCAAGCGCCTGTCGGATGCCGAACTGTCGCGGCTGGCCGACGAGTTGCGCGCCGAGACGGTTTCCGCCGTCAGCGTAACCGGCGGGCATCTGGGCGCGGGGCTGGGCGTGGTGGAGCTGACCGTGGCGCTGCACGCGGTCTTTGACACGCCGCGCGACAAGCTGATCTGGGATGTCAGTCACCAATGCTATCCCCACAAGATCCTTACCGGGCGGCGCGACCGGATTCGGACCCTGCGGATGAAGGACGGGTTGTCGGGTTTCACCAAACGCTCGGAAAGCCCCTATGACCCGTTCGGCGCGGCGCATAGCTCGACCTCGATCAGCGCGGCGCTGGGCTTTGCCGTGGCCCGCGATCTGGGCGGCGCGCCCGAACACGGGATCGGCGATTGCATCGCCGTGATCGGCGACGGTTCGATGAGCGCGGGCATGGCCTATGAGGCGATGAACAACGCGGGCCACCTGAAAAAGCGGCTGATCGTCATCCTGAACGACAACGAGATGAGCATCGCGCCCCCGGTCGGGGCCATGTCCTCGTATCTCTCGCGCCTCTACGCCGGCGAGCCGTTTCAGGAGCTGAAGGCCGCCGCCAAGGGCGCCGTGTCGCTTCTGCCCGAACCCTTCCGCGAAGGGGCACGGCGGGCGAAGGATGCGCTCAAGCATCTGACGGTCGGCGGCACGCTGTTCGAGGAGCTGGGCTTTTCCTACATCGGCCCGATTGATGGGCATGACATGGAGCAGTTGCTGGCCGTCCTGCGCACCGTCAAGGCGCGGGCGACGGGGCCGGTACTGATCCATGCGCTGACGAAGAAGGGCAAGGGCTATGCCCCGGCCGAACGCGCGCGCGACAAGGGGCATGCGACGGGCAAGTTCGACGTGCTGACCGGCGAACAGCCCAAGGTGAAGTCGAACGCCCCCAGCTATACCAATGTCTTTGCCGATGCGCTGATCGCGCAGGCGGCGAAGGATCCCCGGGTCGTCGCGGTGACGGCGGCAATGCCCGATGGCACGGGCCTCTCGCGGTTCATGGAGCGCTATGCCAGCCGCTGTTTCGATGTGGGCATTGCCGAGCAACATGCCGTCACCTTCGCCGCCGGTATGGCGGCCGGGGGGATGCGGCCCTTCTGCGCGATCTATTCGACCTTCCTGCAGCGCGGCTACGATCAGGTCGTGCATGACGTTGCGATCCAGCGCCTGCCGGTGCGTTTCGCCATCGACAGGGCGGGGCTGGTGGGGGCCGACGGGGCCACCCATGCGGGGGCCTTCGACATTGCCTTTCTGGCCAACCTGCCCGGTTTCGTCGTCATGGCCGCCGCAGACGAGGCCGAGCTTGTGCGCATGGTCGCCACCGCCGCCGCGCATGACGAGGGCCCCATCGCCTTCCGATTCCCCCGGGGCGAGGGGGTGGGGGTCGAGATCCCGGCCGATCCGCAGCCGCTTGAGATCGGCAAGGGCCGGATCGTGCAGGAGGGCGCGCGCGCCGCGATCCTGTCCTTCGGCACCCGCCTGTCAGAGGTGATGCGCGCGGCCGAGGCGCTCGAGGCGCGGGGGCTGCGGCCCACCGTGGCCGATGCCCGCTTCGCCAAGCCGCTGGACCGCGAGATGATCCTTGATCTTGCCCGCAGCCACGAGGCGCTGATCACGATCGAGGAAGGTGCTGTCGGCGGATTTGGCAGCCATGTCGCGCAGCTTCTGGCCGATGAGGGGGTCTTTGACAGCGGCCTTCGCTTCCGGTCCATGGTGCTGCCGGATATCTTCATCGACCAGGCCTCGCCCGCCGACATGTATGCGGTGGCGGGGCTGAATGCCGCCGATATCGAAGCCAAGGTGCTCGAGGCGCTGGGCGTGGCGGCGGTGGTTGGCAAGCGGGCCTGAGGCCCACCCCCCACGCAACGAGAAAGGGGCGCAGCCACCGGCTGCGCCCCTTCGTTTTCCGCAAGACGGCCCGCGATCAGGCCGACTTCTTGCCCTTGACCGGCGCCCAGATGCGCTTGTTCGTCAGATAGAGCAGCACCGACAGCACCGTCAGGAAGATCACCCCGGTCAGGCCCGCCTGCTTGCGCTGGTTCAGCTTGGGTTCCGCTGCCCACATCAGGAAGGCCGCCACGTCTTGCGCAACGGATTCCACATCCGTCGGGCTGCCGTCGATATAGTCCACATCATCGCCCCAGAGCGGCGGCGCCATGCTGATCCAGCTGCCCGGCACCTTGTGGGTGCCGTCCTCGTATTTGCAGCTGTCGGGGAAGCCGCCGGCGGTGAAGACGGTGTTGTAGAACCCGTCCATCGGCGGCCCGTCGAAGGCGCAGTCCGGCTCGTCCTCGTAACCCGCCAGAAGCGAGGCGATGTATTCCGGCCCGCCCATGCCCCGGATGAACTGGTTGAACCCGGTGCCATAGGGCCCCGAGAAGCCGGCCCGGGCCTTGGCCATCAGGCTGAGGTCAGGCGCGGTCGAGAGCGACGAGCCGGGGAAGTGATCGGCCGGCGTGGCGGGACGGAAATCGCCCTCACCGTCGAACAGCAGCGGATCCCAGACCTCGAACTCCGAGGCATAGACCCGCATCTGCTCTTCCGGCATCATCGGGCCGCCCGGGTCCGAGATGTTGCGGAAGGCCACCAGCTCGAGCCCGTGGCAGGCCGCGCAGAGCTCGGTGAACACCTGCAGGCCGCGCTGCAGCTGCATCTGGTCATAGCTGCCGAAGGGCCCTTCGAACGAGAAGTGGTAATCCGTCACTTCGGGCGCTTCGCCTGCGGCATGGACGGCCCCGGCTGCCAGGCCAAGTGCCAGCGCGGTGCCAAGTTTGCGTGTGATGCGCATGGTCATCCTGTCCTTCCTTATTCGGCGGGGGTCGCGGCGGTGCTGCTGCCCGTCTCGGCCTTGCCGTAATGCGCCTTGAAGTCTTCCTCGATCGTGGCCGGCGGGGTCGTCGGCTTTTCGATCACGCCCAGAAGCGGCAGGATCACGAGGAAATAGGCGAACCAGTAGGTCGAGCCGATCAGCGCGATATAGGGATAAATCCCGTCGGCCGGCATCGCACCCACCCACATCAGAACCATGAAGTCGACGACCAGCAGCCAGAACCACCACTTGAACATCGGGCGGTACCGGCCCGACCGCACCGAAGAGGTGTCAAGCCAGGGTGCCAGCGCCATGACGACGATCGCTCCGAACATCGCCAGCACGCCAAAGAACTTGGCGTCGATGATGCCGAAGGTGATCCAGTTCACCGCGATCACAAGCCAGACATCCTGATCGAAGGCGCGCAGGATGGCGTAGAACGGCAGGAAGTACCATTCCGGCACGATATGCGCGGGCGTCGCCAGCGGGTTGGCCGGGATGTAGTTATCGGGGTGGCCAAGGTAGTTCGGCATGAAGCCGACGATCGCCATGAAGATCGTCATGATCACCGCAAGGGCGAACAGGTCCTTGATGACGAAATAGGGCCAGAAGGGCAGGGTGTCCTTCTGCGCCTCTTCCTTCGAGGTGCGGCGCACCTCGACCCCGGTCGGGTTGTTGTTCCCGGTCGAGTGGAAGGCCCAGATATGCACGATCACCAGCCCGAGGATCACGAAGGGCAGGAGGTAGTGCAGCGAAAGAAACCGGTTCAGCGCGGGCTGGCCCACCGCCGAGGCGCCCAGAAGCCAGGTCTGCAGCGCATCGCCCACGAAGGGCACGGCGCCGAAAAGGCCCGTGATCACCGCCGTGCCGTGGAACGACATCTGACCCCAGGGAAGCACATAGCCCATGAAGGCCGTGCCCATCATCAGGAGATAGATCAGCATCCCGATGATCCAGGTCACTTCGCGCGGAGACTTGTAGGAGCCGTAGTAGAGGCCGCGGAAGATGTGCAGATAGACCGCCACGAAGAACAGCGAGGCGCCGTTCATGTGGAAATAGCGGATCATGTGCCCGCCGTTCACGTTGCGCATGATGTGCTCGACGCTGGCAAAGGCCATGTCCACATGCGGCACGTAATGCATGACAAGGACAACGCCCGTGACGATCTGCAGAACGAGGGTGAACACCAGAACGATGCCCCAGATCCACATCCAGTTGAGGTTCTTGGGCGTCGGGATCGTCAGGGTCGAATGCAGAAGGCCAAGGATCGGCAGACGGCTTTCAAGCCACTTCTCGCCGCGAGTCTTGGGTTCATAATGGTCGTGGGGAATACCGGCCATGTGTCTGTTTTCCTAACCAAGCTCGATGGTGGTTTCGTCGATGAAGGCAGCGACGGGAATGGGCAGGTTCTCGGGGGCGGGACCGCGGCGGATCCGGCCGGAACTGTCGTAATGCGATCCGTGGCACGGGCAGAACCAGCCGTTGTTGTCGCCTGCGCCATCGCCGAGGGGCACACAGCCCAGATGGGTGCAGATGCCCATCTGCACCAGCCAGCGCCCTTCGCCATCCAGGGCGCGGTTGGCGTCATCGGCGGAGGCATTTGGATCGGCCAGATTGTCGTTGCGGGCCAGCCTGTCGGGCAGCGACGAGACATCGACCGCGCGCGCCTCTTCGATTTCCTGCTCGGTCCGGTGACGGATGAAGACGGGCTTGCCCTGCCACAGAACGGTCAGCTGGGTTCCGGGCGCGACATCGCCGATATCGACGCGGATCGAGGCAAGTGCCAGAACGTCAGCCGAGGGGTTCATCTGGTTGATGAGCGGCCAGACCGCCGCCCCCGTTACCACCGCACCGGCCCCGGCCGTCGCGTAGTAGAGAAAATCCCGCCTTGTTCCTTCGGCGTGCTCTGCATTCGACATTTGGTTCAACACTCCGTTTGGCCTTGGAGGCACGCTCCGCAGCTGTATGGCACTTCTGTCGACCGGCGGAACACGAATGTCCACCGACATGGTCTTTCGGGCACGGTTTCCCGCCCCCGGTCTGACCGCTCTTTATCCAGACCGGACAGTATCGTCCAGCGGACAATAGGGCGCAGGCTGCGGCGGTGCCGCCGGTCCTGCAGCGCGCCAACGGCCAGGCGGCCTTCCGTCCCCGATCATGGCGCGGAACTGTCGGCCATCCTGCGGGTTTCAATCCTCTGTGGCATTCTGGCGCAGATCGGGCAAACAATGGAAATCACGCCAGAATGATGGTTGCAATGCTTGCCCGGAGCGAGGCTAGATCGTAGACTGTCCCTGTCAACGTTCCAAAGGTCGCCCCAAAGGTCGCCATCGTGCCCGTCCTACGCTCATTCGGTTTAGCAAGTGTTACGGCTCTGGCGCTCGCGCCTGTCGTAGCCTTTGCCGAGGTCGAGATCAGCGTCTATGGCGGGTGGCAAACGGCTCCGCATTCGGGCGTGACGATCGACGACCCCGCCCTCGTCGGCGCAGGCGCAAACCCGTCCTTCACTGCCGGCTGGGAAGGACGCTCGTTCGACATGCCGCCCTATTACGGCATCCGCGCGACCTGGTGGCAGAACCCGACCTTCGGCTTCGGTGTCGATTTCACCCATGCCAAGGTCTATGCCGATGACGCTACCCTGGCCGCCTCGGGCCTTTACATGCTCGAGTTCACGGATGGTCTGAACATCCTCACCGTCAATGCGATGCATCGCTGGCCCTCGGCCTTCGGCAATGTCACGCCCTATGTGGGTGCCGGGCTGGGGATCTCTGTGCCGCATGTCGAGGTCGGGATCGAGGGCCAGCCCGAGACCTTTGGCTACCAGTTCACCGGCCCCGCGGCGACCTGGATCGCCGGGGTCAGTGTTCCGATCAACGACAGTTGGTCGGTTTTCGGAGAATACAAAGGGACCTATTCCATCAACAGCGCTACGCTCGATACGGGCGGGACGCTGGACACCAGTATTGTGACGAATGCCTTGAACCTGGGTATCAGCTTCAACTTCTGACGAGGAAACGGGCTCCGCCCCTGAGGTCGAAGCAGGCCAAAGCTGGAGATCGGTATGGATCGGGCTTCCAGCCAGACCGTTCCACAGACCGAGATCGAGGCCGCGCTGGTCCGGTCGCTGCCGTTGCTACGCCGGCCCCAGATCATCGGTTTTGGGCTGCTGGTGGCTCTGGCCGGCTTCTGTGTGACCGGGCTGTTTTTGCTGAACATGACCGACTCGGCTCCGGTCCTGAACGTCGTGCTCGTGGGGAGCTTTGGCGTCATCCTTGCCATCTTGATCGAGCATTTCGTCCGGCGACAGCATTCGGAGATCATTCTGCCGATCGTCATGACGACCTTCGGGCTGGAGTATGAAAAGCGCTCGACGACCTTTCTCGACGGGTTGCCCGACCGGATCCCGCCCCGGTCAAGGATCACCACGATCAATGACGCCCTGTCGGGCACGCTGGCCGGCCGGCGTTGGCGCTTTGCCGAGGTCATGACCTCAAAGCCGACCCGCAACACCACCCAGACCATCTTTGATGGGGCCGTCATTGCCGTCGAATCCGGCCGCCCCCTGCCGCGCTTCACCCTCGCCCGAACCCGAGATGCCACCGCCTCATTCCTGTCGGGCCCTGCGGTGGTGGATGTCGGCACCAAACCCATGGTCGCAGGCGATCTTGACGGTCCGCTCGCCGGTTTCAGCCTCTGGGTGGCGCAACCGACCGAAGCCGAGGGTGCCGCGCTTGTCCGGCTGTGCAGCGAGATCGCGGGGCCGATAAGCCGGTTCGGACCGGAGGCAGAGCTGCGGATGATCGCATCCGACGGGCCCTGCATCGTGGTGGCGATTACCGATCACCACGACCTTTTCCGCATCGGCGGCCTCTTTGCGACCAGCGCGAGCGTGCTGGCCGATATCCGCCGGGTCGCACAGGAAGTCGGCCCGGTCATCGATCTGGCGGCGGGCATCCTACAGGCCGAAGCCGCGATGGGCGCGACAGTCCCTGAGGACGCGCCCTTGCCGCGTCCGGGGTGATCTAGCCGCCCAGCCGCGCCTTGCGCGTCGCGATCAGCTTGAGCCGCAGCGCATTCAGCCGGATGAACCCTTCCGCATCCTTCTGGTCATAGGCGCCCGCGTCATCCTCGAAGGTGACATGGGCCTCGGAATACAGCGAATGCTCTGACCAGCGCGCAACGGTGCGGGCGTGACCCTTGTACAGCTTCACGCGCACCGTGCCCGTCACATGCTCCTGGCTCTTGTCGATCAGCGCCTGCAGCATCTCGCGTTCCGGGCTGAACCAGAAGCCGTTGTAGATCAGTTCCGCATAGCGCGGCATGATCGAATCCTTGAGATGCCCGGATCCCGCATCCAGCGTGATCTGTTCGATCCCGCGATGCGCCTCGAGAAGGATCGTGCCGCCCGGCGTTTCATAAACGCCGCGCGACTTCATGCCGACAAAGCGGTTTTCCACCAGGTCCAGTCGCCCGATCCCGTGCTTGCCGCCCAGCTCGTTCAGCCGCGTCAGGATCGTGGCGGGGCTCATCGCCTTGCCGTTGATCGCCACGGCATCGCCGCGCTCGAAGCTGATCTCGACCATTTCGGGCGCATCTGGCGCATCCTCGGGATGAGCCGTGCGCTGATAGACGTAATCGGGCGCCTCGACGCCCGGATCCTCAAGCACCTTGCCTTCCGACGAGGTGTGCAGAAGGTTCGCATCCACGCTGAACGGCGCCTCGCCGCGCTTGTCCTTGGCGATGGGGATCTGGTTCTGTTCGGCGAATTCCAGAAGCTTGGTCCGGCTGGACAGATCCCATTCCCGCCAGGGCGCGATGACCTTGATATGCGGGTTCAGCGCATAGCAGGACAGCTCGAACCGCACCTGATCGTTGCCCTTGCCGGTCGCGCCATGGGCCACGGCATCGGCCCCGCAGTCCTCGGCAATCTCGACCAGCCGCTTCGAGATCAGCGGACGCGCGATCGAGGTGCCCAGAAGATACAGCCCCTCGTAAAGCGCATTGGCCCGGAACATCGGAAAGACGAAGTCGCGGACGAATTCCTCGCGCACATCCTCGATATGGATATTCGCAGGAGAGATCCCCAGCAGCTCGGCCTTGGCGCGCGCCGGTTCCAGTTCCTCGCCCTGACCCAGATCGGCGGTGAAGGTCACCACTTCACAGCCATAGGTCGTCTGGAGCCACTTCAGGATGATCGAGGTGTCGAGGCCGCCGGAATAGGCAAGGACGACCTTCTTGGGGGCGGGGCTGGACATGGGTGCTCTTTCGCGAAATTCGGCGCCGCTCCGGTTACTGCCTTTCGGCGACGGGGGCAAGCGAAGGGCCACGCCCGACGGACGCGCAGGCGGCAGCATCGGTCGCCGCGCTTGCCAAGCGCCGTTGACCCGTCCCCCCGGGCATGCCACCAAGTCCCCCGCAGAGCAGGGCAGGGCTGGGAGGAGCAGATCATGGGCTGGCAGATCGTAAGGCATAGCCTGATGCTGCTGTTTCGGAACCTGCCCCAGGCCCTGCGGGTGTCCATCGGGCCGATCCTGATCGCCGCGCTACTTTCGACTGCGGCGCTGATGATGGGGGGCGTGCACGAGCATATCACCGGGATCATGCTGGACGGTGCCGCCGTCCCGAACAGCGTCGTTCTCGCCTTTCTGTTCGTCCTCCTCGTGATGGTCTTCGCCTTCGCCTGGATCGCCGTTTCCTGGCACCGGTTCGTCCTGCTCGAGGAATATCCCGGCCTCCTGCCCGCCATCGGCGACCGCCCGATCTGGCCCTATGCGGGGCGTTCGGCCCTCTTGGGGCTGTTGCTCTTGCTGGCGATGCTGCCGGCGCTGGTGATCGCCGGGTTGGTGACGGGCCTCTTCGGCAATGCAAGGATCATCCAGTCGATCGTCGGCCTCGCGGTGGGGGTGCTTTTCAGCTACCTCTGGCTCAGGCTGGCGCTGATCCTGCCTGCGGTGGCCGTGGGCAACCGGATGCGGATCGCCGAAGCCTGGGCGGTGACGGCGCCGGTCTCTTCGACGATCCTCCAGACCGCCGCCGTGCTTGTGGCGCTGAACGTTCTGGCCAGCCTGTTCGCCGAGCTTTTCGGCATCGGCCTGATCGGCCTGATCGTGCAGGTCATGATCAGCTGGATCACCCTGATGGCGGGCACCAGCATCCTGACCACGCTCTATGGCATTCTTGTCGAAAGGCGCGAGCTTCCCGCCTGACTGCAAGGATCCGGGCAGAGCTTCCGCACGCCTCTGGCAATACGACGGTTCCGTGAAGTTTTCGCGGGCCTGACCCCGAACCGCGTGCCGTTCCCCATCCCGGCCCGGCCTTCTGAGCAACATGCGACTGAACGAGGCTCAATGTGTCAGGCCATCATGCGATGTGCGATGGCCATTCAGAAAAGCTCTTTTCAAGTAGCCACTTAGACTTTAACTCCTGTCAGGTTTCGCCGGGTTCCGGCTCAATGGGTTTCCGGTTTTCATGGCGACATATCTGCCTGGCATCGACGTGGATTCTGGTGCCTGTGGCCTCGCAACCGCAAGCGCGGGCCCTTGGGTAGAAGTCTGCCGGTCGGGCGCTGTCAGGACAGCCCACCGGCCCGACTCGGGACGCCCTGAACCGTTGGGCCGGAAGGTCTGCTGCCATCCCGATTTGCCGCCAGGTTGCACGACCCGCAGGCGCAGACCAATCACGCATGAGAGCCTTGCATGGCCGCCCAAGACCGACCAAGGCAAGCGGCTGACCGGTTGGTGATCCGCTGGCCAGATCGCCCCGGTCCCGTTCGCCAGGCTGCGGTCGGGAGGGTCGGGTTTGCAGAGCTTGACCCCGGTCGAGACCTTCAGGAGGGGGCGCCTGTGATACCGGCCATTGCGCTTTGGCCGCGACCTTGGCCCGCCCATGAGCGCGTCACGACTAACCCGGCTCTGCTGCTCAGATCCCCTCGGGATTCATCGCGTCAATCCAGTGCGGTAGCCGAGCTGCAAGAGCGGACCCATCCCGAAAGCCGCGTGCCGGGCGGCCCTCACGCGAGGCGTTTGCCATCCCGGAACCTGTGGCCCGCCCCGTCCTGCGGGGTGGCCCAGACCTCGGACCCGGGGGCGAGGGTGGTTTCCCCGGCCGTGCGGACGATGAGTTCGCCGATGTCGGCGACATCAAGGTAGAGGATCGCATCCGCCCCCAGACGTTCGACATGGCGCACCCGGCCGTGCCAGCGCCCCGCATCGGGGGACAGGGACACATGTTCGGGGCGGATGCCGAACACCTCGGCCCCCAGCGCCTCGGCGGGGGCGCCGCGCAGCAGGTTCATCTTGGGGCTGCCGATGAAACCCGCGACGAAGGCGGATTCAGGCGTCCGGTAAAGCTCCATCGGGGCGCCGACCTGTTCGACAAGACCCGCGTTCAGCACCACAATCCGGTCGGCCATGGTCATCGCCTCGACCTGATCATGGGTGACGTAGATCATCGTCGCATCCAGCCGCTGGTGCAGGTCGGTCAGCTCCATCCGCATCTCGGCCCGAAGCGCCGCATCGAGGTTCGACAGGGGCTCGTCGAACAGAAACACCTTCGGATCGCGCACGATGGCCCGGCC
>JBHYFN010000003.1:0-155330 GCA_051859505.1 Paracoccaceae bacterium
TGGTCGTCTCATCCGGGATGCGGTCGTCGCCCAACTCGATCCCGGCAAAACGGCGCATCGCCTCGCTGTCATAGAGGGTCTCCTCGGCCATCGGGTCGCTCAGCGCATACCAGTTCTGGAGAAAGTAGACCCTCAGCATCGTCTCCAGCGGCATCGGCGGACGCCCGCCCTTCGGCCCGGCCTTCGGGTAGTGCGGCGCGATCAGCGCCAGCAGCCGACCCCAGGGCACCACCGCCTCCATCTCCGCCAGAAATTGCTCGCGACGCGTCACCTTCTTCTTCATCGCATCGCGAAGGCCGGGGATGGCAGGCTGTTTAGGCATCGGTGGGGCTCCTCCCAAGCGTCGCCGCAGCCTACCAGATCATACCGGAAACCGCAGGTTTTTCAGGCTTTCCTTAACAAAATCAAGGATAACGATCCAGGAACCGACTCTTGTCCGGGAATCCGAAGATCAGGAGGCACGGCAGTAGAATAATTCGTCAGAGTGCTCTGTAGAGAGCGTGATGCAAAGGCTGCAAGTCAGACCGGCATGCAGGTGGCAAATTCACAGACTGATTCTGACATCCGTCAATAATGGAATTGGCGGAATCAGCCAATGTGGCGTGGACGGACCGGCGAAGCGGACTGCCGGTTGGCTGGAAACGGCGGGCTGGCAGCCAAACGAATCCCTGGCGTCGGGTTTGGCGTCGCAATATGGAGAGAGACCATGAAAAAGACCCTTCTTCTTGCTGGCACGGCGCTCGCGCTGAGCCTGTCGACTGCGAATGCGCAAGTCGTTGTTGAGGAGCTTATCGAAACCATCCTTGGCGACTCGACCGCGCGCTTCGGCGGTATCGCCGAGAACATCGGCGATATCGATGCCAGCATCAACATCTCGTCGTTCGGCCAAAACCCGGGCGAGCAGACCTCGACCGCGAGCACCGATGCAACGGGGAATGCGTCCGAGACCGCTGGCACGCTGGCCGATGTGGCGATGACGGCCGCAACGCTGGTCGCCGGTGCGATCAACACGTTCGATGCCGATATCACCGAAGGCGCTGCGAGCCTGACCACTTCGGCCGCCTCGAACACCTCGCTGACGAACGCTTCGGCAGACTTCTCGAAAGCGGTCGGCTCGGGCGTCGGCGTCGTGTCGTTGGCCTTCAACGACGGCACGCTGAATTCGTCGATCAACGTGAACGTGGGCGGTATCGGTATCGGTGAGGGTGAGGAGGAGTCTGTCATCGGTGGCGGCAACTTCACCTTCGCGGCGGCTGCGCTCGACGGGATCGAGGGTCAGACGGCTGGCCTGAGCACCCTGGGTGCCGGCGCGATCAACACGAGCAACATCACCGCCAGCTTCATCAGCACCGGCGACAACCTCTGCTCGGATTGTGACGAATAAGAACCACGTGTTCTGAAAGGGATCTCATGCCCGATCAAGGGCATGAACAGGGCCAGAGGCACATTGCCTCTGGCTCGATCAATTCACGCGGCGTTCGTGCCAACTTACCGCAATTCCGGCTCAACTTCCTGTTCCGGCCTTTGCGGCATTTCAATCGTTGAAAGATCGCCGGTGTCATTGCGGAGATTCTCCAGCACAACGGGACTCCGGGGCAACATATGGGATCCGAAGTGCACGAATGTTTGTCCGAACTCTCCAAAGATACATCCGCGATAACCTTTACCGACCCGGGGTGACAAGTTAATGGATACAATATCTCGTTGGTCGAAGCCGCAATGTCCGAAATGATGATGAAAGCGTGAGGATGCTCATGAAGGGATTATATGTAGCGGCGACCCTGACCGGCGCCCTTGTGCTTGCCGGTTGCGAAATGCCGGTGGAAACGACCGAGGATCGTTGTCTGATCTTTCAGCAAGAGCCGGGCAAATTGAATGACGGCCTGATCGAGCCTCCGATCTATGGGGATTGTGTCGAAGGCTTCATGCCGGCGTCGATCGAACCTGCCGCGCCGCCGCGCGAGCGGTCCGACCGAAACCGCCCGCCCCGCAGGGATGACGACCAGCCCCGCCCCCCCGAACGGCCCACGGAGCCGCCTTCGCGGCCCAACCCCCATCCGAACCCCGCGCCGCGTCCGCCTGCTGCGGTGCTGCAAGGGGGTGCGGCAGTTGCGACGCCGACCGGCGCATCGGCCGCAGCCGTGCTGGTTCGCAGGAACGGCACGGTCGAGCAATCCGTCGCCTTCGCAGGTCCGGGTGGCGCGAGCGCTGCGGCCATGGTGGACAGCACGGCAAGTTCGACCAATGACAGGCCGGTTGCTCCGACGCCGCCGACGCCTCCCACGGCGCCCACGGCCCCGACGGCTCCGACGGCTCCGACGGCGCCCTGAGATCAAGGATCCGCGCCGGGAATTGGCCCGGCGCGGATGGCGCGGTTTCTGCGCCCGGGACAAGAGGTTCGACAAGTGAGAGTCAGATTCTCCATAGCCGTGTTGATCGCCACGGCCGCAGCGACCGCGCCAGTCTGGGCGCAGGGCACCTCGGGCCCCGGCACCAACTGGAATTCATCCTACGGCTGGCCGTCGGCCAATGACCGGGCCGTTCGATTGCAGTTCATGGAAGCGCAACGCAGGCTGGAAAACGGCCTGGTCAATGGCGGCGCGAACGGAAATGGCAGCGCAAACGGCCAGTCGATAACCTACAACACAACGAATATCTACGACCACAGCGTGGGCGAGATGATGCTCTCTGCGGCCGAGGGAGCGCATATCACGATCGAGAATCGGACCGGACCGGACTCCGGTACCAACACCAGCACGGTCGGCTCGATCAACACCACGACCAGCACGATCAGCATGGATGGAAACGACAATGCTGTGGACTTCAACTCGGTCGCGCAGAACACCGGTTGTCTCGACGGGTCCATCAACATGGCGATGAACCAGATATTCAGCAGCCTCGACATATCGGCAAGCGCGACACCATCGGGGGCGGGATCCTCGACAGCAGGTGGGTGTAATGGATGACCGACGCGGGCCCCTTGGTCTTGCGTTTGCTCTGATCGCCGCCGCCCTTGCCGGCTGCGCCCCAACGCAAGGCGATGTGTCCCTCGTCGAAGGGCCGGCGATCGTGGATGTGGTCACGCCCTTCGAAGAGCCGCTGACCTGTCTGAAGGGGCGGGTGGACCAGAGGCTTGCCTTCGCGGTGGGCGGGATCCCGGATCTTACCGGACGCGAGCAATCGGGGCCCGACGGGGCGGGACGCTTTGTCACGCAAGGCGCCGGGGACATGGTCCAGTCTGCCTTGTTCAAGACGGGCGTGACCCTGATCAACCGGCGCGACATGGGCGCCGCCGTGCTCGAGGCGCAATGGGGGATACGGGATCTCGCGACGCAACGCCCGGTGCATCTGGTTGTGACGGGGTCGATCAACAGTCTCGACTTCATTCCGGGCGGCGGGGCCTGGGTCAACGTGGCCGGCGTGGGTCCGCGCTATCGACAGAACCGCATCCTTGTCGGGCTGGACCTGTCACTGACGAATGTGGCGACAGGGCAGATCGTTTCGAACATTTCCCTGCTGAAGCAGGTTCACGTCGAGGAATGGGGCATGATGGCAGCCCAGTTCGCGGGGGCGAATGTCGTTGATGTGGATCTTGGTGGGGGGCGGCGAGAGGCGCTGCATTTCGCATTGCGACAGATGCTGCAACTGGGGACGTTCGAGCTCTTGACTCAATTGTTGCCTGCCGAGGAATACGAAGAGTGCGCCGAATTGCTGGACGAGAAATTCGGAACCATTCTGGGCGGTCAAACCGCGGCCAATCAGCTCCGCGAGCTTCAGGCGGAGCGCGAAGCCGCGGCCACCGAAGGGGAGGCGGCAGGTCCCGAGGGTGACGCGCCTGAGCCCCCGTCCGGGAGCGACAGCTCGGGGAGCGACGGCTCGGGGACGGACAGCACGGGGAGCGACAGCTCGCGGACCGACGGGCCCGGGGACGAAAGGGGCGCGGTCGAAATGGGCGGGGACGGGTCTGCGACGGTGCAGGACCCCGGACTATCGGGCGCCCAGCAGCCCCCGTCCGGAACGACGCCCCAGGCGGCTGACGCCAGCACCCCTCCGGTTGCAACGGCCGAGCGCGCTGAGGATATGTCGGGGTCTGATGCCAGGGACGCCAGTGTTCCGACCCTCCCCACGAGCGCAGAGGAGCCGTTGTAGGCGCAAGACTTCGGTAACGGCGACATATCCGCAAGATCCTGCCCAACCCCGTCTACATCGGCCTGATCCGGCGCAAGGATTGCATCGGGCCGATCCAGCGTCTCGCGATTGTGTCCCGCGATCTCTGGGACCGGGTCGAGGCGACTTTGCAAGCTGCCTCTGCCCCCGCGCTCCGCACGGCTTGCCGGCGATCCTTGGGCGAAGGACGACAGCGGACGACAGCGCCGGGAACGAATCAGGCGCAAGCATGGCATTTTGACGGCGTCGCTCTGGCGGAGACATGTCTACAATCCGACGGACTCATGCCCCTTGTTTCCAGAGGGGTAACGGCCGGCCCCCGGCTCGCCTCCCAATCACCCGGGAAAACCATTTCGGATCAGGGTGTTGCCGCGCCGTTGACCGGTCCGAGGTCGGCTCTGGCTTGATCGGACAGGCAATCACTGGAAGCCTGCTGCCGCATCGCGCGCCCGGCACAAGGTCGGATTGTGGGCGACCCGCAGCGATCCGTTACCGGACCCACGACCAGAGGTGCCCCGCATGTCCTTTCCTGTCTACCGCGACCCCGATGCCGAACGCCTTCTCGGCAGGTTCGAGACGCTGGACGCGGCCCTTGCGGCCCTGTCGCGCAACCACACGCTTGTCCTGCCCGAGGACTGGCTGCCCGAGGCTCCGATCGCCATCAACACGGATGCCGTCACGGTCCGGGTCCAGACCGAGGGGACGGTCCTGCAGACCGGGCCGGCGGTCAAGGTGATGTTCCTCGACGGGGCTGCGCGCGCGACCGTGCACACCGACGATGCCGGGGCGCGGGTTCATGGCAGCGACGCCGGACTGGCCCTGTTCGGAGGCGCGGGCCGGGACATCGTCTTTGGCGGTGCGGGGCGTGACAGCCTGTTCGGAGGCGAGGGGAACGACGTGCTGGACGGCGGCGACGGGGATGACCTGCTGGTCGCGGGAAATGGCAATGACCGGCTGATCGGCGGGGCGGGCGACGATATCCTGATCGGCGGGGCCGGGCGCAACAGCCTTTACGGTGGCGACGGGGCCGACAGCTTCGTCATCGGCAGCGGGGCGGACGGGTTCAACATCCTGTTCGACTTCACCCCGGACGAGGGCGACCGGCTGATCCTGACCGGGGCCGAGGCTCCGGCAAGCTGGGACGATCTGCTGGCCAACGGGTCTATCCAGCAAAGCGGGGCGCATACGGTCATCCGCTATGGCAGCCAGACCGTGCAGATCCTGAACACCGACATGTCGCTTGTCGACGAAAACACTGTCCTGTTCGAAATGCCCCCGACGGCCGTGCCCGTCTTCGACGACAGCGCGGCCTTTCTGGCCAGCGGCCTCGATGGCAGCCTTGATACGGTCTTCATCGGCCCCACCCAGTACAAGCGCCGCGACAGCGAACCCCCGCACCAGGATTTCAGGTTTCAGGACAGCGAAGGCAACTGGTGGTCCCCCGATTACGTCATCGTGGTCGCCGCCGGCCAGTCGAACATGCTGGGCGCCGGCGGTGGCGGAGACCTGACGCTCAGCGGCAATGTGGTCGCCTGGGACTGGGTGGGCGGGACGCTGGTGCCGGCCGATTACGACGCACCGCCCGCCGGGGGCGAAGGGGTGCGCACGGGCACGGCCACGCGCAACAACCTCTATTTCCCCTTCGCCGAGAGCATCTCGGCCGAACTGGGCCAGCCGGTGCTGGTGGTGGCCCGCCCGGTCAGCGGATCCTCGATCGACAGCTGGCTTGCGTCGGAAGGCGGGTCGAACTGGGCCAATCTCGAGGCCGACATCCGCGACGCGCTGGCCGCCACGGGGCAAGAGAGCGTCGATGCTTTCCTCTGGCATCAGGGCGAGGCGGATTTCAACCTGACGACCGAGGCCTATCGGGCCAGGTTCGAAGAGCTGGTCGCCCAGGTCAGGACCGCCGACTGGGGCGGGGCAGACGTACCGCTTCTGGCGGGCGAGTTGTCGCGGGGCGGGCTGAACCACCACCAGAACACCGCGCTGCAGGCCATCGAGACCGACAACGACGACCCCTATCTGACTTTCGTGAGTTCTACCGGGCTGGCCACTTTCGACGCGACACAGGTCCATTTCACCGGCGAGGCGCTGGTGGAATTCGGGCAGCGCTATTTCGAGGCCTATCTGCAAGTGACCGGTGCCGCCCCTGCCCCGCCGCCCAACACCGCGCCGGTGCCCGTTCTGTCGGCGGTGCCCGAACAGGGGATCGTGCTCTACGAAGGCGAGGTGCTGACCCTCGACCTGTCGGCATGGTTCGAGGATGCCGAGGGCGACGCGCTCTGGGTCTATGGCCATGCCGATGACCGCTCGCTCAGGATCGTGACCAGCGAGGGCAGCCTGCTGACGCTGCATCCGGCCTATGACCAGGCCGGGGACTACATGCTGCGGGTCTTTGCCAGCGACTATCACCTCGACAGCGCAGCGATCTTCGTCCCGCTGGTCATCCTCGACCGGGATCCGGGGCTGATCGCCTATCGCACCGGCGATTTCCAGACCGAGTTGCGCGGCTATCAGGATGTCACGACGGCGATGGGCCATCTGCGCGCCAACAATGCGATCGACATCCTGACGCAAGAGGCCCTCGACCCGGAGGGCCCCACGCTGATCGGCCTTGACGCGATCACCTTGCGTGGCGGGGCCGGGCTTTCGGGCAGCTTCCGGCTGGGCGAAGGGGTGACACGCAGCACGTTGGCCGGCCAGGCGGATTTCGAGGTGATCGGCAATGCGCTCAACAACCAGATCCACGGCAATGACGGGGATAACGTGCTGCGCGGCGGGGCGGGCAACGACCTTCTGTGGGGCGGTGCGGGAGACGACCGGCTTTATGGCGGCGATGGTGACGACAGGCTCTACGGGGGCGACGGCGACGACGTGCTGGTCGCGGGTCCGGGGCTGGACCATGTCTGGGGCGGGGCGGGGGCCGACACCTTCGTCTTCGCAAGCGGCGACGGCACGCTGCATCTGCGCGATTTCACCGCCGGCGAGGATCTGATCGACCTCTCGGGGCTAAGCGGTGTGGCGGATTTCGATGCGCTGATGGATCAGGCCCGCGTGGTTCAATCCGGCACGCGCACGCTGATCGACCTGTCCGGCGACCGGCTTCTGATCCATGATTTCGAGGTTGCAGGCCTTCAGGCCGACATGTTTCTTTTCGGCTGATGCGGCCGCTTTGCGCGGTGCATCCTGGTCTCCGCTCGGTTTCGACGGTGATGCCCGCTCCATTGTCGCCAGATGGTCCGGCCGAGGCGTCTTGTTGTCCGAAGGATCTGGTTGCGGGCGATGGGCGCGGCGGTGTCGGGTTTCCAGGGTTTGGCGTTCTTGCGGGGCCGGAAGGATCGCAGCCGCCGCGCGGTCGAGGCCGAGAAGGCTCGGCAGGCTTTCGACGAACCCTGTCGCTGACGGAGGGCGATGAGTCCCTCACATGAGTCAGGCATCAAAGCCACCGGGCCAACGGCACCAGGTGGCTGCGGGCCTTGTTCCCTGCGCAAAACCCGATCAGGGTATCCCGGTCCGGTCAAAGGCGTGGCTTGATTGCCCGGCCGGGCCCGTCCCGATCCACCCCGCCGCGAATGGAGCGCCAATGACCACCTTCACCACCCGCGCCCTGAGCCTTGTCCTGCTGGCGGCCCTGGCCGGTTGCGCGACCGGAGACCCCGGGCCGCGCCCCGGAACCGAGACGGTCGGAAACCTGCGCGGCGAAGAGTTCCTGCGCCTGCGGGCCGGGCCGGGTCTGGGCTATGCCGTCGTGCTTGGCCTGCCCGAAGGCACATCGGTGAGGCGCAGGACCTGCGTCACCGAAGCGGGGCAGCTGTGGTGCCGGATCGCGCTTGCGGATTGGCCGACCGTCACCGGCTATGTCTCGGCCGACTATCTGACCCCGCCCTGATCCAAAAGCCGCGTGACGGCAGGGCAGCCCCGTCAGGCATTGCCCAGCGGCGGCGACAGCTCGCCCGCCAGTTCCCCGAAGAGACGCGCGACGGCCTCGGCGCCCGGGTCGTTGTGGCCCAGCATGCTGCCCTCGGCCAGATAGCTGGCCCGCCCGGCGCGCGCCCGCGCGATGGTCGCGGTCGCGTTGGCGCCCTTGCGGGCGGCCGCGGCGGCGGCTTCGGGGCCGTTGTGCAACTCGGCCAAAGCCGGGGCCAGCGCGTCGATCATCGTGCGGTCGCCGGGCCGCGCGCCGCCCACCTGCTGCACCCGGTCAAGGCCCGCGCGCAGCGCGTCGATCGCATTGGCCCCGCTGGCCGAGGCATCGCCGGCGGCGGCAAAGAAGATCGCGAGCAGCACCCCGGACGATCCGCCCATCGTCTGGCTAAGCTCCAGCCCGATGGCACGGTAAAGCTGCGTGTGATCGGCCAGCGGCAGCCGGTCGAGCGCGCCCAGAAGCGCGCGGGCGGCGGTGGCCAAAGTGCTGCCGGTATCGCCGTCGCCGGATTTCGCGTCGAGCGTGTTCAGATCGCCCTCGGCCCCGATCAGGACGTTGCAGCACCGCTCGATCAGGGCGCGGGCCGCATCGTTGCGCGAGGGGATCGGCTGGATCGGCGCAAGGCCGTCTGGCAGCGCGGTGATCGCGATCTCGCCCACCGGGTTGCAGCCGGGCCAGGCCCAGGGCGCGACGGGGGCCTGCAGCGCGGCCTCGTCAGCCGGGGTCGCGGGGAAGAGCGAGACCGAGAAGCCCTGCATGTCAAGCGAGGTCATCATCGGTGCCGGCCCGATCAGCCAGCGGATCTGCCCGCCGATGCGCGAACGGATCAGCTCCTCGGCCAGAACCGCCATTTCCAGCGGCGTGGTGCCGCCAAGATTGTTCAGAAGCGCCACATGGGGGCCGGAGGCGATGTTCGGCGCCAGTCGCTCGATCACCTTGTCCATCGCGTCGCGGGCGCCGGCGAAATCCACCTGCTCGATCCCCGCCTCGCCATGGATGCCAAGGCCAAGCTCGGCCTTGCCCGGCGCGATGCGGCTTTCCTTCGGCACGCCCGGGATGGTGCAGGTATCCAGCGACATGCCGATGGAAGCGACGCCCTTGATGATCCGCGTCGCCTCGGCCGTCAGCGTATCAAGGTCGGCCCCCTGTTCGGCCAGCGCGCCCACGATCTTGTGCACGAAGAGCGTCCCCGCCACGCCGCGCGCCTGCGGCAGGTCGGGCAGGGCAATGTCGTCGTCCACCACGACCATGTTGACCCGCAACCCCTGCGCCCGCGCGCGTTCGGCGGCCAGCCCGAAGTTCAGCCGATCGCCGGTGTAGTTCTTCACGATCAACAGGCAGCCCGCCTTGCCCGTGACCGCCAGGATCCCCGCCAGAACCGCATCGACGGACGGAGAGGCAAAGACCTCGCCACAGACTGCCGCTGTCAGCATCCCCTGCCCCACGAAACCGGCGTGGCTGGGCTCGTGCCCCGACCCGCCGCCCGAGACAAGCGCCACCCGGGACCGGTCCCAGTCGGTGCGGATCACCACCTTGATATGCGGATAGCCGTCCAGCCGGGCCAGCTTGCCGCCCGATGTGCGCAAAGCCGCGTCGATCGCTTCGGTGACCAGCGTTTCCTTGGAATTGATGAATTGTTTCATGTGGTCCTCCTCAGGCGATCCGGGCGCCGGATGCGTCGAAATAGAGCGGGTTCTGCGGCTCGACGGGCAGGATATCGCCCGGGTCGAGCGCGGTATGCACATCGGTCAGCGTCACGATCTCGTGCCCTTCAAGCGTCAGGTGCAGGCGGGTCTGGTCACCCAGATGCTCGACCCGGACCACGCTCGCGGGCTTGCCGCTGCCCTGCCGGATATGTTCGGGGCGCAGCGCGATGTTGCGGGCCGCAGAGGGCGCGCCGGGAAAGAGGTCGGCGGGCAGGACGTTGATCCGGGGCTGGCCCAAGCGGCCCGCGACATAGAGGTTGACCGGATCCTCGTAGATCTCGCGCGGGGTGCCCGCCTGCACGATCCGGCCCTGTTCCAGCACGCCAATCCGCGTGGCCATTGTCATCGCCTCGATCTGGTCATGGGTGACATAAAGCAGCGTCGCCCCCAGATCGGCATGGATGCGTTTCAGTTCGATGCGCAACTCTGCCCGCAGCTTGGCATCGAGCGAGGACAGCGGCTCGTCCATCAGATAGATCGCCGGATCGCGCACCAGCGCCCGCCCGATCGAGACGCGCTGCATCTCGCCCCCCGAAAGGGCGGTTGCCTTGTTGTCAAGCTTGTGGGCGATCTGCAGCACCTCGGCCACCTCGGCCACCTTGCGGCGGATCGCCTCTTCGGGCGTGCGCAGGATGGGCGAGCGGAGGGGGAAGGCAAGGTTTTCGCGCACCGTCATGTGGGGGTAAAGCGAGTATTGCTGGAACACCATCGCCACATCGCGCTGGGCGGGCGTCTCCTGCACCACGGATCGCCCGTCGATGCTTATGTCGCCCGTATCGGGCGCCTCGAGCCCCGCGATCAGGCGCAGCGTCGTGGTCTTGCCCGCGCCGGTGGGGCCCAGCAGCACGACGAATTCGCCATGCGCGATATGCAGCGACAGGTCCTGCACGGCGCGGGTCGCGCCGAAGGCCTTGGTCACGGCGGAAAGCACCACATCAGCCATGCGCCAGCACCCCGTCGTTCAACTCGGACCGAAGCGCCCGGCCAGATTGCGCATCGAACAGCGTGAGGGTGCGGGGGTTGAAGGCAAGGCCCACCGTCTCGCCCACGCGCGCAGGCTGGTCCGAGGGGATGCGCGCCTTCAGGGTGCCGTTGGGGCTGTCCACCGTCACGATCTGGGTGGTGCCAAGGTATTCCGTCGCCAGAACCCGGCCCCGATAGCCGCCGTCATCGGTCAGCCGCACGTGTTCGGGGCGCACGCCCAGCACCATGTCGCCCTCGAACGCCGCGCGCATCGCGGGCACCGCGACGCTCTGGTGATGCAGCGTCACCGCATCGCCCCCCACATCGACCCGGCCGTGAAAGCGCAGGAAGTTCATCGGCGGCGATCCGATGAAGCCCGCCACGAACAGCGTCGCGGGCTTGTCATAGATATCGCGCGGGGTGCCGAACTGTTCGACAACACCGTGGTTCATCACCACGATCTTGTCGCCCATCTGCATCGCCTCAAGCTGATCGTGGGTGACATAGACGGTGGTGGCCCCCATCCGGTCGTGGAGCGCACGCAACTCCTCGGCCATCCTTTCGCGGAATTCGGCGTCAAGCGCGCCAAGCGGTTCGTCCATGAGAAAGCACTTGGGGTTGCGCACGATGGCCCGACCAAGGGCCACGCGCTGCCGGTCGCCGCCCGACAGACCGCCGACAGGGCGGTCGAGGATATCCTCGATCCCGAGGATGCGGGCGACCTCGGCCACCTTCTCGCGGATCAGGGCACGTGGCATGCCCTGGCTGGCCAGCGGATAGCTGATGTTGCGGCGCACGTTCATGTGCGGATAGAGCGCGAACATCTGGAACACGAAGGCGATGTCGCGCTGGCTGGCGGGTTTGCGGCCCACCTCCTCGCCGTCGATGTAGATCTGGCCGCTGCTGGGCAGCTCCAGCCCCGCGATCATGCGCAGGGTGGTGGTCTTGCCGCAGCCCGAGGGGCCGAGCAGCATGAAGAATTCCCCGTCCTCGATCCGGAAGCTCGAGGATTGCACGGCGGTGAAGGCGCCGAATTCCTTGCGGAGGTTCTCGATGATGATCTCGGCCATTGTCAGTCCGGGAAATGGCTGACGATGATGAACATCACCGTGCCGGTCAGTGTGACGGGAAAGGACCAGGTGAAGGCCCAAAGGGCGAAGGGCTGCATCAGCATGAACACGCCCAGCCCGATCAGGAGGGTGGCGACCATTTCCCACGGGCCGCGGCGCAGGCGGATCAGGCCGTTCAGGAACCCGGTCATTTGCGCACCGCCCCGAAGGTGATCCCGCGCAACAGGTGCTTGCGCAGAAGGATCGTGAAGACCATGACCGGCACGAGGAAAATCGTCGCCCCCGCCGCCACCGCCGGCCAGTCGCGCCCGGTCACACCGATGATCGTGGGGATGAAGGGCGGCGCCGTCTGCGCATTGCCCGAGGTCAGAAGCACCGCGAAGGCATATTCGTTCCAGGCGAAGATCAGGCAGAAGATCGCGGTCGAGGCGATGCCCGTCGCCGCCTGCGGCAGCACCACCTTCACGAAGGCCTGAAACCGGGTATAGCCGTCGATCAGGGCCGCTTCCTCGTATTCGCGGGGGATCTCGTCGATGAAACCCTTGAGCAACCAGACCGCCAGCGACAGGTTCACCGCCGTGTAAAGCAGGATCATGCCCGCATGCGTGTCCGACAGGCCGATGGCCCGGAACATCAGGAAGATCGGGATCGCCACCGCGATGGGCGGCATCATCCGGGTCGAGAGGATGAAGAACATCAGATCGTCCTTCAAGGGCACCCGGAAGCGGGAAAAGGCATAGGCCGCCAGCGTGCCCAGCACCACCGACAGGAAGGTCGAGCCAAAGCCGATGATGACCGAGTTCATGAACCTCTCGCCAAAGCGCGAGGGGCCGCTGATGATCAGGCCCTTGTCATGGACGATCTGCTCGTACCAGGTGGAGGGCGGGTTCTCGGCCAGCTGCTCGGCCGAGGCGCGGTTCTGGACGGTGAAGAGGTTGACGTAACCTTCCAGCGTGGGGTCGAAAAACACCTTGGGCGGATAGGCGATGGCGTCGTTGGTGGATTTGAACCCGGTCGCCATGATCCACAGCAGCGGCAGCAGCGTGATCAGCGCATAGGTCACGACCAGCAGCCCGGCGGTCCATTTCATGCCGCGCGAGGGTTCGGTGATGGAATAGCTACTCATCGGTTCTTCACCCGGTTCAGCGCCTTCACATAGATCGAGGCGAGGCCGAAGACGGTGACGAACAGGATCACCGCATAGGCCGAGGAATAGCCCGTGCGCCATTTCTCGAACGCTTCGCGCTTGAGGTTGATCGAGGTAAGCTCGGTCGTCGATCCCGGGCCGCCTCCGGTCAGGAGGACGACAAGGTCGAACATCTTGAAATTCTCGATCCCGCGGAACAGCACGGCAAGCATCAGGAACGGCAGGACCATCGGCAGGGTGATCGTCCAGAACTGCCGCCATTTCGACGCGCGATCGCATTCCGCCGCCTCGTAGATCGACTCCGGGATCGAGCGCAGCCCGGCCAGACAGATCAGCATGACGAAGGGCGTCCACATCCATGTGTCGACGATGACGATGGACCAGGGCGCAAGGCGCACATCCCCGATCATCGAAAAGCTGGCCGGGTCGACCCCGCTGAAGAAGCCGACGATGTAATTGAAGATGCCGATCTGCGGCTGATAGAGGAAGGTCCAGAAATTCCCCACCACGGCGGGCGAGAGCATCATCGGCAGCACGATGATCGTCGTCCACAGGTCGTTGCCGCGGAACTTCTGGTTGATCAGCCAGGCCAGCGCGAAGCCGATCACCACCTGCAAAACCAGCGTCCAGAACAGGAAATGCGCCGTGGCCTGCATCGTCTGCCAGATCTCGGGATCGTTCAGGATGCGCTGGTAGTTGCGCAGGCCGACCCATTCGACCTCGGCCCCCGGGCGGTTGGCGCGGTAATTGGTGAAACTCAGGTAGATCGTCCAGATCAGCGGAAAGATGTTGACCGCCAGCAGAAGCACCACCGTCGGCCCGATAAAGACCCAGGCGATGGCGCGGTCCGACAGGCCGCGGATGCGGCGGGCCACGCGGGGCGGGGTCGCCTTGGCGGCGCGATCAATCATTGTCTCGGACATGAGACATCCTTCCGGCGAGGCGGGCGTCGGTCAAGCACGGGTGAAAGGGGCCGGGCGCCCCGGGACGGGGGGCGCCCGGCAGGGATCGGGCTTCGGGATCAGAGCTTGCCGTCGTCCTCGAAAACCTCGATCCAGTCCGCAACCAGCGCATCCAGCGCTTCCTGCGCCGTGCCCTCGCCCGCCACCACGTAGCGGTGGACGCGGTTCTGCATCGCCAGCAGCAGCTCGGCATAGGTCGGCTCGGCCCAGAAGTCCTGGACGATGGCCATGCTGTCGAGGAAGGTCTGGGCATAGGGCTGGCTCTCGGCAAAGCCCTCGGCCTCGACCACCGCATTCAGGGCCGAGAAGCCGCCAAGCTCCCACCAGCGGCTTTGCACTTCGGGCTGGGCGAACCAGGCGATGTATTCCAGCGCGGCGTCCACGTTCTGCGAATAGGACACGACCGAGATGCCCTGGCCGCCAAGCTGGGCGAAATGGCCAGCCGGGCCGGGCGGGTTGGTGAAATAGCCCGACACATCGCCGCCGACCTCGGCATCGGAATCCACACCCGGCCAGATGAAGGCAAAGTTCATGTGCAGCGCCGCCTGGCCCGAGCGATAGGCATCCATCGTTTCGGACATGTACCAGTCGGACGATCCCGGCGGGGTGCAGCATTCGTAAAGCTCGCGGTAGAACTCCAGCCCCTCGACCGCGCCGGCGGAATTGACATAGCCGTCGATGTCATAGGGATTGTCCGGGCTGCCGTAGGTGAAGCCGTAGTTGTAAAGGACGTTGGTCACGCCCATGGTGATCCCTTCAGAGCCGCGCTCGGTGTAAAGCGCGGCGCCATAGACCGTGACCCCGTCGATCTCGCGTCCCTGAAAGAACCGGGCGATGTCCATCAGCTCGGCCAGCGTCGCCGGCACGTCAAGCGGGCGGCCGTGAAGCTCCTGGAATTCGGCCTGCAGATCCTCGCGCTCGAACCAGTCGCGGCGATAGGTCCAGCCCACCACATCGGCGAAGGCGGGCAGCGCCCAGTAATTCGGCGTGCCCTTGGGCCATTCGGCATAGCCCTCGACGGTGGCGGGGATGAAGGCATCCATGCTGATGCCCTGTTCGTCGAAGAAATCGTTGAGCTGGATGTAATGGCCGGATTCGGCGGCCAGCCCGATCCACTGACTGTCACCGATCATCAGGTCGCACAGCTGCCCGCGCGAGTTCAGCTCGTTCAGCATCCGGTCGGCAAAGCTGGTCCAGGGCACGAATTCAAAGCTCATCGAATGGCCGGTCTGCGCCTCGAAATCGCGCGACAGCTCGATCAGCGCATTCGCCGGATCCCATGCCGCCCAGCACAGCGTCAGATCGGCCGCCTGCGCGCCAGTTGCGCCCATACCCGCCATGCCGGCCAGGGCCGTGGCGGCCAGGAATTGAGTCTTTCTGGTCATTGCGTCGTTCCTCCCATGATGTCGGCCTCTTCCGCGACCGATCGCCACCTCGCTCCCGAGTGGATGGCACTGTGTAAATGAGGAACGTACATCATTTCAAGCCTCAATTTTCGGCACCCCGTTTCGGGCTGCCTAGAAAGGGTCCGGCCGCGGGCGGCGTGGTCGCGCCGCCGGGGTGGTCAGGGAAGGTTCTCGCGCATCACGATCTCGATCCGGATACGCTCCTGCGCCTCGAAGATCGGCAGGCGATCGGCAAGGTTGCGCAGCACGCGCAGGGCGCTGCGCACCAGGTGCCCCACATTCTGCGCGATCACGGCGTCGATCTCGTTCGACACGAGCGCGGCCCGCGTGGGCGGAGTCAGCTCATGCATGATGACGGCCATTTCGCCGGCACGCGCGCTGCGCCGCAGGGCGCGCAGCACCGCCAGATTGCCCGATCCCATCGAATAGATCCCGGCAATCGCCGGACGCCGCAGCAAGAGGCCGAACACCGTCTCTTCCATCCGCTCGGGATCGTCGAAGGATTCGACCGTGGGCAGGACGGTCAGACCTCGGAAATCCTCGGCCATCACCGTATCGAACCCCAGCCGCCTCTCGAGGCTGTCGCGCGAGCGCATGGAGTTTGTCACGACCAGTATCTCGCCGTCTTTCCTGATGAATTTCCCCATCAACAGGGCCGCCGTGCGGCCCGCCGTGACGCTGTCGATCCCCACGAAGAAATCGCAAGGGCTGTTCGGAAGCCCCGAGACAAGCGCCACGATGGCCAGCCCGTCACGCTTGAGCCGGGCCACGGCGTCGCGCACCTGGGGGGTTTCGGGAACCATCAGCGCAACCCCGTCCAGCACCTTGCGATCCAGCGACAGAAGGGTGCGGACAATGGCATGGGGATCGTTGACCGGCACGGATACGACCTTCAGCACCACCCTGTCGGCCAGCTGCGAGGAATAGGCCTCGCGCAGGGCCGTGCGCAGCGAGGCGGCGAATTGCCCCGATCCCTCGGGCAGGACGAAGGCAAAGCTGTACTGCCGCTGCCGCGCAAGATTGGCGGCCGAGGTGTCGCGCACATAGCCGATCCGCTCGATGGCCTGCTGCACCTTTTCAATGGTCTTCTGGCGCACCCCGGCCCGGGCATTCAGCACGCGATCAACCGTTGCCAGGCTGACCCCTGCCTCGCGGGCGATGTCGTGGACGGTTGGTTTGGTCACGGCATACCTCCGGCTGCCCCAGACTATCCGCCTGGCTGAGGCACGTCAATCAACCCGACCCTCTGGGCAGGGCCCTGCGCCGCCCCGGCCGCCGCGCGGCAGGGGACAAGGCGTCCTGCAGGTCCGGCGCTTTCCATCCGCGGGCATCGTTCGTCGTTGCGCAAGGGGATGATCTCAAGTCAGTATGCCTCGAGGCCAGCGTCGCCCTGTTCGCGCTCCGTCAAGCTGGCAGGACGGCTTGCGGGCCGGGACGGCGTGCAAGGCGGCGCCGGAGGGGAGCCGGATGTGAACAGATCGCTGGCAGGTCTGATCGATGCGATCGGAGGCCCGTGGTTCTACGACGGCCTTCTGGCCTTCGTCAGCGACCTCGTGGGCAATGACCTTGCCGCCCTGGTCCGCTACGCCCGCTCCGGCCCGCCCGACATGATCCTGCCCCGCATCAAGCCCACCCCGGCGATGGAGAGCTACACGCGGGAATACTACCTTTACGACCCGTTCCACCTGCACTGGACCAAGACCGGAAAGACCGGCGTCTTCCAACTGCAGGAATTGTCGCCAAAGATCGGCGGGACGCGTTATGCCCGTGAATTCCTGTCGGAAATGCGCATCCATGACGAAATCGCCGTCTTTCTGCCTCCGCTGGGCGAAGCGGCCCCGACCCTGATCCTTGACCGCGCCGACAGCCGCTTCACCCGGGCCGAGGTCGCCCGCATCACCGAGCAGTTCCCGATCATGGCCGCGATGCAGCGGCGGCATCTGGATTACATCGTCCTCAGCGGCGGGCATTTCGGCCTGTCCTCGGCGGACGAGATCCAGGCGCTGCGGATCGTCGACAAGGCCGGCGGCTGCGTCTATGTCACGGAACCCTGGCGCAAACTGCAGGCGCGCGGCCTGCCGCAGATGACGGCTCTGGTCGAGCGGCTGGGCGATACCGGCCCCTGCGTCTCGTCCATCGACGAAGGTCTGATCCTCAAGCGCACCCGGCTGCCGCCGGATTTCGGCGCGGCGCCGGGCGGTTTCTGCGACGAGATCCTGCCCGAGAGCCAGCCCCGCGCCATCCCCCTCGACCTGCCCGAGACGCTCGCCACGGCACTGACCCCGCGCGAGCGGGACGTGGCCCGGCTGACCCTGCGCGGCTATCCGGTGATCGAGATCGCGAAGCGGCTGGGCCTGAGCCGCGGGACGGTCAAGAACCACCGCGCCGCGATCTATCGCAAGCTCGACATCACGACCGAGCGCGAGCTGTTCGGCGAATACCTGCGCGCGGTCGGGGCCTCGACAGAGGGCTGAGCGCGGCCCCGGTTCAGGCCGGCCCGCGGCCGAAGACGCGTTGGACATAGGTCAGGCTTCGGCGATGCGCCTCGACCGGGTCGAGGCTGTGGGGCGTTGCCTCCTCATAGGCATGCTCGATCACAAGAAACGGTGCACGCGGGGCCAGAAGGTCCGCCAGCGCCTGCAGGGGCAGATCGCCGGGGCCGATCACCTCGCCCCAGACGCCGCCCTGCGACTGGCGCAGATGAACGGCGTCGATCCGGTCGAGATGGCGGCGTGTCACCGCGAGCAGCGCCTCGGCCGTCCCCGCGCCGCCGCGCCAGAGGGAGTCGGGATCGAGGCACAGGCGCAGGAGGGCGGGGTCGGTGTTGGCCAGCACATGCTCGAACTCGCGCGCGTCTTCGGCCATTTCGGCCTCTTCGGCGTGATAGAGCAGCGCCACGGGGGCGATGCGGCGGGCAAGCGCTTCGAGGTTGCGGGCCTGTGTGGCGAGGGCGGCATCCGACTTCCGCCCGTCGCGGGCGGGCTCGGGATAGATCATCAACATCCGGCAACCGAACGCCGCCGCCGCCCGGGCGATCCCGGCGATCCGCTCCATCGCCGCCCCGGCCCCGTCGCCGTGCAGCGGTCCGGCGACGAAGGCCGAGGGCATGGCCAGCCCCCGCTCCGCCGCCAGCGCACCCACGCGCCGGGCGGCCTCGGCATCCTTCAGGAACGGCTCCCACGCCGTGATCCCGGCCTCGACAGCCCGGTCCATCGCCCAGCCGGTCGCCTCGGGCCATGTCAGCCCGGCGCGCGCCGCCAGTTGCGACCAGCCGTAATCCTGGGTGGCGATCACGCGCGCGGCGTCAGGCGTCATCGTCGGGCATGTCGAAACTGGTCTTCAGCTCGACCGTCCGCCCCTCCGCCGCCGCCGTATAGCCTGCCTCGATGATCTCGATCACATGCCGGGCATGTTCGGCGGTGGCGAGTGTTGGCACTCCTTCACGGATCCAGCGGACAAGCTGCATCATATCCTCGAAGATATGCGCCTCGGGGATCTCGCGATGCGGGCCGGTGACATGCGGCAGGGTGCGGCACTGCCCCTCCCAGTCGGTCACGGGCTTGTCGAGCGTATCCTCGCGCCCCTCGAAAGCGATCATCTCGCCATTGAGCAGGATGCCGTCGAGCGTGCCTTTCGTGCCGTGGAAGGTCGAGGCCGCGAATTGCGGGTTCGACCGTCCGGCGGCGGCGCCATAGGCGAAGACGAAGGTCGCATCGCCGAAATCCAGAAGGAGGAAGGTGTTGTCGTCCATCTCGGTCCTGACTTCCGTCCCCTGAAACTGGTGCGAGGGGACGCGGATGCCCGACATGGCCGTCACCCGTTTCGCGGGGCCAAGGATCGCGGTCAGCTGGTGCAGCGAGTAAGAGGTGACGTCATACATCGGCCCGCCACCGGGGCGGCGGTAGTACCAGCTCGGGTCGATGGCGGTCTTGCCGGCGGTGCGCTCGGGTTCGTTCTCGTGATAGGTGCCGAAGGACACGCCGCATTCGGCCCAGGCGATCTGCCCGATGGCCCCCGCGCGCAAGAGCTTGCGGGCGGCGCGCACCTGCGGGCGCAGGATCTCGCCCGGCGAGGCGACGATGCGCAGGCCCTTGTCGCGGGCCAGCGCGATCAGGTGGTCGGCCTCGGCCACGGTGGTGGTCATCGTCTTGTTGACATGGACATGGCACCCCGCCTCGAGCGCCTGGCGGCAGTGGTCGTAATGCAGGCCGATGGGGCTGACGACGGTGACGGCATCGACAGCGCCCGAGGCCAGCATCGCCTCGGGCGAGGGATAGGCGGCGGGCACGCCATACTCCTGCGCGGCCTGTTCGGCGCGGGCGAGCACCGGGTCGCAGACGGCGGTGACCTGCACCCGGTCGGCGATGTCGGATTGCGTCAGATGCGGCAGGATCGCCCGCAGGGTCAGCGTGCCGACGCCGATGATCCCCATGCGGACGGGGCCCATCTGAACGGGGGTCTGGTCTGTCATGTCAGTCTCCAATGGGGTCTACGGGGACGCGCGCCCCGCTGAGGGCCGCCTGTTCGATGGCTGCGCGCACGGCGATGACATGCAGCGCGAGATCCGCCCCGATCACCGGCTCGCGCCCGTCGCGAAGCGATTCCAGCAGGTCCTGCACGCCCAGGATATGGTCGGGGCCGTCGGTGCGTGCATGGGCCACGGGCTCTTCGCGCGTGCCCCGGCCCGTGGCCACGATCAGGGGTGCGGACGGGTCGAGGATGGGGATGGTCATGCTGCCGTCCTCGCCCGAGATTTCCAGATGGCAGGACTCGCGCTGGCGGAAAGAGAAGCCCACCTGCAGCGAGGCGAGGATGCCGTTTTCCATCTGCAGGATGGCCTGCAGGTTGTCGTCCACCTCGACCGGAACATGGTCGCCCGCGAAAGGGCCTTCGGTCACGTCGAACCCGTCGCGCGTGCGCTGCGCCATGGCCGAGACGGCAGCGACGGGGCCGAGCAGCCCGGTCAGCGCATGAAGCGCATAGCAGCCGAGGTCGGACAGCGGCCCGACCTCGGCGGTGAAATAGGGCCGGTGATCGCCCACGAAGCCGGCCCAGGGAGGGGGCGAGCCGCTGGCAGTTGCGCGCACGGAATGGAGCGGGCCCAGCTCGCCCGAGGCGAGGATGGTCTGCGCGACCAGGATCTGCGGATAGACCATGACCAAGGGGGCCGAGGCGATCACCCCGCCACTTGCGCGCGCCGCCGCGCGGATCGCGCGGCCCTCGGCCAGATCGCGGGCGAGCGGTTTTTCGGAGTAGAAGGGCCGGCCGGCCTGCGCCAGCGCGAGGTTGATCTCGCCATGCAGCGGGGCGGGGGTGAGGTTGATGACGGCGTCGATCCCGTCCTCGAGGGCCGCGCGCCAGTCGTTGGCCTGGCGCGGCACGCCGAAATCGCTTGCCGCCCTGGCGGTGCGGCTGGGGTCGCGGGCGATGACCATCTCGATCTTCGCCAGATCGGCGATGCGGGGCACGGCGGGCAGGTAGTCGCGATAGGCCACATCGCCCACCCCGATCACGGCAAGGCGGTAGGGGGCGGTCATGCGCGCACCCCCGTCACCGGGGCGCGGCTCGCACTGGTCCTCTGGATCATCGGGTGCGCCTCCTTCGTGGCAACAAATATATGCTGGTCGGTCGCGGGGCTCAGGCCCGCCCGGCGAGGGTCTGGCCCGTGGCATCGAACAGGCAGGCCCCTTGCGTGTTCAGCGCGACCGAGACGGTCTGCCCTCCTTCGGCGGCAAGATCGCCCGGGGATTTCAGGACCAGCGTCCGGCCCGCGGCGGTCAGGTGCAGGATCGTCTCGGCGCCCAGATGCTCGGCCAGCGTGACCGCAGCCGGAACCCCGCCCGCCTGCAGCGTCATCGCCTCGGGCCGAAGGCCCAGCGTCACGCCGTCGCCCGCCCGCCCGCCGAAGCCGCCAGTGAGCAACACCTCGCCAAGCTCGGGGCCGAGGGACAGCGTCATCCGGTCGCCCTCGCGCGCGGTGATCGTGGCGGGCAGCAGGTTCATCGCCGGCGACCCGATGAAGCCCGCGACAAAGACATTGGCCGGATGGTGATAGACCTCGCGCGGGGTGCCGACTTGTTCGACCCGGCCCTGGTTCAAGACGACGATCCGGTCGGCCAGCGTCATCGCCTCGACCTGATCGTGGGTCACGAAGATCATCGTCGCCCCAAGCTCGCGGTGGAGGCGCGCGATCTGGGCGCGGGTTTCGATCCGAAGGGCGGCATCGAGGTTCGAGAGCGGCTCGTCGAACAGAAACACCTCGGGTTCGCGCACGATGGCCCGGCCGATGGCGACCCGCTGGCGCTGGCCGCCCGACATGGCGCGGGGCTTGCGGTCCAGAAGCGGCTCGATCTGCAGCATCTGCGCCGCCGCCCGCACGCGGCTTTCCACCTCCGGCGCGGGCAGCCCGGCCCGGCGCAGGCCATAGGCCATGTTCCCGAAGGCCGTCATATGCGGATAAAGCGCGTAGTTCTGGAACACCATCGCCACGCCGCGTTTTGCGGGGGCC
Source organism: Paracoccaceae bacterium (assembly GCA_051859505.1). Lineage (GTDB taxonomy): Bacteria > Pseudomonadota > Alphaproteobacteria > Rhodobacterales > Rhodobacteraceae > JAFIEN01. Next base: position 21,855 of record JBHYFN010000003.1, read on the forward strand.
GTCTCAGTCACATCCACCCCGTTGATCAGGATGTCGCCGTAATCCACATCCTCCAGCCCCGCGATCATCCGCAGAAGCGTGGACTTGCCGCAGCCCGAGGGGCCGACGAAGACCGCAAGCTCGCCCTCGCCGATCTGCAGGTCGATGCCGGTGATGGCCTCGAACGTGCCATAGAGTTTGCGCACCCCGCGCAGGGTCACACTGCCCATGCTGCCCTCACTTCAGGCTCGATGTGGCCAGCCCCTCCTGAAAGAGGCGGCGGGTGAAGAGGAAAAGCACGACCAGAGGCAGCGCGGTGAAGAACGACCCCATCATCGTCATCGACCATTCCACCGCCCGCTGCGTGCGGAAGGCGTAAAGGCCGAGCGAGAGGGGAAAGTCGTCGCGGTCGATCAGGTAGATCAGCGGGCCGAAGAATTCGTGCCAGGTATAGACGATGGTGAAAAGCGCCACGACCACCAGCGCCGTCTGCGCCTGCGGCAGCACGATCTGCCAGAAGATGCGGAATTCGGAGGCGCCATCCAGCCGCGCCGCGTCGATCAGCTCGCGCGGGACGCCGAGGAAGAACTGCCGCAGCATGAAGATGAAGAAGGCATCCCCAAGGAAGGCCGGCGCGATCAGCGGCCAGTAGGTGCCGACAAGGCCCATCCGCGCGAAGACGACATAGGTCGGCAGGAACAGCACGATGGCCGGGATCAGGAGCGTGGCGATGGTCAGGCCGAAGACCAGGTCACGCCCCTTCCAGCGCAGGCAGGCAAAGGCATAGGCCGCGATCGAGCAGGACAGGAGGGTGCCGATCGTCACCATTCCGGCATAGAAGACCGAGTTCCAGAACTGCCGCAGGAAGGGAAAGTCGGGACGGTTGAACAGGGCGGGCACATTCTCCCACCGGATCGGGTTGGGGAACCAGGTGATGGTGGCGGTGAAGATCTCGTTGTTCGCCTTGAAGGCGGAAATCACCATCCAGTAGAACGGCAGCATGAAGATCGCCGCGATGGTCAGCATCAGCGCATGCGACAGGATCGTGCCCAGAAGCGTGCCACCATTCCGGCGGCCCCGCCTGCGGCGGGTGGTCGGGGGGGCGGTCGGGGGGGCGGTCGCCTCGCGCGGGTCGGCCAGATCGGTCATCGCTGGTCCCCCCCTTCGTAATGCACCCAGGACCGCGCCGTGCTGAAGATCAGGAGCGTCACCAGCAGGACGCCGAAGAACAGCACGGTCGACAGCGCCGCCGCATAGCCAAGGTTGAAATAGCGAAAGGCCGTCCGGTAGATCACGACCATGTACATCAGCGTCGATTCCGCCGGCTGGCCCGAAGGCCCGCCGATCACCAGCGCCTGGGTGAAGATCTGGAAGGACGAGATGATCCCGATGACGAGGTTGAACAGGATCATCGGCGTGATCAGCGGAATGGTGATCCAGACCAGCCGGTGCCAGGGCCGGTCGCTGTCAAGCTCGGCCGCCTCCTGCACGTCCTTGGGGATGTTCTGAAGGCCGCTGAGGAACACCAGCGTCTCGACCCCGAGCGGCCAGAGCGAGATCAGGACCAGTGTCCAGAGTGCTGCGCGCGGATCGCGCAGCCAGTCGGGCGGGTTCAGGCCGAAGGTCTGCAGGATCACGTTCACCGGCCCCGCGCCGGGCGTGAGCAGCAGGATGAACACGATCGAGGCCGCGACGGCGGGCATCAGGAAGGGCAGGTAAAAGACGGTCTGGTAGAAGCCCCGGAAGGCCTGGGTCCGGTGAAGAAGCAGCGCGAGGCCCAGCGCGATCAACAGGCGCAGCGGCACCGAGGCCAGCGCGAAGGTCAGCGAGTTCTGCGCCGAGCGGCGGAAGGCCGGGTCGGCCATCATCTGTTCGTAATTCGCAAGCCCCGCCCAGCGCGGCATGCCGGTGACCGGCATGGCCATGAATCCCAAGGCCACGGTCGCGATCAGCGGCAGCACGGTCAGCAGCACAAGCTTGACGACCCAGGGCGCGACGAAAAGCCAGGCGGCGGCCGTCTCGTGCCGGCTGGACCGGCGGCGCTGCGGGGTGGGCGCGCTTGTCATGGTGCCCTGCGGCAAACATGCGCCGCCCCGTCCGCGTGGTGACGGGGGGCCGCGAACGGCCCCCGCATCCCGATGGTCATGCAGCGACCGCTGGTCACTGGCGCATCACCCGCTCAAGCTCGGCCTGGCTCGCGCTTTGGGCATCGGCCAGAGCCTCGGCGATGGGCGCCGTCTTGGTAAAGATCTTCTGGATCGCCAGCGCCAGCTGGTCCTGGGCGAAGGCCTCGACCGGGCTGTGCCACATCGGCGTGACGATGCCCGCCTGTTCCTGCAGGAAATCGGTCACGTCGCGGGCGAAGTCTTCGCCCCGCTGTTCCGCCACGACGGTCGGCGGCTCGGCCTCGACCAGGGTGTTGGTGGGCACGTCGGGGATCTGGCGGTACCAGTCCACCACGCCCACGGTCGAGAGATATTCCAGATAGGCCGCCGCCCCTTCCGGGTTGCGCGCGCCCACCGGGATGACCGCCCAGTTCGGCCAGATGCCCGAGACGGTTTCCGTCCCCGAAGGCCCGACCGGATGGGGCGCGAGGTTCCAGTTGCGGAAGGTGGGTTCGGGTTCCTGCCAGTAGTCCCCCATCAGCCAGCTTCCGTCATGGACGACCGCCGCGCGGCCTTCGCGGAAGCCCGACCCGGTGCCGAGATCGTAGTTGACATAGCCGCTCGAGAAATTGGCCGACCGGTCGACAAGGTTGAGGTCGCCCCGGTATTCCTCGTCCATCCATTCGACCCAGAAGTTGAACATCTCGGTGTTCTGTTCGCTGTCGATCTCGTAACGGGCCTCATCCGCATTGAAGATCCGCCCGCCGTTCAGCGCGGCCCAGATCGGCAGGGTCGACGACTCGCGAGGAGGCACGAAGCCACCGGTCATCAGCGTATCGCCGTCCCAGCGGGTGAACTCCTTGCTCATGCGGCGCAATTCTTCCCATGTTTTGGGGAAGTCATCGCGCGCGGGCGAGATTCCGCGTTCCGCGAACATCTCGGGATTGTACCACATGGAATAGACCCCGGCGACGACCGGCAGGCCATAGGTGCGGCCCTGGAACTGGCACGAGGCAAGCAGGCCACCGGGCCAGTTCTCGACCGCCAGCCCGGGGAACTGCCGCATGTAATCGTCAAGCGGAATGAAGGCCCCCTGCACGCCCAGAGACACCGGGCTGTCCCAGAGGATCGAGACATCGGGCACCTGCCCCGCGGCGATGGCGCCGAACAGGCGCTGGGTATAGTCCTGTCCGGGGCCGAAGCCGCAGACGACATCGCCATCGGTCACTTGACCCCCAAGCGCGACAAGCTCGTTCACGATGTCGATATGGATCTCGCACATCAACTCGCTGCCGCCCGGAGTCCAGAGCGTGATCGGCCCGCTGTTCTGGGCCATAAGGCGGGATGGCAGGGCCGAAGCCCCGAACAGGGCAGCACTTCCCTGAAGAAAGCTGCGACGGCGAAGAGGCAGTTTCGGTCTGGTCATGGCTTCTCACTCCCTTGGGTCAGGTTTTCAGGCGTGGATCGGCCGGTTGACCGGCTCTTGGTCTAGGGTTTCGGCAATCCCCAGCGCCGCCCCGATAAGCCCCGCATCGGGGCCAAGGCGCGCGGGCAGGACGGGCAGGCTGCGGCTGTCGTCGGTCCAGAGACCGGCGCGGGTCTCGGCGGCGACGGCATCGAAATAGGGCCCCGTGGCGGACCCCAGCCCGCCCCCCAGCACCACCGCCTCGGGATCGAGCGCGCCGGCCAGAAGCGCCAGCGCCTGCCCAAGACGGAGGGCCGCCAGCGCGATCACGTCAGCGGCGCGGGCATCGCCCGAGCGGGCCGCCTCGATCACCGTCTCGGCCCTGTCCGCACTCCCCCCCGCCGCGCGATAGGCCGCGACAAGGCCGGGGCCGGAGGCCACGTCTTCGAGAACATAGGCCGTCTCGGCCCCGCATTCCGCGCAGCGATGCCGGGTCGTGCCATTGGCCAGCACCAGTGCTGCGCCGCGTGCGCCGGGATAGGGCAGGCCATTCTGGACCGAAACGGCGCTGATGCCGGTGCCGATGATGACGAAGAGGAAATCCCGCATCCCCCGGCCCGCACCGACCCGCGCCTCGGCCAGGGCGGCGGCGCGGACATCGGCCTCGATCCGGGTGGGCGCGATGGCCGACAGCCGGTCCGCCACCGGCAACCCCTGCCAGTCGATCCGGTAGCCCGAGAAAAGCCGCCCCTCACGGTCCACCAGCTCCGGCACGCCCAGCCCGATGCCTGCGACCTGCCCACCGGGGGCCGCCGCGGCAAGGGTCCGCGCCATCCGCTCGACCCGATCCAGCACGGCGAGGCCGCCCTGTTCGGCCAGCGTCGGCTCTTCCATGCGCACCAGCACCCGCCCCGAGGCCGGATCGACCAGCCCGCCCGCGATCTTGGTCCCCCCCACATCAAGGCCGATCACAGGAGCCGATTCGGCGACGCTCATCCCTCGGGGCTCCGGTAGTCGGGCGCACAGCCGAAGATCGCCTCGGCCTCGGCACCCCCGGTATTGCACAGCCGGTACTTCGCGCCCTCGGGCAGGAAGAAGCCGTCCTGCGGATGCAGCTCGAACCAGCGCGGCAGGACATCCGTCTCCTCGATCAGGATGTTGAGCCGCCCCGACAGCACATAAAGCCCGACCGACCCCCGATGCGACCGCACCCCCGACCGCGCCCCGGGCGACAGCCGCACCGTGCCCGAGGTCAGATGCTCGGTCGAGACGAAAAGCCCGGTCAGCACGCGGGGATCCTCGGGGTCGAGCGACCAGAGCCGGTCCCCCTCGCCGATCACGCGGATCGTGCCCTCCGGCAGCGCGCCGGTGAAGGCGCCGATCAGCTCGGGCCGGTCGTAGCGGGGCTGATCGACATAGGGTTTGGTCTTCGCATAGGCCCCCGAAGTGCCGGTCGCGGGCGGCGGGGCGAAGAATTCGAGCACCCGCAACTCCTCGGCCCCCCAGGCGAAGGCATGGTGCCAGGTGTCGCGCCGGAAGAAGGCCGTCTCGCCCGTCCGGACGGGCACAACCTCGCCGGTTTCGGGGTTCGAGAGGATCATCGTGCCTGACAGCACGGTCAGCGTCTCGTCCGCGGCAAAGACGGTGCGGTAGTCGGGCGAATGGCGGAAGGCCCCGCCGGGCGGCAGGCCGAACAGAAGCTGGTGGATCTGCATCGACGAGACATAGATCCAGTCGTCAACGAACCCCGCCGCCGCATCGCCCCACAGATGCCGGGTCACGGCGCTGTAGGGGATGGGCGTCGGCGCGTCGAAATCGGGACGGGGCGAGGATTTGTAGGCCATTATTCGGGCGCGTGGTCGAGATGGGGGGCAATGCGCACGGCGTCTTCGTCAAAGCGCGGCGGATCGAAGGTCGAGGTGACGGGGATCGCCTGGCCGCTGCGCCCGCTCTCGGCGCTTTTCACCATGATATCAAGCACATGATAGGCATGCTCCGGGCTGTTGACCGGTTTGCGCCCCTCATGGATCGCGGCCAGCAGATCGCGGACCCCGTCGGTCCAGGGCCAGCGCGAGCGATCCTCATGGACGGCCCAGTAGCCCTTGTCGTTCTCCCAGATCTCGTAGCCCTGCGGATCCCAGTCTTCGCCGAACATCTGGATCGTGCCTTCGGTGCCGTAGATCTCGATCCCCGGCACCTTGTATTTCTGCAGCGTGAAGCCGGTGGTGACCACGGCGAAGCACTGGTTTCCGAAGTCGAGCAGAAGCTGGAAATTGTCCTCGGTCCGGACCGTCATCATCTCGCCGTCGACCATCCTTTCGGGGATCGCGGTGCCGGCCATCGCCATGACGCGCTTGCAGGGGCCCAGAAGGCCGGTCAGCGTCATGACGTTGTAGACGCCAAGGTCGAACATCGGCCCGCCGCCGGGCTGGTAGAACCACTTGCCCCAGCTTGGCCCCGACCAGCCGTAGAACCCGCGGGCCGAGACGGGGCGGCCGATCTTGCCGGAATGGATCGCCCGCCACATCTCGCGATAGGTCCGGCTTAGGGTGGTGTGGGGCGCGCAGACGAGGAGGCCCTTGGCGGTCTTTGCCTCCTCGACAATCAGCGCGGCCTCGGCCAGATCCATCGACATCGGCTTTTCGACCAGCACATGCTTGCCGGCGGCAAGGGCGGCGCGGGTGATCTCGCCATGGACCTGCATCGCGGTCAGGATCAGCACGGCATCCACATCGTCGCGCGCCAGAACCTCGCGGTAGTCGGTGGTGAAGGCGGTGATGCCGTAGGTATCGCGGGCCACGGCCTCGCGCGCGGGGTCCAGGTCGCAGGCGATGACGATCTCGTTCGGCAGGCCCTCGATGTTCAGCCGCCGCAGATGGGGGATATAGACGCGCGAGACGCTTCCGATCCCGATGACGCCGATGCGCACCCGATCCTTCATGGCACTATCCTTTTTGAAGCTGCTTGAGACAGGCTACCCCTGCCCGGTCGCTGCGGGAACCGTGCCAACGGTCATGGGTCGGTGGAGGGTTCGTGCCGGTGCGGGGTCAGGGATGCGGTTGAAGGGGCTGCCCGGCCCCGACAGCCCTGCCCTTCCGGTTGATGCGCCGGACCCCGCCGCCCGGCAGGGCACCGGCGCAATCTGCGTGCTTTCGCGCAAGGGAAAGGCAGCCGGAGCGGTGCCCGGCGCTGTGGGGAACCGGGCATGGTCGCAGCCGGGCAAATCCGGCACCCCCGCCCGGCTGGCCCGGCCGAAACCTTCAGCCCAACTTCAAAGCCGCTGCGCCTGCCGCAGCCGGTCGGCCCAGCGCATCAGCAGGTGATCGGCCATCAGCCCGAGGAAGGCCACGGCAAGGCCCAGCACCAGCCCCTTGCCCACATCGGTCGCCGACAGGGCGCGCTGCATCTCCTGCCCAAGATCCTGGGTGCCGATGAAGGCCGCGATGATGACCATGAACAGCGCGAACATGATCGACTGGTTGAAACCCACAAGGATCGTCGGCATCGCCAGCGGCAGGCGCACGTTCCACAGCACCTGTCGCCGGGTCGCCCCGCTCATCTCGGCGGCCTCGACGGTCTCGGCGGGGACGGAGTCGAGCCCCTCGATCGTGTAGCGCACGATGGGCACGGTGGCGAATACCATGACCGCCGCCAGCACCGCCACATCCGAGACGCCAAACAGCATCACCACCGGGATCAGGTAGATGAAGCTGGGGAAGGTCTGCATCGTGTCGCAGACCAGCCGCACGATGGCGGCCCGCCGCCCGGTGCCCGCGCCCCAGATGCCCAGCGGAAAACCGATGAGCCCGGCCAGCGTCACCGCGGCCAGCACCGTATAGACCGTGATCATCGCCCGGTCCCACCAGCCCGACAGCGCGATGGGCAGGATGAAGCCCAGGCAGACCAGCGCCGAGCGCCAGCCGCCCACCGCCCAGCCGAGTGCGGCCACGGCTGCAAGGACCGCCGTATAGGGCAACCACAGGATCGCGTCGCGGAAGGGGATCAGCACCCAGACGACCAGCACCCGCCGGATCCAGTCCGTCACCGGTGCGACAAAGCCGATGAACCAGCTGACGGCCGCGTCGATAGGCGGGGCGACCGACAGGGCCTGGCTGCGCTCGACCTCGTGGAAATAGGGCACAAGCTGCGCCAGGCCAAAGGACGCCGCCACCAGCCCCGCCCAGATCAGCAAAAGCCGGTTGCGGCTGGCCCAACCCTCGCCCGGTTCGGGATGGGCGGGCTGACGCACGGCCCAGGCGCGCGACAGCCGGTCAAGCGTCACCGCCAGTAGGACGATGGTGATCCCGATCTCGACCGAGGGGCCGATCCGCAGCGCCTGCAAGAGCTGGAGAAGCCGCTGCCCAAGGCCCGGCATCCCGATGAAGGAGGCCAGCACCACCATCGCAAGGCACTGCATGATCACCTGGTTCACGCCGATCAGGATCTCGGTCCGGGCCGTGGGCAGGCGGACGCGGGTCAGCAGCTGCCAGCGCGTCGCGCCCGACATCTTGCCCGCCTCGACCACTTCCTCGGGCACCTTGCGCAGGCCCAGAAGCGTCATGCGGATCATCGGCGGGACCGAGAAGATGATCGTCACCACCGCGCCCGCCTTGGGCCCCAGCCCGATGAAGACGACGACCGGGATCATATAGGCGAAATGCGGCAGCGATTGCGCGATGTTCAGGATCGGGTTCAGGATCCGCTCGGCGGTTTTCGACCGCCACGCCAGCGTCCCCATGCCCAGCCCGATCAGGACCGAGACGGGGGCCGCGACCATGATGACCGAGAAGGTCTCCATCGACCAGCGCCACTGGCCCATCACGGCGATCCAGACGAAGGTTCCCCCGGCCAGCGCCGCCAGCCGCCAGCCGCCCAGCGCATAGCCCAGCATCCCCGCCGTGACCGCCACCACCGACCACGGGATCGGGCCGATCCGGGGCCAGCGGTTGCGCCCGTAAAGCAGGTTCGCCGTCACATCGAGGCACCATTCCACCCCGGCGGCAAAGGCGCGCGTGACCGTCATCAGGCCCAGTTCGTTCTGGGCATAGCTGAAGGCCGCGTTGATCCAGTCGGCAAAGGGAATGACGGCCCAGTCGGGCGGGCGGATCAGGCCCGGTGGCAGAAGCGCCTGCCCGGCCGCCAGCAGGACCGCCGCGATCAGCAACCCCTGCCAGACCCTCGGGCCCTTCTCGGCTGTGCTGCGCGCAAGGGCCGGGTCGGTCGCGGCGCTGTCCGTCATGCCGGGCGCGCCTCGAGCACGAGGTCGAGGGCGGCGTTGCGGTCCAGCGCGCCGACCAACTTTCCAGCCTTGTCGGCCACCGGGATCACCGGGCGGGGGTCGCCGACAAGGCTGCGGGCGATCTCGCGCAGGGTGGCGGTGGCGGGAAGCGGGCTGCCCTCGGGGGGGGCGTCGGGCTGCAGGGGGGCGGCGAAAGTGCCGACATGCACGACGCGCGCCCGATCTACCCCGGCAGTGAACTTGGCGACATAATCCGAGGCCGGATCCAGCACGATCCGGTCGGGCGTGTCGCATTGCACGACGGCCCCGTCCTTCATGATGGCGATCCGGTCGGCCAGCCGCAGCGCCTCGTCGAAGTCATGGGTGATGAAGACGATGGTGCGGTCCATCTGTTTCTTCAGCCGCAGGAATTCGTCCTGCATCTCGCGCCGGATCAGCGGATCGAGCGCCGAGAAGGGCTCGTCCAGAAACCAGATGTCGGGCTCGATCGCCAGCGACCGGGCGATGCCGACGCGCTGCTGCTGACCGCCCGACAATTCGCGCGGGAAATAGTCCTCGCGGCTGCGCAGGCCGACCAGATCCAACACCTCGCGCGCCCGCGCGGTGCGGGCCATCCGGTCCATCCCCCGCATTTCCAGCGGGAAGGCCACGTTCTGAAGCACGGTGCGATGCGGCAGAAGGCCGAAGGACTGGAACACCATCCCCATCTTCTCGCGCCGAAGCGCGATGAGGCGGGCCTCTGACAGGCTGCCGATCTCGACGCCCTCTATGTCGATCGCACCCGCCGTCGTCTCGATCAGGCGCGAGAGGCAGCGTACCAGCGTGGACTTGCCCGACCCCGACAGGCCCATCACGACCAGCATCTCGCCCCGCCCCACATCCAGCGTCACATCGCGCACGGCCACGACATGGCCCGGCAGGGGCGCGGACCCCGCAGCCAGCGCACGGACATGGGCGGCGGGATCGGGGCCAAAGACTTTCCAGACATTGCGGCAGGAAATGGCGGGCTGGGCCAAGGCGCGTCCTTTCGGTCGGCCCCCCGGGCCTTGTGGGTCCGGGGGGCGTGTTGCGGTTCAGAAGTGCGGGCGGATCACTCGGTCCAGGAGCGCCAGATATCCTCGTTCGCCTCGAGCCAGGCCAGTGCCGCATCCTCGGGGTCCAGCCCGTCGATATCGACAAGCTTGGCCATCTCGGCGATCTGGGGGTTGGTGAAGTTCACCTGCTCGAGCAGGGCATAGGCGGTCGGCCATTTCTCGGCCATACCCTCCCAGGCGGCGATCTTGAGGTAACCGTCGGCCGGGTTGCCGCAGTCATAGACGGCGTCCGGGTTCGGCCCGAGCGCGGGATCGGTGTCGCAACCGGGTTCCCAAGCGGGGAATTCGACGAATTCGCCCGGCCAGACGGCCTCGGCGAAATTCGGGGTCCAGTTGAAGAGGACGATGGGGGTCTTGTCGCGCTCGGCCGCGGCCAGTTCGGCCCAGAGCGCCGCCGCCGAGCCCGCATTGACCACGGTGAAGTTCAGCCCCAGCGCATCGACCCGCTCCTGATCGTGCTTGAGCCAGTCGACCGGCCCGCCAAGGAAGCGGCCCCTGTCGCCGGTCTCGGGCGTGGCGAAAAGCTCGGCGCAGTCGTTCAGCGCCTGCCAGTCGGGCAGGCCGGGGCAGGCTTCCTTCGTCCACATCGGATACCACCAATCCTCGCGGGTGATGGCGTCATGGGTGGCCACGTCGACGATCCCGCCCTTTTCCAGCGCGGCGTTGAAGGAGGCGCCGAAGGCCCCTTCCCAGACCTCGAGGCCCAGCGTCACATCGCCCAGGCGGATCGCCTCGTAGACGGCCTGGCTGTCGGCCGAGATGAATTCGACCGAAAGGCCCATATCCTCGAGGATATTGCCGACGACATGGCTCATCACGATCTGGCTGGACCAGTTATGCGTGGGGATGATGATCGGGTCCGAGGAATCCCCCGCCCGCACCTGCCCCGCGGCCGTTGCGATGACTGCTGCCCCGATAAGCAGCTTTGCGTGTCTTTGCATGTTTTCTGACCCTGTTGCACGCCCGCCGGGGATCGGCAGGCCCTTGGCTTCGGCCGGGTTTGCCCCGGTCCATGCGCAAAGGTTAGGCAAGGGCTGTGAACAGGTCAGAGGCCTGATGTGAACATCATCGCGTTTTCTGTGAAAAGATGTTAACGGAGAGGAAAATGCCAAGCCTTCATGGCTCCGCGCAGCCGGGCCGCAGGGAAAGGGCGCAGGGGATGACCATGTCGCGGCAGAAGGCGCATATCGTCCTGATCGAGGACGAACCCGTGACGCGGGCGGCGCTTGCCAGCTATCTGGAAGGGTTTGGATACCGCGTGAGCGCCTGCGACCGGGCCGAACCGGCCGAGGCGCTGATGGAAGAGGATCCGGCCGACCTTCTGATCGTGGATATCAACCTGTCGGGCAAGGACGGGCTTGAAATCACCCGCGAACAGCGCGCCCGCTCCGAGATCGGGATCATCCTGCTGACGGGCCGCACCGATGACGTGGACCGGATCGTGGGGCTCGAGGTCGGGGCCGACGATTATGTCTGCAAGCCCTTCAACCGGCGCGAACTGGCGGCACGGGTCAAGAACCTTCTGCGCCGCACCGGTGCGCAACGGCACCAGTCGCGCCGGGTGGTGCGGTTCGAGGGGTTCAGCTTCGATCTGGTCGCTCGCCAGATCGCCGACGAGGCGGGCGAGGCGATCCCGCTGACCCGCGCCGAATACGAAGTGCTGCGCGCCTTCGTGGGCAATCCCGGGCTGGTTCTGGACCGCGAGCGTCTGTCGGCGGTGATGCCGCATCGCGGGGCCGCGGGCGAGGTGCGCACCGTCGATGTGATCATCCGCCGCCTGCGGGCCAAGCTGCGCGACGATTCCCGGATGCCGCGCATCCTCGCCACCTCGCATGGCGAGGGCTATGTCTTCATTGCGCCGCTTGAATGATGCCCGCTGACGGGGCCAGCGCGTCCAGCGCCTGACGCATCCGGGCGGCGGCCTCACGGGAAAGTTGCGGCAGGCGGGCGGCAAGGGCCGCGACCCTGTCGCCCTCGCCCAGTGCGGCGGCGCGGCACAGCTCCTCAAACGTGGCGGTCAGCTCGGGCAGGGCGAAATTGCCCGCAGCGCCCTTCAGACGGTGCGAAAGGCGGTCGACCTCGGCAAGATCACCCCGGGCGACAGCCGCGCCGATGGCCGCGCTCTCGGGGCCAAGCGCGTCAAGGAACAGCGCCGCGATCTGCCGCGCGCCTGAGCCGCCCAGATCGGCCACCGCCTCGGCCAGAACATCGGGGCCAGCTGACGGCACAAGCCGATCCAGCGCGGCGGCCAGATCGGCGGGAAGCACGGGCTTGGGCACCATCGCATCCATCCCGGCGGCAAGGCAGGCGGCGACCTCGTCCTCCTGCACATGGGCCGAGATGCCGATGACGGGCAGCCGCGCGCGGACGGGATCGCCCAGCGCGCGGATCCGGCTTGTGGCCTCGGTGCCCGAGATATCGGGCAGGTTCACATCCATCAGCACCGCATCGAAATGCCCCTCGGCCGCGGCCCTGACCGCCGCCGCCCCGGTCGCCACGATCTCGGACCGGTGGCCCATCGCCTCGAGATAGGTTTCGATGACGCGGCGGTTGATCTCGTTATCCTCGACCACGAGGATCGAAAGACCCCCCTGCCCCGTCTCGGGCGAAAGTCCGGTCAGATGCGCCTGCGCCTCGGCCACGGCGCGCGAGGCGGCGCCGGCGGGCGCACGGTCGAACCCCGCTTCCAGCGTGAAGACCGACCCCTCGCCGGGGCGGCTGTGCAGGGTCAGCGTCGCGCCGATCACCTGCGCAAGGCGACGACAGATCGCAAGGCCAAGGCCGGTGCCGCCATGGGTGCGGGCGGTCTGGCTGTCTTCCTGCTCGAAGGCCTCGAAGATGCGCTCCTGCGCCTCGGGCGCGATGCCCCGGCCGGTATCGCGCACCTCGACCCGGATCGGGACGTGATCCCCCGCCACCTCGGCATCCGGGCCCGAAACGGCGATGGTCACGCCGCCGGTTTCGGTGAACTTGATCGCATTGGCGACAAGGTTGAACAGGATCTGCCGGATCTTGCCCGCATCGCCCATCAGGGGCGGCAGCGCCTCGACCGGGCCGGAGAGCGTCAGCGTCAGCCCCTTCTCCTCGGCCACCGGGGTCATCAGAAGGGTGATGTCGCGCAAGAGGTCCGACAGACGGAAGGCGACACGGTCTTCGGCCAGCGCGCCGGTATCGGCCTTGAGCGTGTCCAGCAGGCCGTTGAGGATATCCATCAGCCCCTTGCCCGAGGCCAGCGCCGCGCGCAGCCAGGATTGCTGCCTCTCGGTCAGCGCATCGCGCGACAGGCTGCGCAACATGCCCAGAACGCCGTTCATGGGGGTGCGGATCTCGTGGCTCATCATCGCCAGGAATTCCGACTTGGCGCGATCCGCGGCCTCGGCCTTGGCGCGGGCGGCGTCATGGGCGGCCACCTCGGCGCGCAACTGTTCCGTCTGTTCGGCGACAAGGCGTTCGAGCTCGTTGCGGTGCGTATACAGCTCGGCCAGCATCCGTTCGCGTTCCCGCTCCAGCCGGCGGTTCTCGGCGGCGTCGCGGCGAAAGACCTCGACCGCGGCTTCCATCCGCGTGATCTCGTCGCCGCCGGGGGGCGGGCCTTCGGCGGTGCGGCGTTCGGCCAGCGCCAGCATCTGCGAGGCCAGCGCATCCAGCCGCCGGATCAGGTTGCGCTGGACATAGAACCACATCACCGCCGCCGTCAGCGCCAGCGCCGCCAGCGCGCCCCAGGCAAACAGCAGCCGCGCCCGGCGCACCGCGCCCTCGGCCTCGGCGGCCGAGGCGCTGGCGCGGGCCTCGATCCGGTCGGCCAACGCCGCCGCCTCAAGCTCGAGCGTTGCCGCCGCCTCGCGGACGCGGATTTGCGCCGCCAGAAGCCGGGGGTCGAGGTCAAGGACGGCGCCCGCGGATTCGAACAGCCCCTCGGTCGCGGGCGGGGCAAGGGCAAGCGGATAGACCAGCACCAGAAGCTCGAGCGCACGTTCGGCGCGGGTGGGATCCTGCACGGCCAGAATGCGGCGGCGGACGATCTCGGCCCGGCGGCGGATATCGGCGCGCAGGCCCTCGAATTCGGCAAGGTCGCGCACGGCGGGCACACGGGCCAGCAAAAGCCCGATCTCGGCGGTATGGGCGCGCAGGTCGTGCATCAGGCTGAGCTGGAACAGATCGACCTCGACCAGCTTGTCGAGCATCTCGAGGCCCGCCTCCTCGTCCGTCCCGCCGGGCAGGATGTCGTAAAGCTGGGTCGCCACGGCCACGGTGCCGGTTTCCGCATTGGCGACCAGCGTGTCTGCGATCTCGAGCAGTTCGGTCGTGGCCGTCATCGCCTGGGCGTGCCAGGCGTCGCGCCGGGCGATGGCGGCGATGCGCTGGCGGACAAGGCCGTCGATTTCGGCGATGCCCTCGCGCAGGGCAACCTCGGCCCGGGTCAGGGCGGCCGGATCGCCGTCGCCCGAGGCGCCATGCTGCGCGATACGCTGGCGCAGGGACTCGACCTGGGCCTGAAGGGTGGCGTAAAGGACGCGCCTCTCGGCATCGGTTGTCACCGCGGCAAGTTCGGGCGCGATGGTGACGGCGCGGCTGGTTTCCTCGGCGATGCCGCGCACCAGCGCGATGGCGGGGATCGCCTCTTCGGCCAGCCGGGTCTGGCTGCGGGCCACATCGCGCAACTCGGTCCAGGCAAGAAGCCCGATGACGACAGGCAGCCCCGCGATCAGGAGGAAGGCCAGCAGGAACTGCCGCCCGATGCTGCTGCCTTCGGGACGCGACAGGGGATCGCTGCGAGTGGCTTTCCTTCGCGCGGACATTGCGCAAGACTAGCAGATCATGCGCGCTTGTCCGTCCCCTTTTCTGCCTGCGGTTCTGGCGTTCTGCCTCCTGTCGGCGGGCCTTGCGCCCGAGGCGCTGGCCGAGGGCGAGGTCTGGCCGCTCGAGACGCCGGGCGCGGATCGGGATGCAGTCGGGGATGATACAGGGGATGGGACGGGCCCGTCGCAGCGGCTGGACTATGTGCCGCTGGAGCGGGCCACGCGGCCCTGGCAGCTCTGCGTCCTTTATCCGCATCTGAAGGATGCCTACTGGCTCAGCGTCAATTACGGCATGGTGGAAGAGGCGCGGCGGCTGGGCGTGGGTTTCACCCTCTACGAGGCCGGCGGCTATCCCAACCTGCAGCGCCAGCGCGATCAGCTTGCGGCCTGCGCCGCCTCGGGGGCAGAGGCGGTGATCCTTGGCACCGTCTCATATGACGGGCTGACCGATCTGGTGGAGGAGGTCGCCCAGCGGATGCCGGTCATCGCCGCCGTCAACGATATCGACGACCGGGGCATCACCGCCAAGGCCGCCGTTTCCTGGGTGGAAATGGGGGCGGTCGCCGGGCGCTTTCTGGCCGAACGCCACCCGGCGGGCACGCCCACGGTGCGCGTCGCCTGGTTTCCCGGGCCCGAGGCCGCGGGCTGGGTCGGCTTCGTCGAAGAGGGCTTTCACGCGGCGATCCGGGGCAGCGCGGTCGAGATCGTGGACACGCTTTACGGCGACACCGGCCGCGAGGCGCAGGTGCTTCTGGTGGAAGAGGCGCTCGATCGGGCCGAGGGCCTTGACTACATCGTCGGCACCGGCCCCACGGCCGAGGTGGCGGTGTCGATCCTGCGGGCGCGGGGCCTCGAGGACAGGATCGGGATCGTCTCGACCTACATGAGCCACGCCGTCTATCGCGGCATCCGGCGCGGCCGCATCCTTGCCGCGCCCACCGATTTCGCGGTCATGCAGGGGCGATTGTCGGTCGAGATGGCGGTGCGCGCGCTGGAAGGACAGCTAAAGGTGACGCGGGCGGGGCCGGTGATCATGACGGTGACGCCCGCCACGGTCGAACAGATCGGCAGCGGCGGATCGCTGGCGCCGGCATCCTTCGAGGCCGTCTTCACCTTTGCAGGCGGGCCAGTGCCCTAGCCGGGCATCGCGGTCGGGGCGAGGACGGGGCGGGCCAGCCCCCTAGCCGGGCAACGCGGTCGGGGCGAGGCTGGAGCGGGCCAAGACGGGCCTCGGGGCGGGGCCTTGGGCGGGGCCGGGCCGCAGCCGCCGGCAACACGCGACGTTGACCCGCGACGCAAAGACGGGCAAGACGATCCCGGCTGGCCTCGTAGCTCAGGGGATAGAGCGACCGCCTCCTAAGCGGTAGGTCGCAGGTTCGAATCCTGCCGGGGTCACCAGCTTCAGCCGTCAGCCTGCCACCCGGGATCCCCGCGTGCCGAGGCACCTCCATTTTCCTCCCCCGAGGTTCGCTGCTCCGGCTTTCGGATCCCCGGCAGGAGATGCTAGATGTTGCGTCATGGCACGCCCCGACACCAAGCCTGACCCGCAATGAGGCCGGACCCTCCGTCCCTGACCGCGACCGATGAGGGCCGCTATGCGGTCGCGGGCGCGCTGACCCTTGGCACGGTCAGCGCCTTCGACGCGGCGCTGGCGGCCCTGCCGGCAGAGGCGGTGACGCTTGATCTTTCGGAGGTGGACCGGCTCGAGACCGCCGGGGTCTGGGCGATCCTGCGGCTGGAGCGGCGGCTGGAAAAGGCCGGGGCGGCGCTCAGGCTCGAGGGGTTGTCGGAGAATGGCCGGGCGCTTGTGACGACGATCCGCGCGGCGCTGCCCGAGGTGCCGCAGGACAGCCCCGCCCGCCCGACGCTGGCCGACAGGGTCGCGGGCATCGGCAAGGCGGTCGCGGCGGCGCTGGGCTATGGGGTGGCGCTGATCGGCTATCTGGGGCTGTTCGTGGCCCGGCTGGGCCGCGCGCTGCGCCATCCGTCCGAGTTTCGCCTGACCGCACTCGTGCATCACTGCCACGAGGTCGGGGTGAAGGCGGTGCCGATCGTGTCGCTCATGGCCTTTCTGATCGGGGTGGTGCTGGCCTTCCAGGGATCGGCCCAGCTGCGCCAGTTCGGGGCCGAGGTCTTTGTCGTCGATCTGATCGCCATCTCGATCCTGCGGGAACTGGGCATCCTTCTGACCGCCATCATCGTCGCGGGGCGGACGGCCTCGGCCTTTACCGCCGCGATCGGCTCGATGAAGATGCGCGAAGAGATCGACGCGATGCGGACCCTTGGCCTTGATCCGGCGATGGTCCTGTTCGTGCCCCGGATCCTCGCGCTGATCCTGATGCTGCCGATCCTCGGGCTGATCGCCAATGTGGCGGGGCTTCTGGGCGGGGCGCTGATGTCGTGGGTCGAGCTGGGGATCTCGCCCGCGATGTTCCGCACACGGCTGGTCGAGGGCACGGATGTGAGCCATGTGATCGTCGGCATGGTCAAGGCGCCGGTCTTTGCGCTGATCATCGGCATCATCGGCTGTCATGCCGGGATGCAGGTGGAAAGCAATGCCGAGTCGCTGGGCCGGCAGACATCAAGCGCGGTCGTGGCGGCGATCTTTGCGGTGATCGTGGCTGACGCCGCCTTCTCCATCTTCTTCGCGCAACTGGGCGTCTGAGCATGGCCAGAGCAGAGCAGGGCACAGATCAGGGCACAGATCGCAGCACGGATCGCGGCGCAGCACAGGACGCGGCGAAAGACCGGGACGACATCGTCATCCGCCTGCGCGGCCTGCGCAATGCCTTCGGGTCGCATGTGGTGCATGAGGGCCTCGACCTCGATCTGCGGCGGGGCGAGATCCTCGGCGTGGTCGGCGGCTCGGGAACCGGCAAGTCGGTGCTGTTGCGCAGCATCGTCGGGCTGCAACGGCCCGCCGCTGGCAGCGTCGAGGTTCTGGGAACCGATGTCCTGACCGCCGACGAAAAGACGCGCAGCGCGCTCGAGGCGCGCTGGGGCGTGATGTTTCAGGACGGGGCGCTGTTTTCCTCGCTGACGGTGCGCGATAATGTCGAAGTGCCGATGCGCGGCATCCGGGGCCTTGCGCCGGCGATCCGGTCGCAACTGGCCGATCTCAAGATCTCGATGTCGGGCCTGCCCTATCTGGCCGGGGACAAATACCCTTCCGAGCTGTCGGGCGGGATGCGCAAGCGGGCCGGGCTTGCCCGCGCTCTGGCACTGGACCCCGAAATCGTGTTTCTGGACGAACCGACAGCCGGGCTTGATCCGATCGGCGCCAGCGCCTTCGACGCCCTCATCAAGGGGCTGAGCCGGTCGATGGGCCTGACGGTGTTTCTGGTCACGCATGACCTTGATACGCTGCATGCGGTCTGCGACCGGATCGCGGTTCTGGCCGAAAGGAAGGTGCTTGTGACGGGAACCATGCAAGAGATGCTTTCGGTCGATCATCCCTGGGTGCATGACTATTTCCACGGCCCCCGCGCCCGGGCGGCGCTGGATGCCATCGCCCGCGAAAGGGACTGAGGGATGGAGACGCGTGCCAACTACGTTCTGATCGGCGCCTTCACCCTTGCGGGGATGCTGGGGATCGTGGCTTTCGTGCTGTGGTTCGTCCGGCTCGAGCTGGATCGCCAGTTCGCCTATTACGACATCAGCTTTCCCTCGGTCTCGGGCCTGAGCAACGCCTCGGACGTGCGGTTCGCGGGCCTGCCGGTCGGGCAGGTCGTGTCCGTCGGCCTGTCGCCCGAGGGGGACGGCACCGTCAATGTCCGGATCGAGATCAGCGCCGAAACCCCGGTGCGCGAGGATTCCGTCGCCACCATCGAATCCCAGGGCGTGACCGGCGTCTCGTTCGTCGGCATCAGCGCCGGCACGCCCGAGGCGGCGCTGTTGGACCGCGTGCCGGGCGGGCCCTATCCGCAGATCGAGGCGGGCCGCTCGGTCCTGCAAAGCCTCAGCGAGGATGCCCCCCAGATCCTGTCCGAAACGCTCTCGATCCTCGAAGGCATCAACAACCTTTTGACCGATGCCAACCAGAACCGCTTTGACCGCATCCTGACCAACATGGAGGAGGCTTCGGCGAATTTCGCCATGGCGCTCGAGGATTTCTCGACCGTGACCTCCTCGGTCTCGGATTTCGCCACGCAGATCGACAGTTTCAACGCCACGCTGGAAGAGCTGACCGGGGCGATGACCGTGCTTCTGTCGACGGCCGATGACACGCTTCTGTCGATCGGCACACTGGCCGAAGATACGCGAGGCACCCTTTCGGTGCTGGTCGAGACGCTGACCAGCACGCAGAACCTGCTGATCGAGGCCGAAGGCTATATCGCCGGCGATCTGACCACCACCACGGCCGAGATCGGGCGCGTGGTCGATGCCTTCGGCGCCCAGATCGCCGTTCTGGGCGAAGAGGCGCAGACCATGCTTGGCGCCTTCACCACCACCGGCACGACCGCCACCGCGCGGCTGACCGAGGCGCAAGAGACGCTGGCGGCCACCAACAGCCTGATCGCGCGGATCGAGACGACGCTTGACGGGGTGGACGGCGCCACGGGCAGCGTCACGGCGCTGGTGGCGGGCGACGGCAGCGCGCTTGTGGCCGAGACGCGGGCCATGGTGGCCGAGGCGACCGCCGCCATCGCCTCGGTCGGCGCCATCGCCACGGATGATCTGCCCGCCATCGTCGCATCCCTGCAAGAGACCACGGCAACCGTCGCGCGGGTGGTGGACGAGGTGGGCGCAGACCTCTCGGGCGCCTCGGGCCGGATCGCGGGCCTTGCCGAAGAGGCCGGCACCCTTGTCACCGAGGCCACCACGACATTCGCCACCGCGAACGAGACTCTGGCCGCGATCACCGAGGCGCTGGACACGGGCGAGGCAGCCCTTGCCGCCGCCGCCCGCGCCTTTGACGGGGCCGATGGGCTGATCAACGAGGAGGGCGCCGCCCTGATGGCCGATCTGCGCGCCACGCTGGCCACGCTGGATGGCGCCATCGCGCAGGTGGCGGCCGATATCCCCGCGATCACCGCCGATCTGCAATCCGCCGGGGCTGCGGCCGAAACCGCCTTTGCCAGTCTGAACCGGCTGGTGACGACTTCCGCAGGCCCGGTCGAGGCCTTCACCAGCACCGGCCTTGCGAATTACACCCGCCTCGCACAGGAGGCGCGCAGCCTTGTCGGCAATCTCGAGGCGCTGACCGCCCAGATTCAGCGCGATCCCGCGCGGTTCTTTCTGAACCAGCAGACCCCCGATTTCAGAAGGTAGGAACGCCATGCCCCTCAGGTTCGCCCTTGCCGCCGCCGCCCTTGCCGCCCTGACCGCCCTGACGGGCTGCGGCGCGATCTCGGCGCTCGACAGTGCCACGGCGCCGCTCGAGGTCTATGAGCTTCGCGCCCAGCCGCAGCCGCCTGCCACCCGCCAGAGCGCCGCGCAGGTGATCGTCGAGATCCCCAACACCTCGGGCGCGCTCGAGACCGACAGGATCATGATCCGGCCGGCTCCCTTGCAGGCGCAATACCTGCCAGAGGCGCGCTGGGGCGATCCGGTGCCCGAGATGCTGCAGACGCTGATGCTGCGCAGCCTCGAAAGCACCGGGGCCTTCGCCTATGTCGGCCGCCGGCCGCTGGGGCCCGGCGGGGATTACGCGGTGCTGACCGAGCTTTCGGATTTCCAGGCAGAGCTTGATCCGGGCGGCGACACGGCGACGATCCGCATTCAGATGACGGTGCGGCTGCTGCGCGAAAGGGATCTGCGGATCATCGCCACCCGGAATTTCTCGGCCACCACCACCGCCCCCTCGACCGGGACCGAGGCCATTGTCGCCGCTTTCGATGCGGCCGCGGCCGAGTTCCTGCCCGAGTTCACCGGCTGGACCCTCGCCACGCTAGGCGCGCGCTGAGGCCAGGGCCGACCGGCAGGATCGACGCTTTCCAGGCCGGATCGGCCGCGTTTCGGGGCGGGCGCGCCGGGTTTCCCCGGTATTTCCGGCCTCTGCGGCCAGAAACCTTGACAGGCTTCATCGCCATGACATCTTCTGAGGCGAGTGTCTGACCTGTTCGCAGGTGACGCAACAAAGCGCCTGAGGCGCGCAGACGACGGACGATCCCCTGCCGTTTTGCGGGGGAAGTTGGAAGGCTGAGCCTGCAAGCCACCGCACTCGTGGAGTGGCTTCGATCATCCTGGATCGGTTGATCCGAGTTGCCGTCCTGTATCAGTGATCTCCTGTTCCCGACGCCAGGTGCCGCCGTAGCCCCGGCCGCATGACAAGACGATCAGAGGAGCCTTGCCATGCTATGCGCATGTTGCGATCCCGCCACCGCCCGCGCTGCGGGCCTTGACCCCTGCCACTGCGGCGCGCCCTACACGCTGGCCGCCTATGCCCGGCTTGAAGCCGATATCTCGCGCCGGCAGATGATCGGGGGCATGGCGGCGGTGGTCGGCATGTTCGCGGGCTTCGGCCTGCAGCCCGACGAGGTCCGCGCCCAGACGCCCGGCCAGCCCCTGCTGCTGACCAACCTGCGGCTGTTCGACGGCGAGACGCTGGCGATCCGGCAGGGGGTCGACATCCTGGTCGAGGGCGGGCGCATCGCCGCCCTGCCGCCCGTGGGCCAGGGGCCCGCAGAGGCGCAGATCATCGACTGCGGCGGGCGCACCGTGATCCCCGGGCTGATCGACTGTCATTGGCATGCGACCCTTGTGGCCGTCAGCCAGATCGTCGCCCTGACGCAGGATCCCGGCTTCATCCACCTGATGGCGGGGCGCGAGGCGGGGGCAACCCTGATGCGCGGCTTCACCACCGTGCGCGACGTGGGTGGCCCCGCCTTCGGCCTGAAGCTGGCCATCGACCAGGGCGCGGTGACGGGGCCGCGCATCTTTCCCTCGGGGGCGATGATCTCGCAGACCTCGGGCCATGGCGACTTCCGCCTGCTGAGCGAACTGCCCCGTTTCCCCAACACCCCCCCGAACAACATCGAACAACAGGGCGTGGCCCTGATCGCCGACGGGGCGGATGCCGTGCTGCGCGCCACGCGCGAGCAGTTGATGAAGGGCGCGAGCCAGATCAAGATCATGGCGGGCGGCGGCGTGTCCTCGCTTTACGACCCGCTTGACACCACGCAATACACCGAGCGCGAGATGCGCGCCGCCGTCGAGGCGGCCGAGGACTGGGGCACCTATGTCTGCGCCCATGTCTATACGCCCGGCGGCATCCGTCGGGCCATCGCGGCGGGGATCAAGTCGATCGAGCACGGGCAGCTGGCCGATGAGGACACGGTCAGGCTGATGGGCGATGCCGGGGTCTGGTGGTCGATCCAGCCCTTCCTGGCCGATGAGGATTCGAACCCCAAGTCGGACCCGATCCAGCAGGCCAAGCAGCTTGAAGTGGCCGAAGGCACGGTGCGGGCCTTCGATCTGGCCACCACCTATGACGTGCCGCTCGCCTTCGGCACAGATATCCTGTTCAACCCCGCCGGCACCGGCAGCCAGGGCCGCCAGCTGGCCAAATTCGCCCGCTTCATGTCCCCGCTCGAGGCGCTGCACAAGGCAACCGGCGCGGCCGGTCAGCTTCTGGCGCTTTCGGGCGAACGCGCGCCCTATCCGGGGCGGCTCGGCGTGATCGCCGAAGGGGCGCTGGCCGATCTTCTGGTGGTCGATGGCGATCCCGAGACGGATCTGGACTGGCTGGACGATACCGACAATCTCCGCCTGATTATGAAGGGCGGCCGCATCTACAAGGAGACGATCCAATGACCAACGCCCCTCCCCGGCGTCGCATGCTTCCCACCCTTGCCGCGCTCGCCACGGCCGGCATCGCCCTGACCGGCACGGCCCAGGCGCAGGGCATGGACGGCTGGTCCTTCCAGATCACGCCCTATGTCTGGGCCACGGGGATCAGCGGCGACATCACCCCCTTCACCGGCGCTCCGCAGGTGTCGTTCGAGGCGTCCTTCTCGGAGGTGCTCGAGGATCTGGACGCGGCCTTCTTTCTGCATGGCCTCGCGCGGAACGGGGATTTCGTGCTGATGTTCGACCTCAGCTATTCGGCCTCGTCGCGCGAAGGGCTGATCCCGCCCGGCGTGCCGGCAAACGGCAGCCTGACCCAGACCTCGCTGACGGTTGCGGGGGGCTACAGGGTCGCCAATACCCCTGACGCGAGCTTCGACGTCTTTGCCGGGGCCCGCGCCTGGTGGATCGAGGGCGCGGCCGAAGTGCCCTTGCTGGGGGCCAGCACCTCGCCCAGCCAGAATTTCGTCGATCCGATCATCGGGGCGCGGGGGCATGTGAACCTTGCGCCCGACTGGTCGGTCACGCTTTACGGCGATGTCGGAGGCTTCGGCGTGGGGTCGGAAAGCACCTCGCAATTCTTCGGCACGCTGAATTATGCGGTGACCGACCAGCTGACGGTTTCGGCCGGCTATCGGCGGCTGGACGTGGATTACCGCAGCGGCGGGACGGTGATCGACGCCTCGATGGCCGGGCCGCTGCTGGGCGTGACCTGGGCCTTCTGACCGGCGCATCATGGTGCGGGGCGGGGATCCGCCCGGCCCCGCCCTTCAGAGCATGTTGACCTCGGGCAGGAAGCGCTGCGTCAGTTCCGCTTCCTGCAGCCGCATCAGCCGATGGGCATTGCGCATATGCGCCCGAAGGATCTTGCGCGCGCCCTCGCTGTCGCCGCTGCGCAGCGCTGCGATCAGCCGCGACTGGTAATCCGTGCCTGACTCCCACAATTCGCGGTTGGGCTGGGCATAGAGTTTGCGGCTGACCGTGATCTCGGCCAGCATGTTCGAGGTGAAGCGGATCAGGAACCGCAGCAGCGGATTGTCCGACATCTCGGCCAGAAGCGCATGGAACCGAAGCGAGGCGATATGCTGTTCGCGCTCTTCCTCGACCGTGCGGGCGGGTTCGGCATAGCGCGTCATCACCGCCTCAAGCGCGGCAAGCTGGTCCTCGCTCAGCCGACCGGCAAGCGAGGCGGCCAGTTCCGGTTCCAGGGATTCGCGGATCAGATAGATGTCGTCGATCGAAAGCTGCTGGAAATAGAAGTAGTTGCCCAGAAGCGCCGCCGCCCGCGCCTCGGAGACCTGGTGCACGAAGACGCCGCCCCCCGGCCCGGTGCGGGATTTCACCATGCCCTGCGCCTCGAGGATGCGGATCGCCTCGCGGATCGTGCCCTTGGCCATGCCGAAAGTGGCGATCAGTTCCGCCTCGGAGGGCAGCCTCTCGCCGGGTTGCCAGCCGTTCTGCATCACCCAGGCCTTGATCGCCTCGGCAACCTTCTGCGGCCGCGACAGCCGGTCAGGGGTCGAGCGGGTGGTGACAGGCGGCAAACTGCCCCTCCTCCTTGGGCTCCAGCCGGGGGACTTCGGCCCGGCAACGATCGGTCGCGCGCGCACAGCGCCCGGCAAAGGCGCAGCCCGGCGGCGGGTTCAGCGGATCGGGAAGCTCTCCCGCCGCCGCCCCGCCCAAGGGCCGCCCCACGACCGGGGCACTGTCGGCCAGAAGCTTGGTATAGGGATGGCGCGGCGCGGCAAAGACCCTTTCGGCGGGGCCCGTCTCGACCACCGAGCCGAAGTACAGCACCGCGATCCGGTCGCTCACCGCCTCGACCACGGCAAGGTCGTGGCTGATGAACAGATAGGTCAGGTCCAGCCGCGCCTTGAGATCGGCCAGAAGGTTCAGAACCTGCGCCTGCACCGACACATCCAGCGCCGAGACAGGCTCGTCCAGGATCAGGATCCGCGGCTCGGCCGCAAGGGCGCGGGCAATGCCGATGCGCTGCGCCTGCCCGCCCGAAAACTCGTGCGGATAGCGGTCAAGGAATTCGCGCCGCAGGTTCACCGCGTCCAGCAATTCGTCGATCCGCGCCGCCGCCCGCGCCCCGGTCAGCCCGTGCAGGTGGCGCAGCGGCGCCTCGAGGATCTGGCGGATCGTCTTGCGGGGATTGAGGCTCGAGACCGGATCCTGAAACACATACTGGATCAGCCGCCCGAAAGCCGCCGGATCGGCGCTGTTCAGGGCCTGGCCCTCAATCTCGATCCGGCCCGCGCTGGGCGGCAGAAGGCCCACCAGCATCCGCGCCAGAGTGGACTTGCCGCAGCCCGACTCGCCGACGATGCCCAGCGTCTCGCCCTTCTGCACCTCGAGGCTGACGGGATGGACGGCATGGACCACCGCCTTGGGCGGGCGCAGCAGGCGGCGGCCGATCTCGAAACTCTTGGCCAGATCGGTTGTCTTGAGCGCGATGGTCATGCCGCCACCCCCTCGGGGAACAGGCAACGCACCTGCCGCGCGCCGCCTTCCAGCGCGACCTCGCCCCGGCTGCATTCCGGCCGGGCCTTGTCGCAACGCGGCGCGAAGGCACAGCCGGGCGGCAGATCATCCACCGCCGGCGGCAGGCCCGGGATCGCGGCCAGCACACGCCGCCCGCCGCCCAGTTCGGGCACGCAGGCGATCAGGCGGCGGGTATAGGGATGGGCGGGTGCGGCCAGCACCTCGGGCGTGGGGCCGGTCTCGACGATGCGGCCGGCATACATCACGGCGACCCGGTCGCAGAGCTGCGCCACCACGCCGAAATCATGGGTGATGAACAGGATCGCAAGGCCCCTTTCGCGCCGCAGGTCGGACAGAAGCGCCAGAACCTGCGCCTGCACCGTCACATCGAGCGCGGTGGTGGGTTCGTCGGCGATGATGACATCGGGATCATTGGCCAGCGCCATGGCGATGCCGACCCGCTGCCGCATGCCCCCCGAAAGCTCGTGCGGAAAGGCGCGGGCGCGGGCCTTTGCATTGGGGATGCGCACATCGGCCAGAAGCTTGACCGCGCGCTCCTGCGCCTCGATCCGGCTCACGGGTTGATGCACGCGGATCGCCTCGGCCAGCTGGTCGCCGATGCGATAGAGCGGATGCAGCGTCGAAAGCGGATCCTGAAAGATATAGGCCACCTTGCGCCCCCGCAGCGAGCGCAGAAGCTCGTAAGGCGCGCCGATCACATCCTGCCCGTCGATCCGCACCGCGCCGCCGGTGATGACCCCGGGGGGCGAGGCGACCAGCCCCATGACCGACAGCGCCGTGACCGACTTGCCCGAGCCGCTTTCCCCGATCAGGCCAAGGCATTCGCCGGGCGCCAGAGACAGCGACACATCGTTGACCGCGCGATAGACACGGCGTCCCACCTCGAACCGGGTTTCAAGCGCCTCGACCCGCAAGAGGCCCTCGCCCGTCGGCTCGGGCACGCTGTCGCGGCGCACGCGCGTGGCGGCCATCGGGCGCGACAGCGCGCCCGAGCGCAGCCGCGGGTCAAGCGCGTCGCGGATGCCGTCGCCCAGAAGGTTCACCGACATCACGATCAGAAGGATCATCGCGCCGGGCACCAGCGAGGTATGCGGCGCGGTGATCAGCGCCGCCCGCGCCTCGCCCAGCATGGAGCCCAGATCCGCCTGCGGCGGCTGGCTGCCAAGGCCGAGGAAGGAAAGGCCCGCGGTCTCGAGGATCATCCAGCCGATCGTGGTCGACATGGCGATGACGACCACCGGGACGACATTGGGCAGCACCTCGGTCAGGACGATGCGCAGGTTGCCCTTGCCCGACAGCCGCGCCGCATCGACGAATTCCTTGTGCGCGATGCCCACCGTCACGCCCCGGATGTTGCGGGCGAAGAAGGGGATGTTGACGACAGCCACCGCGATCAGCGCATTCAGCAGGCCCGGCCCGAGCGCCGCCACGATGGCGAGTGCCAGCAGGATATAGGGAAAGGCCATCAGCATATCGACGCCGCGCATCGTGATGTTGTCGGCCCGCCCGCCATAGAACCCGGCCAGGATGCCGATCGCCGCCCCCGCCACCCCCGCGATAAGGGCTGCGGCAAAGCCCACCGCCAGCGACAGCCGCGTCCCCCACAGAAGCCGGCTCAGGAGGTCGCGGCCCAGATGGTCGGTTCCCAAAAGGTGCCCTTCGGACAGCGGCCGCAGGAAGCGGTTGGAGGTGTCGGTCACATTCGGCGGATGCAGCGGCAGAAGCGGTGTCACCAGCGCCAGCGTCACGATCACACCCAGAACCACCGCACCGAAGGCGGCAAGGCGGTTGCGGAACAGCAGGGCGAAAAACAGCCTCATGTCCGGATCCTCGGGTCAAGAATGCTTTGCGCCACGTCCACGAGGATGTTGAACCCCACATAGCAGGCCGCGACGAAGACGACGCCGCCCTGCACCAGCAGGATGTCGCGCTTGAGGATGGCATCGACCAGCATCCGCCCGATGCCGGGCCACTGGAACACGATCTCGATATAGACGGCGCCGGACAGCACGAAGCCCGCCTGAATGCCCAGCACCGGGATCACGCTGACCATCGCCGCGCGCAGCGCATGGCCCCAGATCACGCGGCGCTCATGCACGCCCTTGGCCCGCGCGGTGCGGATGAAGTCCTGCCGCAGCACCTCGAGCATCGCGCCCCGTGTCAGCCGCGCGATCACCCCCGTCGCCACCACCGACAGGGCCAGCGCCGGCATCGTCAGATGGCGGATCAGGTCGGGCAGGTCGCCCCCGCCCCAGATCGAATACATCCCCGAAACCGGAAACCAGCGCAGGTTCACGGCAAAGAGCAGGATCATCATCATGCCCAGAAAGAACGACGGCACCGAGATCCCGAGGATCACCGCAAAGGTGATCGCCTTGTCCGCCGTGCCATACTGCCGCGCCGCCGAGACGACACCCGCCACGATCCCCATCAGCGCACACAGGACGAACGCCGTCCCCGCAAGGATCAGCGTGGCCGAAAAGCGGTCGAGGATCTCGTCCAGAACGGGGCGGTTCAGCGCGAAGGATCGCCCCAGATCGCCCTGCAGAAGGTTGCTCAGCCAGATGAAATACTGCTGCCAGAGCGGCCGGTCGAGGCCGAGGTGGCGGTTCAGCCGCTCGACATTCTCGGGCGTGGCATAGGCGCCCAGCATCGCCGTGGCGGTATCGCCGGGGATCAGCGCCATGATCAGGAACACGATCACCGTGATGCCCAGCAGCACCGGCACCGCCGAGATCAGTCGCTTGAGGATATAGCTGCCCATGGCAAAGCCTCCTGCATGCGGCACGCGGGCGCGCGCGCCGGGTCAGTCCTGGTTCATGGTGCTGTCTTGAAGGCCCGCTGGCCAGAGGCAGGCTGCCTGCGGCAGGGGATGGCCCGGCGATGGAGATCCGGGCGATGGCAAGCCGGGCGATGGCAGGCCGGGGTGAGGGCCGGGGTGAGGGACGATCACCCCGGCCCTGACCCCGACCTGTCGCCTCAGTTCTTCACCACATCCGACAGGAGGAGGAAGAACGAGGGTTCGAGTTCGAAGCCTTCAACCCGGTCATTCGTCACCGCGTTCTGCATCCAGTTCGCGACAAAGACCCAGGGCGCGTCTTCCTGAACGATGACCTGCATCTCGCGATACAGGCGGGCGCGTTCGTCCTGATCGGTCTCGACCCTTGCCGCTTCAAGCAGGGCGTCCACCTCGGGGTTGGAGTAGTAGCCCGAGTTGAAGCCGCCCGCCTCGGGCCAGGCATCGGTCCGCAGCGCAAGGAAGGGCAGCGTGTCGGGATCGTTGGTCATCCAGGCCATCTGCGCCATGTCGGCCTGCCCCTCCAGCCCGGGGTTCACCCGGCCCAGAAAGGTGTTCCACTCATAGGTCTCGATCGTCACGTCAAGGCCGACGGCGGCCAGATCGGCCTGGATCGCAGTGCCCATCGCCACCGGATCAAGCATGCCCGAGCCGCCTTCGGTCACGTAGAAGGTCAGGCTCGCCCCTTCGGCACCGGCCTCGGCCAGAAGCTCGCGGGCGCGGTCGGGATCGTAGGGGTAGGGGGCCAGCTCTTCGTTATAGGCCCAGGCAAAGGCCGGCGGCGTCGGGCCGGCGGCGACGGTGGCAGTGCCTTCCAGCACGTCGTTCACGATCGCTTCCTTGTTGATCGCGAAGTTCGCCGCCTGCCGGACGCGGACATCGGCGAAGGGGCCTTCCTTGGCGTTCAGGATCAGGAACCACACATGCGGGCCGGCCTGTTCGATCACGGTGAAATCGTCGCTCTGGAACTGCGACAGGGCGACGGGCGGCACTTCGACCATCACGTCGATGCCCCCGGCCAGCATCTCGGCCACGCGGGTATTGGCATCGGTGATCGGACGAAAGACCACCGCATCGGTCCCGGCGGGGTCGCCCCAGTAGTCGTCGTTGCGCGCGATCACAACTGCCTCGTTCGAGCGCCATTCGCCGAACCGGAACGGCCCGGTGCCCGACGGATTGCGGCCGAACTCCTGCCCGTGCGCCATCACCGCCGTGGGCGAGACGATCAGCCCGGTCGGATAGGCAAGGTTCGACAGGAAGGGCGCATAGGGTTCGTTCAGGGTGAACTGCACGGTGCGCGCGTCCACCGCCTCGACCCCGGCCACGGCCGAGAAGAAGAACGACAGCGGGAAGGGGCCGGTTTCGTGATAGGGGTGATCCTCGTTCAGCATCCGCTCGAAGTTGAAGACCACCGCCTCGGCATCCAGCGCGCTGCCGTCGTGGAAGCTGACGCCTTCGCGCAGGGTGAAGGTATAGACGGTGCCGTCTTCGCTGATCTCCCAGGCTTCGGCCAGCGCGGGCTCGACCTCGAGCGTGCCCGAGGCATAGCGCACCAGCCCCTCGTAGACATTCATCAGGATGCGGAAGTCGTTGACCGCCGTGACGGCATGGGGATCAAGCGACTGCGGCTCGGCGATCTGGCCGACGACAAGCACGCCGGGCGGCGTCTGGGCCTGGGCGGGCAGCGTCAGCGCGGTGGTGGCCAGAAGGGCCGCCGACAACAGGCCAAGGCCCCGGCGGGTGAAGACGGTCGGTTTCATGGGCAGACTCCCTGTCTGATGTTTTCTTGATCCCGATTTATCATGATAATTTGCATCGGTCAATTTTTTCATGATAAATTGGCAGAAACCAAGGGAGGCTGCGCCATGACCTTTTCCATTCTTGCCCATGATCCGGGCAGCAATGCCTTTGGCGGGGCAGCCGCGACGGGAAGCCTTTGCGTCGGCGGCTGGGTGCTGCGCGGCGATTCGCGGGCGGGGATGAGCGCGTCGCAGGGGGCCGCCCCCTCGACCATGTGGGGCGAGGAGGCGCTCGAGCTGATGCGCGGCGGCGCGACGGCTCCCGAGGCGCTGGACCGGGTGACGCGCCTCGATCCGGGCCGTGCCTGGCGTCAGCTTGCGCTCTTGGACAGGCGGGGCGGCGTGGCCAGCCATACCGGCACGCAGAACAGCGACTGGCGCGGCGCCACGGAAAGCCCCGGCCTTGTGGTTTCCGGCAACCTGCTGGCCGGGCCCGAGGTTCTGACGGCCCTGCGGGACGGCTATCTTGGCGCGGCCGGAGCGCTGGCCGACAAGCTGCTTGCCGCGCTGATCGCGGCCGAGGCGGCGGGGGGCGACAGCCGGGGGCTGCAATCGGCAGCACTGCTGGTGGTCTCGGACGATGCGCCGCCGCTGACGCTGCGGATCGACTGGGCCCCCGCGCCGGTGGCCGCCCTGGCCGAACTGCTGGAGCGATCCCGGTCGGGCGATTATGCCGACTGGCTGCATTGCGTGCCGACGCGCGCCGATCCGGGGCGCGGTCAGGATCAGGGCGATGCGTGACGCCCCCGATCCGGGTGGTTGGGGAGGCCGGGCGCAGCACTGGCTGAACCGGCTGGCCGAATGTTCGGAACCCGGCCCCGGCGTGACGCGGCTGCCCTTCACCCCCCAACACCGCGCCGCCCTTGCCGTTCTGACCGAGCTGATGGAGGCCGCCGGCCTGCAGGTGCATCTGGACGATGCCGGCACGCTGATCGGACGGCAGGACGGCCCGCCCGGCGCGCCCGTCCTGCTGACCGGATCGCATCAGGATTCGGTCCGCGAAGGTGGCGCCTATGACGGGATCATGGGCGTGGTCCTGCCGGTTCTGGCGCTGATGAAGCTGAAGGAACAGGGCACCCCCCTGCCCTTTGCGGTCGAGGTGCTGGCCTTCGCCGATGAAGAGGGGGTGCGCTTTCCCACCGCGCTGATGGGCCCGCGCGCCCTTGCCGGGCGGTTCGACAGCGCCGCACTTGACCTTGCCGATCGGGGCGGGGTGACGTTGCGCCAGGCGATGCGTGATTTCGGACTGAACCCCGAGGGCCTGCCCGCGCTGGCGCGGGATGCGGCGCAGGTTCTGGGCTGGATCGAATGCCATATCGAACAGGGCCCGGTGCTTGATACGGCGGGCGAGGCACTGGGGATCGTCACCGGCATCTGCGGGATCGAACGGCACTCGGTCACCCTGTCCGGGCAGGCGGCCCATGCGGGGACCGTCCCGATGCAGATGCGGCGCGACGCGCTGGCCGGGGCGGCCGAGGTGATCCTTGCCGTCGAAGCGGTCGCCCGCGCGACCGAGGGGCTTCTGGCCACGGTGGGCGCGCTGGACCTGCGCCCCGGGGTGGTGAATGCGGTGCCGGGGCAGGTCTCGCTGACGATCGAGATCCGGGCGCCCTCCGACAGGGTCCGGCTAGAGGCGGCAGAGCGGATCCTGACCCGGGCGCGGGCCATTGCCGCGGCGCGCGGTCTGGCCTGGCACGAAAGCCGGGACTATGCCCAGCCCGCCACCCCCTGCCACCCCGCGATGATCGCGGCGCTGGCCCGATCCTCCGGCCCGGCCGACCGGCCGCCACACCGACCGCCACGCCGGCTGGCCTCCGGTGCTACGCATGACGCCTCGGCCATGGCCGACCTCTGCCCGGTGGGGATGCTGTTCACGGCCTGCGACCGGGGCATCAGCCACAACCCGGCCGAGGCCGTCAGCCCCGCCGTGCTGGGACGCGCGGTCGATGCCCTTGCCAAGACCTTCAGCCTGATCGCCCGCGAAGGCCTGCCCGAGAGCGGGCCAGAGGCAGGCGCAGAGGCAGGCGCAGAGGCCGAACCGGGTCAGCTGTCCGCGAAATAGGGTCGGGTCCGGAAATCGGCCCAGTGATCGACCTGGCTGCCGATATCGAGGCCGATCCCCCCGCGCTCCTTGATGCGCTGGCACATGAGCTTGCCCAGAACCCCGGCCGCGACCAGATGGACTTCGCCGGGGTGCGGATCAAGCCGGGCCATGATGTCGTCGAACACATCGGGATAGATCCGCCCCGTCACCGCGCCATCGTAGCGGCTGTCATAGCTGCGCCTGTGGCGGTATTCGCCGGGGATCCGGTAGCTTTCCCGAACCCTCAGCCCGAAACGTTCGGCCAGCCGCGGCGCGATATCATGGCACGAGATCACCGAAACGGTGCCGCAGCCCCCCAACAGGCGGCCATAAAGATCCCAATGCGCCAGATCGGTATGCAGGTTGCACGAGGCCAGCCGACCCGCATGGCCCGAGGCGTCAAGATGGCAGGAGACCGCCTCGACCCCGCGACCATCCCGCCCGACCAGCTTGGTCGGCCAGCCCAGATTGGCCGCATAGCGCAGGGCATTCGGCACGCCCAGAACATCGGCCCCCCGGATCGCCGCGATCAGGCCGGCCGACAGCGCCGCCTCGCCCTTTGCGTCCAGCAGTTCCTCGCCCCACCAGGGGTCGCGCTGAACCTGACGACGGTCGAGGGGCTGAAAGGCGCGGATGTGGTCGGGATAGGGCAGAAAATGCCCCTCGCCATCGCCCAGCCGGATGACCGAGGTGGGTGTCTTCGCCGCGATCCGCGCCAGCAGCCAATCACAAAGCGCCTGGGCCGCCGCCAGGCTTTCGCCGCTGTCCATCCAGCTGTCGTCGCGCGGCGCCCGGAGGACGGCCGCCACATGGCGCTGCAAGGCGCCCTGCAGGCGGGGATGCGCTTCGGGATGGGCAGCGGCAATACGCGCGACGCGCAGGCAGATGCGGCTGTGGTTCGGCTCTTGCATCGGGGGCGGCTGTGCGGGCGCCTGCGAAACGGGCGCCTGCGAAACGGGGGCCTGCGAAACGGGGGGCTTTGGATCGGGGGCCGGTTCTGCGGGCGGCGGTTGCGGCGGCCCTCCCCGCGCCCGAAGGCTGCGCATGAGGGCCAGGGCCCGCCGCCCCGAGGCGCTGCGGTCAAGCGATGCCCGAAAGGTGGCCCGCAGACCGGGGGGGCGCAAACCGGGGGGCCGGGTTGTCGGCGCCGGCGCCTCTGCATCGGGGCTTGTTTCCGGGCCCGCCCCGGGGGCCGGCCCTGTCAGATCGGCCAGACGCGCCCGCAGGGCTGGCTTGAGCGCCTCGAAGAACAGCTCTTTTCCCCGATAGCGCTCCAGCAGCAGCCGGATGCGCTCGGCATCCGTTTCCGAGCGATGGCCAAGCAGGAAATACCGCCGGGTCGCGGCGCTGTGCGATGCGGGGGCGCGCAGCATCCAGCGGCTGACCTCGCGCCGCTCTTGCGGGTCCAGATGCATCGAGCCCATCGGAGAGATCAGCCGCAGCCAGTCCCGCGGGGCCAGACGCGCGCGCAGGCCCGCCTTGGTGCGGCGCAGGGTCTCGGCATCGCGCGAGCCGAAAACGGTGATGCAAAGCCGCTGGAGACCCGGATGGTCGGGATGGCGGCGGGCAAGGTCGCTCAGCCTTGCATAGCTTTCCTCAGGATCGCCATGCGTCCACAGGGCCTTGGCCAACTCCACGCCCGTTTCCGCAGGCAGACCATCGCGCGACTGCGCCTCGAGGATCCTGCGACAGGCCTCGACATCGCCCAGCCGATGAAAGGCCGGCAAGAGCACCCCCAGCTGAAAGGCGGACGACAGGCGCAACGCCCTGGGCGTGGCGTCGATCTGATGCGCAAAGGCCTCATGCTGTTCGAGGTCGACCAGCAGATCGACCAGCAGCCGCCGCGCCGCCAGATCGTCGGGAAAGGCCGCCACTGCGTCACGGGCGATGGCGACCGCTCCCTCCGTATCAAGCGCCGCGTTGCGCTCGCTGGCGGGGGCAAGGGCAAGTGCCGGCCTGTCGGGAAAGGCGCGGCGCAGCCGGTCGAACCGGGCATCGGCCGCGGCCCAGCGCCCCAGCCGCGCCGCCGCCCGCGCCGCCAGAAGATGCAGCTGCATCAGGCTGCGATTGCTCAAGGGCTGGTCACGGCCCAGGGCGATCACCTCGGCAAACTGCCCCGCCTCGAACAGCGCCCGCGCAAGGCTTGTGCGGATGGCGGCGGCATCGGGCCGGAGGCGCAGCGCCTCGCGCAGATCCGCAAGCGCCTCTTCGTCGCGGCAGAAGGCCTGGAGACAGCTGGCCCGCAGCGTCAGCCCCGTCGTATTGCCGGGATGGCGCGCCAACAGCGCCTCGCAGCTTGCCAGAGCATCGGTGAACCGCCGGGCGGCAAGCTGACGCCGCACCAGCGCGATCGACAGGGCGGCATCGTCGGGAAACCGGGAGCTTGCCTCGGAGAGCGTCCGGCAGGCGGTATCGTCCTCCTCGACAGCGGCCTGCGCCAGGGCAAGGCCGCGGGCGGCCGCCTCGTTGGCGGGATCGCCCCGCGCCGCCGCCTGCCAATGCAGCAAGGCCAGCGCGACCTGCCCCTTGGCGGCAAACTCCCGCGCCGCCCCGATCAGCCCGGCCACATCCTGCGCCGGATCGACGAGCGGGGCCTCCCCCGCCTTCCCCGCCTCCCCCGCTTTCCCGGTGCCGGCGCCCCCCGAGGCGACGGCCGCCAGCCGCCGTTCCAGCCGCGCCCGCAGCTCGACCCCGATTTCGCGGACCGGGGCCAGCGCGGGGGCGAGGGTCGCCAGATCCCCGTCCCCCGCCCGCAGCAGCAGGTTGTAGGACAAGGCGACCCGGAAGCTCCGACCTATTTGGGCGATCCCGATCCGCGCCTCGAACTCGGCCTGTTCAAGCGGGTCCACCGGATGCGCCGCGAGCCGCGCGAGCACGCCCTCGGGCACATCGCCGCCGAAGGCGCGCACCGTCTCGAGCCCCCGCAGGACCGGCAGCACAAGACGGTAGCGCAAGGCAAACTCCTCCAGCACCGCCCAGTCGATAGCGCCCCCCGCGCGCCGGACCAGCAGCACCGCATCCACCACCCAGCGGATCGGGCTGACCTGGTTTCCGACAAGCCCGTGTTCAAGCGTTTCCAGCAAAAGCCATGTCGGATCGGCCGGTTGCGTGGTCAGGGCGGGATCGCGCCGCTGCCAGAGCCAGTCGCACAAGGCCGGATCAAAGGCGAAGGGAACGCGGGGCTTCCACGAGAAATCCACCTCGACCAGACCGGGAATGGCATAGCTGAGCTCGGTCCCGACAAGCCGCCCGCGCGCATCGAAGGACGGCAGGGCAAGCTTGGGCACCCAACCGGCGGCATCGGCCAGCGCCGCGACCCGTTCGACATCGCTCCACCGCAGGATGACATCGACATCCATGCTGACCCGGGGCTCGTCCGGGCGATAGACCAGGGCGGTCAGCGCCGTCCCCTTGGTCCAGAGCGCGGGAATGCCCGCCTCGGCCAGCTTTTCGGCGATCTGCGCCCGCGCGCGCAGGGTCAGGCTTTGCCGGATCCGCGCCCAGCGCAGGCTGGTCTTCAGGCGCCCGGCCTGGGCCACCCCCTCCAGCGCCGCACCCCGTTCGCCCGCCAGTCGGGCTGCCACAAGCGGAAATAGCCGCGACTCGCCCTCGTCTGGCGGCGGGGTGCCCGGGCCTTCGGGGCCAAGGGCTTGCGCATAGGCCGCCCAGTGGTCGGCGGCGGGGCCGGGATCAAGGATCGCCCGGACAAGATGGGCCGTCCGCGCATCGGGAAACACTCCGGTCACGACCGCCGATCCCTGTGCCTGCGCACGCCGCCCACCCCGCCTTCCGCCCACCGCCAGAAGCCATGCGCCGGGCCTTGTTCCGCGCGCGAGGCTAGGTTAGCGTTTCGCATTGAACAAGCGGTTTCGCTACGGGAGAGCCCCTGATGCGCCACGAACTCAACGCCCCCACGGTCGCCTACGAGGATTTCTCGACCGATGCCGTGCTGCTTGACCTGTCATCGGGCTCGTACTTCAGCCTCGCCGACCGGGCGAAGGCGTTTTTCGAGCAGCTCATCGCCTGCGACAACACCGAAGGCCTGATCGCCGCCCTTCGCGCCCGCGATCCCGACGCGGGCCAACAGGCCGAAGAGACGCTCGATCGCCTCAAGTCCGAAGGGCTGCTGCGCGAGGCCGAGACGGACTCGGCAGGCGCCGAAGGGGATTTCACGGCGGCCTGCGACACGATCCTTGCCGCGCCCGAAGCCTTTACCTTCGAGAGCTTTTCGGACCTTGCCGATGTGATCGCGGCCGATCCGATCCACGATTTCGACACCCAGACCGGGATGCCCGTCGCCCGCCATGCCTGAAGACAGCGGCGCCCTGATCGCGGGCTTCGCGCGCCGGCAGATCGACGCCGCCCTCACTGCCCCGTTCCCGGGGCCGGCTGTCAATGTCTCGATCCTTGGCCGGACCATCGCGGTCAGCTGTGCCGAAGGGCCGCTGGCAGGCTGGGTCGCGGCCAACCTGCCCCACCCTCCGGCCGGGGAGACCGCGCCCGACTACCGAATCCTGTGCCGCATCGGGCCGGAGTTTCTGTCGGGCCATCCCGATTTCGCCCTGTTCAAGGCGCTCTCGGACCTCGATCTCGAGGCGGCGCTGGCCCGGGTCGGGCTGTCGGGCCGGCTCTGCCGCAGCCCGCTTGTCTGGGATCTGTTCGATCCGGCCGCGCGCTTTGGCCTGCGGCTGCAACTGGCGCCCGAGGCCCTGCCCGAATGGGAGGCGACCGCCCCTATCGCCAATCTCCTGTCCGCCATCGCCCGCGCCGAAGGCCATGCGATGATCCATGCGGCCAGCCTGTCGCGCAACGGGCGCGGTTGCCTGATCGTGGGCGAAGGCGGGCGGGGCAAATCCGGCACGACGCTGGGCTGCGTCCTGCACGGGCTGAAGAGCGCCGGGGACGATTACGTCCTCGTGACCTCGGCCCCGCCCTATTCGGCCCGCCCGGTCTATCGCACGATGAAGCAGGATCCCGGCGGGCTAAGGCGCTGCGGCCTTGACCCCGCCGGTTTCGGCCCGCGCAACTGGCAGGGCAAGCATGTCTTTCCGATCGCGGCCCTGCGCCCCGGCGCCCTTTCTGACGGTTTCACGCTGGAGGCCGTGCTGGTGCCCCGGATCACCGGCGGGGCGGACACGCGGATCGGCCCGGTCTCGAAAGCCGAGGCCTTTGCCGCGGTGATGCCGTCAAGCCTTGGACAGCTCAGCGGCGACAGGCGCGCCCGCTTTGCCGAGACCGGCACCCTGATCCGCGCCCTGCCCTGCCGCAGCCTTGCACTTGGCACCGATCCTGCCGAGGTGACGGCGGTGATCGCCGACTGGCTTGACCGGGGGTGCCCATGACGCTGGCCATCATCATGCCCGCCCGCAACGAGGCGCGCTACATCGCCACGGCCATCGCCTCGGTCCTTGCGGATGCGGAGGAGGCGGCGGCCCTGCCCGTGGCGGTGCTTGTGGTCGATGACGGATCGACCGACGCGACCGCCGCCATCGTCGCCGGGATGGCCCGGAGCGACCCCCGGATCCGCCTGATCGAGGGGGCCGGCGAAGGTGCGGGGCCGGCCCGGAACCGTGCCCTCGCGGCGCTGCCCGAAGGCACGACGCTCATCAGTTTTCTGGATGCCGATGACCTCTGGCCAAGGGGCAGGCTCGCGGCCGATCTTGCCCTGCTGGACGCCGATCCCGAGGTACAACTGGTCTATGGCCGAATGCGTCTGATCGAAAGCGAGACACCGGATCTTGCCTCGGCCCTGACGCAGGACGATTTGATCCAGCTGGGCGTGAGCATGAGCGCCGGGACGTTCCGGGCCCCCTGCCTGCTGTCGAACGGCGGGTTCGATCCGGGCTTCGTGCAATCCGAGGATTTCGACTTCCTCCTGCGGCTTTTCGAGCGCAAGCCCAAGGCCATCATCACCGACAGGTCGATGGTGCTTTACCGTCGCCATCCCGGCAACACCTCGGCCAACAAGCCGCAGATGCGCCATTATTTCCTGCGCGCGCTGATGGAACATGCAAGGCGCCGCCGACAGGATCCCGAGGTGCATGGCGTGGAATGGGTCTGGGGCGGCAGTCTGAACGGCGGACTGAACGGCGGCCTGGGGAGTGGACTTGGGGGCGGACCTGGGGGCGGACCTGGGGGCGCCTTGGGCGGCGGCTCCCCCTCCATACCAGCGAAAGGCGCCTCCGAATGACCCA
Organism: Paracoccaceae bacterium; assembly: GCA_051859505.1. Classification (GTDB taxonomy): domain Bacteria; phylum Pseudomonadota; class Alphaproteobacteria; order Rhodobacterales; family Rhodobacteraceae; genus JAFIEN01. The sequence goes on from JBHYFN010000003.1 coordinate 59,645, forward strand.
GCCCTATTCCGTCATCATTCCGGCTTTCAACGCGACGGCCTTCATCCTCGAGGCGCTGGCCTCGGTCGCCGCCCAGACCCTGCCCGCAGCCGAGATCATCGTGGTCGACGACGGCTCGACCGACGATCTGGCCGCAGTGATGGAAAAAGCGGCGCTCGATCAGGTGGCGGTCGATGGGGCGGCCCCGCCCGCAATCAGGCTGATCCGGCAAGAGAACGCAGGCCCCGGTGCTGCCACGATGCGGGGGATCCTTGCCTCCAGCTGCCCGATCCTGGCCACGCTGGATGCCGATGACCTCTGGCTGCCCGGGAAGATGGCCCGACAGCTTGCCTGCCTCGCCGACGATCCCGACCTGTCGGGTGTCTTTGCGCGGATGCAGTCCTTTCACGACGGTCCGGCCCGGCGCTGGGCCGACGATGCCCGCTCGGGCTGGACCCGCAGCACCATGGTCCTGCGGCGCAGGGCCATCGACCGGGTCGGCCCGATGATCGACCCGCCGGGCCGCGCGGGCGAGTTGATCGACTGGATCGCACGCGCCCGCGAGATGAACCTCGCGCTCCACATGATCGAAGAACCGCTGGCCCGGCGCCGGATCCATGCCGCAAGCCTGACGCATAACCGCGACGCGGCCATGGACCGGGGCTATCTGCAGGTCGTCTGGCAGGCGATCCAGCGCCGGAGGGAGCGCGGGACATGAGCTTTGACGCAGCCGCGGCCGAAGCCGCCTATCCCGACCGCCGGTTGCGGATCGCCGCCTTTTCCAACGATCCCGACAGGGCGCTTGCCGCGGCGAGGGACTGGATCGCCGCGGTCGATCCCGAGACGATCACCTATGAGCAGCACCGCATGATCGCGCGCATGATGATGCGCCACGAAGGCGGCCTCGAGGAGGGGCCGGTGGTCCAGAGGCTGCGGGGTGTCCGGCGGCAACTCTGGACGCGGGCAAGGGTCAACCTGGGGCTGCTTGAACCGGCCCTTGCCGCTTTGGGCGGGCTGGACGGCGAGGTCTTGGTGATCGGCACCGGGGCGGCGCTGGCGCGCGGGGCGCCCTTTGCCGCCGACGGTTTCGATGTCGCCGATCTCGTGGTGCGGGGGCGCAGTATCGAGGCCGCGGTCGCGCAGCTGACGGCGGCGGGATGGACCCTCGCGCCTGCACAGGCCGAAACCTGGCGGAAGGCGCGTATCCTGTGGCTGTCGCGCCCGCCAAGCGGCCGGCTTCGGCTGTACCGCCCGCGCGCCTTTGCCGGCATCGACCCGCCCCACCTGTTCGTCGGAGCCGAAGGGGGGCATGTGCTGGGCGGCGCTGCCGTGACGCTGCCCGGTCCGGCTGCCATCGTCCGCCTTGCCCTGTCACAGGCAATGGCCGGCAAACCGGTCGCGGACCAGTGGCTTTACGACCTGGCGAATACGGGCGACTTGCCGGATGGGCCGGCGCTGCTGCAGGCACCACTCACGCAAGAGCCGGAAGAGGCCGGCACCGCGCTGCGCAGCTGGCTGGAGCGCGAAGCGGGCCTCTCGCTTTCGGACCCGACCGCTGGGGCGAAGGGGGGCATCGACCCTGAGTGATGCCGCAAGTGCCTGGGCTTTCGGCTCTGATCCTGATGTCCGGCCCTCGTTCATCTCGGCGGCCGCCACCCGGGGGGCCGGAGGCCGAGGGCGCAAACTGGGGAAGGCCCGATGGCGAAGCCGAACGCCCGGAGCGCTTCGGGACTGGCGCACCGCATCACGTCCTTCATCGCCGGTCGGGTCGCGCCAAGATTTTTCGACGAAAAATCTTGCAGTCAAAAGTCTTCGCAGAAGACTTTTGCCCCGGCCCCGGCCGGGCGCCCGATCCGTCAGAGAAGCACGCGCATCGGCCGGTCAGAGCAGATCACGACGAACTGTCCTCCGCATTCGATCAGGTGATAGCCTCGCCGATCGACCTCATCCATGAACAGGTCGCGCCCGACCTCCCGCTCCACATCCCGCACGGCGCGCCGGACAACGCCGCCGCGGGCCGCCGATTTCGCGGTGAACATCTGCTCGACCCAGGCCATGCCGGCCGGGCGCGAGCGCTGCGGAAAGGTGTCGCGAATATCCATGCAGCGACACTGACGCGATCAAGGTTAACTTGCCGTAAACTGCAGCGCCCGGGCTTGGCGGCTGCCGCGGTCCGCAACCGTCAGGTGCCCGAGCTATGCCTGCCTGCGCGTCAACCCTGATCGGCTGGCAGGGCGAGGAACCCGTCGGACCGCGCAGAGCCCACGCCGATGCCAGGCTGCAACTCGACCGGCGTCCGATCCTCGGGGCCGGAATACCGCACAAGGCCAGCCCTGCAGGTTAGGTGCTGCGGCGGACCCCGTCCCCACCCGTTCGCAGGGGGTCGAAATCCGCCGGGTCCGTCAGACTCCAAAGGCGACAGACACTGACACGCAAACCACCAGGGGGCCGTCGCATGAAATCCATTGGCAATGCCATCCGCAGGGCCACGGCTGCACTCTTCGCCGCGATCATCGCCGCCACCCTCCCGGCCTCACCCGCCGCCGCCGGCCATTTCACGCATGACGAGGTGATCGGCTTTTCCACCGACGGGCGCCATTTCGCCTTTGCCCTGCATGGGCTTCAGCGCGGCTCGGGCCTGCCCTTCGCCGAGGTCTATGTCGTTGATCTGCAAGCCGACCGCTGGGTTGCGGGAACGCCGGTCCGGGCCTCGCGCCCCGAGGTCGACATGGTGGCGGTCGAAGCCGCGCCCTTTCTGGCGCTTGCCGAGGTTCGGGCCGAGGCGATGGCGGGGGCCGCGCCGATCCTTGGGCAGCTGGAGATCCAGCGACCGGCGACCGTCCTCTTCGCCCGGGGCATCGGCGAGGCGCATGACGCGCCCGCCCGCCATGTCATCTCGCGGCCGCATCCCGATGACCCGACGCAAGCGCCCTGGGGCAGCTTCGTGCTGGATCTCGATACCGTCCAGGTGCCCCTCGGGGTGGACTATTGCCGCGATCCCTCGGCCGTCGTCGGGTATCGGCTTGTGCGCTCCGTGCCCGGTGGCGGCTCGCAGATCCTGCATCAGGATACGACCGTCCCGGCCTCGCGCGGCTGCCCTGTGGCCTATCGCCTCGATGCCGTGCTCTCGGCCGGCTATCCCGCCGAGGGGGCGCTGGGGGTCGCGCTGATCTCGGTCTGGCGGCAGGGGTTCGAGGGGCTCGATCGCCACGTGATCGCGGTGCCCCTGCCGCTCTGATCGGCGCACGGCCGTGACCGGAAAGCTCACCTCAATCGTGAAAGGAGAGGAGATGACCATCTCACGCAAACTCATGACCGCAGCCCTTCTGTGCGGGGCCCTGGCGCTTCCTGCCGCGGCCCAGGTTGGCGCGGAACGCTATGAGCGCCTCAAGGAAGAGGCGGCGCAGGGCGACAGCGAGGCGATCTATCGACTGGGAGAGATGTACTATCTGGGCAACTTCACCTCGACCGGCGGGCCGGAGCGGGACCGCGCGCGCGGCGTCGAGCTGTGGATGCCGCTGGCCGAAGCCGGCGATCCCCGGGCGCAATGGCGGGTGGGTGACGCCTATTCCGTCATCGGAGACGGGATCGAGACGGATCTCGAGCTTGGCTACACATGGCTCAGGGCCTCGGCCGATCAGGGCTATCTTCACGCGATGCACCCGCTGGGCGGCATGTATCTCAACGGTCGCGGCGTGGAGGCGGACGAGGACGAGGCCTACCGTCTGTTCCGCATGGGGGCCGAGGCCGGGGCCGTGCGCTCGATCGTGGCACTTGCGCGGATGTATCAGAATCCCGATCAGGGGCCGGTCCATGATCCGCAGGAAGCCGTCTACTGGTTCCGGCTGGGCGTGGAACGGAACGATCCGAATGCCGTTCGCGGCCTGTCGGACGCCTATCTGAACGGGGACGGGGTCGAGCGCGACCCGATCATGGCACTGCGGATCTATGTCGAATACGAAGAGGAGACAGGGCGCGAACAGACCTCGTCACTGATGCGGATCCTTGGCCAGATGACGGAGGAGGAACGCGCCCGCGCCGACGAGATTGCCGAGGCGGAAGGCTGGCTGGACGAGGCGGACTGACGCAGCGCCGCGACTGAGGGCAGTGAAGCGCGGCCGGGGTCAACCGGCCGCAGCCCCCCCGCCGGGTGTGGCGCCACCGGGAGCGGCACCCGCAGGATTGGCGCGCGCGGCGATCTTGCGGAACTTGTCGGACATGCCTTCGAGCTTCCCCTCCCATTCGGGATCGGGTGTCTGGCCCTCGATGGTGCGGAAATAGGCCTGCAGCAGACAGGCGACCGCCAGCGGTTCAAGAAAGGCCTGCTTGACCGACCATGCCAGGATCAGCGCGATCACCACGCCCATGGCCGAAAGCCCGCCGGGATAGAGATTGCTGATCAGCGCGGCCGGGGCCAGCATCACGAAAAAGACCACCGCCATCAGCCCATAGACAAAGACCGTGATCCAGGCCGCATTGCGCAGCATCGGGCGATAGTTCTGGGCGTAGAGCACCAGCCCGCTGCGCGCCGAGGCCCAGGGATCGGTCGCGCGGGTGCGCATGCCGTAGGCAAGGATCACCTCGTCGATGAATCCCACGGCGATGCGCAGAAAGGCGTGCAGGATGGTGATCAGCTGCCGCATGCCGGGGATCGGCAGCAGGGTGAACACGCCCCGGATCAGTCCGGTGATGGCGCGCAGCACCCCCTTGATCAGCTGGTCCAGCGCGAACAGAACGCTAGCCTCGCCGAACCTTTCGCGCACCATGGCCTGCGCATGGCCGATCTGGCTGCGCCCCTCCGGCATCGGGCGGTTGTCGATCAGCTCGACCATGACCGCGATATGCCCGGCCTTGACCATGTAGAGGATGTATTCCCGCAGCCAGTACATCACGATGGCCACGATCCCGAACCCCGCCAGCCCGCCAAAGACCGTGGCCGAGGCGCGGAACCCTTCGTCACCCAGCGCGCCGATCCCCCAGCCGATCCCCGCCCCGGTCCCGGTGACAAGGACATAGGCCAGCGCCACCCCGAAATAGACCGCCGCCCGCAGCAGCACGAAGGGCAAGGTCCGCAGCATGATCGCCACCGCCTGTCCGAAGGAGAAATCCCACATCAGTCCGTCCTGTGATTGTCCTGCCCGGCTCTGCACCGGGCCTATCTTTCCTGCGGCAGCTCGCGCAGGGCCGCCTGCCAGGAGGCCACCGTCCCGGCATCCGTCTCGAAGATCGGCGCGAGAAGGGCCGGGTCGGCGGTCATGAAATCCTCGACTGTCTCGATCCCCAGGGCCGAGATCCGGCTGCGCTGCTCGGAGGTCAGATGCTCGCGGCTGCGGAACAGCGTCGTGAAGATCAGCCCCGGATAGAGCGTCTGGCCCGGATAGACCGTGCCTCCGGGAAACAGCGGGTCGCCCTCGGGGATGAGATCGACCTCGCCCGCGGGAACGACCGGCAGCCCCGCGACAAGACCCTCCGGCCCCGCAAGGACAGGCGAAACCGGCGCGCCCGAGGCCATGGCCGGATGCAGCGGCATAACGGCGAGAAGCGGCGCCACGACAAGGCTTTGGGCGAAGATGCTGCGGGGGCTGTGGCCCGCGTCTTCGGGGGGTGTTCTGGTGATCATCGAGCTCTCCTGTGGTGCACAGCCTATCGGGGAGTTCACCGGAAGACCCCCTTCAAACATGCGGGACCGGCGAAACGGTGGTTGGCGGCTGAGGCGGGAAGCGCTGTGAGGGGTTGGGGCCCTGTCCGGACACACAAAAGCATTTCTAATGCTGCACATCCTACGGGCCGCTACCAGCTTGATGGCAGACGTTAAGCCTATGTATCTCTATGGAAAATTTGACGGGTTAGCATTGAATGACGGGGTGTGAAGATAACCTTGGACATCAGATCATCAACGCGGGTAGGGTGTTCTTTGGGCGAAAGTGCGAGTTCTTACATGCCCATACCTGATTTTGCTGCCCACGGAGCATTGCCGCCGTTCATTTCCGGTCACCCTACCATTCCGCACGCACGTTCGCCTTTTCTGGCAACAATGCATGAAGTCGTTGATCGCTTCTGCACCTCGCGTGAACGCGCAAAACTACTGCAAGGCCTGAATGAATACAGAAAGCATCTGCATGCAGGCGGATTCGCATCAGGCTATCAATGGATCGACGGAAGCTTCATAGAGAACGTCGAGTTTCTTAGGAAGAGAGGCCCGAGCGATATTGACGTGGTGACCTTCTTCAACAGGCCTGTAAAATACCAAACTCAACCAAGCAATTGGGGACCGGACTACAAGAACCATATTCACAGCTCCTTCTTTGACACAAAGAACATCAAGCCTAAATATTATTGCGACACCTATGCCGTTGACCTTGATGCTGGATCACGTTCCCTGGTTAGAAACACAACTTACTGGTTCGGGCTATTCAGCGACATGCGCGGCTCAAATGCGAAGAAGGGAATTGTTGAAATCCCATTGGCGGTGGACCCTATGGAATTCGCAGATATCGACCAAGAGATAGGAGGGAAGTTCAATGTCTGACCTCCAATCAATTGCCGCTCTAGAAACTCAGAAGGCTGAGCTGAAAGCGCTTATCAAAGAGGCCGAGGCCGACGGAGACGTGGTTGGCCGCTTGAACTTCTCGAGACGTTTGGAAGTTGTTGCCGCAGAGCTAGGTGCTCTTAGGGAACGTGACGCTCAAATCGCCGAGGTATCAATCCTCTTCGATGGCGCCCCTGTGGACGGATCACGCACTATCGACGCTAAATTCGCCGCGCTGGCGCTAACTTACTTTCAAGGCATCGTCACCCGTCTTTTTGCAGCGAACTTGCGTGGCGAACTTGCTCAACGAGGTAAAATTAAGGGGGCGGATCTTGCGGCCCTAAACATCCGCGGTGTTGCAACTGGCTCCTTTGGATTCGTTCTTGAAGAAAGGGATGCGAGCCAGACAAGCGCGGTGAAAACACCGATCAGGGAATCTCTTGAGCAGGCCGTCTCTCTATTTGAGGAGTTTACACAAGAGAATGAGGATGAGTTCCTTGTTGATGTTGATGAGATTAATCCAAGGGTCTTTACGGCTTTAGCAAAGTTTTTCCGCCACATTGAGAAGAATGACGCGGCACTGAAGGCCAACCTTCCGGATCGACAATACAGTTTTGATAGGGCGAGTATTGAGAGAGCCTTTAGAAGGATATCTGAAACAAACGTAAAGATCGAGCCCGTCACTTGGACCGGAACACTTGTAGGTTTGTCTCCAATAAAGAGAACCTTTGATTTCAAACGGGATGGCGCTGAGGAGATAATTTCCGGAAAATTCAGCCATCAGGTCAGCCAAGACTATCTGGAAAGGATCGAGAGCAAAGAGGGTATAACACTAGGCGATAGATTTCATGCCAAAATTGAGATTGGCACAATCAGAAAGCCAAATGGAACTATAAGCGTGAGTTACACGGTTACGGATCTAGAGCAGGTACCGCCTGGGGGTTCCTAAACCGTCCAGCTGCTCCGCGCCGCCCCGCGGTACTGACTTATCAAACTCCGCTACCTGCGCGTTGCGGCCTCATAGGTCCTCCCATGCTGCGAGCGCATCGACCGTCCACCCCGTCCCGCACAACTGCCCTCCCCGCCCACATCTGCCGGGACGCTGCCCCCTTTCCCCAAGGACGCGACCGCTAGCGCATCGGGATCGACAACAGGAGCGCCACCAGATCGGCCTGGCGATGCGTGCCCGTCTTTCCGAAGGCATTGCGCAGGTGATAGGCGGTCGTGGTGGTGGCGATGCCCATTTCGCGGGCGATCTCCTCGGGGCGCAGCCCGCGTGCCAGATGCCGCGCGACGCGGGCTTCGGTGGGGGTCAGGCCAAAGACCTTGGCCAGGGCATCGGCCGACAGCGGCAGGCGGAACCCGTGATCGGCCAGAAAGACCACGACCGTCGCCGGTGTGCCCGCAACGGGATCGGCGGGGCAGGCATGGATCTGCGCCAGACGCTGGGGCGCCTCGTCCAGCAGGACCGAGAGGACATCCTCCTCGCCCGCCTCGGCGCGGCTGCCCTGCTGGCGCAGGGCCTCGCCCAGAGCATTGACGAGCGCGCGGCTGTCTCCCGACAGGATCGCCTCGGCGGCGGGGTTCATCTCGATCAGCGCGCCGTCGGGATCAAAGACCAGCACCCCGACCGAAAGCCGCTGCAACAGATGCCGCCCCAGCCCCGCGCTGCGCACGATGCCGGCCCGGGCCTGTTCGCTCTGGCGCAGCCGCGCCTCGATCGTCGAGAGCAGCAGGTCATAGTCGATCGGCTTGGTCAGATAGTCATCCGCCCCCGCCCGCTTGCCCCGGATCACGGCATCGGTCATCGACAGGGCCGACAGAAAGACGATCGGCACATGGGCCAGATGCGGATAGGTCCGGCGGAACCGGGCGAGGATGTCGTAGCCATCGACCCCGGGCATCATGATGTCGCACAACAGAAGGTCGGGCGTGCAGTCCTGCAGGTGGTCGAACAGTTCGCGCCCGTCGCGCGCCTCGCGCACGCGGTAGCCTGCGCCGCGCAATTCGTCGGAGATGTCGCGCAGAAGCTGGGGTTCGTCCTCGCAGCACAGGATCAGGGGCGCTTCAGCTTCCTTCATTGTCTCGTCCCGTCCGGCAGGCCTGCAGCCAGAGGGTGAAGACAGACCCCCTGCCCGGCCAGGTTTCAAAGGTGATGCGACCGCGCTGAACCTCGGCCAGTTCGCGCGCAAGGGCAAGGCCAAGGCCAGTGCCAGTACTCATGCCGGTGCTCGTGCCAGTGCCGGTGCCCGATCCGGCGGGCTGCCGTGCGGGCTGCCCATACTCCGGCCCACTCACCGGCCCGCCCTCTGACCCATTGCCCGCTCCCGTACCGTCCCCCCCGGACTGCGCCTCGCCGCGGTAGTAGCGCTCGAACAGCCGCGCCCGATCCTTCGGCGCGATCCCCGGCCCCCGGTCGGTGATCGCGCAGGCGATCTCGGCGCCCTGGGCAAAGACCCGAAGCTCGACCGGGCTGTCGGGCGGGCTGTATTTCAACGCATTGGACAGAAGATTGTCGAGGATATGCCCGACAAGGTGGCTGTCCCCCATGGCCAGAAGCGGAGCCTGGGTGGTGGAGAGGCTGATCTCGCGGCCCGGATGGCGGGGGCGGACCTCCTCGATCAGCGCCTCGGCCACGCGATCCATCGGCAGGGGCGCGAACCGGGCCTGCAACTGGTCGGTGTCGAGCTTTGCCAGAAGCAGGACCGTATCCACAAGCCGGGTCAGGCGCTGCACCGCATCGCCCACGATCTCGCGCCGTTCGGCCACGTCGCGGGCCGTGACGGCCTCGCCCATCCGGGTCAGGCGGTGCATCGAACTGTCGATCAGGCTGAGCGGCGTGCGCATCTGATGCGACACGATCGCCGCGAAATCCCGGTACATCGCCGAAACATCGCGCTCTTGTTCAAGCAGGTTGACGGCGCGCAGGTTCTCGACCTCGGCCAGATGCAGACGGCGCTGGTTGCGCAGAAGGATCCACGAGATCGCCACCGCCGCCAGAAGCGCGAAGGCCACCGCCGAAATGACAAGGCGCTGCGTCTGTCGAAAGGCGTCAAGGCGCGCGGCGGACCTGTCCCAGTCGGTGGTCATGACGATATTGGCCAGCCGGTTGATCCGGGGCTGCAGGTCCAGCCCAAGGAGATGGATTGCCTCGACAAGATCCGCGTCCAGCTCGTTGGCCATCGGATCCAGCAGCAGAAGCGCCGAAAGCATCTCGCCCGCCACGTCGGGATGGCCGATCTCGGCCAGGTAGCGCGCCTGCGGCCCCTGCTGCATCAGGGTCAGGCGCGCCACCGTCAGATCGAACCGGCGGGCGACCTCGGCCGGATCGGGATCGGCGCGACCGGCGGCCTGGGTCAGGGCCATGATCTCCATCTGGGTCTGGCTTGTGACCCAAAGCATGTTCTGCGTCGCCGCGATCCGCATGTCGCGTTCAAGCGTCGTGCCTTGCGTCAAGGCAAAGGCCAGCGGCACGAGAACCAGCAGGATGACAGGCAGAAACGGCGCGTAAAGCGCCCAGGGCTTTCGGGTTGCGTCCGGGCCCTGATCGGTCATTGCACCTCAAGCGTGACCAGTTGCCAGACCCAGCGGGTATCAAAGCGGATATCCTCAAGCTCGGGATGATCGTCGCGCGGATAGACGATCCAGATCGGCCCCTTGTCGCGCGGGGTCAGCGGCGCGCCATCCATGAACAGGGCGCCCAGAACGTCGAACCGTTCGAAATCCTCGATCGGGATCTCCATCTGATAGTCGTTCAGCGCCCCGGCCACGACCACGGTGCCCGCCGCGCCATGCGCCGCCAGCAGATCGCGCATCAGGAAGCCGTCGAAGGCGGGGCGGCCGTCGGTCACTGTGGTCGCGGTGACAAGGCGATGCTGCGGCAGGGCCAGCAGATCCTCGAGCGTGAGTTCGACCGGCGGATCGGCGACGGCGCCGGTCAGGGTCAGCACCGTCTCGCCCGCCCGAAGCGGTGCGGCAAGGGAAAGCGAGGCGGCGCAAAGGGCAACGAACAGTCCCGGTCTCATGAACATCCTCCTGTTGCGGCTCTGGATACCAAGCCGCAACCCGCAGGGAAACAGGTCAATATGGCCCGATGAAGGCGCAGCGGGCGCGCCAGGGCGCCTTGATCCCGCAGCCGGACGCGCCCATCCTGATGCCGGACCAAGTGGCGGACAGCAGGAAGGCGCGAGGATGGCACGGATCGGGATCGTGGGGGCGGGTCAGGTCGGGGCGGCCGCGGCCTATGCCATGGCGCTTCAGGGCGCCGCCTCCGAGATCGTGCTGACCGACCGCGACGAGGGCCTTGCCCGGGCGCAGGCCGAGGATATCGCCCATGCGATCCCCTTTGCCGCGCCCTGCACCGTCAGCGCAGGCCCGCTGGCCGCGCTGGAGGGCGCCGATATCGTCGTTCTGGCTGCCGGCGTGGCCCAGCGCCCGGGCGAGACGCGGATCGACCTTCTGTCGCGCAATGCCGCTGTCTTTGACGATATCCTGTCGGGCCTGTCCGGCGTGGCTCCAGAGGCCATCCTGCTGATCGCCTCGAACCCGGTCGATGTGATGACGGATATCGCCACGCGCCTGTCGGGCCTGCCGCCCGGGCGGGTGATCGGGTCGGGCACGATCCTCGATACCGCGCGGTTCCGCAGCCTTCTGGGGCGGCACCTGCATATCTCGCCCGCGTCGGTCCATGCCTATGTGCTTGGGGAACATGGCGACAGCGAGGTTCTGGCCTGGTCGAATGCGCGGGCCGGATCGGTGGCGATCCGGGATTTCGCGGCCCAGGTCTCGGCCCCGATCACCGACGAGGTCCGCGCCCGGATCGACGCCGGCGTGCGCCGCGCCGCCTATCGCATCATCGCGGGCAAGGGCGCGACATGGTTCGGCATCGGCGCGGGCCTGTCGCGGATCGCCCGCGCGATCCTGCGCGATGAGAAGGCGGTCCTCTCGGTCTCTATCCGGACAGAGCAGGTCTGCGGCGTGACCGGGGCCACCCTGTCGCTGCCCCGCATCATCGGGCGGCACGGGGTCGAGGCCGACCTGATCCCCGAGCTTGATGCGGCCGAAACGGCCGGGCTTGCCGCCTCGGCCCGGATGCTGGCGGATCTGGCCGCGGCCGTGCGGGTCTGACCGCAAGACAACCGGGCCAGGCAACCAGAGCGGCGCGGCAGGATTGTTGCCGGTGCCAAGACAATAGCGCCAATTCGTCTAAAATTTGCCAGTATCTCGAGCCAGATCGTCAGCGTCAAATGTGTGACTGGTGTCGAGATGCCTACGACCTATACGGATCAGTTCTTTGTCATGGACCCGGGCAACCCGCCACCGGCCGGGACGCCTCTGACCGTGCAGGTCTATGACTTTATTGACAATAATGACGATGGCTTCATCGGCACGGGTGCGGGCGACACGTTCAACGGGCTTGTCATCACCGCCGTCTGGGTGAATGACACGATCACGGTCAACATTCCCGGAACCGGCAATGTCACGATCACCGGTGTCACCTTCTATGTCTCGGGCGGCCCCGCGGTCTTTACCCCGACCGATGGCACGATCCTGCAGGACGCGACCTTCGTCTCGTCGACCTGGGTTTCGGTCAGCACGCAGATCCCCGTCTCGGCCTTCGCGCCGGTCTGCTTTGCCGCCGGAACCCTGATCGAGACGCCCGATGGCCCGCGCCCCGTCGAAACGCTCGCCCCCGGCGATTTGGTCCTGACGCTGGACCATGGGCCGCAGCCGGTGCTGGTCCTGTCCCGCGAGGTCTTTGTCGCGACAGGGGCCAATGCGCCGGTGCGGATCGCCAAAGGCGCGCTTGGCAATGCGGCGGATCTTGTCGTGTCGCAGCAGCACCGGATGCTCGTCGCCGACTGGCGGGCCGAGCTCTATTGCGGCGAGGCCGAGGTTCTGATCGCCGCCAAGCATCTGGTGAACGGCGAGACGATCCGCATCGAGGACGGCGGCACGATCGAATATTGCCACATCCTCTTTGCCCGGCACGAGATCGTCTGGGCCGCCGGGATCCCTTCCGAAAGCCTGCATCCCGGCCACGCCCTTGACCGCGGTGGCGAGGCGTCGCGGGCCGAACTGCTGCGCCTGTTCCCGGAACTCGCCAGCTATGCCGACGCCCGCGCGGCCGCTGCCCGCCCCGTGCCGCGCGCCTTCGAGGCGCGGGTTCTGGCCATGGTCGCCTGAACGCAACCGCCGGACAAGGCGCCGACCCGACCTCGGCCTTGCGTCGGCCCGGCCTTCCCGGTTGTCAGCGCGGGCCTCTTTCGTCACTCTCGGATCAGAGCCAACCCGCCGTTCAGGCCACAGGATCTGCACGCATCGTGAACACGCCCGAACGTCCCCCGCCGGCCCTTCTTCCGTGGCGGCATGTTCTGACGCTCACGGCTGTCTGCCTCGCGCTCGGGATCCTGTTTCACCTTGCCTTGGGCAGCGCCGGGGCGGTGATCGCCGTGGCCGGGTTTGCCCTTGGCGGGTTCGCCACCGCCGCCGCCGGATGGCGCGGCTGCGCACGGGGCGGGGCGATCTTCCTGCCCGGTCTCGCCATCCTCCTCGCCTGGCCCGGACCCGGCGCGCTGGCCCTGGTTTCGGCGGCGCTCTGCATCCTGGCGGGGATCGAGGTCGCGCGCGGCGGCACGCAGATCACCGTGATGGCGCTGCTCGGGCTGGTGATGTCCTTTGTCGCCATGGCCGGGGGCAGCGACCCGTGGCTGATGGCCCCCGCCGCGGTGGGGGTGGTCGCGGGGTTCCTGACGCTGGGCTCCCTCGGGCTCGCGGGGGTGATGCGCCCCGGCCCCGCGGGGGCGCGGCACGGATTGCGGATGGCTCTGTTTCTGGGCGCCGGGATGACGATCTCGTCCTTGCTGGTCCTCAACCTCGACATGCCGCGCAGCTACTGGATCGCTGTCCTGTTCCTGTCGCGGGCGCTGATCCCCTTTCCCGACAGGATCGCCCCCCTGCAACGCTATGGCACCGGCGCAGCACTTGGCGTGCTTGTCGCTGTCGGGCTGGAAGCGCTGGCCCTGCCGGTCGGGATCCGGCTCTCCATCGCTTTGGCCGCGCTGGTGCTGGGCACGCGCTTCATGCTTCATCCCCGCCCCATCGGCCCGGCGATGACGACGGTTGCCGTCCTTCTGGGCACGGCACCGACCGCGACCGAGGCGCTGTTCCGGGCCGAGGCGATCGGCCTTGTCATCGGCATGATCGTGCTCTTGGGTCTGCTGATCGACAGGCTGTGGGCCTGGGTCACTCCGGACAGGCCCGCCGGCGCGCTTGCGGGTTGAGCGCCCCGCCGGCCGCTGTGGTCAGGCTGGCGACCGAATCCGGGCTTTCAGGGCCGAAATCGGCATCTGGGGTAGTTGAGAACCCCGCGACAGGGCGCATATTGTGGGGCGAATGGCACTCGGGCTGTCCCGCGCCGCAGTGAATGTGAAAGAGGTGGTGCGGCGATGGCCGAGCGCAGATTACTGGCCTTTTCCATCGTCAACAGGGGCCTGATCCTTGGGGCGATCTGGCTGGTGCTGACCGGGGCGAGCCTTGACGGGCTGATCTTCGGCGCCTTCGCCGTGCCGGCCGCCGTCTGGCTGAGCCTGACGCTCCTGCCGCCCTCCTATCAGCTTGGGATCCTGCGCCTTGTCGCCATTCTGCCAAGGTTCATCGCCCGGTCTGTCGCGGGCGGGCTGGATGTCGCCTGGCGGGCGGTGCAGCCGCGCCTGCCGATCGCGCCGGGCTGGATCACCGTGCCCGTCACCCTGCCCGACGGGGCGCGGGTGGCGCTTGGCGCCGAGCTTTCGCTGATGCCCGGCACGCTGGTTGCCGGAACGCAGGAGGGCAAGCTGCTGGTCCATGTGCTGGACCGGGAGGCCGATCACAGCGGCATCGCCCGGACCGAGCAGGAGATCGCGGCCCTGATCGGGCTGTCGGACAAGGCGCCATGATCGAAACCGGGCTGACCCTTGCCGCGACGGTGATCCTGCTGTCGCTGGGCTTTGCGCTGCTGCTTGTCTGGCGCGGACCGACCCGGGCCGACCGGATGATGGCCGCGCAACTGGCCGGCACCTCGGGCGTGGGCGTGGTGGTGCTGCTGGCGCCGACCTCGGGCTGGCCGGCGCTGGATGTGGCGCTGGTGCTGGCGCTTCTGGCGGCGCTGGCGGCCGTGGCCTTCGTGAAATCCGCCAGCGCCGACGGTCTGGGCGACCCCGAAGAGGAGGAGGTCGATCTCGACGCGCTGGTCGAGCGCCGGGGCGAGGGAGGGCGGGACCATGACGGTTGATCACCTCTCGCTTGCACTTATCGCACTTGGCGCGGTGTTTTTCGTGGCCGGAACCCTGGGACTCTTGCGTTTTCCCGATACCTACAGCCGTCTTCACGCCCTGACCAAAGCCGACAATCTGGGCCTGGGCTTCGTCGTCCTCGGCGTCGCCCTGCAGGCCGAGACGGGCTATCAGATCGCGAAGCTCGCGTTGATCTGGGCGCTCGTGCTGGTGGCGGCGGGCACCGTGGCGCAGCTTGTCGCGCGGGCGGCCCTTCTGGGAAAGGGGGCGCGCGATGAGTCTTGATATCGTCCTGTGCGCCCTGATCCTGACGGCGGCGCTGGCGACGGTTGCGCCGGGGCCGGTCTTCCGCAGCATCGTCTTTTTCGTGGTCTATGGCCTGCTGATCGGCCTGGCCTGGGTGCGGCTGGGGGCGGTCGATGTGGCCCTTGCCGAAGCCGCCATCGGCGCCGGGCTGACCGGGGTGTTGCTTCTGTCGGCCGCGGGGCGCCTGCCGGCGCTGCGCGCCGAACAGGGGTTCCGGCCGCTGGCCGCCGTGCTGGCCGCCGGCCTTTCGGGCCTGCTGATCTGGGCCTGGTTCGCCACGCCCGAGGCGGCCGGGCTGGCCCCCGCCGTGGCCGAGAGCCTGGCCGAGACCGGGGTCGGCAATCCGGTGACGGCGGTGCTGCTGAACTACCGGGCATGGGACACGCTGCTGGAAAGCATCGTCCTGCTGGCCGCCCTTGTCGGCCTCTGGATGCTGGGCCGCGATGCCGACTGGACCAATCCGCTGGGCCTGTTGCAGCATGCGCTCTCGGGCGGGACGATGGCCATGCTGGGCCGGTTTCTGCCGCCCATCGGGCTTCTGGTCGGGGTCTATCTGGTCTGGGCCGGGGCGGATCAGCCGGGGGGCGCCTTTCAGGGCGGCACGGTCCTTGCGGCGATGGGCATTCTGGCGGCGATGGCCGGGCGGATCGCCCCGCCCCGGGTGCAGGACGGCCTCTGGCGCATCGGCCTTGTCATCGGACCGGCCGTCTTTCTGCTGGCGGGGCTTCTCATGCTGGTCGCGGGGCTGGGGTTCCTGACCTATCCGGTGGCGATGGCCAAGCCGGTGATCCTGATGATCGAGGTCTTTCTGACCCTCTCCATCGCGATCACACTTGCCTTCCTCGTGCTGGGGCCGCCCGGCGCGCGGCCTGATACCCCACGGCCCGACAAGTCGGAGGGCGCGGGATGAGCGGCCTCCTCACCGCGACCGACCTCTTTGCCATGACGGGTGCGGCGCTGATCGGGCTGGGCTTCTACGGGCTGATCGCCAGCACGCATCTGCTGCGGCGGGTCACGGCGTTCAACGTGATCGGCTCGGGCATCTTCCTGTTCTTCGGCGCTTTCGCCTCGCGCTCCGGGGCGACGGACCCGGTGCCGCAGGCGCTGATCATCACCGGCATCGTGGTGGCCCTGTCGGCCACCGCGCTGGCGATCGGGCTGGTCGTTGCCCATGCGCGGGCCAGCGACAGCGCCGTCCTGCCCGAGGACGAGGCCAAGGGGCCCCAATGATCGAGATCGTCGGGATCCTTGTCGTGCCCCTTCTGGCGGCACTGGCGGCGGTCGCCCTGCCGCGCGCGGCGGTGATGGTGGCGCTCGCCTCGGTGGCGCTTGTCGCCGGAGGCGTGGTCGTGCTGGCCGCGCGGCTTTTGCAAAGCGGGCCGGTCGGCTTCGTCCCGGGGGGCTGGGCGGTACCGCTGGGGATTTCGCTTGAGGCAGACGGGCTGTCGGTGGCCTTTCTGGCGATGGCCGCGCTGGTCATGGCCGCGGTGCTGATCGCGGCGATGCGCGAGTTCGCGCCGGGCCGCGGGCGGGCGTCTTTCGGCTTCTGGCCGCTGGCGCTGCTGCTCTGGGGGGCGGTCAACGCGATCTTCCTGTCGCGCGACCTGTTCAACCTCTATGTCGGGCTCGAGCTTCTGACGCTGGTGGCCGTGGCGCTTGTGGCCCTCTCGGGCAAGGCCGAGACGCTGGCCGCGGCGATGCGCTACATGATCTGGGCGCTGATCGGGTCGCTTCTCTATCTTCTGGGCGTGGTGCTGATCTACGGCGCGCATGGGACGCTGGATATCGCCATGCTCTATCAGCGGGTGCCGGCCCCGGCCGACGGGCTGGCCCTTGCGCTGATCACCGCGGGGCTGGCGGTCAAGACGGCGCTGTTCCCGTTCCACGTCTGGCTGCCGCCGGCCCATGCCGGAGCGCCGGCACCGGCCTCGGCCATGCTGTCGGCGCTGGTCCCGAAGGCGTCCTTCTTGATCCTCGTGCGGCTCTGGTTCGAGACGATGCCCGACATCGCCCGGCCCGAGGCGCTTGTTCTGATGGGCGCGCTCGGGGCGGCGGCGGTGGTCTATGGCGGGCTTCTGGCGATCGGCCAGAGCCGGCTGAAACTGGTGATCGCCTATTCGACCGTGGCGCAGATCGGCTATCTCTTCCTGATCTTCCCGCTTGCCGGCGGCGAGGGCAGTGCCCAGCCCTGGGCCGCCGGCGCCTGGAGCGGGGCGGTCTTTCAGGCCGTGAGCCATGCGCTGGCCAAGGCCTCGATGTTTCTGGCGGCGGGGCTTTTCATCCGCGCCGCGGGCAGTGACGAGATCACGGCCTTGCGCGGGCTGGGCCGCGCGCTGCCCGTCACGACCTTCGCCTTCGGCATCGCTGCGGTCACGCTGATGGGCCTGCCCCCGACCGGCGCCTTCACCGCGAAATACATGATGCTGACCGCGACCTTCCCCTCGGGGCAGTGGTGGTGGGCGGTGATCCTTCTGGGCGGCGGGCTGATGGCGGCGATCTATCTTTACCGCCCGGTCGAGGCCCTCTTCGTGCAGCAGGAGGTCACGCTGAAAGACCGCCCCGCGCCGTGGGAGGAGTGGGTGCCGCTGGCCCTTGCCTTGGCGGCGGTGCTTCTGGGGATCTTCTCGGCCGTGCCCTTCGATCTGGTCTATATCGGGCGGCCCGATGCCGCGGTGGAGGGGTTGTGAGCGCGTTTCTGCCCCTTCTGGTGCTGATGACCTCGCTGGTGCCGGCGGTGATGATCTTCTTCCTGCCGCAGCAGGCCCATGCCCTGCGCAACGGCCTGTCGATCGGCGGCGCGCTGATGAAGCTCACGCTGATCGCGGTGATGCTGGTCGCCGTGTCCGAAGGCACCGTCTACAAGGCCGAAATGCCGCTGGCGCCGGGCCTTGTTCTGGCGCTGCATCTGGATGCGCTGGCGCTGCTGTTCATGACGCTCTCGGCCTTTCTGTGGCTGCTGACGACGATCTATGCGGTGGCCTATCTGGGCGACAAGCCGAACCTGTCGCGCTTTTTCGGCTTCTTCAGCCTCTGCGTCGCGGCCACGACCGGCCTTGCCATGTCGGGGTCGCTGATCACCTTCTTCATCTTCTTCGAGTTGTTGACCCTCTCGACCTGGCCCCTCGTGATCCATCGCCAGAATTCCGAGTCGCTGCGCGCCGGGCGGATCTACCTCGGCTATGCGCTGCCGGCGAGCGCGGCGCTTCTGGTTGCCATCGTCTGGCTGGAATCGGCGACCGGGCCGATCCTGTTTACCGAGCCCGCCCCGCTCGAGAGGCTGGGCGACACGCAGCTGAAGATCATCTTCGCCCTGTTCATCGCCGGTCTGGGCGTCAAGGCCGCGATCGTGCCGCTGCATGGCTGGCTGCCGGCGGCCATGGCAGCCCCTGCGCCGGTGTCGTCGCTGCTGCATGCCGTGGCGGTGGTCAAGGCCGGTGCCTTTGGCGTGCTGCGCGTCACATTCGACGTGTTCGGGATCGACCGGGTGATCGAGCTGGGGGTCGGGATGCCGCTCGCGGTCATCGCCTCGATCACCATCGTCTGGGGGTCGTTCCGCGCCCTGCAACAGGACGACATCAAGAAGCGCTTGGCCTTCTCGACGGTCAGTCAGGTCAGCTACATCCTGCTTGGGGCGGGGCTGGCCTCGCCCTTTGCGGTGGTGGGCGGGCTGGTGCATCTGGTGCATCAGGGGCTGATGAAGATCACGCTCTTTTTCTGCGCAGGCATTTTCGACGAAAGGGCGGGGGTCAAGAAGATCGCAGGGCTGAATGGCATGGGCGCGCGGATGCCCTGGACCTCGCTTGCCTTTTCGCTGGGCGCGATGGGGATGATCGGGCTGCCGCCGCTGGCGGGTTTCATCACCAAGTTCTACCTCGGCCTTGGCGGGCTCGAGGCGGGGGCGCCCTGGGTGCT
Organism: Paracoccaceae bacterium; assembly: GCA_051859505.1. GTDB lineage: Bacteria > Pseudomonadota > Alphaproteobacteria > Rhodobacterales > Rhodobacteraceae > JAFIEN01. The sequence continues at coordinate 78,644 of JBHYFN010000003.1, forward strand.
GGTGGTGCTGGCCACATCGACCCTGCTGAACGCGGCCTATTTCCTGCCGCTCCTTTACCGGATCTGGGCCCTGCCCGCGCCCGAGGATGCGCGCGGCGATGAGCACGCGCCCGGCATGGTGGTGCCGGCGGCGCTGACGGCGCTGGCCTCGCTGGGGGTTGGGCTTGTCGCGGCGGCGGCCTTCAGCCCGCTGGGCTGGGCCACGCTGATCGCGCGGCTGGAGTATCTGAAATGACGCTCTGGAGCGGACCTTTCCTGCCCTTCCTCGCGCTGCTCTGGCCGCTGGTCATCGCCGCGGTGGCCCTGCTTCCGGGGATGGGCCGCACGGTGCTGCGGCTTTTGCCGCTGGCACCGGTTCCGGCGCTCTGGCTGGGCCTGATGCCGACCACGGGGACGACCCTTCTGCCCGAGATCCTGCTGGGCGTCTCGCTTGGCCTCGATCCCGGGCGGGCTTTGCTCATGGCGATGACGGCCGCGCTCTGGATCCTCGCGGCGCTTGCCGCCCAGCGCATGGGGGACGAGCCGCGGCTTGCCGCCTTCGCGGGGTTCTGGGCGCTGACGCTGACCGGAAATCTGGGCGTGCTGCTGTCTCAGGATATCGCGACCTTCTACGTCTCTTTCGCCGCTGTCTCGCTTGCGGCCTGGATCCTGATCGTCCATGACCGCAGCGCCTCGGCCCTGCGGGCGGGGCGGGTCTATATCGTCATGGCGATCCTGGGCGAGGTGGCGCTTCTGGCGGGGTTGCTTCTGGGGGCGAATGCGGCCGGGAGCTTCCTGATCGCCGATATCCGCGCAAGCCTGCCGCTGGTGCCGGAAGGGCCGGTTGCCGTCGCCCTGCTGCTGATCGGGTTCGGGGTCAAGGCGGGGCTGGTTCCCCTTCATATGTGGTTGCCGCTGGCCCATCCCGCCGCCCCGGTTCCGGCCTCGGCCGTGCTGTCGGGGGCGATCGTGAAGGCGGGGCTTGTCGGGATGATCGTCTTCCTGCCAGAGGGCGCGTCCGGGGGCGCCTCCGCTCAGGCGCTGATCGTTCTGGGCGCTCTGGGCGCCTATGCGGCCGCACTCTGGGGCCTGACCCAGACGAACCCCAAGGCCATCCTGGCCTACTCCACGATCAGCCAGATGGGGCTTATGATCCTGCTGATCGGCGCGGGCGGCGCGGCGCGCGAGATCGCGCCCTATTACGCCCTGCATCACGGGTTGGCGAAGGGGGGCCTCTTCCTGCTGGTGGGGGTCATGTATCTGAGCCGCCGCCCCGCCGAGCGCTGGTTGGTCATGGCCGCCGCGGGGCTGGCCGCACTCTCCATGGCGGGGCTGCCGCTGACGGGGGGGGCGCTGGCCAAGGCCGCGGCCAAGGGCGCGCTTGCCAGCGATTTGGCCAGCGATTTGGCGCTGGTGCTGACCCTCAGTTCGGTGACGACGACGCTGGTGATGGGCTGGTTCCTCTGGCGCCTGTGGCAAATCGCGCCGGCGAGCGCCGAGACGCCGCTCTGGTCCGCCGCACTCGCCCTGCCGGTGCTGGCCATCGCGGCGGCACAGGTCGCGCCCCTAAGCCTCATGGCCGCATGGTCGGGTCTCGCGCCGGGCTATGCCGTCAAGCCCTCCACGCTCATCGACAGCGCCTGGCCCATCGCGCTGGCCCTGCCCGTCCTTGCGCTGATCCTCCGCCGCCCGCTGCCGCAGATCCCGCCGGGCGATCTTCTGGCGCTATGGCGCAGACCGGCGCTGCCGCCGCTGCAGCTGCCCGCGCTTGACGGGATCGGCACGGCCCTGCGCCAGAGCGCGGCGCGGCTCACGGCCGGGCTTGCCTCGGTTGAGGCGGGGTTGATCCGCTGGCGGCTGGGGGGGATCGCCCTTCTGGGGACGGTCATCGCCCTTGGCGCCGTGCTTTGGTGAACCGCGTCCGGCGGCCGCCCCTCCGGCGCATGAAGCACTGAACCGCAGCCCGGATCAGCGCCGCCCGCCCCGGCTTCGTTTGCCGCCGCGCATCCCGCCGCGGCCCCCCGTTGACCGGCCCGAGGCGACCTGCGCCTCTTCCACCGCCTTCTCGACGGCCTGCTGGCGGGCCAGCGGATCGTCGGCCACGGCAAGCTCTACCGCCTCGAGGCGCTTGATCTCGTCCCTGAGCCGGGCCGCCTCCTCGAATTCGAGGTTCTCGGCGGCCTTGCGCATATCGGTGCGCAGCCCCTCCAGCACCGCCTGCAGGTTCGCCCCCACCAGCGGCTTTTCCACCTTGGCGGTCACGCGCGCCATATCGGTATCGCCCTTGTAAAGGCCCGCCAGAACATCCTCGACATTCTTGCGCACCGTCTGGGGCGTGATGCCATGCGCCTCGTTATAGGCCATCTGGCGGGTGCGGCGGCGTTCGGTTTCCTTCAGCGCGCGTTCCATGCTGCCGGTGATCCGGTCGGCATACATGATGACGCGGCCATCGGCATTCCGCGCCGCCCGCCCGATGGTCTGGATCAGCGAGGTCTCGGACCGCAGGAAGCCCTCCTTGTCGGCATCGAGGATCGCCACCAGCCCGCATTCGGGAATGTCGAGGCCCTCGCGCAGGAGGTTGATCCCCACCAGCACGTCGAAGGCGCCAAGGCGCAGGTCGCGCAGAATCTCGATCCGTTCGATCGTGTCGATGTCGGAATGCATGTAGCGCACGCGGATCCCCTGTTCGTGCATGTATTCCGTCAGATCCTCGGCCATCCGCTTGGTCAGCGTCGTCACCAGCGTGCGATAGCCGGCGGCGGCGACCTTGCGCACCTCGTCCAGCAGGTCGTCGACCTGCATCTCGACGGGGCGGATCTCGACCTCGGGGTCAATCAGGCCGGTGGGGCGGATGATCTGTTCGGTGAAGACACCGCCGGTCTGTTCCAGCTCCCAGGCGGCGGGGGTGGCGCTGACGAAAACAGACTGCGGCCGCATCGCATCCCATTCCTCGAACTTCAGCGGGCGATTGTCCATGCACGACGGCAGCCGGAACCCGTGTTCGGCCAGCGTGAACTTGCGCCGGTAGTCGCCGCGATACATGCCGCCGATCTGGGGGACCGAGACGTGGGATTCATCGGCAAAGACGATGGCGTTGTCGGGGATGAATTCGAAGAGGGTGGGCGGCGGTTCGCCCGGCATCCGGCCCGTCAGGTAGCGCGAATAATTCTCGATCCCGTTGCAGACGCCGGTGGCTTCGAGCATCTCGAGGTCGAAATTCGTCCGCTGCTCCAGCCGCTGCGCCTCGAGCAGCTTGCCCTCGTTCACCAGCTGGTCAAGGCGCTGGCGGAGCTCTTTCTTGATGCCTTGCACCGCCTGCTGCATCGTCGGGCGCGGTGTCACGTAATGCGAATTGGCATAGACGCGGATGCGGTCGAACGTGTCGGTCTTGTGGCCGGTGAGCGGATCGAATTCGGTGATCGCCTCAAGCTCTTCGCCGAAGAAGGACAGCTTCCACGCCCGATCCTCGAGGTGCGCGGGCCAGATCTCGAGGCTGTCGCCCCGCACCCGGAAGCTGCCCCGCTGAAACGCCTGATCGTTGCGACGGTATTGCTGGGCGATCAGGTCGGCGATCACCTGCCGCTGGTCGTAGCTTTGCCCCTTGTGCAGGTCCTGCGTCATCGCGCCATAGGTTTCGACCGAGCCGATGCCGTAGATGCAGGAAACCGAGGCGACGATGATCACGTCGTCACGCTCCAGAAGCGCGCGGGTCGCGGAATGGCGCATCCGGTCGATCTGTTCGTTGATCTGGCTTTCCTTCTCGATATAGGTGTCCGACCGCGGCACATAGGCCTCGGGCTGGTAATAGTCGTAGTAGCTGACGAAATACTCGACCGCATTCTCGGGGAAGAAGCCCTTGAATTCGCCGTACAACTGGGCGGCAAGCGTCTTGTTGGGGGCAAGGATGATGGCGGGGCGCTGGGTTTGCTCGATCACCTTGGCCATGGTGAAGGTCTTGCCCGTGCCGGTCGCGCCCAGAAGCACCTGATCGCGCTCGCCCGCCTCCACGCCGGCGGCAAGCTCGGCAATGGCGGTGGGCTGGTCGCCGGCGGGTTCGAACTCGGCATGCAGGACGAATCGCCTGCCGCCTTCCAGCTTGTCGCGCGTCCGCACATCGGGGGCGGCGTAGAGGACGGGCATCTGATCGGGCGAATTGTTGTGCATGGCGAATCCTCGGGCGGGCGGGGGAGGCCGCAGGCTCCAGATTTGATCCTTTTTTGTTCCGCTTCAACCCCAGCTGCCGGCCCCCGGCTCCAAAGTCTTGCACGAGAGCGGCGGATGCCGGATAAGCGGCGCGGAAGAAGGAGGCCACGATGCGCGCACGGATCTACAGACCGGCACGGACAGCGATGCAGTCCGGAACGGCCAAGACCCATGACTGGGTGCTGGAACATGCGCCCGCATCCCCTCGGGAAGTCGATCCGCTGATGGGATGGACCTCGTCGCGGGATACGCAAAGCCAGGTCCGGCTGCGGTTTCCGACCAAGGAAGCGGCGATGGACTATGCGCAGGCGCATGGGATCGATGCGGTCGTGATCGAACCGAAGGACCGCAAGCCCAACATCCGTCCCGGCGGCTATGGCGAGAATTTCGCAACCGGGCGCCGCACTGTCTGGACCCATTGATCACGGGACCCGAGTCGGAATTTGAAAAATTCCGCAGCGGGAATTCCTCTGGAATTCCCGTCCCCGGCCCGGCCTTGGTCGTTGCCAAACCAGCCTTGCGCACCCTAAATGCGCTTGATGGTCCCATAGCTCAACTGGATAGAGCAGCTGACTTCTAATCAGCAGGTTGAGGGTTCGAGTCCTTCTGGGATCGCCATTGCAGGTTGAGTAAAGCGCCACGACCTGGCGCCCGGACATGAGGCAAGGCGCTTGATAACCGAGGTCGGAGACTATTTCGCGCGCGGGTGCGGACGCTGCAACAGGTTCGCCTCACCCGACTGCGCAACGCGGATCTGGTCCACGGGCCTCGCGGCCCTGCGTCGCATCTGCCTTTCGGCCGGGCTCGTCGAAGTCGTGAAATGGGGCCATCCCTGCTATATGCATGCCGGTCGCAACATCGCGATCATCGGCGCCTTGCGCGGCGATTACCGGCTGAGCTTCATGAATGCGGCCCTGCTGAAGGATCCCGAACAGATCCTCGAAAAAAGCGGGCCGAACACGGCCCATGCCGACATGATCCGCTTCCGTGATCCGGTTCCTGGGGTCGGCCTCGAACAGGTCCTCCTGCGCTATCTGGAAGAGGCGAAAGGCTATGCCGAGGCGGGACTGAAGGCGCCGCGCGGCCGGGGCGAGGTCGTCCTGCCCGACGAACTGATCGAGGCGCTGGATGCCGATCCGGAGCTTGCAGAGGCCTTTCACCGCCTCACCCCGGGCCGGCAAAGAAGCTATGTGATTCACCTGTCCTCGGCCAAGGCATCGGCAACGCGACAGGCCCGGATCATCCGCTGTCGCGACCGGATCCTTGCCGGAAAAGGCGCGATGGAACGTTAGCGCCCGGCGACTGGCCCGTGCCCCCACGGCTGCCCCCAAAGCCGCCGCCACAGCCGCCGCCAAAGCCACCCCTGCCCGCGTTTCGATCCAGCGGATTGCGGCACCGCCGGGGCGATGGTAAGCGGCCCGTATGATCCGACCGATCATCCATATCGGCGCGCCCAAATGCGGCTCGAGCGCCCTGCAGGCAGGCCTGACGCGCGACCCCGTTTTCACCGGCGCCGACGGCAAGACCTTCACCTATACCGTGCTGGACCACGAAGGCCGGGTCCGCAGCGGGCATGAGTTGAGGCCCGATCCCGTCTATGGCTATCGCTCCACCGTCGACATGGCGCATCTGCTGCAGTTCGACGATGCCGCCTTTGCCGCGATGCGCCGCGACCTTGCCGGCATCGCCCATCCCGTCCTGTCGAATGAGGGCATGTTCGCCTCTGCCCCCCTCGCGGCCGAGGTTCTGGGCAAGCTCGGCTTCGAGGTCGATATCGTCGCCTATCTGCGGCCGCAGGTCGAATTCGTCAATTCGGCCTGGTGGCAATGGGGGGCCTGGACCGGCCGCGAGGTTCCCGATCAGATCAAGCGGCTGATCCGCCTGTGCGACTACGATATGCATCTTGGCCGCTGGGCCGAGATCCCGCAGGTCCGCTCCATCACGCTCAGGATCCTGAACGGCGACATCGTCACCGATTTCCGCGGCCTGCTCGGGGCCGCCCCCCCGCCCCCGCAGGATGGCCCCCGGGTGAACGCCAGCCTGCCCGAAGCGGTGCTCAGACTGGCCCAGCGCAACCCGGATCTGCACCGAAGGCTTGGCCCGCAGCTTGATTTCGTGCTGGCGCGGCGGATGTCCTTCGATGGTCTGGCGCCCACCCCCTGGGTCATCGACGACGCCCTCGTCCAACGGATCCTCAACCGCCACCGCGACGGCAACGAGGCGATCCTCGCCCGGCTCGACCCCGAAAACGCCGCCCTGATGCGCGCCGATCCGCGATGGTGGGATCCGCAGAGCTTTGCCGGACGGCGCGCCCTGCCCCTGCCCGCCACAGCCACGCCCGAGGCCGAGATGGACCGCCTCGCCATCCGCCTGATCGAGGCGCTGCTGGACGCGGAACCCGCGCCCTTCGCACCACAGGACGGCACGCCACCGCAGTAGCGCGCGCCCGGCCAACCCCTGACCGGATCGCCTCCCCCCGCTTGCCGCCATGAGACAGGGCGCACCAAGGTGCCCCCTCCCGATCCATGCGCCCCTCAAGACCCCAGAACCGACAGCCGGTTCCAGAGCCTTCAGGCGTCACCCCACGGCCGCGTCACATCTTGCGCAGAGGCCCGGATGGGCATGGTGCCCGACATCCGGCAGGATCTTCCAGCAGCGCTGGCATTTCTCGCCCGGCGCCGGAGCAAAGACCACCGCCACATCCGCCACATCCTCAAGCCGGAAGGCCTCGGCCGGGGCAGGAGCGCTTGTCACGGTGATCGCGCTGGTGATGCAGATATCGGCGAAATCCACCGTCTGCAGCAGCGCCGCAAGATCGCCCTCCACATGCACCACCGGTGCCGCCTCAAGCGAGGCGCCGATCACCTTGGCCGTCCTCTGCACCTCGAGCGCGCCGGTCACGACGCGGCGGACGCGCCGCAGCTTGGCCCATCTGGCGGCAAGCGCCTCGTCCCGCCAATCCTGCGGCGTCTCGGGCATGTCGACCAGATGCACCGAGGAGTCCTCGCCCGGAAACCGCTCGAGCCAGACCTCTTCCATGGTGAAGACAAGGATCGGCGCAAGCCAGGTCGTCAACCGATGGAACAACAGGTCCAGCACCGTCAGCGTGGCCCGCCGACGCGCCGTATCCCCGTCGCAGTAAAGCGTGTCCTTGCGGATATCGAAGTAGAAGGCCGAAAGATCGACCGTCGCGAATTCAAAGACGTCGCGGAACACGGCCTGAAAATCATAGGCCGCATAGGCGCGGCGCACCTCTGCGTCCAGTTCCGCCATCCGGTGCAGGACCCAGCGCTCAAGCTCGGGCATCTCGGAAGGCGCGACCCGCGCCTCTTCGCGGAAATCGGCCAGCGACCCCAGAAGAAACCGCATCGTGTTGCGCAAGCGGCGATAGCTGTCCGCCGTGTTCCTGAGGATCTCCTTGCCGATCCGCAGGTCCACCTTGTAATCCGACTGCGCCACCCAAAGCCGCAGGATATCGGCGCCGTATTCGTCGATCACCTCTTGCGGCGCGACCGTGTTGCCCAGCGACTTGGACATCTTCATGCCCTTCTCGTCGAGGGTGAAGCCATGCGTCAGCACACCGCGATACGGCGCCCGCCCCCGCGTGCCGCAGGCCTGCAGCATCGAGGAATGGAACCACCCCCGATGCTGGTCGGTGCCCTCAAGGTACAGGTCGGCCAGCCCGTCCTCCGTCCCGTCCTCGCGGTCGCGCAGCACGAAGGCATGGGTTGAGCCGCTATCGAACCACACGTCCAGAATATCAAAAACCTGATCATAGGCCTCCGGATCATGCAGCCCTTCAAGCATTTTCTGCTTGAAGCCTTGCACATACCAGACATCCGCCCCTTCAGCCTCGAAAGCCTCGAGGATGCGGGCATTGACCTCCGGGTCGCGCAGCAGGAAATCCGCATCCTCGGGTTTCGCGCCCTTCTTGGTGAAGCAGGTCAGCGGCACACCCCAGGCGCGCTGGCGCGACAGCACCCAGTCGGGACGGGCCTCGATCATGGAATAGAGGCGGTTGCGCCCGCTCTGCGGGGTCCATTGCACGAGGCTGTCGATACTGGTCAGCGCGCGCTGGCGGATGGTCGTGCCATAGCTGTCCATCCCGTCGTTCAGCGGGCGGTCGATGGCGGCAAACCATTGCGGCGTGTTGCGATAGATCAGCGGCGCCTTCGAGCGCCAGCTATGCGGGTAGGAATGGCGGAACTTGCCCTTGGCGAAAAGGGCACCGGCATAGGCCAACTGCTTGATGACGCTGACATTGGCGGAGCCTTCCTTGCCCTCGGGCGTCAGGATCGCCTGCCCGCCGAAGATCGGCAGATCGGGCCGGTAGGTGCCATCCTCCAGCACGTTGTAGGTCATGGGGATGCCGTGGCGGACAGCCAGCTGGTAGTCGTCATCGCCATGGGAGGGCGCGGTATGAACAAAGCCCGTCCCCGCCTCGTCGGTCACATGATCGCCGGGGAGCATGGGGACATCGTAATCCCACTCGCCGTTCGCGCCGTCGAGGCCGCGGAAGGGGTGGGCGAGGGTGACGCTTTCCAGTTCGCCCACGTCCACAGACCGCAGCCGCCGATAGGACGATGCGTCGATCTTCGCTGCGGCAAACACGCCTTCGGCCAGCGCATCGGCCATGAGATACCTGGAGCCGGCTTCCAGCTTGCCCTCTTCCGGGGCGGCGGTGACTTCGTAGAGGCCGTAATCGATGGTGGGGTTGAAGGCGACTGCGCGGTTCTGGGGGATGGTCCAGGGGGTCGTGGTCCAGATCAGGACTTTCGCCGTTTCGAGCAGGGCCTTGATGCCCTGCACATGCGCCGCCGTCCCATCAGGGCCGATCTGGGCCGCTGCCTCGGCCACGTCGTCCAGATCAGCTTTGACGACTTGAAAACCCACCCAAACCTGATGGCTCGTCACCTCGTGATACTCGACCTCGGCCTCGGCCAGCGCGGTCTTCTCCACGGGCGACCACATCACCGGCTTCGACCCCTGATAGAGCGCACCGTTCATCACGAATTTCATGAATTCCTCGGCGATCACCCGCTCGGCGTGGTAATCCATCGTGAGGTACGGCCGGTCCCAGACCCCGGTGATCCCCAGCCGCTTGAACTCCTCGCGCTGCACGTCGATCCAGCCTTCGGCGAACTTGCGGCATTCCTGCCGGAAAGCCACCACATCCACATCGTCCTTGTTCAGACCCTTGGCGCGATACTGCTCCTCGATCTTCCATTCGATGGGCAGGCCGTGGCAATCCCAGCCGGGGATATAGCGCGCATCGCGCCCCATCATCTGCTGCGACCGGACGACCATATCCTTCAGCACCTTGTTCAGCGCATGCCCGATATGCAGATGCCCGTTGGCATAGGGAGGGCCGTCATGCAGCGTGAACGGCGCCCGCCCCCCGGCCTTTTCCCGCAGCCGCTCATAGATCCCGATCCGCGCCCAGCGCTCAAGCCAGCCGGGCTCGCGCTGCGGCAGGCCGGCCCGCATCGGGAAATCGGTGCGCGGCAGGTTCAACGTGTCCTTGTAGTCGACAGAAGCAGTCGTATCGGCGCTCATGGGGCGTCCTCGGATCAATCAGGCGGTCAGGGCGATCATTGCGTCTTGCGCGGCGGCTCTCAGACGGCTTGTCCCGGCGGCTCTGGCTCTCAGAGCGCCGGGCGGATAATTCGCAGGATCACACAAAGGCAATGCATGCGCGCGGTATAGGCGCAGCGACGCGCGGGGTAAAGTGGCGCCTCGCAGCCGAAACGGGTGAACCGCCGCCACCCCACTCTATCGCCCCCCAGCTTCTTTTGTTCAAAAATATCCCGGGGGGAGGCCGAAGGCCGGGGGGCAGAGCCCCCTATTTCCCGCCCCCCGAGAAAAGCCCCGCCAGGGCGCGGCGCACCAGCCCCGTCACCGAAGGCCGCGGCTCTGCCCCGAACGGGAGCGGCCGGCAAACCTCGATCGCGGCCACGCCCACCCGCGCGGTCAGCGCGCCGTTCACCACCCCCTCGCCAAACCGGCGCGAGACCTTCGACAGCACGCCGCCGCCGGCGACCGAGCCGATCAGATCGTCCCCCACCGCCACCGCGCCGGTGGCCACCAGATGGGTCATCACCGTCCGGGTCAGCCGCCACGACCCGAAAGTGCCCGCCCGCCCGCCATAGATCTCGGCCACCCGCCGGATCATCCGCAGGTTCATCGTCAGCGCCGCCGCCACATCGGCCAGCGCCAGCGGCACCACCGCCGTCACCGTCGCCACCTGCCGCGCCGCCGCCTCGACCTCGATCCGGGCCGCCGCATCAAGCGGCCCCAGAAGCGCCCTCTCGGCCAGCGCCAGAAGCGCGTCGGCATCCAGAACCTCGCCCGCCCTGGCCTCCAGCTGCGCCCGCCCCGGGGCCAGCTCGGCGCGCGCGCCGTAAAGCGCGGTCAGCTGTGCCACCACCTTGCGCGCCGCCCCGCCGTCCGCGGCGGCCAGCGCCTCGGAGGCCGCCTTCTGGATCCGGTCGATCCGTGCCAGCCGGTGAAAGGCCGCCAGTTCGCGCAGGCCCGCGATGACGAGGATCAGCAGGAACACCGCGAAAAGCACCGCCACGAAGCCGCCCAGAAGCGGCGCCCGCGCCAGAAGGGCGGTCACGTAATCCCAGGCCGCCAGCGACAGGATCGTGGCCAGGATCGCCCCGCCGACCCCCATGAACCACCGCCCCAGCGCCGAGCCCGGCCGCGCGGCCAGACCTGCCGCCTGCACCATCGCGGGCGGGCCGCCCGCCTCGGTCAGCTCGGGCACGGGCGGGGCCTCGGCGGGCGAGGGCCCGGGGGCGGCCTCGACCTCGATCACCACCGGACGGGCGCGCGGGGCGTCGCCGCCGTTCTCTGCACCTGTCATGGCCTTGCCCTCCGGCGCTGGAAAACCCCTCTCACAGCCGGTCTCCGATCAGGAATTCCGCCGCCCGGTCCAGCCGGATATGCGGCGGCCCCTCGCCCGGGCGCAGGGTCAGGGCGGCGGGGGCGAAGTTCATCACCGCGTAATCGGCGCTCAGCCAGCTTTCGGCCCCCTCGCGCGCGGGCGACAAAAGCCGCAGCGGATCCTCGGGCAGATCGCCCGCATACATCGCCGCCTGCCGCCCCGTCTCCTGCAGCTTGCCCCGCACCATCTCGAGGCTGCGGCCCTCATGGTCATGGGTTTCCTCGACCGTGGTGCGAAGCGCCGCGATCGCCATCGCCGCCGTTCGTGCGCCGGCGAAATCGGCGCGGTCGCGGGCGTCGCGCAACAGCGCCTCGGTGATCGCGGTCAGCCGGGGATGCTGGCCGTGGTGCAGGTGATCGGCCTTGGTCGCGGCAAAGAGGATCCGCTCCACCCGCCGCCCCTGCAGAAGCCGCGCCAGAAAGCTGTTCCGCCCCGGCCGGAAGGCGCGCAGGATATCGGCCATCGCCGCGCGCAGATCCTCGAGCGCGCGGGGCCCGGCATGGATCGCGCCCAGCACATCGACCAGCACCACCTGCCGGTCGATCCGGGCGAAATGGTCGCGAAAGAAGGGGCGCACGATATTGCGCTTGTAGCTTTCGAACCGCCGTTCGCATTCCCGCCACAGCGAACCGCGCCCGGGCGTGCCCACAGAGGGCAGCGGCACGAAGGTCAGGACCGGCGAATCCTTCAGATCCCCCGGCATCAGGAACCGCCCCGGCGTGCAATCCGAAAACCCCGCCTCGCGCGCCGCCGCGAGGCTTTCGGTATAGATCCCCGCCAGCCCCGCCAGCCCCGGCTCGTCCAGCCGGGCGGCGGGATCGACCTCTTCCAAAGCGCTCAGGAAGGCCCCCGCTCCGGGCCGCCGGGCCATCCGCTCGAGCACCTCGGCCGACCAGCGGGCATAGCTCTTGTCCATCAGGCCAAGGTCCAACAGCCATTCGCCCGGATAATCCACGATATCCAGATGCAGCGTCCGCAAGCCGGAAAGCCCGCCGAGGATCCCGCGCGGCGCCACCTTGAGCGACAGCCGCAACTCGCTGATCGAGCGGGTGCCCTCGGGCCAGCTGGGTTCAGCCGCGGTCAGCCGCGCAAGATGCGCCTCGAAAGGGAACCGCGGGACGGTATCGTCGGGCTGCGGCTGCAGCCAGGCCGCCTTGATCGCGCCCGAGGCGGCGGCGGACAGCTGCGGCATCCGGCCCCGGTCCAAGAGGTTGGCGACAAGCGAGGTGATGAAGACCGTCTTGCCCGCCCGCGAAAGCCCGGTCACGCCCAGACGGATCACCGGATCGGCAAAGGGCGCGCGGACCCGGTCGGTCACATCCTCGACCCCGCGCAGGATGCCGTCCGCAATGGCTGAAATCACCAAGTCCCGTCCCTTCGACCGTTCGGGAGCAAGATAGGCATGGCGCCTCGGTATTGGTAGGCCCCGATCCTTGCGGGGGCGAGACGCGCAGGATTGAATTCGCCGCCCCGCGCGCCTAAGCCCGGCCCATGCCCCGCTATGCGCTTCTGATCGAATATCACGGCGGCCCCTTCGCCGGGTGGCAGCGCCAGCGCGACCAGCCCAGCGTGCAGGGCGCGATCGAGGCGGCGCTGGGGCGGATCGACCCCGGCCCCCATACCATCGCCGCCGCCGGGCGCACGGATGCGGGTGTCCATGCCACCGGGCAGGTGGCCCATTGCGATCTGTCGCGCGACTGGGATCCGTTCCGCCTCTGCGGCGCGCTGAACGCCCATCTGCGCCCCCACCCCGTTGCCGTGCTGGCCGCCGCCGCCGTCCCCGACGACTGGCACGCCCGTTTCAGCGCGACGGGCCGGCGCTACCTGTTTCGCCTGATCGCCCGGCGCGCGCCCCTGACCCATGAGGCCGGCCTTGTCTGGCGCGTGCCCCATGCGCTTGACGGGGCCGCGATGCGCGAGGCGGCAGCCCATCTGATCGGCCAGCACGATTTCACCACCTTCCGCTCGACCATGTGTCAGGCCGCCAGCCCGGTAAAGACGCTCGACCGGATCGAGATCGACGCCGCCCCCTGCCCCGGCGGCACCGAGTTCCGCTTTCACCTTGCGGCGCGATCCTTCCTGCACAATCAGGTCCGCAGCATCGTCGGCACGCTGGAACGCGTCGGCGCGGGCGCCTGGGCGCCCGGCGATGTCGCCCGCGCGCTGGCCGCGGTGGACCGCGCCGCCTGCGGCCCGGTCAGCCCGCCCGACGGGCTCTACCTCGCCGGCGTCACCTATCCGCAGGATCCCTTTGAGACCGCTCCAGACAGCTAGCGCGAATCAGCCTCGAGGTTGAGCCAGGCCACCTCGGCCGGGGTCAGCCCCAGCCCCAGCGCAGGCAGGGTCGAGACGATCTCGCCGGGGCTGCGCGGGCCGATCAGGGCAAAGCTCGGGAAGCTTTGCGCCAGAACCCAGGCGGTGGCCACGTTATGCGCCGAAACCCCACGCTCGGCCGCCAGCTCCTCGGCCCGCCGGCGCCGTTCGGCATTCGCGGCGCTTCCGAAACAGGTCTCGGGCGCGGTATCCTCGGGCAGGCGGTTGCGCAGGTCTTCGGGCAGGAAATAGCCGCGCGCCTGTGCCGACCAGGACAGGTGGATCGTGCCGGTTTCGCGCAGGAAGGCCAGCGTCTCGGGCGTGTTCGAGGTGATGCAGCCGGCCCAGACGGGTTTCTCCATCACCGCCAGCGACAGGTTGTTGTTCAGGATGCGCATCGGCTGAAGCCCGTTCGCCGCCGCATAGGCATTGGCCTCGGCCAGCCGCGCGGGCGACCAGTTCGAGCCGCCGAAGATCCCGATCCGCCCCGCCCTGTGCAGGTCGTTCAGCGCATCGACGAATTCGCCCACCGGCACATCCGGGTTGTCGCGGTGCATGATGTAGATCGGCACGAAATCCAGCCCCAGCCGCTCGAGGCTCATGGCAAGCTGGGTGCCGATGGCGCGCGGCGTGCAATAGGGGCTGTGCGCGCCCTTGGCGGTGACGACGATGTCCTTCGCCACGCCCCGCGCGGCGATCCACTGGCCCAACACCGCCTCGTGCCGCCCGCCGCCATAGACAAAGGCCGTGTCGAAGGCATTGCCCCCCGCCTCGATCCAGGCGTCCCAGACGACAGCGCCTTCGGCGATGCTGTTGCGGTTGTCGCAGCCGAGGATCAGTTGCGAAACGGGCAGGTCCACGCCGTCAAGCTTGAGCTTGGGCATGGTCGGCAGGCCCGCGGGCACCACGCCCGGCAGCTTGCGGTTGGTGGCGGGCACCTCGGGTGCGGTGACATAGCCGACCTCGGCCCGCCAGGCATCCAGCGCATGGGCATTGCCGATGCTGTCGGCATGGCTCATCGCCGGATGCGGGGCCTGCTTCAGGCCGTCCGCGATGGCGCGGCTGGCCAGTTCGGCCTCGAAGGCGAAGAGCATCTGGGGGTTGGCGAGCGTCTCGGTCCGGGTCTCGGTTCCGGTTGTGATGTGGATCACCCCGTCCGAGGGGCCCTTGTCGCGGCCGGGCATCCAGGGGTCGTCCATCACGATCCGGCCCCTGGTGCCTTCGATCAGCGCGCGGTTGTCCATGGCGCGGCCCACGGCGGTGGCGATTTCGGCCGTCATGCCCGAGGGGAAGGCAAGCGTCGCATGCGCCACCTGATCGACGCCCGATGGCGCCATCACGCCCACACCCCGAAGGGCCGTGGGTTCGGCGAAGTCCTGCCCCGAGGCGACGCCCGCGATCAGCCGGGCGAGCGATACCGGATAGCCCCCCACATCAAGGATGCCGCCGCCGCCAAGGGCGTGGTCGTAAAGGCGCGAGTCGGCATTGAACGGCGCGTTGAAGCCGAAACGGGCCTGCAAATGCACCACCTCGCCGATCTCGCCTGCGCGGATCACCTCGATCACGCGGGCGATCTGGGGGTGGCAGCGGTACATGTAGCCTTCCATGAAGAGGCGGCCTTCCTGCGCGGCCACTTCCGTCACGGCGATGACCTCGGCCGCGTTCATGCCGGCAGGCTTCTCGCAGAGCACGGCCTTGCCGGCGCGAAGGGCCAGGATCGACAGCTCGGCATGGAAGGGATGGGGCGTGGCGATATAGACCGCGTCCACCTCCCCGCAGGCGACCAGCGCCTCGTAGCTGTCGAAGCGCATGTCGGGGGCCAGGCCGAAGGCATCGCCAAACTCGGCACGCCGCTCGGCCGAGCGGCTGGCGATGGCGACCAGTTCACCCGAGGGAGCCTCGCTCAGGCCATTGGCGAAATTGCGCGCGATGCGTCCCGGGCCGATGATGCCCCAGCGTGTGACGGTCATGAAATTCCTCCCTGCGCCCCCTCCGGACGCCTCGGGGCGAGTTGTAAGGGCGGGGCACCACAAGGGCAAGCGAGCACCCCCTTGCGCCACAGAAATCTCGCAGGGACAGGTGGGTTTCACCCACCCTACCGCCCGCTGCGGTAGGGTGGGTGAAACCCACGCGCCCTCACCCCTCGACCGACAGCCGGATATCGAATTTCCGCTTCCGGCCTTCGGCGAAATAGACCTCCGGGTCGAAATACCCCTCGCAGGCAAAGACCCCCGGCTTGCGCGGCCCCGTCAGGATCAGTTGCGCCGCGATCGAGGCGTTCATCGAGGTGCCCGCATCGACATAGCCGTCATAGATCGGGTCGGGATGCAGCACGACCTCGCAGCGCACCTTGGCGGGCTTGCCGTCCTTCGTGCCGCGCCCGATGGCGAAATGGATCTCGTGCCCGTCCTGCGCGGGCATCCTGTCGGCATTCTCGGCCATGTTCCGCGCGATCAGCGCGTTCAGGAAATCAAGCGGCTTGACCTCGACCCCGCCCACGCTCACCGGCCGGTCGAAATCACCGAAACCCGCCTTCACGAGGCCGACCCAGGCCTCATGCTCGCGGTGGGGCAGGTGCAGTTTCCAGGTGAATTCGCGGATGCCCTTTTCGGCGATGCCTTCGGCCA
This sequence comes from Paracoccaceae bacterium, assembly GCA_051859505.1. Classification (GTDB taxonomy): domain Bacteria; phylum Pseudomonadota; class Alphaproteobacteria; order Rhodobacterales; family Rhodobacteraceae; genus JAFIEN01. The sequence goes on from JBHYFN010000003.1 coordinate 94,715, forward strand.
GCGGCACGGTGAGTTGCTCGGAATGCGGCGAATACATGAACTCGCAGCGGCCCCAGGGTTCGGGCAGGTCGATCACCTCCTGCCCCGTCTGGGGCGCGCATTCGACATGGGCCCCGTTCAGGAACTGGATGCTGGGATGGGCATATTCCGCCAGCACGGTCGAGATGGAATAGGGCGGGCAGAGGACGGGGTTTTCCGGCCCCTTGAATTCGGCCGCCCAGTAAAGGTTGATCGCCTCGATCGTGTCCAGCTGATCGGCCACCGCCCGGCAGATCACGTTCGACAGGCCCGGATCGGACCCCACGCCCAGCACCGCGACCACGCCCCTGTCGCGGAAGCGGTCGGCCCAGGCCATCTGCTTGACGGTATAGGTGCCAAGCCCGCCCAGATCGACGTAATCCACGCCCGCATTCAGCGCCGCCTCGAAGATCGTCATCTGATGGCCCAGAAGCGTGGGCACCGTGTTGATGCAAAGGTCCGCGCCCTCCAGCACCGAAGCCAGCCGGGCGGGATCGGTCACGTCGAGGTCGTGCAGGCTGATGCGGGGGTCAGCGAACTCGGCCGCGACGGCCTCCATCCGCGGGCGGGCGGTGTCGCAGAGGCGCAGGTCGGTGATCTCGACAATCGACAGGTCCGACAGCAGATCGCGCACGATCCCCTGACCCATCATCCCCGCGCCGCCCAGAATCGTGATCGTCTTGCCCGTCATGCCCGTTCCTTACACATGTTTCCGCCCTCCGCTGTCGAGGAACCAGTCGTCAGGATAGGGATACCACCAGCCCTGCCGCACCGGCTTGTGGTCCATGATGACCATCTTGGTCCGCCGGAAGGCGTCCAGCCCCTGCCGCCCAAGCTCGCGCCCGATGCCCGAGGCCTTCCAGCCGCCGAACGGCAGGGCGTCATTGTCGATCATCGGGTTGTTGACCCAGACCATGCCGGCCTGCAACCGCTCGGTCGCCTCCATCGCCTCGTCAAGCGATTGCGTGAAGACGGCAGCCCCAAGGCCGAAGGCGCTGTCGTTGGCCGCCCGGATCGCCGCGTCGAAATCCGGCACGCGAGTGATCGCGGCGACGGGGCCGAAGACCTCTTCGCGCAAAATGTCCATCTCGGGCGTGCAGCCGGTCAGGATCGTGGGGCTGTAGAACCAGCCCGGCCCCGCCTCGTTCGGGATGGTGCCGCCGCAGGCCACGGTCGCGCCCTTGGCGACGGCGTCCGAGACCAGCCGGACCACCTTGTCGCGCGCGGCCTGGCTCACCAAAGGACCAATTTCCGATCTGGAGAGGCCATTTCCCACCCGGAGCGCCCGGGTTTGTTTCACAAACTCTGCAACGAAGGCATCATGGACGGCATCCACCACGAACATCCGCTCGGTCGAGGTGCAGACCTGCCCGGTCATGTGGAAGGCCCCGGTTACGGCGCCCGCCGCCGCCACCTCGATCGGCGCGCTTTCGGCGATGATCATCGGATCGCTGCCGCCGCCTTCGATCACGCAAGGCTTGAGCCGCGCCCCCGCTGCCGCCGCGACCGCCTTTGCCGCCGCGACCGACCCGGTGAAGGCCACCGCATGGGTCCGCTCGCTCTCCACCAGCGCGCGGCCCGTCTCGGCCCCGCCGGGGACGACCGCGACCAGCCCTTCGGGCAGCACATCGAACACCCGCGCGAAATCGAGGGTGCAGAGCGTCGTCGCCTCGGCCGGCTTGATGACGCAGGCATTGCCGGCGGCCAGCGAGGCCGCGACCGTCCAGCACATCAGCAGGATGGGGAAGTTGAACGGCATGATATGGGCCGAAACGCCCAGAGGTTCATACCGCGCATATTGGAACGACCCGGCCTGCGTCGTGCCCGCGATCTTGCCCGCCTCGTCGCGCGCCATCTCGGCGAAATAGCGGAATACGGGGGCGCAATTGGCCAGTTCGCCGATGGCATCGGGATAGACCTTGCCCATCTCGCGGCTCATCAGGATGGCGCATTGGGTAAAGTCCTCGGCCTCGATCCGGTTGGCGAGCCGGTGCAGGGCGGCCGCGCGCGACTTGGCGTCAAGCTGCGCCCAATCGGCCTGCGCGGCGTTCAGCCGGGTCAGCACATGGTCAAGCTCGTCCCCCGTCGTCACCGCATAGCGGCCCACGGGGCCAAGGGTGGCGGGGTCCGTGACCTCGATCCCCGCGCCGCCGGACGCGATGTACCGGGGCGCAAGGTAATGGCAGGGTTGGCCTGCGTCGAACATCGGTGTTCCTTCCCGTGCCGCGCTTCAGCGGATCATGTAGACCTTCTTGATCGTCTCGTGCACGGTGCAGACGCCCTTCCAGTCCTGCGGGAAGAAGGCCGCGGTGTCGGGCGTGATCTCGATCACCTCGCCATTGTCGTGAACATAGGTGCAGCGCCCTTCGAGGAAGTGGCAAAACTCGTCCCGCGTCACATGGCAGACCCATTTGCCGGGCGTGCAGATCCACAGGCCGCATTCGGATTCGCCATTCGGCCCCTTGTGGAGGAGCTTGCCCGAGACATGGCTGACCCCTTCGATCATCGTGTCGATGGTGCCCCAGTCCACCAGATCGGTGGTCTGAAGCGGCTGTTTCATCACGGGTGTGGTCATCAGTATCCCTCAGACAAGCATGTAAAGGTTGCGCATGGTTTCATGCACGCGGCAGGTGCCGGTCCAGCCGGCCGGGAACATCACCGCCGTTCCGGGGCCGACCTCGATCACCTCGCCATCGTCGCGGGTATAGGTCGCGCGGCCCGCGACGAAATGGCAGAATTCGTCGCGCGGGATCGACAGCCGCCATTCCCCCGGCGTGCAGACCCAGAGGCCCACCTCGGGCTGCCCGTCCGGCCCCTTGTGCAGAAGCCGACCCGTGCTGTGCGAGCCTGCGACGATGGCATCGGGCTGCACGCCCCAATCCACCAGATCGTCATGGGTCGTGGCCCCGTGGATATGGGGCGCTGTTGCGGCAAGGTTCGTCATTGCGCCAGCTTCTCAAGCAGGTCGGCCGCCTTCTCCGGCCCGCTTGCCGCCTGCATATGGGCCGAGGTCTGCGCCAGCTTCGCCTTCATCGCAGGGTCGGTCAGGCAGGTTTCGATCTTGGCGATCATCTCCTCATCCGTCCATTCGTAGCGGTCGGACCGGAAGCCGTGGCCGGTTTCCTGCACGCGCATGGCGTTGTCGTGCCCGTCCCAGACATAGGGCATGATGATCGCGGGCTTTCCGAAATAGAGGCATTCGGTGAAGGTGTTGTTGCCGCCGTGATGGATCACGACATCCGCCTGCGGGATGACCGAGGGCTGCGGGAACCAGGACTCAACGATCACATTGGGCGGCACCTCGTCGTACTCGCCCTTGTAATCGCCCACATTCACCAGCGCCCGGAAGCGCGACTTGCCCACCATGGCGATCAAGCGCTTGAGCAGCGCGGTATCCCCCGCGCCCAGCGAGCCGAAAGAGATATAGACCAGCGGCCCGTCGTTGTTGGCGGCGAAGGTCGGCACCTCGTAGGGCGCCTCCTTGCGCACGCAGCCTTCCAGATACTGGAACTGCACAGGATCAAGCGGCTCGCTGCGGGTGAACTTCACCGGCTCGGGGTAAAGGAGCAGGTTGAGGTAGGGCGAGGCCTCGAAGAACTGGCCGAGCGGGTATTCGTCCTCGCCATTGGCCGTCAGGAAGGCGTTGAAATCGTCGTGGATCGGCTTGATCACCTCGTTGAACTTCGCGCGGAAGGCGGCGTGGCCTTCGTGGTCGTTCTCGCCCATGCCGGACAGATGCGGGGGGATGCCCTCGTCCTCGATCTCGTTTTCCGAGCACGAGATGATGCGGACCCAAGGCTTGCCGAACTGCTTGATCGCCGGGAACAGGATCACGTTGTCGACGCAGATCACGTCGGGCTGCACCTTGGCAAGAATGCCCGGCAGATCCTTCTGCGCCCATTTGGCGCTGTCGACGATCGCCTCCCAGCAGTCCTTCACATAGTTGTCGATCTGGTCGATCGGCTTTTTCGAGAAGTTGGGGATGTGCCCGTTGATGAAGTTTTCCCAGAACTTGGCAAGCTCGTCCGCCGGCATCGGTTCGGAGAGCGCGACGGGATGCGCCTCGAAGCCATAGCCCTGATAGATCTCGACAAAACCGGGATCGGACAGGAACACCGCCTTGTGCCCGCGCGCCGTCACCGCCTGCGCGATGCCGACAGAATTCAGCGCGGGGCCGAAGGCTGCCTCGGGGAAGAAGGCGAAGGTCTTTTGCGTCATGGTCTGTCCTTTCGTCTGGATGGCGTCAGGCCGGAAAGAGGCGGGTGTCGCGGGCGGACCAGCCAAGCGTGACCGGATCGCCGGGGTGAAGCGGTTGCGCCTCGGCCGCATCGGCCGTCAGGCGCAGGGTGACAGGGCCAGCGGCGGTGTCCACATGAAGTTGCAGGTCAAGCCCGTGATAGGCCATCGCGCGGACGGTGCCGGTCAATGTGTTCTCGCCCGGCCCCAGCCGGATGCGTTCGGGCCGGACCGCCGCGACGGCCCCCGCCGCCGCCCCCTGCGGCATCGGGTCGGTCGAGGAAAGGGTGACGTCCTTCACGCGCAGGCCACTGCCCTCGGGGTAGCCTTCAAAGAAGTTCATCACCCCGATGAAATCGGCGGCATAGCGGTTGACGGGCCGCTCATAAACCTCGCGCGGGGTGCCGCATTGCAGAAGCTTGCCGTCCTTCAGGATGGCGATCCGGTCGGCCATGACCAGCGCCTCTTCCTGATCGTGGGTGACGACGATGAAGGTGATCCCCACCTCGTGCTGCAGGCGCTTCAGCTCCAACTGCATGGCGCTGCGCAGCTTCTTGTCGAGCGCGCCAAGCGGTTCGTCCAGCAGCAGAAGCCGGGGCCGCTTGACCAGCGCGCGGGCGAGTGCGACGCGCTGTTTCTGCCCGCCCGAAAGCTGTTCGGGCTTGCGATGGGCAAGGCCCTCAAGCTGGATCACGCCCAGCATCTCGTCCACCCGCCGCGCGATCTCGGCCTTTGGCAGCCGCTCCATCTCGAGCCCGTAAGAGATGTTGGCCCGCACCGTCATATGCGGAAACAGCGCATAGCTCTGGAACATCAGGTTCACCGGGCGGCGGTTCGGCGGCACTTTCGTGATATCCGCCCCGTCCAGCAGAACCGCGCCGCCCGACGGATCCTCGAACCCCGCCAGCATCCGCAGCAGCGTCGTCTTGCCGCTGCCCGAGGCCCCCAGCAGGGCGAAGAATTCGTTTTCGGCCACGTCGAGGCTGACCCCGTCCACCGCCGTGACGGTGCCAAAGCGTTTCTCGATCCCCTGCACCTGCAACAGCGGCGTCATGCCCCCGGCACCCCCCGGTTGAAACGCTGCGCCAGCGCCAGCGCGGTGACGCTGACCGCCAGAACAAGCGTCGCCAGCGCGTTGATCTCGGGTGTGACGCCGAAACGGATCATCGCCCAGATCTGCATCGGCAGCGTGATCGAGGCGCGGCCTGCGCCGGCGGTGAAGAAGGCGATGATGAATTCGTCCACCGACAGCGTGAAGGCCAGCAGCGCGCCCGCGATGATCGCCGGCGCCAGCACCGGCAGGACGACGCGCAGATAGGTGATATGGGCGGGGGCGCCAAGGTCGCTCGAGGCCTCGACGATGGACCAGTCGAAAGACTTGAGCCGCGCGCGGACCACGGCGCAGACGAAGGCAAGGTTGAAGACGACATGCGCCATGACGATCGTGTGCAGCCCCATCGAAAAGCGCAGGCCCAGCGCCGCCTGCAGCCATGAGTTCAGGAGCGAGAAGAAGGACAGAAGCGCAATCGCCAGCACGATATCGGGGATGATCATCGGGGCGAAGATGATGGTTTCGAGAAACCGGCCCTTGCGGCGTCGGATCTCGACCCCGATGGCCAGCGCCGTGCCAAGGATCGTGGCGAGCAGGGTAGAGACCAGCGCCACCTTGAGCGTGTTTCCTGCGGCCCGCAGAATGTCGGAATTGTTCAGAAGCTCCCCATACCATTTCGTCGAAAAGCCGGTCCAGGCGGTGGGCAGACCGCCTTCGTTGAACGACAGCGCCACGAGGACCGAGATCGGGATATAGAGGAAGGCGAAGGTCACGCCCAGGATCGTGAGCATCAGGCGATGCCGCGAACGCTCATGCATCGCGCACCCGCCCGCCCGTGCCGCGTTCGACGGCAAGGGTCTGCAGGAACAACAACCCCATCATGATGGCAATCAGCATCATCGACAGCGCAGCCCCAAAAGGCCAGTCGTTCGCGGTCAGGAACTGCGCATAGATCGTGTTCCCGATCATCTGGAACTGCCCCCCGCCAAGCAGGGCAGGCGTCACGAAATTCCCGATCGACAGCACAAAGACGAACACCGCCCCCACCGCGATGCCCGGCAGGGTCATGGGCAGGGTCACGCGGCGGAAGGTGGTCCAGGCAGAGGCGCCCAGATCATGTGAAGCCTCGGCAATCTCGGGGTTGAGGCGCGAGAGCGGCGCATAGCAGGCCAGGATCACGAAGGGCAGGTAGGAATAGACAAGGCCCACGATCACGGTCCCTTGCGTGTAAAGCAGCGGCGGAAGCTCGCCCTCGAACCCGATCCAGCGCGCGGCCTGCACGATCAGCCCCTCGCGGTTCAGCAGCACGATCCAGGCATAGGTGCGGATCAGGTAGTTCGACCAGAACGGCAGCACGGCGAAGAACAGAAGCATCGGCTGATGCCGGCGCGGCATGGCGGCGATGGCATAGGCAGCGGCATAGCCGATCACGCAGGCGATGAGCGCGGCCGTCCCCGCCACCCGCGCGGAATTGAGGAAGATGCCCGCATAAAGCGGGTCGAACACCAGCGCGAGATTCTCGAGCGTCAGGGTATAGTCGATCCCCCCGTAAAGCCCCCGCCGGAAGAAGGCGAGCGCCAGGATCAGCAGGCACGGCACCACCATCAGCGCCGTCAGCCAAGCCAGCGCCGGGGCCATCAATGCGGTCGATGCCCTGTTTCTCATGCGTCTTCCGGGTGGGGCGGCCGGGATCGCCCGGCCGCCCTCGATGGGCTTATTGCGCGGCCATGATCTCGGTCACGAGGCGGGAATAGGCGCGCTGCGCCTCGCCCACGTCGCGCAGCTGTTCGAAGACGAACATCTCTTCCGGGCTCATCCCCATGTTCGGGAAGGCGGCGATGAGGTCGGGGTCCACAGCCGCCATCGCGGGGGCGTTGGGCACCTTGTAAAGGATGTTCTCGGCCGCCCAGCCATGGTTTTCCGCATCGAGGATGTAGTTGACGAAGTCATAGGCCGCGTCCTTGTTCTCGGAGGCGGCAAGGATGACGATGGTATCGACCCAGAGGTCGGTCCCTTCCTCGGGGATCATGTAGACGACATTCTCGTCCTCGGCGATGGCGTAGTTGCACCAGCCGTCCCAGGCATGGACGAGCGAGGCCTCGCCCGAGACAAGCTTGGCGTAGAAGGTCGTGTCGTCATAGGCCAGAAGCGTGGATTTCGCCGCGATCAGCGTGTCGCGCACCTGTGCCAGCGCGTCTTCATCCGTCACGTTGACGGAAAAGCCGTTGGCCAGCATCCCCGCCCCCAGAAGCCAGCGGTCGGTTGCCAGCATCGTGGTCTTGCCCGCCACATCCTCGGCCGGGGAAAGCAGGTCGTTCCAGCTTGTCGGCGCCTCGGCCACCAGATCGGTGCGGTAGCACAGGCCCGTCGTGCCCCAGGCGTAAGGCACCGAGAAATTGTTGCCCGGATCATGCGCCAGTTCCATCGCCTGGCTGTAGAGATTGGCCATGTTCGGGATGCGGTCATGGTCCAGCGTCTCGGCCAGGCCAAGGTTGTGCAGGATCTCGGCAAAAGGCGAGGAGACGAAGACCACGTCATAGCCTGCCCCGCCGCCGGCGATGAGCTTGCCCATGATCTCTTCGTTGGTGCCGTGCAGCACCAGTTCGGCGGCATGGCCCGTCGCGGCGGTGAAATCCTCGACGGCGTCGGGGGCCATGTAGCCGTCCCAGTTGGAAATCGTCAGCGTCTGCGCCGAAAGGGCCGTGCCGCACAGCAGTGCCGCACCGACGGCAAGCGGCCGGGATATGGAAAACATCATCGCAAGCTCCCTGTTATCGAGACCGCCCGATTCCCGGCGGCAATTGAAGAGACGCGGCAAAAAGGCCAGCTCATGGGCGAACCTTAGGGGGCCGCCGGAAAGCTGGTCAACCAGATTATCCAGAAGGTTACGGGTTTTCCGTGCTTTGCCCGAGGCTCTGCCCACAGCTTCGCCCGCAGCTTTGGCCGCAGCGTGACAACGGCTGGTTGAGTCGGCCCCTCCCCCCGCTGCGGCGCCATCGGGCGCGCCGCTTTCGCGCGGTCACGAACCGGCGGATCAGGAACGTGAGCCAGGAAAGGGCCGGAAAGGGCCAGAGCCCGGTGGCCTTGAACTGGGGCGAAAGTCGAAAGAATATGTTGCCATATCCGTCCGAAGAAGGCACCGGGGCAACAGGGTCGGGCAGTGATGCCCCAGCCGCGGGATGCAGCGGGGCGCATGAGGCCGGGGACGGAGGAGAGGACCAGGATGCTTAATTCGATCAGAAGGCTTGCCGCCGCCAGCGCCATCGCCCTTGTCGCCGGTCATGGCGCCCTTCAGGCGCAGGACTCCATCTCGATCGCGATCCAGCTGGAACCGCCGATCCTTGATCCAACGGCGGGCGCGGCGCAGGCCATCGCCTCGGTCGTCTATCTCAACATCTTCGAAGGGCTGATGCGGTTTCAGGCCGATGGCTCGGTCGTGCCGCATCTTGCCGCCGGGACCGAGATTTCCGAGGACGGCACCCTCTACACCTTCACCCTGCACGAGGGCGTCACCTTCCACGACGGAAGCCCCCTGACCGCCGAGGATGTGAAATTCAGCCTCGACCGCGCCCGCGCCGAGGACAGCACGAACGCGCAGAAGGGCCTTTTCGCCGCCATCGAGGAGGTGACCGTGACCGGCCCCCTGACCGTCGAGGTGCGCCTCTCGCGGCCCGATGGCAGTTTCCTGTTCAACATGGCCTGGAGCGATGCTGTCGTCGTCTCGCCCGCAACGGCCGCGACCAATGTGAACACCCCCGTCGGCACCGGCCCCTACCGCTTCGCCAACTGGGTGCAGGGCGACCGGATCGAGCTGACCCGCAACCCCGAGTATTGGGGCGAGGCCCCCGCGCTTGAACGCGCGACCTTCCGCTTCATCTCTGACCCGACCGCCGCCTTCGCCGCCGTCATGGCCGAGGATGTGGACGTCTTCTCCGGCTTCCCCGCGCCCGAGAACCTGCCCCAGTTCGAGGCCGATCCCCGTTTTCAGGTCATCGTGGGTTCAACCGAGGGCGAGACGATCCTTGCGATGAACAACCTCGAGCCGCCCTTCGACAATCTGGTGGTGCGGCAGGCCGTGGCCCATGCCATCGACCGGCAGGCGATCGTCGACGGGGCGATGTTCGGCTATGGCACCCCCATCGGCACCCATTTCGCGCCACATCATCCGGCCTATGTCGATCTGACCGGCCTGTCGGTCTACGACCCCGAGATCGCCCGCGCGCTGCTGGCCGAGGCGGGCTTTCCCGACGGCTTTTCCACCACGCTGAAACTGCCGCCCCCCTCCTATGCGCGGCGCGGCGGCGAGATCGTGGCAGCCCAGCTGCGCGCCGTGGGGATCGACGCGCAGATCAGCACTGTCGAATGGGCGCAGTGGCTGGAAGAGGTCTTTACAAACAAGACCTTCGGCCTGACCATCGTCAGCCATACCGAGCCGATGGATATCGGCATCTATGCCAATCCCGACTATTACTTCCAGTATGACGGCCCCGAATTCCGCGCCGTGATGGACGAACTGGTCGCCACCACCGATGAAGAGGCCCGCATCGCCCTGATGCAAGAGGCGCAGCGCATCATCGCCGAGGATCACGTCAACGCCTATCTGTTCCAGCTTCCGGCGCTGACCGTGGCGCGGGCCGGCGTCGAAGGCCTCTGGGCCAACCAACCCGTTGCGGCGATCGACCTTTCGGGCCTCTCCTGGGCTCAGTGATGCGCCTCGCCCCGGCAGGCACCCCCTGATGCTGCGCTACCTTGCCGGGCGGCTGACCTCGCTGGTCGTCAGCCTGATCGTGGCAAGCGCGGTGATCTTCGCCGTGATCGAGGTCATCCCAGGCGATCCGGCCCGCTTCATGATGGGCATGAACGCCCCGCCCGAGGCGGTCGCGGCACTCAGGGCCGAGCTTGGCCTCGATCAGCCCAAGCTGCAGCGCTACTTCGCCTGGGTCGGCGGGATGGCTCGCGGCGATTTCGGCACCTCCTACGCCTACCGGGTGCCGGTGGCGGGGATGATCGCCGACCGGCTCCGGGTTTCCCTGCCTCTGGCGCTCTACGCGCTGACGCTGTCGACGCTGATCGCCTTTCCGGCGGCGCTTTATGCGGCCAGCCGCCGGGGCCGGGCGGGGGATATCGGCGTGATGGGGGCCACGCAGCTTGGCGTGGCGATTCCGAACTTCTGGTTCGCGATGATCCTTGTCCTGATCTTCGCCATCAACCTGCGCTGGTTCCCCGCCGGGGGCTTTCCCGGCTGGGAGGCAGGCGTCGGGCCCGCGATGAAGGCCCTCACCCTGCCCGCCATCGCCCTTGCCCTGCCGCAGGCGGCGATCCTCGCCCGCGTCCTGCGCGCCACCCTGATCGAGATACTGGGCGAGGATTTCATCCGCACCGCCCGCGCCAAGGGCCTGACCGCGCGGCAGGTGCTCTGGCGGCATGCGCTGCGCAACGCGCTGATCCCGGTCCTGACGATCATCGGCCTGCAATTCTCTTTCCTGATCGCGGGCGGCATCATCATCGAACAGGTCTTCTACCTTCCCGGCCTTGGCCGGCTGATCTTTCAGGCCATCGGCCAGCGCGACCTGATCGTGGTGGAAAGCGTGACGATGCTGCTGGTCTTCGCCGTGATCGTGGTCAATTTCGTGGTCGACCTGACCTATGCGCTGGTCGATCCCCGCATCCGGGTGCGCGCATGAACCGCGGCACGCGCAGCCTCTGGATCGGCGCCGCGCTTGCCGGGGTCTTCGTCCTTGCGGCGCTAATCTCGCTGGTCTGGACGCCCTGGCCGGTCGACGGCGTCGATATCCCCAACCGCCTGCGGACGCCCGACCGCACCCACTGGCTTGGCACCGACCACCTTGGCCGCGATATCCTGTCGATGATCATGATGGGGGCGCGCACCTCGATCGCGGTCGCCATCGTCGCCGTGGGCATCGGCATGGTGCTTGGCATACCCCTCGGCCTCTGGGCCGCCGCGCGTCAGGGCGGCTGGCTGGACGAGGTCATCATGCGCGCCAATGACCTGATCTTCGCCTTCCCCTCACTGGTGATCGCGATCCTGATCACCGCCGTCTTCGGGCCGGGTGCTGTGAATGCGATCATCGCCATCGGCATCTTCAACATCCCCGTCTTCGCCCGCCTGACGCGCGGGGCCGCCCTCAGCCTCTGGTTGCGCGACTTCATCCTTGCCGCCCGCGTCGCCGGCAAATCCAGCTTCCGCATCAGCGCCGAACATATCCTGCCCAACCTCGCCTCGCTGATGATCGTGCAGGGCACGATCCAGTTCTCGCTCGGGATCCTTGCCGAGGCGGGGCTGTCCTACGTCGGCCTTGGCGCGCAACCGCCGGTGCCCAGCTGGGGCCGGATGCTGGCCGATGCGCAAACGATGGTGGCGCTCGCCCCGCATCTGGCGCTGATCCCGGGCCTTGCCATCATCCTCACCGTGCTGGGTCTGAACCTGATGGGCGACGGGTTGCGCGACCTCCTCGACCCCCGCATCCGCAGGGCACGGGCATGACGCTGCTGGCCGTCGAGAACCTCTCGGTCACGATCCACGGCAGCCCGGTCCTGTCGCAGGTCGCGCTGAGGCTGAACGCGGGCGAGATCCTCGCGCTCACCGGCGAAAGCGGCTCGGGCAAGTCGATGACCGCGCTCTCGATCATGGGCCTCCTGCCGCCCGGCGCAGGGGCCACGGGCCGCATCCTCCTTGATGACACCGACCTCCTGACCCGGTCCGAGGCGCAACTCTGCGCCCTCCGCGGCCGCGCCATCGGCATGATCTTTCAGGAACCGATGACAGCGCTGAACCCCGTCCAGTGCATCGGCGATCAGGTGGCCGAGACGATCCGCCTCCACGAAAACGCCCCCCGGGCGAGCGCCCGCACCCGCGCGGCCGAAACACTCGCCCGCGTGGGTCTCCCCCCCGACCGCTTCCCCCTCTCACGCTATCCGCATCAGCTTTCGGGCGGCCAGCGCCAGCGCGTGGGCCTTGCCATGGCCGTGGCGCTGCGCCCCCGCCTCCTGATCGCGGACGAACCCACCACGGCGCTTGACGTCACGACCCAGGCGCAGATCCTCGCCCTCCTGAAAGGGCTGGTCGCGGATTTCGGCATGGGCCTCTTGCTGATCACCCACGACCTCGCGGTGGTCTCGGGCCTCGCCGACCGTATCGCCGTGATGGAGAGGGGCCGCATCGTGGAAACCGGCGCGACCCGCCCCCTGCTTTCCGCCCCCGAACACCCCTACACCCGCATGCTCTTCACTGCGGCCCGCCACAGCCCAACCCTGCCGCCCGCCCGCGCCACCGAGCCGCTCCTCCAGGTCACCGGCGTCACCCGCGCCCACCGCCACCGCCCCTCGCCTTTCGCAAGGCCACGTGACCTGCCCGCCCTGACCGACGTGACCTTCACCCTCCACCGGGGCGAGCGCCTCGGCCTCGTCGGCGAATCCGGCTCGGGCAAATCCACCCTCGCGCGCGCCATCCTCGGGCTGGAACCCATCCAAAGCGGCACGATCACGCTTGACGGGGCGCCGGTCTTCACCGCCTCCCGCCCCAACCTTGCCGTCCGCCGCCGGATGCAGGTCGTCTTTCAGGACCCGTTCGGCAGCTTCAACCCCCGCCACCGCGTGGACCGCCTCATCACCGAGCCCTTCCACCTCCTCCCCGACCCGCCCCGCGGCCCCGCCCGCGCCCGCGCCGTGACCGAGGCGCTAAAGGCCGTCGGCCTCCCCCCCGAGGCCGCCCAGCGCTACATCCACGAGTTCTCCGGCGGCCAGCGCCAGCGCATCGCGCTTGCCCGCGCCCTCATCATCCGCCCCGACCTGATCATCCTTGACGAGGCGGTCTCGGCCCTCGACGTCTCGGTCCGCGCCCGGATCCTCGACCTTCTGGCCGATCTGGCCCGCAGAATGCCCCTGGCCTGGCTCTTCATCAGCCACGACCTTTCCGTCGTGCGCGGCATCACCGACCGCGTCCTCGTCCTGAAAGACGGCCGCATCGTCGAGGACGCGCCCACCGCACAGGTCTTTGCCACCCCGCAACATCCCTATACACAATCCCTGATCGACGCCGCCCCCCGCCTCCCCGACCCGGAGCCCGTCCAGCCATGACCCCACTTTGCTGCTTCTTTTGTTCTCAAATATCCCGGGGGGAGTCCGCGTCAGCGGACGGGGGGCAGCGCCCCCCTGCGTTGGTGCAACCCGAATGACCCCCGGCCCCCGCAACCTGATCACCGATGTCGCGGGCCTGCGCGTCGGCAACGCGACCGACCACCGCCTGAAATCCGGCGTGACCGTGCTGACCGCCGACACCCCCTTCACGGCCTCGGTCCATGTCATGGGCGGCGCCCCCGGCACGCGCGAGACCGATCTTCTGGCCCCCGACAAGATGGTCGAGGCCGTCGATGCCCTCGTCCTCGCCGGCGGCTCTGCCTTCGGGCTCGACGCCTGTTCCGGCGTGACCGAGGCGCTTCTGGCCCGGGGCCGCGGCTTCCGCGTCGGGCCGGCGACGATCCCGCTGGTGCCGGGTGCCATCCTCTTCGACCTCCTGAACGGCGGCGAGAAGGGCTGGACGCAGAACCCCTACCCCGCGCTCGGCCGCGCGGCCTTCGAGGCGGCGGCCGAGGATTTCGCCCTCGGCTCGGTCGGCGCGGGCACCGGCGCGCTGACGGCGCTGCACAAGGGCGGCCTCGGATCCGCCTCCTTCCGGCTTGAAAGCGGGATCACCGTGGGCGCGCTGGCGGCGGTCAATCCGATCGGCAGCGTCACCCCGCCGGACAGCCGCCATTTCTGGGCCGCCCCCTTCGAGCATGAAGCCGAGTTCGGCGGCCTCGGCTCCGATCCCCGCAGCGGCCTGACCGGCCCCTATCCAAGCCGCAAGGCGGGCCTTGGCGCGCGCGCCAACACCACGATCGCCATCGTGGCGACCGATGCCGGCCTGACCAAGGCCGCCTGCCAGCGCCTTGCCATGACCGCCCATGACGGCATCGCCCGCGCCATCGTGCCGGCCCATACGCCGCATGACGGCGATCTTGTCTTTGCCCTCTCGACCGGCGGGCCCCCGGCACAGGATGCGGGGGCCGAGGCCGATCCCGTCCTCCTGGGGCTGGCCGCAGCCCATTGCCTCAGCCGCGCCATCGCCCGCGCGGTCTTTCACGCCACCCCGGCCGCCGGCGACCTGCTTCCCGCCTGGGCCGCGGGCTGAGGCCCAAAAGCAAAGGCCGCCCCCCGAAGGGCGCGGCCTTGAAATCGCGTGCCGTGGGCTCCGGCCCTGTGACCGGGCGCGGTGGCCTGGCCCTGTGCCCGGGCGCGTTGACCGGGCACGGTGGCCGGGCTTCAGAAGCCGAGGCCCGCGTATTTGTTCTTGAACTTCGAGACGCGGCCGCCCGAGTCAAGCAGACGCGCGCTGCCGCCGGTCCAGGCGGGATGCACCGAAGGGTCGATGTCCAGCGTCATCGTGTCGCCTTCCTTGCCCCAGGTCGTCTTCATCTGCACGATGGTGCCATCGACCAGCTTCACATCCACGATGTGATAGTCGGGGTGAATTCCGGTTCTCATTCTGCGGCCCCCTCATTCTTCGGCTTGTAATTCGTGACCTCGGCGATCCGGGCAGACTTGCCGCGACGCGACCGCAGGTAATACAGCTTGGCGCGCCGCACCTTGCCCCGGCGAACCACGGTGATGCTGTCGATATTGGTGGAATGCAGCGGAAACACCCGCTCCACACCCTCGCCGAACGAGATCTTGCGCACCGTGAACGACCCGGCGATGCCCGAGCCGTTCTTGCGGCTGATGCAGACGCCTTCGTAGTTCTGCACCCGCGACCGGGTGCCCTCGGTCACCTTGTAACCGACGCGGATCGTGTCGCCCGCCTTGAAATCGGGAATGTCCTTCCCAAGCGAGGCAACCTGTTCCGCCTCCAGTTGTGCGATCAGGTCCATCTGAACCGCTCCTTTGCTATGCCCGCGGTTGATCCGCAGAGTGGGTGACACCTCAGAGCTCTCGGTCTTCATCCGGGTCCGCACCTTGCGCCGCAAGATACGCCCGCCAGAGATCAGGTCGTCGTTCCTTCGTCAGCCTTTCGGCCATCTCCTTCCGCCAGCGTTCAACCTTCGCGTGATGGCCCGACAGAAGCACCTCGGGCACCGCGCGACCCTGCCAGACGGAGGGCTTCGTATACTGGGGATGTTCCAGAAGACCCTGCGAAAAGGATTCTTCCTCGGTGGAACCGTGATTCCCGAGCACGCGGGGTATAAGCCGCACGCTTGCATCAATCAAGGCCTGTGCCGCGATCTCGCCCCCGGTCAGGATGAAGTCGCCAAGGCTGACCTCCTCGATCCCGTAATGCTCGATCACGCGCTCGTCCAACCCCTCGAACCGGCCGCAGATCAGCGTCACCCCCGGCCCCGCCGCAAGCGCGCGCGCGCGGGCCTGATCGAAGGGCCGCCCCCGGGGCGAAAGATAGATCAGCGGCAGCGCGCCCTGCGAACGCGCCAGCGCCTCGTCCACCGCACGCGCCATGATATCGGGCCGGATCACCATGCCGGGGCCGCCGCCTGCGGGCGTGTCGTCCACGTTGCGGTGCCGCCCCTCGCCGAATGTGCGCAGGTCGATCACCTGCAACTGCCACAGCCGTTCGGCCAGCGCGCGGCCCGTCAGGCTTTGGCCCAGAACGCCCGGAAAGGCCTCGGGCAGAAGCGTGATGACCTGCGCCGTCCAGACATGGGCCAGCGTGCCCTCCTCCATCAGGTCGCGCGGCCGGGCCGAGACCTGCACCCGCTTGCGCCCGAGCGACCGGAACCGGCTCGTATCCCCTTCCTCCGGCACGGCCTAGAACAGCCCTTCGGGGGGATCGGCGACGATCCGGCCCGCGGCCAGATCGACCGTCGGCACGATGGCGCGGGTGAAGGGCAGAAGCACGGTTTCCGAACTGCCCGCCCGCTGCACCTCCAACAGATCGCCCGCGCCATGGTCGAAGACGGCCTTGACCCGACCCAGCGCGGCCCCGCCGCTGTCAAAGACCGGCAGGCCGATCAGGTCGGCGTGGTAATATTCCTCCTCGCCCAGCCCCGGCAGCCGGTCGCGCGCGGCATAAAGGGCCGTGCCCTTCAGGGCATCGGCCTCTTCCTTGGTCCCGATTCCCTCGATCCGGGCGACAAGCGCGCCCGAGGTCTGGCCGGTGATGACCAGGACCGCAAAGGCCCGGCCATCCTCGGTTTCCAGCGGGGTATAGAGCGCGATATCGGCGGGCTCGGCGCAAAAGGACTTGAGCCGCACCTCGCCGCGCACCCCGAAGGCGCCGGCAAGACTGCCCACGACGATCCTTTCGGCGTTGCGATCCGCGCCCATGACCCGGCCCGAGGCTTACTCGGTCGCCTCGGCGGCGGCCTCCTCGACAGGCGCCTCTTCCGCAGGGGCTTCCTCGGCGGGGGCGGCAGCAGCAGCGGCCTTCTTCTCGGCCCGCTCCTGGGCGGCCTTGCCGGGTTCGCCCTTCTTGGGGTTCGACCGCACGGCCTTGGGCAGCACACCGGCGGCTTCGAGCATGCGGGCCACCCGGTCGGTCGGCTGCGCGCCCTGGCCCAGCCAGTGCTGGATACGCTCGACATCCATCTTCACGCGATCTTCGCTGTCCTTGGGCAGCAGGGGCGCATAGGTGCCCAGCTTCTCGATGAAGCGGCCGTCGCGGGGCATGCGCGAGTCGGCGGCGACGATCGAATAGAAGGGGCGTTTCTTGGACCCGCCACGGGCGAGCCGGATCTTCATGGCCATTGTTGATCTCCTTTGAATGGCTTGGGCGAAGGTGGGGTGAACCCCACCCTACGTGTGGTGACGTTCGTGGTGCTTGATGACTTCCTGGATGATGAAGGCCAGGAATTTCTTGGCGAAATCAGGATCCAGATCGGCCTGTTTCGCAAGATCGGTCAGCCGGGCGATCTGCGCTTCCTCGCGCACCGGATCAGAGGGCGGCAATCCATGCGCGGCCTTCAGCCGGCCCACGGACTGGGTATGCTTGAACCTCTCGGCCAGGGTGAAGACAAGGATCGCGTCCAGCCGGTCGATGCTCTCGCGATGTTCGCGCAAAAGGGCCGCGGCGCTGGCAATGGCGTCGGTCATGCCGATCCTCCGGTCTGTGTATCAGGTGACAGGCACATCATGCCGGCCCCCCCGCCTGCAGGGCCTGCTGACGGGAATGGCGATAGACCAGCACCGGATCCTCGGGCCTTGGCTGCGGCGCGGCCGGATCCAGCACCGCCCCCAGCTTCTCGGCCAGGCGAACCGAGCGCCGGTTCTCCGGCCCGACATAGCTCACCGCCGTCTGCCAGCCCAGCACGTCGAAGGCATGGGCCAGCGCCGCCCGCGCCGCCTCGGTCGCCACGCCACTGCCCTCAAGGCCCGGCGCAAGGATCATCCAGCCGATCTCGTTCTCGGGCCAGTCGGGCGGCGTCCAGGGGCCCACCAGACCGATCGCCGTGTCATCCTCGCGCAGCGTCACCGCCCACATCCCGTGACCGAAGATCTCCCAATGGCCCAGCTCCGCCGCAAAGGCGCGGAAGGCCCGGCCCAGATCGCCATGGCTGCCGAAGGCCACAGAGCGCTCTGACAACATGAAGTCGCGAAACGGCACCCAGTCCCGCGCCGCAGGCCGTCGCAGCACAAGCCGCCCGGTCTCAAGCCGCTCGGTCATGCCGCCCCCCGCCCCCGAAGGCAGAACCCCGATGCTGCTTCTTTTGTTCCCAAATATCCCGGGGGGAGTCCGCGAAGCGGACGGGGGGCAGCGCCCCCCAACCGGAAATTTGGCCAAATTTCCGCCCCGCCCAAAGCCCGCGCCCCGCTCATTTCTTCTTCCCGAAACCCGACAGCCCGGGCGGCAACTGCATGCCCCCCGGCCCCCCCAGGCCCGGCAGGCCACTCATGCCCTTGGGCAGACCCATGCCACCCATCTGCGCCTGCGCCGCCGCGATCTCCTCGGGGCTGGGGCCGCCCTTTCCGAACATGCCGCGCATCGCCTGCTTCAGCATCCCGCCCTTGCCCTGCCGGCCCAGCTTCTTCATCATGTCGGCCATCTGCCGGTGCTGCTTGAGAAGCTTGTTCAACTCGCTCACCTCAAGCCCCGCGCCCGCCGCGATCCGCTTCTTGCGGCTGGCCTGCAGAAGGTCCGGGTTGGCACGCTCCTTCTTCGTCATCGAATTGATCAGCGCGATCTGCCGGCGCAGCACGCCGTCATCGAACCCCGCCTCGGCCATCTGCTTCGAGGCCTTGCCCATCCCGGGCATCATCCCCATCAGCCCTTCCATGCCGCCCATCTTGAGCATCTGCTCAAGCTGCATCTTCAGGTCGTTCATGTTGAACAGACCCTTCTGAAAGCGCTTCATCATGCGCTCGGCCTGTTCGGCCTCGAAGGTCTCCTGCGCCTTCTCGACCAGGGCCACGATATCGCCCATGCCAAGGATGCGCCCCGCGATCCGGTCCGGCTCGAAGGTCTCGAGCGCCTCCAGCTTCTCGCCCAGACCCACAAAGCGGATCGGCTTGCCGGTGATCGCCCGCATTGAAAGCGCCGCACCCCCCCGCCCGTCGCCATCCATCCGCGTCAGGACAACGCCCGTCACCCCGATCTTGTCATCGAACTCGGTGGCCACATTCACCGCGTCCTGCCCGGTCAGACCGTCCACGACCAGAAGCGTCTCGCGCGGGTTGGCCACATCGCGCACGGCGGCCGCCTGGGCGATCAGCTCGGCATCAATATGCAGCCGCCCCGCGGTATCCAGCAGATAGACGTCATAGCCACCCAGCCCCGCCTGCGTCTTCGCCCGCTTCGCAATGGCGACCGGATCCTCGCCCTTCACGATCGGCAGCGTGTCCACCCCGATCTGCCGGCCCAGGATCGCCAGCTGCTCCATCGCCGCCGGTCGGTTGGTGTCGAGCGAGGCCATCAGCACCCGCTTGCCGTCCCGCTCCTTCAGCCGCCGGGCAAGTTTCGCCGTCGTCGTCGTCTTGCCCGAGCCCTGCAGGCCCACCATCAGGATCGGCGCCGGCGGGTTGTCGATCTTCAGCGCGCCGGGATCGCCCTCGCCCGTCAGCGTGCGGACAAGCTCGTCATGGACGATCTTGATCACCTGCTGGCCCGGCGTCACCGATTTCGTGACCGCCGCGCCCGTCGCCTTCTTCTCGACCGCCTTGATGAAATCCCGCGCCACGGGAAGCGAGACATCGGCCTCCAGCAGCGCCACCCGCACTTCGCGCAGCGCGGTGGTGACATCCGCCTCGGACAGCGCGCCCTGCTTGGTCAGCCGGTCGAAGACACCGGAGAGGCGTTCTGACAGCGTCTCGAACATGCTCAGGCCCTTTCCCGACCGTTTCAGACCAGACCCATATGGGGGCCCGCGACAAAGCACAAAAGCGCCCGCGGGCGCATCTGCGCTGACGGACGGCGATCCCCGGCAATCGGGGACCGGACTACGGGATGCAATCCGGCTGCAGGGCGCCGATAGTCCGGCAGGCCCGCGAGAGTCAACCCCGCAGGCCGCAATCATGGGCAAATCGCGGTCTCAGAACAGCCCGCGCCATTCCTCTTCGACGCCGAGCCAGCGGTTGAAGGCCCGCGCCGCGCGTCGTGGCCCGCCGCCCGAAACCCAGACCGTGCCGACCGAAATCCGCCCCACCCCCCTGTCCTTGGCCATCAACACCAGCCGATGGACCGAGCCGTTCTTGCTGCGCCGGCTTTCCACATCCGCGGCAAGGACCGAGGACAGGGGAAACCGCTCCTCTGTCTTGCGAAACACCGTCTGGCGCCGATAGGCGAGCGTGTCGGTCGCCCGGTCGGCCCAAAGCTGTGTCCGCTCGACCAGAAACGCGAAGCACAGGCCCCCCATCGACAACCCGGCCCCCATCAGGAACAGCCCGTTCCAGTCGCCCAGGATCATGTTCAACCCCACACCGACGAAGCCGACGATCATGGCGATCAGGACCAGCCCGATGAACCAGGGCTGGGATTCGAGGACCAGCTCGTCCTCTGTCTCGCGCTTCACCTTCATGGCCGCACCGGACTGCGCCCGCCCCGGGTCGCAGACCGCCCCGGCGACCACACCGCTATATTCTGCATCAGCTCTCCCTCCCCCTCTTGCCGCCGAACACTGGCGCTGCCTTGCCTGTCATCCAGGCCTCTACGATCAGCCCCGCCTGGCTGGCGTGGCCTTCATTGCCCCAGTCGATGAAGGGCGGCAGAAGACGGCCCCCCTTGCGGATATCCTCTTCCCCGGCGGGCAGCGCCGGCCCAAGCACCAGCGCCATGCGGTGCATCCTTTCGCGGCGCGGGCTGTCGGACCATTCGATGACCGTGCCGCGCAGATCCTCCAGCGGCTCGCGCAGCTCTTCCAAGCCGCGGAGCAGATTGCGCCGCCGCACCACGACCTGACCAAGGTCGCGGTCGAGGATCAACTGCTCGCGCGCAAGTACGGCGAAGGCGCCGCCCGGAAAGACCAGGGCGCAAAGCCCGACCACGGCCGCGACCTGAAAATCGCGCCGCTCGAGGGCCAGAAGCGCGATCAGGGTCAGGACAAGGATGGCCGTAATGAAGACAAGGCCCATGACCCATGGCACCTTGTCGATCACAAGCCGCCGATCATCGTAGCGTGTCACCTTCATGGCCTCTATCCGATGGTGTGAAACATCCCGCTCAAATCCGGGGCCGGTCGCGACCTGAATACCGGCCCCGATCTTTGTCCTGCCCCCGGCAAACACCATCCCATGAAATGCGCAGGATGCAACGCCTTTGGCGCTTGCCCTTCCGCGCAGACGCACCCAGAATGCGGCATAACGCAGGCTGATGTGACCGGGCGCACAGAAAATGGACAACTGGGACGAGATCCGCACCGCCTATCAGGTTGCCCGCCTTGGCACCGTCTCGGGCGCGGCCGAGGTGCTGGGCGTCCACCACGCCACCGTGATCCGCCATGTCGACGCGCTGGAAGAACGCCTCGGCGTCAAGCTGTTCCAGCGTCACGCCCGCGGCTATACCGCGACCGAGGCGGGGGCCGACCTGATGCAGGTCGCCGCTGCCACGGACGACCAGTTCTCGCAGCTTGCCGGCCGCATCAAGGGCCGTGGCCAGGGCATCGGGGGCGAGCTTGTCGTGACCTCTCTGGTGGCGCTCTCGCCGCTGCTCACGCCGGTCCTGGCCGAGTTCCAGCGCGAACATGACGGGATCACCGTCCGTTACCTGACCGGCGACCGGCTGTTCCGCCTTGAATATGGCGAGGCGCATGTGGCGATCCGGGCCGGCGCGGCCCCGCAGCAACCCGACAATGTCGTCCAGCCCTTCGTCGATCTGCGCATGGCCCTTGTCGCCTCGGATGCCTATGTTGCCCGTCACGGCCTGCCCGCGGACGAGGCCGAGCTTGCCAACCACTGGTTCGTCGGCCACGACAATCCCGACAGCCGCGCCCCCTTCAACCGCTGGCTTCTGGCCCGCATCCCGCGCGAGAGGATGCATTTCCGCACCATGGACAACGGCTCGTCGCGCGACGCGGTGCTGTCGGGCGCGGGCATCGGTTTCCTGCCGCTGCACGCGCGCCACGGCCGCGCGGATCTGCACGATGTCCTGCCGATGCAGGACGACTGGATCGTGCCGCTCTGGCTTGTCACCCATGTCGATCTGCACCGCTCGCCAAAGGTGCAGGCCTTCCTGTCACTCCTGAAGGACCGCGGGCGCGACTGGATCTGCTGAGCCGAGTTCCACCTCGAGAAACCGCTCGAAAGCATCAAGGTCGATCCCGTCCATCAGGCCGAAACCCTGCATCCAGACCGAGGCCTCGCGCAGCCCGTCGGGCTCGAGCTTGCACCACTTCACCCGGCCGCGCTTTTCCTGACTGATCAGCCCCGCCTCGGCCAGCACCTGCAGGTGCTTCGAGATCGCCGCCAGCGACATTTCGAACGGATGGGCCACATCCGTCACCGCCATGTCATCCTCGAGCAGCATCTGCAGGATGGCCCGCCGGGTCGGGTCCGAAAGGGCGGCAAAGACGGTGTCGAGCGGCGCTGTCATGCCCCCCAGATGCGCCGGACAGGGCCGAACCGTCAACCGAAAGGTTGAATATGCTTGAAGCGGCCGAATAGCGAACCCGCCCGCCCGATGCCCCGTCGGCATCCCGCGCCACCTGACAATTATCATTTAATTACAATGCGCAAGGCCGTGCCGCACCGCGGAATCCGCGCGCTTGACTCGGGCACCCCCTGCGCATAGCAAACCCTCGACCACGGATGGGGCCTTAGACGATGTCCGACCCTGACACCGGCGCCGACCCGACCACCCGCCTGCGGGAGATCGAGGACAGGATTGCCCGGATGAAGGCGAAGGATGCGCCGAAGCATCATTCCGAGGAGCATTACTCGCAGGCGCAACTGGCCTGGCGGATGGTGATCGAACTCGTGGCCGGTCTGGGGATCGGCTTCGGCATGGGATACGGGCTGGACACGCTTTTCGGAACGATGCCCGTGTTCCTGGTGATCTTCACCTTTGCCGGCTTTGCCGCGGGGATAAAGACGATGCTGCGCTCGGCGCAGGAAGTGCAGGCGAAACGGATGGCGGCGGGGCTTGATCCCGCTACCGGAGCGAAAGGGGACAGGACAGGTGGCTGAAGGTTCCGGCGACAACGGCGGTCTGGTTTTCCATCCGCTTGATCAGTTCATCGTGAAGCCGCTTTTCGGCGACGGCCCGGTGATGTGGTACACGCCGACCAATGTCACGCTGTGGATGGGCCTCGCGGTTCTGGGGATCTTCCTGCTGCTCGTCTCGGGCACGCGCGGCCGCGCCATCGTGCCGACCCGGGTGCAATCGGTGGCCGAGCTGGTCTACGGCTTCATCTACAAGATGGTCGAGGATGTGACCGGCCATGAAGGGGTCAAGTATTTCCCCTATATCATGACGCTGTTCCTGTTCATCCTCTTCGCCAACTTCCTGGGCCTCCTGCCCTTCTCCTATACCTCGACCTCGCATATCGCCGTCTCGGCGGTGCTGGGCTTCGGCGTCTTCATCGCGGTGACGGTTCTGGGCTTCGTGCTGAACGGTCCGGCCTTCCTGGGCATGTTCTGGATGAAGGATGCCCCGGCGATCCTGCGCCCGGTGATCGCGGTGATCGAGCTGATCTCGTATTTCGTGCGGCCGGTCAGCCATTCGATCCGTCTTGCCGGCAACGTCATGGCCGGCCACGCGGTGATCAAGGTGTTTGCCGGCTTCGCGGCAATCGCGGCGATCAGCCCGATCTCGGTTCTGGCGATCGTGGCGATCTACGGCCTCGAAGTCCTCGTCTCGGCCATCCAGGCCTATGTCTTCACCATCCTCACCTGCGTCTACCTCAAGGATGCGCTGCATCCGCATCACTAGACGCGGGCCTCATACGGTTTTCACAGACTTCCCATCCCAAGGAGAAAGATCATGGAAGGCAATATCGCTGAAATGGGCCAGTTCATCGGCGCCGGCCTCGCGGCCATCGGCTCGGGCGCTGCGGCCATCGGTGTCGGCCACGTTGCCGGCAACTTCCTGGCCGGCGCGCTGCGCAACCCCTCGGCCGCGCCCGGCCAGACCGCCACGCTGTTCATCGGCCTGGCCTTTGCCGAAGCGCTCGGCATCTTTGCCTTCCTCGTCGCGCTCCTGCTGATGTTCGCGGTCTGACGACCGCCTTGCATCAACCGTGATACCGGGGCGCAACCGCGCCCCGGCATGACCAAGGACCGACCGGGAGAGGCATCATGGCCACCGAACCATCCGAAGGCACGGCAAGCGCCTGCGTGGATGCCTATGGCAGTGCCATCGGCATGCCGCAGCTTTGTGCCGACTGGTTTCCCAACCAGATCTTCTGGCTCATCGTCACGCTGATCGCGATCTTCTTCATCCTGACGCGGTTGGCCCTGCCCCGCATCGCCGCCGTCCTTGCCGAACGGGCGGGCACGATCACCAACGATCTGGCCGCGGCCGAGAACCTCAAGGACAAGGCGCGCGAAGCCGAAGAGGCCTATGAAAAGGCGCTGGCCGAGGCCCGTGCCGAAGCGGGCCGGATCGTCACCGAAGCCCGCGCCGCGCTTCAGGCCCAGCTCGAGGCCGAGATGGCCAAGGCCGACAAGCAGATCGCCGAACGCACCTCGGAAAGCGAACGCAAGCTGGCCGAGATCCGCGATCAGGCGCTTGACAGTGTAAGCGCGGTCGCCCGCGACACCGCAGGCGAGATCGTCTCGCTCTTTGGTGCCAAGGCCGATGGTGCGGCGATCGATGCGGCCGTGGCCGCACGGATGAAAGGATAGGCGATGCGCATTCTGCTGACCTTCGCCCTTGCCCTGACGGCCGCTCCGGCCTTTGCGGCCGGGGATTATCCCTTCTTCTCGCTGCGCAATACCGATCTGATCGTCCTGATCGCCTTTCTGGTGTTCGTCGGCATCCTTGTCTATTTCAAGGTGCCCTCGCTGATCGGCGGCATGCTGGACAAGCGGGCCGACACGATCCGCGCCGAACTGGCCGAGGCGCGCAAGCTGCGCGAAGAGGCGCAGTCGCTTCTGGTCAGCTATGAACGGCGCCAGAAGGAAGTGCAGGAGCAGGCCGAGCGGATCGTCGCCACCGCCAAGGAAGAGGCCGAGCGCGCCGCTGCCCAGACGCGCGAGGATATCAAGGCCTCGGTCGCGCGCCGGCTTGCCACGGCAGAAGAGCAGATTGCCAGCGCCGAACAGGCAGCGATCCGCAGCGTCCGCGACCGCGCCGTTTCGGTGGCCGTCGCCGCCGCGCAAGAGGTCATCGCCAGCCAGATGACGGCGGCGCAGGCCAACAGCCTGATCGACAGCTCGATCGCCGAGGTCGAGAGCAAGCTGCACTGACCCGCAAGCCAGGTCCAAGCCATCTGAAAGCCCCGGAATGCCGCCGCATTCCGGGGCTTTCGCTATCCAGGTAGCCGGTAACCCGACCGACCCGCATGGCACTGAGGGACCGAACCGGCCCAAAAGAAAGGGGCCGCCAGACGTTCTGGCGGCCCCTTGCGCCGCAGGGTCGCGGCGGCATGGCGGTAAGGCGCGAAGATCAGTTCGGCGTGATCACGATCTCGACCCGACGGTTCAGGGCACGCCCTTCGGCCGTCTGGTTAGTTGCGATCGGCTGGTTCTCGCCCCGTCCGATCGACGTGATTCGAGACGGCGCAACGCCGCTCGAGATCAGGACCGAAGACACCGAGTTCGCGCGCCGCTCGGACAGGCCCTGGTTGTGCGCGGCCGAGCCGGTCGAATCCGTATGCCCGATCACCACCACCCGGGAGTCGGGATAGCGGTTGAGGCTGGCCGCGAGCGTCCGCAGGTCGGCCTGGCTGTTGGGGCTGACCGTCGCACTGTCGACCGCGAAGAGGATGTCCTGCGGCATGGTCACGGTCAGGCTGCTGCCATCATTCACGATGCCGATATTGCCGCCAAGCTGCTGACGAAGCTCGGCTTCCTGACGGTCAAGCTGGCTTCCGCCCAAGGCGCCCAGCCCGCCGCCGACCGTAGCACCGATGGCAGCATTGCGAAGCCGTTCATCCGAATTGCTGCCCGAGATCGCCCCGATGGTTCCGCCGATCAGGGCGCCAGCGATCGCGCCGGTCTGGGTGTTGGTGGTTTCCTGTCCGGGAAGCGGCGCCTCGCAGGCCGCAAGGCCAAGGACGGATGCGGCCGCAAGGGCGATGGGGAGTTTTGAGAAAGTCATGTCGCTCTTCCATAAGAAGGCGGCCATGGCCGCCGGATAGGGCGAACTATCGCCGATACCGCCCCGATATCCAATAGCACAATCGGCCCCGACCCGGCTTCGGCAAGAAGCGACCTCCCGCTGCCGGCCTCCTAAGCCTCGACCCGCGCCGATTCCCAGGCCAGCATCGCGCGCTTGACCGGCAGGCCCCAGTGATAGCCCCCAAGCGCGCCCGATTTGCGCAGGGCACGGTGACAGGGGATCAGCCAGCCCAGCGGATTGCGCCCGACCGCCGTGCCCACCGCCCGAACGGCCCTGGGGTGCCCGATGGCCGCGGCGATCTCGCCATAGGTGGTCACATGGCCCGAGGGGATCGCAAGGAGCGCCTCCCAGACCTTGATCTGGAACGGCGCGCCCACCATCACCAGCGGCGGCCGGGCGCCGCCGAAGGCCGCGCTGACCCAGGCCTCCAGCCGCTCGGGCGCTTCCTCGAACCGCGCTTCGGGCCAACGGGCGACAAGATCCTCCATCGCCGCCGCCTCGCCCGTTTCGGCGGTGAAGGCCATCGCGCAAAGGCCCCGGTCGGTGCCCATGGCGATCACCGGGCCGAAGGGGCTGTCGAACCGCCCGTGCCACAGCGTCAGACCCCGACCGCCCCGGGCGAAGTCGCCGGGGCTCATCGCCTCCCATGTCACGAACAGATCGTGCAACCGCCCCGAGCCCGAAAGCCCCACCGCATCGGCCACGTCCAGCGTGGTGAACCTGTCGCGCAGCAGGGCCTTGGCCTGCCCCAGCGCGAGGTATTGCTGATAGCGTTTCGGCGACACCCCGACCCAGGCCGAAAAGACCCGCTGGAAATGCGCGGGCGCCAGCCCCATCCGCCCCGCGATCTCGTCCAGCGACAGGGGCGTGGGCGCGGCGTCCAGCTCTTCTATGGCGCGGCGGATGATGGCGTAGTGATAGCTTTGTTCCATGCCCCGATCCTAGGCCCGCCTGCGCGGTGATGCGACCCGGATCTTGCGCAATGCGCGGCTTGTCCTGCTGCGGTCAGCGGGGCATACCGGGGCCATGGCGCGACAGCTTGATTATCCCACGATCCACGAGATCTTTGCCCGTTTCCAGCAGGCCGAGCCCGAACCGAAGGGAGAGCTGGACCATGTCAACGCCTATACCCTTCTGGTGGCGGTGGCGCTTTCGGCGCAGGCGACGGATGTGGGGGTGAACAAGGCGACCCGCGCGCTCTTCTCCATCGCCGACACGCCGCAGAAGATGCTCGACCTGGGCGAGGCGCAGCTGATCGAGCATATCAAGACCATCGGCCTGTTCCGCAACAAGGCCCGCAACGTCATCCGGCTGAGCGAGATCCTGGTCGAACAGCATGGCGGCGAGGTGCCCTCCTCGCGCGCAGCACTGCAGGCCCTGCCGGGTGTCGGGCGCAAGACGGCGAATGTGGTGCTGAACATGTGGTGGGGCCATCCGGCGCAGGCGGTGGATACCCATATCTTCCGCGTCGGAAACCGCAGCGGCATCTGTCCGGGGCGCGATGTGGATGCCGTCGAACGCGCGATCGAGGATCACGTTCCGGTGGAATTCCAGCGCCATGCCCATCACTGGCTTATCCTGCACGGCCGCTATACCTGTGTCGCGCGCAAGCCGAAATGCGGGGCCTGCCTGATCCGCGATCTCTGCCAATTCGAGGACAAGACCGAATGAAGACCTATGATGTGGTGGGCATCGGCAATGCCGTTGTCGATGTGCTGTGCCGCGCGGACGATACCTTTGTCGAGATGATGGGCATCGAAAAGGGCATCATGCAGCTTGTCGAGCGCGAACGGGGCGAGCTGCTTTATGCCGCGATGACGAACCGGATCCAGGCGCCGGGCGGATCGGTGGCCAATACGCTGGCCGGGATCGGCAATCTGGGCCTGTCCACCGCCTTCGTGGGCCGGGTGCATGACGACGGGCTTGGCCGCTTCTATGCCGAGGCGATGGCCGCCGATGGCACCGATTTCGTCAACCCTCCGGTGGCGGGGGGCGAGCTTCCGACCTCGCGCTCGATGATCTTCGTCGCACCGGATGGCGAGCGGTCGATGAACACCTATCTCGGCATCTCGTCCGAGCTTGGCCCCGATGATGTGGATGATCGCGTGGTGGGGCAGGCGCGGATCCTGTTCCTCGAGGGCTATCTTTACGACAAGCCCAAGGGCAAGGCCGCATTCGAGCGCGCCGTGCGCCTGTGCCGCGAGGCGGGGGGGCAGGCGGGTATCGCCCTTTCCGATCCGTTCTGCGTGAACCGCCATCGGGCCGATTTCCGCCGCCTCGTGCGCGAGCTGGATTACGTGATCGGCAATGAACACGAATGGGAAGCGCTTTACGAATGCGACCTGTCCTCGGCGCTGGAACAGGCCGCGGCCGATGCCGGAACGGTGGTCTGCACCCGGTCGGGCAGCGATGTGGTGATCCAGCGCGGCGAAGAGCAGGCGGTGGTGCCGGTCAACCGTGTGGTCCCGGTCGATGCGACCGGGGCGGGCGATCAGTTCGCCGCCGGGTTCCTCTACGGCATGGCGCTGAACCGCCCGCTCGAGATCTGCGGGCGGATGGGCTGCGTTGCGGCGGCCGAGGTGATCGGCCATTTCGGCGCGCGCCCCGAAGCAGACCTCAAGGCGCTTTTCGCGGCCGAAGGGCTGATGGCCCGGGGCGGCTAGGCCGCCCGCGGGGATCGGGCCAGGATCAGGCCGCCTGACGCGACCGGCCCGGACGGCGGCGCGGCTTGGCGCCGGCGGGGCGTCCGGTGCCCCGGCCACGGGCCGGTTTCGCCGGAGCGCCCGGCACCACCCAGGGCGCGCCCGAGGCAACGGGGATCTTCGCCTTCATCGCCTTTTCGATATCGGCCAGTTGGCCCATCTCGTCCGGCGCACAGAAGGCGACCGCCTGCCCGTCCGCCCCGGCCCGTGCCGTCCGGCCGATCCGGTGAACGTAGTTTTCCGGCACATTGGGCAGCTCGTAGTTATAGACATGGCGGATGCCCGAAATGTCGATCCCGCGGGCCGCCACATCCGTGGCCACCAGCACCCGCACCTTGCCCTCGCGGAACGCGGCGATGGCGCGGTCGCGCTGGCCCTGGCTCTTGTTGCCATGGATCGAGGCCACGGCAAAGCCGGCCGCCTCGAGCTTGCGGGCAAGCTTTTCCGAGCCGTGCTTGGTCCGTCCGAAGACAAGGGCAAGCTCGTCGCGGTGGGTGTCCAGCAGCTCGATCAGCAGGTCGGTCTTGGCGGCCTGGGCCACGAAATGCACCGATTGCGCGATCTTGGCGACCGCCTGCCCCGGCGGGTTCACCTGCACCTTGATCGGCTGGGTCAGGAAGGCCTGGGCCAGCTCCTCCATCTGCTTCGGCATGGTCGCCGAGAACAGCATCGTCTGACGATCCTGCGGCAGAAGCGGCGCGATCCGGCGCAGCGCGTGGATAAAGCCGAGGTCAAGCATCTGGTCAGCCTCGTCCAGCACCAGAAACCGGGTCTGCGACAGCGTCAGCGCGCGCCGGTCCAGCAGGTCGATCAGGCGGCCGGGCGTGGCCACCAGAAGGCTGACGCCGCGCGAAAGCTTCTGGATCTGGCCGGTCATCCCGGCGCCGCCGGTGACCAGCGCGACCCGAAGGCCGGTGCCTGCGGTCAGCGCAGCCAGCGTTTCCGAAATCTGGCGGGCGAGTTCGCGCGTGGGCGCAAGGACAAGGCCGCTGACCGTCTTGGCGGCCGGCCGCAGATCGGCCTTGAGCAGCGCATCCACCATCGGCAGGCCGAAGGCGGCCGTCTTGCCCGAGCCGGTCTGGGCAAGGCCCATCACGTCACGGCCATTCATCGCATGCGGGATCGCCTGCGCCTGAATCGGGGTGGGATCGGTGATCCCGAGGGTCTTGAGGGCCGCAACCAGTCGGGGGTCGAGGCCAAGCATATCGAAGTCCATCTGTCTATCCTTGAAGGGCCTGCCACCGTCTGCCGGCGCGGCCATGAACGATTGCACCGGCCCCGAACGGGCACGGCGCTGCAAAAGGTGGGCGCCTCTGAACCGGATCGAAGCCGAATGCCCCGATACCGTCATGGCGCGGCCCCTTGCGTGATCGTGGGAACCTTGGTGAGGCGATGCGCGTCGGGCTGATGGCCCGGATGCTGCTCACGCGGCAGCCCGCATCGGTCAGGGGGCACATGGCCCCTGCGCGCCGACAAGTCAATGGCTCCTGCAGCATTGGGTTCGTTTGGTCACGCCCTGTCGCCGCGTTGACGCTTCACGGTTTCGGCCTTGCTTCCCCTTGACTTGCGCGCGACCTAGACTGAAGCCCAGAGGGGCGGCGGCGCAGGCGGCCGACAGGCACGCGCGAGCAAGAGGCAGGGGCGGGATCGGTGGCGCATATCATTGTGGTGGGCAACGAAAAGGGCGGCGCGGGCAAATCGACCGTGGCGATGCATGTTGCGACGGCGCTTGCCCGGATGGGGCATGTGACCGGCACGCTGGATCTGGACCTGCGGCAGAAAAGCCTTGGCCGCTATCTTGATAACCGCAGGCGATTCATGGCGCGCGAGGGGCTGGATCTGCCGACCCCGCTTCATGCCGACCTGCCCGAGGTGGATCAGTCCAACCTCGGCCCCGGCGAAAACGTGTTCGACCATCGCCTTTCGGCGGCGGTGGCCTCGCTCGAGGGGCGCTGCGATTTCATCCTGATCGATTGCCCCGGCTCTCACACAAGGCTCAGTCAGGTGGCCCACAGCCTGGCCGATACGCTGATCACGCCGCTGAACGACAGTTTCGTCGATTTCGACCTTCTGGCCCATGTCGACAATGACGCGGAAAAGATCCTTGGCCCCTCGGTCTATGCCGAGATGGTCTGGAACGCGCGGCAGTTGCGGGCGCAGGCGGGGCTCGAGCCGATCGACTGGATCGTGGTGCGCAACCGGATGGGCGCGCAGAACATGGTCAACAAGAAAAAGATGGAATCCGCCCTGACCCGGCTGTCGCGGCGGATCGGGTTTCGCGTGGCGCCGGGGTTCAACGAAAGGGTGATCTTCCGCGAGCTCTTTCCCCGCGGCCTGACCCTTCTGGACCTGCGCGACATCGGGGTGACGAACCTCAATATCTCGAATGTCGCGGCGCGGCAGGAGTTGCGCGATCTGATCAAGGCGCTGCAATTGCCGGGCGTCAGCGTCACCTTCTGAGCCCTGCCCCGTTCCGCCGGCGCACCGTGGCAGAGGCGGTCGACCGGCAAAAGCCCCGGTGGCGACAGGTCAGGCCGATTGCTGCGCCAGCTTGCGCGATTCCATGATGGCGCGGGCGCGACTGGCCGCAGCACCCTGCGCCACGCGCGGCGCGGCCACAGCCCGCCCGCCCTGATCGCCCTTGCGCGATGTGCGCGCCGGTTTGACCACCAGCAGGGCCAGACCGATCAGCGCGATCACCATCGCCGCCTGACTGCCCAGATCCACCGCCGAAAGCCCGCCGGGAAGGGGAAGCACAAGATCGCCCCGGTTCACCTGGACCTGCGCCCAGAGACCAAATCCCATGACCGTGAAGGCCAGGGCGAACAGCATCCACGGCATCCGTTTGCGCATGCGGGACTTTCCGGTCTTGTCCTTTGGCATCGGTATCGCTCCACCTGAGGGGCACCGGCCATGCCTGGCCGGGATCAAGAGTCTTTGGCCTTCGTCATCACCTTGCCGCCCGAATCGGGCGGTTCTGCGACACAAACTTGACCCTTGAAGGGTTAATCGCCGCTGAACGCTCGTCCGAAACCGCGCCTTCAGCGGCGCCTCAGGCCGCCCGCGCCAACAGCCTTTCGGCCCCAAGCCAGCCCATCAGCATCGCCGGCGCATTGGTGTTTCCGCCCGGCAGGGTGGGAAAACTCGCGGCGTCGATCACATGCAGCCCCTCGATCCCATGCACGGCAAGATCGGGATCGACGACCGAAACCGCGGGATCCCGCCCCATCCGGCAGCTGCAGGACGGGTGATAGACGGTGCCCGAACGGGCCATGAAATCGGCCGTCAGCTCTTCGTCGGTCTGAAGCTGCGGGCCGGGGCGAAGCTCTTCGGCGATGAAGCGGGCAAGGGCCGGCTGGGCGGCGATGCGGCGCAGCATCTTGACGGCGGCCAGCATCTCGGCCCGGTCCTCTTCGGTGGCATAGGGATCGAGCGTGATCCGCGGCGCGGCAAGCGGGTCGGCCGAGGCGAGCCGGATCGAGCCGGTCGAGCCCGGCCGGCAGTTCGACAGGCCCAGCGACAGGCCCGGAAAGGGATCGGGGGTCAGGATCGGGCGCTCGCCATCGCGCGGGATCAGGGTCGAGAAGGCCTGCATGTAAAGCTGCATGTTGGGCCGGGGCAAGGCGGGGTCGGTGCGGAAGAACCCGCCCCCCTGATTGATCGAAAGCGACAATGGCCCCCGACCCGTCATCATCCAGCGCGCCCCCAGAAGGCCCTTCATCCACCAGGGCCGCAGCACCTGATTGAGCGTCGGCACCGTCATCCGCCAGGTGTAGTTGAGGCCCTGATGATCGCTGAGATGCCGGCCCACATTCGGGTTGTCCTGCAGGACAGGCAGGCCGAGGGCGCTCAGGTCCTGCCCCGGACCGATCCCCGACAGCATCAGAAGCTGCGGCGAATTGATCGCCCCGCCCGAAAGGATCACGGCCCGCCGCGCCTGCACCCGGTGGGTCTGCCCGGCGCGACGATACTCCAGCCCGGTCGCGCGGCGCCCGTCGAACAGGATGCGCGTCGCCTGGGCATGGGTCAGGACGGCAAGGTTTCCCCGCCGCAACGCGGGGCGCAGAAAGGCCCGCGCCGCCGACATCCGCCGCCCGCCCTTGACGGTCAGCTGATAGATGCCCGCGCCCTCCTGCTCTGCTCCGTTGAAATCGGGGTTGGGCGGCAGGCCGGCCTGGGCACAGGCCTCGAGGAAGGGGTCGACCAGCGGGTGCAGGTCGCGGCGGTTGGACGAAACGAAAAGCGGCCCGCCCGCGCCGCGATGGTCCGAGGCGCCGCCTTCGAAATCCTCCATCGCGCGAAAGGCCCCGAGCGCCTTGGCCCAGCCCCAGCCCGGCCCGGCCGCGGCCTCCCAATCGTCGTAATCGGTGCGGTGGCCCCGGATCCAGACCATCGCATTGATCGAGGAGGATCCGCCCAGAACCTTGCCGCGCGGCCAGTAATCGGATTGCCCGGCCAGCCCGGCGGCGGGTTCGGTCCGGTAGCACCAGTTCACCGCCGGATCGTAGTAGAGCTTGCCGTAGCCCAGCGGCATCTGCACGAACAGCCGCCTGTCGCTGCCCCCCGCCTCGAGCAGCAGGACACGGTGTTTCCCCGAGGCGGTCAGCCTGTCGGCCAGCACCGACCCGGCCGACCCCGCGCCCACGATGACGTAATCGAAATCGCCTTCCATGGCACTCTCCGCGCGACGGTTGTTGCGGCGCCTTCGCCGTTTCGCGCGCCTTAGCGCGGCCTTGCGGCACTGGAAAGCACCGATCGCAGGACGGCGGAATCTTGCCGCGCCGACCGGCACCCGGCCCTCAGCCGAGGTCGGGGTCGTGGCCGGGGTCGGGGCCGGGGCCGGGGTCGGGCAGAAGCCAGAGGCTTTCGGGCGGCAGATGGATCGTGATCGTCGTGCCGGCGGCGATCCCTTCGGCCTGATCGGGGGGCAGGACGGCTTCGACCGTCGCCCCGCCGATGCGCAGCTGCAGGCTTGTCCGCGTGCCCAGATACCGCGCCTCGATGACTTGCGCCTCGAACGCATTGACCCCGGCCGCGCCAAGGCGCACCGCCTCGGGGCGAAAGGTCAGGGTGCAGGCCCCTTCGATCAGGCCCTCCGGCAGGATCAGCCTTCCCAAGGCGCCATCGAAGACCCCGCCCCGCGCCTGCCCCGGCACAAGATTGGACGCCCCGAAGAAGGCCGCCACCTCGGCATCCGCGGGCCTGCGGAACAGATCCTGCGCCCGCCCCACCTGCCGCAGCCGCCCCGCAAGCATCAGGGCCACCCGGTCGGCCAGAACGACCGCCTCCTCCTGATCATGGGTGACAAGGATCGTGGTGATCCCCAGCCGCCTTTGCAGCCCCCGGATCAGGTCGCGCATCTCGAGGCGGAGATGCGCATCTAGGCTGGAGAGCGGCTCGTCCAGCAACAGCACCTTCGGCTCCACGATCAGCGCGCGGGCGAGCGCCACCCGCTGCTGCTGGCCGCCCGACAGGTCGGCCGGGCGGCGGCGGCCAAGGTCGGGCAGGCGGACAAGGTCCAGCATCTCGGCCACGCGGCGGTCGATCTCGGACCGGGGGCGGCGGCGCATCCGCAGACCGAAGCCCACATTCTCGGCCACCGTCATGTGGGGAAAGAGCAGGTGGTTCTGAAACACCATCACCGTGCCCCGTTCTTCGGGGCGCTGGCGCAGGATCGAGCGGCCGTCGAACAGGATATCGCCCGAATCCGGTTCGAGCAGGCCCGCGATCATCTTCATCGTCGTGGTCTTGCCGCAGCCCGACGGGCCAAGGAGCGCCGTCACCTCGCCCGCCGGCACCTCGAGCGTCAGCCGGTCGACCGCGGGGGCCGCACCTCCGGCATAGCTGCGCGTCAGATCGACCAGCCGCACCCCTGTCATGCGCGCCCGAGCCCCCCCACGGCCGCGTTCGCCCCCGAAAGGTAGCGCGCGGTGAAGATCAGGATGATCACCCCCGGCAGGACATAGATGATACCGATGGCCCCGGTCAGATCGTTGCGCCCCGCGCTGGCATAGTTGAACAGCAAAAGCGGCAGGGTGATGACCCGGCCGCCGCCGATCAGCAGCGTCAGGATGTACTGGCTCCACGAGACGAGAAAGGCGAAGAGCGCCCCCACCACAAGCCCCGGCAGGATCGCGGGCAGGGTGACATGGCGAAAGGTCTGCAGGGCCGAGGCGCCAAGGCTGCGGGCCTGCGCCTCGTAATCGGGATCGAAGCCGGCGAAGATGCCCGCCATCACGAGGATCATGTAGGGCAGCGTCGGGATCAGGTGAACAAGGACCACACCCCAAAGGCTGTTGGTCAGACCCAGTTGCAGGAACACCGAATGCAGCCCCAGCGCCACCGCGATGCCGGGCACGATCAGCGGCGCGAGGATCAGCATCTCGACCAGCGCCTTGCCGCGGAACCGGTACAGGCCCAGCGCCCGCCCCGCCGGCACGCCCACCAGCACGGCCGCAAGCGTGGCAAGCCCCGCGATCTGCACCGTGGTCCCGAGGCTCTCCAGCACGCCCGAGCGCCCTGACAGCGCGAACTGCCAGGCCTGCAGCGTCCAGTCCTGCGGCAGGAGGTCGGGAAACCGCCAGCCGCGTGCGAAGGACCAGATCAGCAGGGGAACCATCGGCAGCACCAGCCAGACCACCAGAACCGCCGCCGACAGCACGAGAAGGGGCCGCCTCATGACCGCCGCCCCCGGCCGGGTGCACCCCGATTCCCGCCCCCGATCCTGTTCCGGGCGGCGCGCAGATAGGCCCAGATCATCACCGCAGACAGGAGCGCGATGACCATCGCCATCGCCATCGCCTCGGGCCGGGCGGCAAGGTTCACGTCGGTATAGGTCCGGTAGGCCAGCACCGGCAGGGCCTGCGGATGGCTCGCCCCCAGGAGAAGCGGCACCTCATAGGCGCCGAAGGTGAAGGCGAAGACGATCACGCTGGCCGCAAGCACACCGGGCAGGATCAGCGGCAGAAGGACATGGCGGAACGCCTGCCAGCGGCTGGCGCCAAGGCTGCGCGCGACGCTTTCGTAATCGGTGCCCAAAGCCTGCATCTGGGCCAGCACGATCACCCCGATGAAGGGCACTTCCTTCCAGACATATTGCAGGATGATCCCGATGGCATAGGGATCATGGACCATCGCCGGAAACTCTCCGGGTCGGGCGATCAGGCCGATCTGATAGGCCATCCGCGCGAAAAATCCCGACTGGCTGAAGAGATAAAGGATGCCGATGGCGCCCACGATATGCGGCACCGTCAGGTTCAGCTGGAACAGGAACCCCGCCAGCCGCCGCCCGGCGAAACTCTGCCGCAGCAGAAGCGCCGCCGCCACCGCGATCACCGCCGAGATCGCGGTCGAGGTGAAGGCGATGTGAAAGGTCAGCGCGAAGGACCGCAAAAACCCCGGATCGCCCAGCACCGCGCGAAAGGCGTCAAGGTTCGGCCCCGTCAGCCCGATCACCGGCATATGGCCCAGCGCGCGCACCAGCACCACTGCCAGCCCGCCCAGAAACAGCACCCCGATCACCAGAAGCGCCGGGGCCAGAAGCAGCAGGATGCGCAAACGGTCGGACACGGGCGGACCTCGGCAGGATCACAGGACGCCGCAGGCGGGCCCCTGCCCCGTTCTAGCCATGGCAGGGGCCGGCGGAAAGCGCCCCGCCCCTCAATTGCCGACGTTGGCGCGCCAGCCCTGGTCGATGGCCGTGATCCACTCGGCCTGAAGCTCGGGCAGGGCCGCCTTGGCCAGCTCTTCGGGCGACACGACCGACGGATGCGAGGGAAGGGCGGCAAAGGCCTCCTGCACCTCGGCGGGGGTGCGGGCCATCTCGATCGCGGGCACGGCGCCCCAGACCTCGGGCCGGGCCTTCTCAAGCTGCGCCTCGGCCGACAGAAGCAGGTTCTGCAGCACCAGCGCGGCGGCCTTGTTGGGCGAGTTGAAGGGGATCAGCGTATAGTTCGTGTTGCCGATGGTGCCATCGACAAGGCCGAAACTGCGCACGCTCTCGGGATAGATACCCGCATCCACCGCGATCCCGAATTGCGAGGGCTCGTAGTTGAAGGTGAAGGCGACCTCGGTATTGGCGAAAAGATCGTTCAGCTGGGTGACCGTGGTGGGATAGGTCGCCCCCTGCCGCCAGAGATAGGGTTCGAGCTCGTTCAGCAGGGCCCAAGTCTCGGCCGCGACCTCATCGAATCGTTCCTCGTCGAAATCGCCCAGCAAAGTGTCGACCCCGCCGGCCACGTGGTAAAAGACGTGGCGGACAAAGACCGAGCCAGTGAAATCGGGCGGGGCGGGATAGGTGAACTGGCCGGGATTGGCGCGGACCCAGTCCAGCAGGTCGGGGATCGACCGGGGCGGATCGGCGATCACCGCGCTGTCATGGGCGAAGGCGAATTGCGCCCGGCTCCACGGCACTTCGCAGCCATCGACCGGCACTCCGAAATCATTGGCGATGGCGGGATTGTCCCAATCGATCAGGGCGTTGTTCGGCAAGGTCTCGAGATAGCCGCACCAGGCCAGATCGGCCTGTTTCATCGTGCGGAAATTCTCGCCATTGATCCAGACAAGGTCGACCGAGCCACTGTCGGTATTGCCGACCTCTTTCTCGCCCAGCACGATATTGACGACCTCGCGGGTGTCGCTCACCGGGATCTGGCGCAGGGTGATGCCATAGTCGTCGCGCAGGATGCCGCCAATATGGTCGATGACATAGCTGTTGATGCTGTCGGCACCGCCCCACATGAACCAGTTGACCTCGCCCCCCCGGGCCGCCGCGACGATCTCGTCCCAATCAAGCCCGATCAGGGCATCCCCGTCCGAGAGGTCCGAACGCGCGGCCCCGGCGAAGGTCAGCGAAAAAAGCAGGGTGGCAAGCGGCAGTCTGGTCATCAAAGCGGTCCTCTCGACATCACGGAATCCGGTCGCGGCCGGACAGAGCGAAAGACTAGGGCGGGGGGGCGGGATGCTCCAGCCACCGCCTGTCAGGATCACGCGAAAGAGAGCGCCCCCGCGCCGAACCGGCCCCCCCGACCCCCGGCAGTTAGCGCCATCATGTCGCGCCCCATTGCGAAACGGCAGGAATGCGCCCTAGAAGCAGTGAGGGCTGGAGGGCATACCATGGGATACAGAGACGTCTACGAGGGCTGGCAGCACGATCCGGAGGCGTTCTGGATGGCGGCCTCCAAGGCGATCGACTGGGTGCGCCCCCCGTCGCGCGCCCTGTCGGACGACCGCGCGCCGCTTTACGAATGGTTCGCGGACGGCCTTGTGAACACCTGCTGGAACGCGGTCGACCGCCATGTCGCCGCCGGGCGGGGCGATCAGGCGGCGATCATCCACGACAGCCCGCTCACCCATTCCACCCGCACCCTCACCTATGCCGAGCTGCAGACCCGCGTGGCGCTGCTGGCGGGCGCGCTGGCCGCGAAGGGGGTGACGAAGGGCGACCGCGTGCTGATCTACATGCCGATGGTGCCCGAAGCGCTCGAGGCGATGCTGGCCTGCGCGCGGCTGGGGGCGATCCACTCGGTCGTCTTCGGCGGCTTTGCGGCCAACGAGCTTGCCGTGCGGATCGACGATGCCACGCCCAAGGCGATCATCGCCGCCTCCTGCGGGCTCGAGCCGGGGCGGGTGGTGCATTACAAGCCGCTTCTGGATGCCGCCATCGACATGGCCGCGCACAAGCCCGCCTTCTGCGTCATCTTCCAGCGCGAACAGGAGGTGGCCAAGCTGACCGAGGGCCGCGATCTTGACTGGCACGCCTTCCAATATGGCGTGACACCGGCCGATTGCGTCCCCGTGGAAGGCAACCACCCGGCCTATATCCTTTACACCAGCGGCACGACCGGCGCGCCCAAGGGCGTGGTGCGACCCACGGGCGGGCATCTGGTCGCGCTGAACTGGACGATGAAGGCCGTCTACGACATGGCACCCGGCGAGGTGTTCTGGGCCGCCTCGGATGTGGGCTGGGTCGTGGGGCACAGCTATATCTGCTACGCGCCGCTGATCCACGGCAACACGACCGTGGTGTTCGAGGGCAAGCCCGTCGGCACCCCGGATGCCGGCACCTTCTGGCGGGTGATCGAGGATCACAAGGTCGCCACGCTTTTCACCGCCCCCACCGCCTTTCGCGCGATCAAGCGCGACGATCCCGAGGGCCGGCTGATCGGGAAATACGACCTCTCGTCCCTGCGCGCCCTGTTCCTTGCCGGCGAACGCGCCGATCCCGACACGATCCGCTGGGCCGAGGACAAGCTTTCGGTGCCGGTGATCGACCATTGGTGGCAGACCGAGACCGGCTATACCATCGCCGGCAATCCGCTGGGGATCGAGAAGCTGCCGATCAAGCTGGGCTCGCCCACGGTGCCGATGCCGGGCCATGACGTGCAGATCCTGGGCGAGGACGGCCAGCCGCTTGGCCCCGGCCAGCTTGGCGCCATCGCGATCCGCCTGCCGCTGCCGCCCGGCACGCTCTCGACCCTGTGGAATGCCGAGGAGCGCTTCGTCAAATCCTACCTGACCACCTTCCCGGGCTTCTATGAGACCGGCGACGCCGGGATGAAGGACGAGGACGGCTATCTCTACATCATGGCGCGCACCGATGACGTGATCAACGTGGCCGGGCACCGCCTCTCGACCGGCGCGATGGAAGAGGTGCTGGCCGGTCATCCGGACGTGGCCGAATGCGCCGTGATCGGGGTGGCCGATGACCTCAAGGGGCAGGTTCCGATGGGCTTTCTCTGCCTCAACAACGGCTGCGCGCG
The DNA here is from genome assembly GCA_051859505.1 of Paracoccaceae bacterium. Taxonomy (GTDB): domain Bacteria; phylum Pseudomonadota; class Alphaproteobacteria; order Rhodobacterales; family Rhodobacteraceae; genus JAFIEN01. The sequence continues at coordinate 134,198 of JBHYFN010000003.1, forward strand.
CGATCATGCGACCATCGTGAAAGAGGTCATCGCCCGGGTCCGCGGCGAGATCGGCCCCGTCGCCGCCTTCCGTCTGGCCCTCGTGGTGGATCGCCTGCCCAAGACCCGCTCGGGCAAGATCCTGCGCGCGACCATGGCCAAGATCGCCGACGGGCAGGAGTTCCGGATGCCAGCCACCATCGACGACCCCGCCATCTTGGACGAGATCCGCGCCGCCCTGCAGCCGCTGGGCTACGCCCGGGGCTAGTGGTCGGCAACTGGCGCAAAGGGGCCTCTGACGGCTTGGGGGCTGTTGCAGATGGCTGGGTCTGACAGGTTTCGCAGTTGGCGACCCTGCGAGAGCGCTCGCCGTTGTCGCGGTTCCCGCGATCAGACCAGGGAATGGACGACGGATGCAGAGGCAAGGCCTCAGATCTGGCTGCCTCGATAGGTCATCCGACGCAGGGCCCATTCGAAGGGCCCCAGCGCGAAGCGGGTTCGCCAGATCGACAGGGCGATGATCAGGCCAGCCGTGACAGCGATGGCGATTGCGGTGGCGGTTAGCCTGTCAACCTTTTCCCAAAGGCCGAAGCCATAGCCGGAGAATATGGTGGTCAGGATGATCGACTGACCAAGATAGACACTCAAACTCGATCCGCCGGCGGCAAGCGCCCGTGCCATGACCGGCCCCGGTGGGCGAGAGAGCGCGGCAATCACGCCAAGATAGCCCAGTGCTGCCACCGGTGCGGCGGCTATCGTGATCGCCAAGCCCGGTTCCGGTGGCCCCCATTGCCAGATCGCCGCCCCGACCAGGCTGACCCCGAGCCCCGGCACCAGGCAAAGGCGCCGCGCACGTCGCCAGAGCGGATGGTGTGCATTGTCGATCATGCCCGATTTGACCGCCGCCAGCCCGAGGCAGAACCATCCAAGCGCCGATACCCCCTGGATCACAAGAAGCGCCGGCATGGTGAAGGCGAAGGCGGCGCCGCGGAACAGGGCGGCCTCAAGGAACCCGCCTTCCGTCAGGGCACCTTGTTCCAGCGAGACGATGTCGGGCGGGGTTTCGGGCGCGAGAAGCATGAGCGGTGGCGCAATGAGAACCTGAAGGATCAGAAGCGCTCCGCCGACCCGGACCAGGCGCGCGACCTGCCAGTCCCGGAACAGGTAGAGAATTGACCCCGCCACCGCGTAGATCGTCAGGATGTCGCCGGGGAAGAACAGGCATCCATGGGCGATCCCGAGGATCAGCAGCCCGATCATGCGATTGCGATAAAGCCGCCCGAAGGACAAGCCTTGCCGCTGCGCCGAGCGCATCAGGAACCCGAGGCCCACGCCGAACATGAAGGAGAACAAGCCGTATGACTTGAAAAGCGCCAACCCATTCACCAGCCAGAGTGTGAGCCTGTCCAGTCCCGTCTCGCCGCCGGGTTCGGCAAAGCTGCCGACGGCAGAGAAGGCGATGAACTGAACATTGACGACAACAATCCCGAACAGCGCGATCAGGCGAAGGTAATCCGGCATCAAGGAGCGCGCGGCCCTTTCAATGGCTGCGCCGGGCGGTGGGCCGGGGGTTTGCAGTGATGCAGTCATGTCGCCCCGCTCCGGATCGGATTCGGGAAAGACTTGCATAGTCAGCGAACGGCAGAAAGGTCTACCATGGCTGCCCCTCGACTCGCCTCGCCTTGCGGAGCCTTGCGCGAGGGGGGCGAACACTACCGCTTGCGCCCGAAGCCGTGCTGAAAGCTCAGCACAAGCGGCACGTCCTCGGGCTGGCGGATCACCGCCTCGGCCCCCCGTCCGTTCTGGACCAGAAGCGCCCGCTGCCCCCGCCCCGGTTGCGCCAGAAGGGCGCTGTGCCCGTCGCCCCGCTGGATGACATGCGCCCGGTTCCCCTCGCCCGCCGTCAGGCTTTGGGCAAGGGGGCGGTCAAGGGCTGCGGCGACCCCTTCCCGGGCGATGTGGCGCAGGACCGGGTGCAGATCGCCCGGCAAGGCCGCATCCGCCCTGCGCTGGATCGCCTCGGGCGTGGGAAGGGCACCGCGCCCCTCGATCGTCAGGGTCAGCGTGACCCCGTCGGCCCGGAGCGGTGCCCCCGCAAGGACCAGTGCAGAGGCCAGGGCAAGGCTCAAGGCTCCGAACAGGAGCCGGGTCGGGTAGAAGAACATGGCAGCATCCTTTCCCCTCAGGAGGACGAACAGGTCAGCGAGTCCTCGCCCGACCTCAGCGTCAGTTGCACATCGTAATCCGACGGCCCGCCCGACAGCGTCGCCTGGCCCAAAGTGCCCGGCCGGCCTTGCGCAAGCGTGAAACCGCCGGATTGTTCGATCCGGTTGCCCCGCCCGGTGATCCGCAGGTGGTATTCGCCCGCGACTGCGGCGCCGGGGTCGATCCGGCCGCTGATCGCGACCGCGCCGTTGATCGCCTCGATGCGGATGCTGCAGCGATCGGCAAGCGTCACGGGGGCCTCCTTCACGGGCGCCTCCTCCTGCCCGGTGGCCGGGTTCGCGCCACGGGCGGCAAGCCCCTCGCGCGCGGGTCCGCCCAGGGTGCAGGCGGCCAGCAGGATGATCGCGGGTCCGAGGATGAAGGGTGAGAACAGGGTCATCCGGTCACTCCTTTCCGTTGGGATTGGCGGGCAGGGCCGCGCATCGGCCCTGCCTGGGCGCCCGAGCGGCGCTCGGGCCCCGGGGGGTGGGGGGGTCAGTCCTGAACGATGACCATGACATTGCCGGTGCCGTTCTGGCGGACGGTGGCGGTCTGGCCATTGCCGGCCTGGATCACGCTGAGCGCGTTGCAGGCGCCGCGCTGGGCCGTGTCGGCGCTGTGGCCATGGCCGAACTGGGCGATCCCGGTCACATTGCAGCGCCCGGCCTGCGACGCCACGGCCGCATTGCGCCGCCCGTCCTGGCCGATCACCGTCTGGTTGTTGCGGCCCTGCTGGAGCGCGAAGGCGTTGTTGAAGCGCCCGTCCTGCAGCACCGTGCTGCGGTTGATCGTGCCGATCTGCGAAATGGCGAGGCTGTTCTCGACACCGCGCTGGGTCAGCGTGGTGCGGTTGTGATCCGCCTGACCGGGCCCCGCCAGCCCTGCGGCAAGGAGTGCGGCGAGCATGGCAGGGGCGGCAAGGCGGCGAACATGGGAGTGAGCAGTCATCGGGTGTCTCCGTTTGTCGGTTCGGGTTCCGCGATGCCGGGAAGATCCGCGGCATCGACACCCCGATCAGGCCGCAAACAGCCCCGACGCCCAATATCGGCGCGTCGTTATCGGATTGCAGGGAGGGGCCGGAGGGGCGCTGTTCGGCCCCGGGGGCGGGGCGCGGTCAGTCGAACGTGCCGGTCACGCGGCCCAGAAGCATGAAGGCGCGCGCGGTGCGCGTCTCGGAGAGGGCGGCGATCTGTTCGTCGCTGGCATCGGCCTCGAACCGGACAAGGGTTCGGTCGAACAGGCGCAGGAAGTGGTGCGCCGCGTCGCGAAAGATCGTATCCTCGCGCATCCGCCCGGCCGCCACGGCAAGGCAGGTCCGGTCGTGGATCCCGCCCAGGGCCGCCACCGTGCGGCCGCGTTCCCCCATGGCGAAACGCCGCCAGATCTCGGGGCGGGCGCGGTCGGGCTGCAGATCGTCCATATAGATGCCGTCCTGGCTGAGCAGGGTCAGCACATCCTGACTGGCCTGGATCATCTGCCGGCCCTGCCGGTCCGCCAGCGCGCGGCGCAGGGCGGCAAAGCCGGCCTCGTCCTGTTCGGAATCGGGAAAGTTCAGCGCCCGGATCAGATCGGCATGCGGCAGGGTCGGCACGGAATCCGCCGGCATCGGATCAAGCCCGAGGCCCGGCTGCTCTTCGGGATGGACCTGGATGATCTCTGACGGGGCGGGCTGTCGTGCGGCGGGCTGGCTCGGCGAAGGCCTTGGCGGTGCGGGTTGCGGGAGGGCAGCTTGCGCCGGGACAGGTTGCGCGGCGGCGGCAGCCGGCCGCTTGGTCGCTGCCACCGGCGTGACCCCGGCGCCGCGCGCCTGCCGGTCGGCGATATAGCTGTGGCGCATCGTGTCGAGCGCCATCTGCAGCCGATCCGATTCGATCCGCACCTGCCGGGCCGATTTCACCGCCACCGCCGCCACCCAGATCAGGGCCACCGGCAGGACGATGGCCAGCAGGACCATCGCGAAGCGCAGCGAGTCGAACCCTTCCGCGGTGCCCGCAGGCGCCACCAGAAAGAAGACCGAGGACAGGACAAGCCAGAACACCGACAGCGCAAACGCCACGATTTCGGCCCCGGTGATCCGGTCCCGCCAGCCTTCGGACGGCACCAGACCGCCAAGGCCGAAGGTCGGCGTCGCCCTGCCGCTGCCCTCCGCCGGCAGATCCTCGTCGCGATATTCCTGACCCTGGCTCACCCGGTCCTCAGGCGTAGTCGACCGAGAGCACTTCGTAGGACTTCTCGCCGCCGGGCGTGCGCACCTCGACGCTGTCGCCGACGGTCTTGCCGATCAGCGCCCGGGCCAGCGGGGATTTGATGTTGAGACGCCCCTTTTCGATATCGGCCTCGTATTCGCCGACGATCTGATAGGTCCGCTCTTCCTCGGTATCCTCGTCCACCAGCGAAACCGTGGCGCCGAACTTGATCGGGCCGGAGAGCCGCGCCGTGTCGATCACCTCGGCCAGCGACAGAACGCCCTCGAGCTCCTTGATCCGCCCCTCGATGAAGGACTGCTTTTCCTTGGCGGAGTGATACTCGGCGTTTTCCGACAGGTCGCCATGCGCCCGCGCCTCGGCGATGGCGGCGATGATCGCCGGCCGCTCGACCGACTTGAGCTGCTTCAGTTCGGCGTCGATCTTGTCGAACCCTGTGCGGGTCAGCGGAATCTTTTCCATCGCCTGTCCTGGCCTTTCACTGTCCTGGCCTTCCCCGGGCCTGGTCGTTCCCGGGCCTTCCCCAGGCCCCGGGTTGATCGAACGTTCATAACCTGCGCCGAGGCCGGTAAGTCAAGTGGCCGCAGCCCGGCCCCGGCCGATTTGCGCCAACACCCCGGCAAACCCCCGGCAAACGCCCGGCAAACCCTGCGCCTCAAGGTCGCGCAAGGCGCATTTCCGGTCGTGTCGAGATTGCCCTCGCGCGCCCCGTCCTTTATCGGAGCGGGAGCCTGAGACTTAGCCAAGGGGGCCCGGATGACGGATGTAGTGCGCGAGGCGATGGAATATGACGTCGTGATCGTCGGGGCCGGGCCTGCCGGCCTGTCGGCGGCGATCCGCCTCAAGCAGCTTGATCCCGAGCTTTCGGTCGTCGTTCTGGAGAAGGGCTCCGAGGTCGGGGCGCATATCCTGTCGGGGGCGGTGCTTGATCCCTCGGCCCTGTCCCTCCTGATCCCGGACTGGAAGGAGAAGGGCGCGCCGCTCAACGTGCCTGTCACCGAAGACCGCTTCTACATGCTGGGCGAGGCGGGGCAGATCCGCATTCCCAACGCGATCATGCCGCCCCTGATGAACAATCACGGCAATTACATCGTCTCGATGGGCAATGTCTGCCGCTGGATGGCCGAACAGGCCGAGGAGCTGGGCGTCGAGATCTTTCCCGGCATGTCCTGTTCCGAACTCGTCTATGCCGAGGACGGGTCAGTCAAGGGCGTGGTCGCCGGCGAATTCGGCCTCGAGCCCGACGGCAGCCAGGGCCCCGCCTACGAGCCGGGGATGGAGCTGCACGGCAAATACGTTTTCCTCTCGGAAGGGGCGCGGGGCAGCCTGTCGAAACAGGTGATCGAGAAATTCGACCTTCAGAAGGGGCGCGAGCCGCAGAAATACGGCCTCGGCATGAAAGAAATCTGGGAGATCGACCCCGAAAAGCACCGCGAGGGCAGCGTCACCCATACGATGGGCTGGCCGCTTGACGGCAATGCGGGCGGCGGGTCTTTCATCTATCACCTTGAGAACAATCAGGTCTATGTGGGCTTCGTCGTCCATCTGAACTACCGCAACCCGCATCTCTTTCCCTATATGGAGTTCCAGCGCTTCAAGCATCACCCGATGGTGGCCGAGCTTCTGAAAGGCGGAAAGCGCGTGGCCTATGGCGCCCGCGCGATCACCGAGGGCGGCTATCAGTCGATCCCGCAGACCGCCTTTCCGGGCGGCGCGCTGCTGGGCTGTTCGGCCGGGCTGGTGAACGTGCCGCGCATCAAGGGCAACCACAATGCGATGCAATCCGGCATCCATGCCGCCGAGGCCGCCCATGCCGCCATCGCCGCGGGCCGGTCGGGCGATGTGCTGGCCGATTATGACCGCGCGATCCACGAAGGCCCCGTGGGCCGCGACCTGCGCCGCGTGCGCAACGTCAAGCCGCTCTGGTCGCGCTACGGCCTGCTGGCCTCGCTGTCGCTGGGCGGGTTCGACATGTGGACGAACAACCTCGTCGGCCTGTCGCTTCTCGGCACGATGAAGCATGGCAAATCCGATGCCGAAGCAACCGAACCGGCCTCCAAGCACAAGCCGATCGACTATCCCAAGCCGGATGGCAAACTGTCCTTCGACCGTCTGACGAATGTCAGTTTTGCGATGACAAACCACGCAGAAGGCCAGCCGATCCATCTGAAATTGACGAATCCCGACATTCCCATCGGCGTGAACCTCCCCCGCTTTGACGAACCCGCCCAGCGCTATTGCCCGGCCGGCGTCTATGAGGTGGTGGGGTCCGGCCCCGAGGCGCGGTTCCAGATCAACTATCAGAACTGCGTCCACTGCAAGACCTGCGACATCAAGGATCCCAGCCAGAACATCGTCTGGACCGTGCCGCAGGGGGGCGACGGGCCGAACTACCCGAACATGTGACCGGATTTGAGGGGCCGGAACCCGCCGATGGCGAAATCGTGCCGCCGCGCGGCATTGCACTCGCACCGCGCCATCGCCTAGCCTGACGCGGGTAGGGCCGATCGGGCCCGACAAGGCAGCCAAAGGTCATCAAATCGTGTGGTCACGTTCGCATCTGGGCTTGGTGTTTCTGGCCTCCGTCCTCGTCTCGACGGCGCCCCCCGCGACGGCCGAGGGCGAGGCGGGCGCCTATCTTGCCGCCCGCACCGCCGATATCGCCGGCGACCATACCGAGGCCGCGCGCTGGTATCTGCAGGCGCTTGAGGCCGATCCCGCCAATCCCGCCCTGCTCGACGCCGCCTTGCGGACGCATCTGGGCCTCGGGCGGCTGGATGAGGCCGCTGGATTTGCCGAAGAACTGGTTTCGCTGGGCATCTCGAGCCAGCTTGGCCAGATGGTCCTGTCGGCAAAGGCCGCCCGCGACGGGGACTGGCGGTCGATCTTTTCCCATCTCGAAGCCGGGCGCGGCGTGACGCCCCTCATGGACAGCCTGTCACAGGCCTGGGCCCATGTTGGCATCGGCGAGATGTCGCGCGCCCTCGGCACTTTCGACGAGGTGATCGAAACCCGCGGCCTGCGGCCCTTCGGCCTGTATCACAAGGCCCTCGCCCTTGCGATGGCGGGCGATCTGGAAGGGGCCAACGCGATCCTGTCGCTGTCGCCGCAAGACGGGTTCCAGCGCACGCGCCGCGCCGTCATCGCCCAGACCGAGGTTCTGAGCCAGCTTGGCCGCAACGAAGAGGCGCTGGCGCTGCTTGAAAGCAGCTTCGGCCCAGAGGCGGATGCGGGGCTGCGCGACCTGATGGACCGGCTTGCCGCCGGGGAAACGCTGCCCTTCGCCTTTGTCGGCGGCGCGCGCGAGGGGATGGCCGAGCTTTACTATTCGGTCGCCGGCACCATCGCCGGAGATGCGCCGGACGAGCTCTTGCTCATGTATCTGCAGCTTGCCCTGGCCCTGCGGCCCGACGATACCGAGATCCTTCTGATGACCGCGGGTCTTCTGGACCGGATGGAGCGGTTCGACATCGCCGTCGAAACCTATCGCCGCGTGCCCGGCGATTCCGGCGTCTTCGCCATGGCCGAGATGGGCCGCGCCGACGCCCTGCGCCGCATGGGCGAGGAAGAGCTTGCCGCCGAGGTCCTGTCGCAGCTGGTGCGCAGCCATCCCGAGCTTGGCGCGGCCCATGTCAGGCTGGGCGATGCCCTGCGCGGGCTTGAACGCTTCGAGGCGGCACGCAGCGCCTACAGCACCGCGCTCGCGCTTTATCCCGAGGACGACACCGCCCGCTGGTTCATCCATTTCACCCGCGCCATCGCCTCTCATGCGCTTGAGGATTGGCCGCAGACCGAGGCCGATCTGCGCGCCGCGCTGACCTACAATCCCGAGCAGCCGCAAGTCCTCAACTACCTCGGCTATTCGCTGGTCGAACGCGGCGAGGCGCTGGATGAGGCGCTTGACATGATCAAGCGCGCGGTTGCGGGCGATCCGCAGAACGGCGCCATCGTCGACAGCCTCGGCTGGGTCTATTTCCGGCTGGGCCGCTATGACGAGGCGGTCGAGCAGCTTGAACGCGCAAGCGCCCTTTTGCCCACCGATCCGGTGATCAACGATCATCTGGGCGATGCCTATTGGGCGGTCGGTCGCAAGCGCGAGGCCCGGTTCCAATGGAGCCGCGCGCTGTCCTTCGATCCCGAAGAGGACGAGAGTGACCGGATCCGCCGCAAGCTCGAGGTCGGGCTGGACGAGGTTCTGGCCGAGGAAGGCGCAGAGCCCCTTGCCGTGGCCCATGGCGGGGGATAGGGGCTTTGCCCCCGCCAAGGTGAACCTTGCCCTGCATGTGACGGGGCAACGGAGCGACGGCTATCACCTGCTTGACTCGCTTGTCGTCTTCGCCGGCATCGGCGATCAGGTGACGGCCCGCCCCGCGCGCGAGGTGACGCTGCAGGTGGCCGGACCCTTTGCCGAAGGCGTGCCCGCGGATGACGGCAATCTGGTCCTGCGCGCGGCCAAGGCCCTGCGGCAGGCGCGCGGTGTGGCGCTGGGGGCCAGGCTCACCTTGACCAAACGCCTGCCCCATGCGGCCGGGCTTGGCAGCGGATCGGCCGATGCGGCCGCCACGCTCCGGGTTCTGGCCGATCTGTGGCGCGTCCCCCTGCCCGACCCTTCGGATCCGATGGTCCTGTCCCTCGGCGCCGATGTTCCGGTCTGCCTTGCCGGGCCCGGCGCGCTGTGGATGGCGGGGGTCGGCGAGGCGCTGGCCCCGGCCCCTGACGTGCCGGGCTGCGCCATGGTCCTGGTCAACCCCCGCGTCTCTGTGCCGACGGCTGCGGTCTTTGGCGGGCTGGCCAGCAAGACCAATCCCCCGCTTGACCGCCCCGCGCAATGGCCCTCGCCCCGCGCCTTCATCGACTGGCTGGCCCTGCAGCGCAACGACCTGCAGCCCCCGGCCGAAACCATCGCCCCCGAGGTCGCCCGCGTCCTTGACCGGCTGCGGCAAACCCCCGGCATCCTGCACGCGGTGATGAGCGGATCAGGCGCCACCTGCATCGGCCTGACCGCCGACATGAGCACCGCCCAGCGCGCCGCCCGGTCGATCCAGGTCTCGGAAATGGGCTGGTGGGTGGCCCCTGCCCCGATCCTCGGGGCCAAGCCGAGCTCGCCCTAGACGATCCGTTCCACCACGTAATCGGCCAGATCGCCCAGCATGTCGCGGATCGGGCCCTCGGGGCAGGCCGCCAGCGCGCCGCGCGCCCGGCCCGCCCAGTCCAGCGCCGTCGCCCGGGCCGAAGCCAGCGTGCCATGCGCGGCAAACAGCGCAAGCGCGCGGTCAAGATCGCCCTCTTCGACCCGGCCCTTGCCGATGGTCCGCGCCCAGAAGGCGCGTTCCTCGGCATCCGCCGCCGCGATGGCCCGGATCACCGGCAGGGTCAGCTTGCCTTCGCGGAAATCGTCGCCAATGTTCTTGCCGATGGCCTGCGTGCCGCCATAGTCCAGCAGGTCATCGGCAATCTGGAACGCGATGCCCAGCGCATCGCCGTAATCGAACAGCGCCTTCTCGACCCCTTCCTCGACCCCGGCGATCACCCCGCCGACCTGACAGGCCGCCGCGAACAGCGCCGCCGTCTTGCCGCGCACGACGCGCAGGTAGATATCCTCGGTCGTCTCGATATTGCGCGCGGCGGTCAGCTGCAGCACCTCGCCCTCGGCGATCGTGGCGGCCGCATTGGCCAGGATGTCGAGCACCCGCAGCGACCCCGTCTCGACCATGAGCTGAAACGACCGGGCAAAGAGGTAATCGCCCACCAGCACGCTGGAACTGTTGTCCCACAACAGGTTGGCCGTGGGTCTCCCCCGGCGCTGTTCGCTTTCGTCCACCACGTCGTCATGCAGCAGCGTGGCGGTGTGGATGAACTCGACCGTTGCGGCCAGATGGATGTGGTACGGCCCGCCATATCCCGCCATCCGCGCCGTGGCGAGCGTCAGCATCGGCCGCAACCGCTTGCCGCCGGCCTCGATCAGATGGGCGGTGACTTCGGGAATGCGCGGGGCATGTTCCGAGGCCATCCTCTCGCGGATCAGGGCATTCACCCGGGCCAGATCGTCCGACAAGGTGGCGGCAAGCCGTTCATGCGGTTTGCTCACGGCAGTATCGAGGCTCATCGCGACCACATTCCCCGGCTCGACAACGGGCCAGCGGCCCCGTAACTCTTGGCTGTCATGAAAGAGCTTTTGCGCACCAACGACCCGACGATCATTGCCTTTGCGACCGCCCTCCTCAGCGGCGAGGGTATAGACTGCTTCGAACTGGACGTAAACACGAGTGCGCTGCACGGATCGCTGGGCATTTTGCCACGCCGCCTGATGGTCCGCGACGAGGATCTGATCGCCGCCGAGCGCGCGATGCGCGACAATGACATCGACCTCGGACGCTGAGCCCGGGCTGACCGACGACGCCTTTCTGGGCGGACGGCTGCAGATCCTGCAACCCCGGGCCGGCTATCGCGCGGGCAACGATCCGGTGATCCTCGCCGCCGCCGTTTCCGCCCGCGCGGGGGATGCGGTTCTAGAGCTGGGGCTTGGGGCGGGGGTCGCGGCGCTGTGCCTGGGGGCGCGGGTGCCGGGGTTGCGCCTGACGGGGCTGGAGGTGCAGCCCGCCTATGCCGCGCTGGCCCGCCGCAATGCCGCCCGCAACGGCATCGCGCTGCGCGTGATCGAGGGCGATCTGACACGGCCGCCCGCAGAGCTGCGGCAGGAGAGTTTCGATCATGTGATCATGAACCCGCCCTATTTCGACAGGCGCATGGGGACGGGCTCTGCCGATCCGGGGCGCGATATCGCGCTGGGCGGCGAGACGCCGCTGGCCAGCTGGATCGACACCGCCACCCGGAGGCTGCGCCCGCGCGGCTGGCTCTGGCTGATCCAGCGGGCCGAGCGCCTGCCCGAGATTCTGGGCGCGCTTGATGCGCGGCTGGGTTCGGTCTCGGTCCGGCCGCTGATCGCGCGCGAGGGGCGCGAGGCGGGGCTGGTCCTGCTTCGCGCCCGCAAGGACGGCCGCGCGCCCTTTCGGCTGCTGGCGCCTCTGGTCCTGCATGCGGGCGAAAGTCACCTGCGGGACGAGGATGATTTCACCCCGCTTTTCCGGTCGATCCTGCGCGACGGTGCCGCCCTGCCCTGGCCGCGTTAACGGTTTCGCAACCTCTTGACGCAAGACTCGGCCGAAGGCGCGCCGCAGTCCGATCTTTGGTGACAGCTTCATGAAACTGTGATGCAATCGGGCTGCGGTCATTCAACCAGAGGAGGACCCGAATGAGCCTGTCATCCCACCTGCAGGAACTTAAGAAGAAACATCAGACACTCTCCGAGGCAGTGGAAGCCGCGCAGAAGGCCCCCGGGGCCGATGATCTGGAAATCGCGCGGATGAAGAAGCAGAAACTCCAGCTCAAGGAAGAGATTACCCGCCTTTCGACGCACTGACCGAAGGCGCTTTCGCCGGGCGGCCCGCGCGCGACGCAAGCGCCGCGCCCCCGGCGATCAGGCAGGCGGCAAGGGCCAGCGCGCCCGTCGCCGGCGCGCGCCCGGCCAGCACAAGGGCCAGCGTGGACAGGAGTGGTGCTGCATAGGATGCGACGCCCAGAAGCTGGATATTGCCCCGCTTCATGCCCACGTCCCAGATGAAGAAGGCCAGCCCGACCGGGCCCAGCCCCAGCGCGATCACCGCAGCCCAGCCGCGCGTCGTCTCGGGCCAGACCGTTTCCTCGAGCGCGAGATGCGCAAGGGCCGAAAGCACGGCCGTCGCGATGCAGAAGACGGCGACACTGGCCGTAGGCACCGCGCCCAACCGGCGCGAGATCACCGAATAGCCCGCCCATGTCAGCGCGCAGAGCCCGGCCAGCGCAAAGGCCGCACCCGCCCCCTCGGCCCGGAACCCCGCACCACCCAGCACCAGAATGCCCGCCCCGCCAAAGGCGATGAGCGCGCCCAGAACATGGGCCCCCCGCAGCCTTTCGCCCGGCAGAAGGCCGGAAAACAGCACGATCAGAAGCGGCCAGAGATAGGCGATGAGCCCGGTCTGCGCGGCAACACCCGCCCCCTCGCCCAGCCGGAAGGCGGTGAAGTAGAGGAAATGATAGCCGAAAAGCCCCGCCGTTCCAAAGGCATAGACCCGCAGCGGCACCTTCGCCAACCGGGAAAGCCCGCCCGAAGCCGCAACCCAGACCAGCCCCAGCCCGCCGCCGATGGCAAAGGTCAGCGCGTTCAGCAACAGGGGCGGCACCGGCGCGCTTTCCACCGTCAGAAGCGCCAAGAGCGCCCAGAGCAGGACCGCCCCGAACCCGATCAGCGTGGCAAGGCCTTGGGACATGATGTCACTTCCACGAAAAAGGCCGGCCCGCCCGGACCGGCCCCATGTCAGGCGGCGATCCGCCTCAGATCATGTACTGCCCGCCGTTGGCCGACAGGGTCGAGCCGGTGACGAACCCCGCCTGATCAGAGGCGAGGAAGACGACGCAACGCGCGATCTCGTCGGCTTCGCCCAGGCGACCGACAGGGATCTGCGGCAGGATGACCTCGTTCATCACCTTCTCGGGGATCGTGCTCATCATCTCGGTATTGATATAGCCGGGGCAGATCGCGTTGACGGTGATCCCGGCGCGCGCGCCCTCCTGCGCCAGGGCCTTGGTAAAGCCCAGATCGCCCGACTTGGCGGCGGCGTAATTGGCCTGCGCGAACTGGCCCTTCTGCCCGTTGATCGACGAGATGCTGATGACCCGGCCGAACTTGCGCTCGCGCATGCCGTTCCAGACGTTGTGGGTCATGTTGAACAGGCCGGTCAGGTTGGTGTCGATCACCTCGTGCCATTGCTGCGGCGTCATGCGGTGAAAGGGCGCGTCGCGGGTGATGCCGGCATTGTTGACCAGAACGTCCACCGGGCCGATCTCGGCCTCGACCTGGGCCACGCCCTTGGCGCAATCCTCGTAATTCGAGACATCCCACTTGTAGGTCTTGATGCCGGTTTCCCTGGTGAAGGCGGCGGCGGCCTCGTCATTGCCGGCATAGGTCGCGGCCACGCCGTAACCGGCGGCCTGCAGGGCCTTGGAAATCGCGGCACCGATCCCGCGGGACCCTCCGGTGACGAGTGCAACACGGGGCATGGGGTTCTCCTCCAAAGAATTTTCTGGATGTTACGCAGGGCAATCGCACAGGGCAACAATCTTTCGCGCATGCGAGCTGCGTTTGGGCCAGCGTGGGTTTCACCCACCCTACCGGTAGGGTGGGTGAAACCCACGCTGCGCCACGGTCGATTATCGCTCGACGCAGAGCGCCACGCCCATGCCGCCACCGATACACAGGGTGGCAAGGCCCTTCTTCGCGCCGCGCCGCTTCATCTCGAACAGCAGCGTGTTGAGCACCCGCGCGCCCGAGGCGCCGATCGGATGGCCGATGGCGATGGCGCCACCGTTCACGTTCACGATGGCCGGATCCCAGCCCATATCCTTGTTCACCGCACAGGCCTGGGCGGCGAAAGCCTCGTTCGCCTCGACCAGATCGAGGTCGTCCACGCTCCAGCCCGCCTTTTCCAGCGCCTTGCGGCTGGCATGGATCGGCCCCACCCCCATGATCGACGGATCAAGCCCCGCCGTCGCATAGGACGCGATGCGGGCCAGCGGCTCGATCCCGCGCCGGGCCGCCTCATCTTCGGACATCAGCAGGGTCGCCGCCGCGCCATCGTTCAGCCCGCTGGCATTGCCGGCCGTGACCGTGCCGTCCTTGACGAAGGCCGGGCGCAGCTTGGTCATGGCGTCGATTGTGGCGCCGTGGCGGATGTATTCGTCCTGATCCACCGTCACATCGCCCTTCCGGGTCTTGATCGTATAGGCCACGATCTCGTCAACGAAGCGGCCCGCCTTCTGGGCGGCTTCGGCCTTGTTCTGGCTGGCCACGGCGAATTCGTCCTGCATCTCGCGGGTGATCTGCCATTTCGCGGCCACATTCTCGGCCGTCTGGCCCATGTGATAGCCGTTGAACGCATCCCAAAGGCCGTCGCGGATCATCGTGTCGATGAAGGTCACATCGCCCATCTTGGTGCCCGCGCGCATATTGGCGGCATGGGCCGAGAGCGACATGTTCTCCTGCCCGCCCGCGGCGACGATGGTGGCATCGCCCAGCATGATGTGCTGCGCGCCCAGCGCCACGGCCCGAAGGCCCGAGCCGCAGACCTGGTTGATGCCCCAGGCCGCGCTTTCCTGCGGCAGGCCCGCCTTGATATGCGCCTGCCGCGCCGGGTTCTGGCCCTGCGCGGCGGTCAGCACCTGGCCCATGATCGTCTCGGACACTTCGGCGGCCTCGACGCCGGCGCGCGCGACCACCTCGGACAGGACGGCCGCGCCAAGATCATGGGCCGGCGTCGTGGCGAAGGCGCCGCCGAAACTGCCGACGGCCGTGCGGGCCGCGGAGGCGATTACGACTTTGGTCATGGAAAGATCCTTTCTTGCAGCAGCAGGGCCGGGGCGAGCGCGCCCTCCTTGGCCGTTGACCCCTCTTTAGGGGCTTGCTGCATGTGCGGCAACGCGATTCGACGCCCGCCCCTGCAACCGGCGGGTGCCCGTCATGGCGCCTATCGCACCGCGCGTCGGGATGTCCGGCGCACCGCCCAGGCCGGGCTAATCCAGCGTCGGCTTGGGCGTGCCGAACAGATAGCCCTGGAGGCAATCGATCTGGAGCCGGCGAAGAAGGTTGGCCTCGGCCTCGGTCTCGACCCCTTCGGCGACGGTGAACATCTCGAACTGGCGGGCCACGGTGATCAGCGCCTCGCACAGCACCTGGTTGTCGGGCTTGGTGTCGATGTCGCGGATGAAGTGGCGGTCGATCTTCACGAGATCGAAGAAGAAATCCTTGAGATAGCGGAAGGCCGTCAGCCCCGCCCCGAAATCATCCAGCGCGAAGGAGACGCCCTTGGGCTGCAGTTCGGCCATGAAGCGGATCACCACTTCGGGAAGCTGCATCGCCGAATCCTCGCTGATTTCGAGGATCAGGCGGGCGCCGATGCCGGGATGGCGCGCAAGGCCCGCCTCGAGCGCCTTGCGCCATTCGCCATCGCCGATCGAGCGGGCCGACATGTTGATCGCCAGCCTGAGCTGCGGGTTGCGCGCCAGCATCGACAGGCCGAGGCGGATCGAGGCGCAGTCGATATCCCGACCAAGGCCCGTATCCTCGACCGTGGACATGAAGAGGTTGGCGGGCAAGACCCGCCCGCCTTCGTCCAGCAGGCGGATGAAGCCTTCGTAAAACGCGATGCGCGTAGTGTCGCCCGCCACCACCACGGGTTGAAACGCCAGCTGTGCCCGTTCCGCCAGGAGGGCCGCCCGCACCATGCCCGGAACATCGCGGTCCCGGCTTGCCATCGCATGGTCAAGGGGGTCAAGCGGGCTGCCCCGCGCCAAGGCCGACGTGTCGATTCCGCGCATGTCCGCTGCTCCGTTTCCCAAAGCGTGATGCACCGGAACAAACTAAGGTTGTCTGAACGAACCGGATTTGAGATGAATTCGCGGGATTTGACGAGGCGGATCCGACGAGCCGAAGCTGAAGAGGTGGGGCCGATGCCCGAACGCTGCGGATGGTGCGGAGAGGATCCGCTCTATCAGGCCTATCACGACACCGAATGGGGCCAGCCCGAGCGCGACGGGCGGCGGCTTTGGGAAAAGCTTGTTCTGGAGGGCTTTCAGGCGGGGCTCAGCTGGATCACGATCCTGCGCAAGCGCGACGGCTTTCGCCGCGCCTTTGCCGGTTTCGATCCCGACCTGATCGCCGGCTGGGGCGCGGCCGAGGTCGAACGCCTGCTTGCAGATCCCGGGATCGTCCGCCACCGGGGCAAGATCGAGGCCACCATCGGCAACGCCCGCGCCTGGCAAAGGATCGAGGCGCGCGAGGGGTTCGCATCCTTCCTCTGGGGCTATGTCGGTGGCGAGCCGATCCTGAACCGCCCCGCGACCCTGGCCGAGGTGCCCGCCGCAACGGCACTGTCGAAACGGCTGTCGCGTGACCTGAAGGCCGAGGGGTTCCGCTTTTGCGGGCCGACGACCGTCTATGCCTTCATGCAGGCCGCGGGGCTGGTGAACGACCATGTGCAGACCTGCCACCGCGCCCCGCCGCCCGCGCCGCCCGCGCCGCCGGAGGCCTGACACCGCTACCAGCGCGTCAGCGCGGCCTCGTCCTCGTCGCGGGCGGCGACCCAGTTGGCGCCGTCGCGGGTGATCTCCTTCTTCCAGAAGGGCGCGCGGGACTTGAGGTAATCCATCAGGAACTCGGCCGCCGCAAAGGCATCCGCCCGATGCGCCGAGGCGGTGGCGACCATCATGATCCCCTCGCCCGGGCCAAGACGGCCGAAGCGGTGGATCACAAGCGCATCGACCAGCGCCCAGCGCGCGCGCGCCTCGTCCAGAATGGCGGTGATGGCGCCTTCGGTCATGCCGGGATAGTGCTCGATCTCCATCGCCTCGAGCCCGCCCGAGACATCGCGCACCACGCCGGTGAAGCTGACCACGGCCCCCGCCCCTTCGGCAGAGGCGGCGAAGGCGTTGAGCTCGGCGCCGGCGTCGAACCCCGCCTCCTGCACCCGGACGCTCATGTCATCCACCCGTCATCGGCGGAAAGAAGGCCACTTCGCGCACGCCGGCCAGAGGCGCATCGAAATCCGCAAGCTGCTGATCCAGCGCCACGCGAAGCGCGCGCAGATCGGCAAAGGCCGCGGCATGGCGATCGCCCTGCGCGCGCAGCTCTTCGACCAGATCCGCCACGGTCGCGGCCGTGGTCTCGACCGTCTCGCGTCTGAGGCCGATCCTTTCGCGCAGCCAGGCGAAATAGAGAACCTCGATCATCCCCTCTCCTTCAGAAGCGGGACAGCCTTGCGGTAGTAATCCACCCCGGTCATCAGGGTCAGCACCGCCGCCACCCAGATCAGCACAAGCCCGCACAGCGTGGCGACCGAACCCGCGGTCAGACCGCCCGGCACTTCGCCCTCGCCCGCCCGCGGCGGCCGCCCTGTTTCAAGATAGGTCAGCCCGGTGCCAAGGAACAGGATCGCTATCGCCACCATCTGGGCCGTCGTCTTCCATTTGGCCAGCTGCGTCACCTTCAGCCCCGCCGCCCGGTCGCCCAGAAACTCGCGCATGCCCGAGACAAAGACCTCGCGGAAGATGATCACCGTGGCGGGCAGGATCAGCCAGGGGTTCATCCCGGAATAGCCGGTGATCACCATGATCGCGATCATCACCATCGCCTTGTCGGCAATCGGGTCCAGCATCGCGCCGAACCGGCTTTCCTGCTTCCAGAGCCGGGCAAGGTAGCCGTCGAAATAATCCGTGATCGCCGCCCCGATGAACAGCGCCAGCGCGAACCAGTCGGCCCAGGGCCGGCTGAAATAGAGAAACATCACGGCCACGCCGGGCGCCGCAAAGAGGCGCAGAACCGTAAGTGTATTGGGCAGCGTCCAGACCATGCCTCTGATTAGCCGCAGAGACCGCCGCTGACCATAGCCTCCGGCGCGACAACCACATCCTGCCGCCTCTTGCCGCCCCCGGACCCGGTTTCTATACTCGGGCCAGTCTTGCTGGGGGTCCGATGTCATTCCGCGCCGCGCATCTTCTGGGGATCGAGCCGCTACATCCATCGGACATCACCACCCTTCTCGACCTTGCCGACCGCTATGCCGACCAGAACCGGCGCGGCATCACCCATCACGATGCGCTGGCGGGTCTGACCCAGATCAACATGTTCTTCGAGAACTCGACCCGCACCCAGGCCAGTTTCGAACTGGCCGGCAAGCGGCTTGGCGCCGATGTGATGAGCATGGCGATGCAGGCGAGCAGCATCAAGAAGGGCGAGACGCTGATCGACACGGCGCTGACGCTGAACGCGATGCGGCCCGATCTTCTGGTCGTGCGCCATCCGCAATCGGGCGCGGTCGATCTTCTGGCCGCCAAGGTCCAGAACTGCGCCGTGCTGAACGCGGGCGACGGGCGGCACGAACATCCCACCCAGGCGTTGCTCGATGCGCTCACGATCCGGCGCGCCAAGGGGCGGCTGCACCGGCTGTCCATCGCGATCTGCGGCGACATCGCGCATAGCCGCGTCGCGCGGTCGAACATCCTGCTTCTGGGCAAGATGGAGAACCGCATCCGCCTGATCGGCCCACCGACGCTGATGCCCGCGGGCATCGCCGATTTCGGCTGCGAGGTCTACGAGGACATGCGTGAGGGGCTGAAAGACGTCGACGTGGTGATGATGCTGCGTCTTCAGCGCGAGCGGATGGACGGCGGCTTCATCCCGTCGGAGCGCGAATATTACCACCGCTACGGGCTGGACGAGGAAAAGCTGCGCCACGCCAGCCCGGAGGCCATCGTCATGCACCCCGGCCCGATGAACCGCGGGGTCGAGATCGACGGCACCATCGCCGATGACATCAACCGCTCGGTCATCCAGACCCAGGTCGAGATGGGGGTCGCCGTGCGCATGGCCGCGATGGAGCTTCTGGCCCGCAACCTGCGCGCCGCGCGCGGGGCGAAAGTGGCCGAGGTGATGGCATGAGCAACGAAGAGCCTCCGAAGGATCCGCGCGCAAGCGGGCTGGTGGCCGTGGTTGCGCTGGCCGTTTCCGCGGGGCTGGTCGTGGTGATGGTGATGATCGGGGGATGAACCGTCCGCAAAGCCCCGGCTCGCTAGCCAGATCGCATCCACGACCGAACCGGTGCCCGACCGCACCCCTCGTCCCGCAAGGGCTGCGACCCGCCCGGGACTTGCCAGGCCCCCCCGCGCCGGAGTACCTCCGACCGACCCCAGCCCCGGACTGCCCATGACCGTCACCCTCCTTCGCAACGCCCGGCTGATCGACCCGGAGGCCGGGACCGACCTGCCCGGCAGCCTCCTGATCCGCGACGGCCTGATCGCCGAGGTCAGCCACGATCCCGCGCCGGCCCATCCCGAAGGGGCAAGGGTGATCGACTGCGCCGGCCACTGCCTTGCCCCCGGCATCGTCGATGTGGGCGTCAAGGTCTCGGAACCCGGCGAACGGCACAAGGAAAGCTTCCGCAGCGCCGGCCGCGCGGCGGCGGCGGGCGGTGTCACCACCATCGTCACCCGCCCCGACACCACGCCCGCCATCGACACGCCCGAGACGCTGGAATTCGTCACCCGCCGCGCCCAGGCCGACAGCCTGGTCCATGTCCGCCCGATGGCCGCCCTGACCAAGGGCCGCGAGGGCCGCGAGATGACCGAGATCGGCTTCCTTCTGGATGCGGGCGCCGTGGCCTTTTCCGATGCCGACCGCGTGGTCGAGGACACCCGCATCCTGTCGCGCGCCCTGACCTATGCCCGCGGCCTGGGCGCGCTCGTGATCGGCCATGTGCAGGATCCCGGCCTCTCGCGCGGGGCCGCCGTCACCTCGGGCAAGTTCGCCTCGCTCCGCGGCCTTCCGGCGGTCAGCCCGATGGCCGAGCGCATGGCGCTCGACCGCGACATCGCGCTGATCGAGATGACGGGCGCGCGCTACCATGCCGACCAGATCACCACCGCCCGCGCCCTGCCCGCACTGGCCCGCGCCAAGCGCAACGGCCATGACATCACCGCCGGCGTCAGCATCCACCACCTGACGCTGAACGAACTGGACGTGGCCGATTACCGCAGCTTCTTCAAGCTCAAGCCGCCGCTGCGCTCCGAAGAAGACCGGATGGCCGTGGTCGCCGCCCTGGCCGAAGGGCTGATCGACATCATCTCCTCGATGCACACGCCGCAGGACGAGGAATCCAAGCGCCTCCCCTATGAAGAGGCCGCAAGCGGCGCGGTCGGCCTCGAAACCCTGCTGCCTGCGGCCCTGCGCCTCGTCCATGCGGGCCATCTCGACCTCGCCCGCCTGTTCCGCGCCCTCTCGCTCAACCCCGCCCGCCGCCTCGGCCTGCCCGCAGGCCGCCTCGCACAGGGCGCGCCTGCCGATCTGGTCCTCTTCGATCCCGACGCGCCCTTCGTCCTCGACCGCGCGACGCTGCAGTCCAAATCCCGCAACACCCCCTTCGACGGCGCCCGCCTGCAGGGCAAGGTCCTGACGACCTGGGTCGCGGGGCGCAATGTGACGGCCGAGCTTTGATGCCCCAGATCACCGATCCCGCCACGACCCTGATCCTCTGGGCCCTGATCGGCTATCTGGCAGGCTCCATCCCCTTCGGCCTGCTGATCACCCGCGCATTCAACCTCGGAGACCTGCGCCGGATCGGCTCGGGCAATATCGGCGCGACCAATGTGCTGCGCACCGGCAACCGTGCGGCAGCCCTCGCCACCCTGCTGCTGGACGGGGGCAAGGGGGCGGCAGTGGTCCTGATCGCCCGCGCCTTCGCCGGTGACGCGGCGGTCCAGATCGCCGCCCTCGCCGCCTTTCTGGGTCACTGCTACCCGGTCTGGCTCGGCTTCCGGGGCGGCAAGGGCGTGGCCACCTTCCTCGGCCTCCTCCTCGCGCTCGCCTGGCCCCTTGGCCTCGCCGCCTGCGCCACCTGGATCGCCGTCGCGGCCCTCTTCCGCTATTCCTCGCTGGCGGCACTCATGGCCGCCGGCTTCTCGCCCGTCTGGGCGATGCTGCTGGGCCGGGGCGAGGCGATCCTGCTCTGCCTCCTGCTCGCCCTCCTGATCTACCTGCGCCACGGCAGCAACATCGCCCGCCTGCGCGCCGGAACAGAGCCCCGGATCGGCCAGAAGACCTGAACCCCCGGCTTCTTTTGTTCACAAATATCCCGGGGGGAGGCCGAAGGCCGGGGGGCAGA
>JBHYFN010000004.1:0-133468 GCA_051859505.1 Paracoccaceae bacterium
CCCGTTTCGGCAAGGGTGGGGTTCCCCCACCCTACCGGATCATTCGATGATCTTCGACACGACGCCCGCGCCGACGGTCCGGCCGCCTTCGCGGATCGCGAAGCGCAGGCCGTCTTCCATCGCGATCGGCGCGATCAGCTCGACCTCGAACTTCAGGTTGTCGCCCGGCATCACCATCTCGGTCCCCGCGGGAAGAACAACCGTCCCCGTCACATCCGTCGTGCGGAAGTAGAACTGCGGACGGTAGTTGGCGAAGAACGGCGTGTGACGGCCACCCTCTTCCTTCGTCAGGATATAGGCCTCGGCCTCGAACTTCGTATGCGGCTTGACCGAGCCGGGCTTGCACAGCACCTGGCCACGCTCCACACCGTCACGATCCACACCACGCAGCAGCGCGCCGATGTTGTCGCCCGCCTCGCCACGGTCCAGAAGCTTGCGGAACATCTCGACCCCGGTGCAGACCGACTTCTTCGTGTCGCGGATGCCCACGATCTCGATCTCGTCGCCCACGTTGATCACGCCACGCTCGACCCGGCCGGTCACGACCGTGCCGCGGCCCGAGATCGAGAACACATCCTCGATCGGCATCAGGAACGGCTTGTCCACGGCGCGCGCCGGCGTCGGGATGTAGCTGTCGACCGCCTCGAGCAGGGCGCGGATCGACTTCTCGCCGATCTCCTCGTCCCGGCCTTCCAGCGCGGCCAGGGCCGAGCCGCGGATGATCGGGATGTCGTCGCCGGGATATTCGTAGGAGGACAGAAGCTCGCGGATCTCCATCTCGACCAGCTCGAGCAGTTCCTCGTCATCCACCTGGTCGACCTTGTTCATGTAGACGACCATGTAGGGGATGCCCACCTGGCGGCCCAGCAGGATATGCTCGCGCGTCTGCGGCATCGGGCCGTCGGCCGCGTTCACCACGAGGATCGCGCCGTCCATCTGCGCGGCACCGGTGATCATGTTCTTGACGTAGTCGGCATGGCCGGGGCAGTCGACATGGGCATAGTGACGGGCGTCGGTCTCGTATTCCACATGCGCGGTCGAGATCGTGATCCCGCGCGCCTTCTCTTCCGGCGCCGCGTCGATCTGGTCATAGGCCTTGAAATCACCGAAATACTTCGTGATCGCCGCCGTCAGCGTCGTCTTGCCGTGGTCAACATGGCCGATCGTGCCGATGTTCACATGCGGTTTCGTCCGTTCAAACTTTGCCTTCGCCATGATGACGTCATCCCGTTGCCAATGGCCCCCGAAAGGGCCCGATTCACACCGCGCGCCGTCTATCCGCTGCCCCGGAAAGAATCAAGCACTGCACGCCATTGCTTCTTTTGTTCGAAAATATCCCGGGGGAGTCCGCGAAGCGGACGGGGGCAGAGCCCCCGCGCCCCCTGCCCCCCGCGCCGACCGCCCCGGACCCGCGCGGGAGCCCCGAATTTGGCCAAATTCGGGTCCGCGACGTCACAGTGGCGGCAGATCCACCACACCTTTCTTCAGGATGAAACAGCCATAGGGCCCGCTGTCGCTGGTGCGGATGATGCAGAAGGCCCGGCGCGCGCGCTCGTAGAAGGCAAAGCGCTCGAGCGGTTCCATCGCCACCGGACGGCCCTCGGCCGCGTCGATCACCGCCTGCATCCGGGCAAAGACCGGCACCACGCCGTCGGGATCGCCCACCACCTGCATCCGCGCCACCGGCCTCTCGACGAAGGTATCCAGCGGCATCAGGCTCAGGATCGCCGCCGCCCCCGTCGGAATATCGCATCCGGCCATGTCGATCAGCCGGCCGTGGGTCGTCTCTGCGGCGATGCTCGCCGCCGGGTGGTTCACGTCGCAGATCACCAGATCGTCGCCATGTCCCATCAGCATCAGCGCATGGACGATCTCGGCCGACAGGCGCTGGTCGATGCCCTTCAGCATCACTTCACCGCGCCCGCGGCCATCCCCTTGATGATGAACCGTTCCAGCAGGATGCCCACGATCACCAGCGGCAGGATCGCCGCCGCCGACAGCGCCGCCATCGCCCACCAGTTGATGCCCTGGCTGCCGGTCTGGCTGGCCACCATCACAGGCAGCGTATTGGCATGGGTCGAGGTCAGGAGCGCCGCGAAGAAATACTCGTTCCAGGTCAGGACCAGGCTCAGGATGAAGGCCGCGACCATGCCGGGCAGCGCGATCGGCAGGATGATGGTCAGGAAGGCCCCCCAGACGGAAAGGCCGTCGACCATCGCCGCCTCTTCAAGCTCGGTGGGGATGCCGGCGAACTGGTCGCGCATGATCCAGATGACGATCGGCAGCACCGTCAGCGTGTAAAGCACGATCAGCCCGATCCGCGTGTCCAGCAGCGCCAGCTCCTTGTAGAGAACCAGGAACGGCAGGGCGAGCACGACCGGCGGCAGGATCAGCTGGCTGAGGAAGAAGAACGAGATATCCCCGTTGCGCATGAAACCGAACTTGTAGCTGAAGCGCGACAGGCCATAGGCCGCGAGGCTGCCCAGCACGACCGCCAGAGTGGACGAGGCCAGGGCCACGATGGCCGAATTGGTGAACCGCTTGAGGAATTCGGCCCGCACGGTGGATTCCGCCCCGATCGTGTCGGGCGACAGGCCGAGCGAGCGCCAGCCAAGCCAGGCGGGCTCGAAATCGACCCAGGGCACCAGATGGCCCTGCATCACATTGGGCGCCATCTTGAAGCTGGTCGTGATCGTCCAGTAGATCGGAAACAGGCAGATGATCGCCCAGACGATCAGCGCCGCATGGATCGCGACCCGCCCCGTCCACCAGGCGGCGCGATGGCGCAGATCCTCTTCGCTGTCGCGAAAGATCGGCTCGTTCGACATGTCCGTGCTCGTGTCGCTGCTCATGTCTGTGGCCTCGTCCAGCGTTCCGAGACTTTCATCAGGATCGTCATGACGATGACGATGATGACCAGATAGACCATCGCCAGCAGCGTCCCGTAGCCGACGTTCGACCGGTCCCTGTATTCACGGAAGATGAAGCTTGTCACCGTGTCCGTCGCCCCGCCCGGGCCGCCTGCGGTGACGTTGATGACGATATCGGCCAGCTTGAGCTTGAAGATCAGCCGGATCAGGATCGCCGTGACCGAGACCGGCAGCATCAGCGGAAAGGTCACTTCCCAGAAGCCGCGCCAGCCGCTTGCGCCATCGACCTTGGCCGCTTCCTGCACCTCGCGCGGGATAGCCTGCAGGCCGGCCAGGAGCATGATCATCATGAAGGGGATATAGGTCCAGGCATCCATCAGCATGATCGTCGCCCGCGCCATTTCGGGCGAGGAAAAGAAGCTGGGGTTGTCCACGCCCAGCCAGCGCGCCAGCCGCGCGATGGGGCCGAAGCGGGGCTCGAGCATGGATTTGCCGATCATCCAGGACACGGCCACCGGCGACAGCATCAACGGCATCAGGAAGGCCACGCGAAAGAACTTGCGAGCCCGGATCTGGGCGTTGAGCATCAGGGCAAGGCCGAAGGCCACGGCATATTCGGCAAGGATCGCCAGCGAATACCAGACCATGTTGCGCAGGGCGTTCCAGTAGAACGGATCGCGCCACATCTGGCGCAGATTGTCCAGGCCGTTGAACTTGCGCCCCGTCGGGCTGGAGAGGTTCCAGTCCGAGAAGGCGATGACCAGCCCGAAGATCAGCGGAAAGACGACGACGCTGACCACGAAGAGCACGGCCGGCAGCACGAACAGCACCCGCTTGCCCTGTTCGCCGCGGATCAGGATCTGCGCCCAGCACAAAGCCACGGCCCAGGTGATGTAGGCGTAAAGCGTGGGGCGCCAGTTGGTGAAGCCAAGGTCCAGCCGCCCGGTGACCTGCAGCGTCTGGAGTGTCGCCACAACCGCAAGCAGGCCGGCGGATCCCCAGATCAGGGCACGCCCGAGCGCCACACGCGACGCGGGTATGTCGTCGGCGGTGACGACATGAAGAAGATCGCCTTGCTGGGTCATCGGAATTCCGGGTGGCGGTTGTCGGTGGCTGATGCGTCAGGGCGCTTGTGGCCCCTTGGCAGGGCGGGCCGCGCCCGAAGGAACGCGGCCCGCTGGTCTTGGGTCTTGGGCGGGCCCACCCCGGACGGGCGGCCCCGCGATGGGCCTCACATGCCCAGAGAGGCCTTGTAAAGCGCGATCTGGCTTTCGCGGCCGATCTGGTCGGTGATCGCTTCCCAGGCGGCGGCGATGGCATCGGCGGTTTCCTGGGCCGAGCCGTACTGACCGGCAAAGCCCTTGGCCAGTTCGTCCTCGGCGACCGAGTAGTACTGGAAGATGCCGGGGATCCGCGGTTCGATCGCCGTATTGGGATGGTTGTAGCTGTCGAGCATCGAGGAGAGGTAATCCTCGATGAAATCCCGGTCATAGCCCGCCGCTTCCCATTCGTCATAGATGAAGTGCGAGTTGCGATAGGGCTGGAAGCCCGAGGGATAGGCCACGGTCCAGAGCGACAGATCCTTGCCGCCCAGATGCGCCGCCGCCGACCAGGCCGCCTTGCGCTTCTTCTCGTCGCCCGAGACGCGGCTGGTCACATAGATGCCCCAGCCGATATAGGCCATGTTGATCGCCTCGTTGGGTTCGTCTTCCCACTCGGCCGTCACGGCATTGTAGCGACGGGTCGCGCCCGGGTTGATGCCGAAGCCCACGACATCGCCCACCACCGAACTGTCCGAGGTGCGCGCGTTCGAACCCACATCGCCCCACCACATGATCATCGACCCGGTGCCCGCCAGGAACTGCGAGAAGGCGGTCGTGCCGGGATCGGCGTTGATCTGGTCGGCCGGATAGGCGCCGGGGGTGTCGATCAGGTCCATCACGTCCTGGATCGCCTGGACCCAGGCCGGGTTGTTGACCATGGGCGTCATCGTATCGGGATCGAAGAGCCAGGCCGCATTGTCGGGATGCTTGCCATAGGCAACGGCGCGGTTCATCAGGAAGTAGAAGCCGAAGCCACCCCAGCCCTTGAGCGGGTCAAGATAGCCATGCGCCGGCAGCCCGGTCAGCGGATCGCTTTCGCCCACCACGGCCTTGGTGACGGCATTCACCTCTTCCCAGGTCGAGGGGACAGCCGGCCCGCCGATGGCGCCTTCGCCGAAATAGTCGGTCCGATAGGCAAAGGTATGTGCATCGCCGTCGATGTTGACGCGGTAGAGCTTGCCGTCCCAGGTGCCGATCGGCGGCTTGAGGTAGTCGACGAAGTCATCGACCTCGATCAGGTCGGCCACCCACTGCGGCATCTCGTCCAGAAGGCCGCGCCCGGCGGTATCGCCCTCGAAGGGGGCGCCCATCTCGAGGATGTCGAAATCGACCGTCTCGGTCGCGATCGACTGCTGCAGGCGGGCGTTGTAATCGGCCTGGGCAAGGTCGATCCAGTTGATCCTGGCACCGGTGTAGGCCTCCCAGGGCTTCAGGAAGCCGCGGAACAGGAAGTTGTGCAGGTTCTGGTTGTTCAGACCCATGAAGGTCAGCTCGACGCCTTCGAACTCGCCTTCCTCGACCGTGGCCCTGGTGCCGCCAAGGCACATCTCGCCCACGCGCTGCCAGTCGGCATCGGTGGGGCTGCCCATGCCCACGCCGGGGATCTTGAGGATCTCTGCGCGCAGATCGCCCTCGGCCATCGCCGGGGTCGCACCCAGGCCCAGCCCGCCGGCCGCGGCGACGCCGCCGACGCTTGCCGCGCCCTGCATGAGACGGCGCCGGGTCATCGACGCGCGCACCGCCATTTCGTAAATCTCGGCTTTCATTCCATCCTCCCTGAAACAGCGCCTCCGGGCGCATCTCCCCTGTGACCGGTCGCTCGTCCGGGCGGCCCTGCCGATGTGCAAGAGATCGCCCGGAGCGGCCTTCCGGCGCGAACGGGATCGTTCCAGCCTTCCTCCGTCAAGTCAAGCACTTCGGATGCTTGACTTTTCGACAGTGATGGACAGCCTTGGCGCGCGCGGCTAGAGGGCCTCGGCAGCACGGCAGGGAGAGAGACATGGCTGAGGTGACGATCCGCGATCTGCGCAAGGCCTATGGCGCCACAGAGGTGATCCATGGTGTGAACGTGGATATCGCCGACGGGCAGTTCGTGGTGCTGGTGGGGCCCTCGGGCTGCGGGAAGTCCACGCTTCTGCGGATGATCGCAGGGCTGGAAGGCGTCAGCGGCGGACAGATCCGAATCGGCGAGCGGGTGGTGAACAACCTGCCCCCCTCGAAGCGCGACATCGCCATGGTGTTCCAGAATTACGCCCTTTATCCGCACAAGACAGTCGCCGCGAACATGGGTTTCGCGCTCAAGATGCAGGGCATGCCCAAGGCCGAGATCGACCAGCGCGTCGAACGGGCGGCGGGTATTCTGGGGCTCAAACCCTATCTTTCGCGCTATCCCCGCGCACTTTCGGGCGGCCAGCGTCAACGGGTGGCGATGGGGCGCGCCATCGTGCGCAATCCGCAGGTCTTTCTGTTCGACGAGCCCTTGTCGAACCTTGATGCCAAGCTGCGCGTGCAGATGCGCACCGAGATCCGCGAGTTGCACCAGAGGCTGGCGACCACCACCGTCTATGTCACCCATGACCAGATCGAGGCGATGACCATGGCCGACCGGATCGTCGTCATGCGCGACGGCCACATCGCCCAGATCGGCGCCCCGCTCGAACTCTATGACCGGCCGGCCAATGTCTTTGTCGCGGGCTTCATCGGCAGCCCGGCGATGAACCTGATCGAGGGCGAGATCGTCGAGGGCCCGAACGGCCCCGAGGTGCAGGCCGGAGAGATGCGCCTGCCCGCGCCCGCGCTGCACGGCATCGCGCCGGGGCGGCGGATCGTCTATGGCATCCGGCCCGAACATCTGGGCATCGTCGCCGCCTCGGGCCTCGCGGCGACGGTCAGCGTGGTCGAGCCGACGGGATCCGAGACGCATCTGGTGCTGCGCGGCGGTGGGCGGGAACTGACCGTGGTGTCGCGCGAGCGGCTGGCCGTGCGGCCGGGTGAGACGGTGCATCTGACGCCCGATACGTCCATGGTGCATCTGTTCGATGCCGATAGCGGCAACCGGATCGAAGACTGAAACACTGGCGAGGAAAGGGAGGAGGAACGGATGCTCAAGGGGATCGACAACCGGCTGAATGCCGATGTGCTTTATGCGCTTCGGGCGATGGGGCATGGCGATGTGCTGGTGATCGCGGATACGAATTTTCCCTCTGACAGCGTCGCCCGTTCGACCGTTCTGGGCGAGCTTCTGCGGATGGAGAACCTGACCGCCGCCGAGGCGATGGAGGCGGTGCTCTCGGTCCTGCCGCTTGATACCTTCGTCGAGGATTTCGCAGCCCGGATGGAGATCGTCGACGCGCCCGACGAGGTGCCCCCGGTGCAGGCCGAGGTGCAGGCCGCGATCGACGCGGCAGAGGGCCGCCCGCGGCCGATGATCGGGGTGGAGCGGTTCGATTTCTACGACCGCGCCCGCGAGGCCTATGCCGTGATCCAGACCGGCGAGCGGCGGTTCTACGGCTGTTTCCTTCTGCGCAAGGGCGTGATCGCGCCAGAAGCCTGAGGACAGCGCCCCGGGGCAAGGTCGGAGCCTCCGGCGGGGATATTTTCAAACAAAAGAAGCACGCAGGGCGTGTCTGGGGTTCGGAGGAAGCGCGATGGGTTCGGGGCGGATCGTCATTCTGGGGGTCTTCGTGGCCGATACTTCTTACCGGGCGGCGCGGCCGCCCCGGATGGGCGAGACGATCATGGGCGACAGCTTCGCGCTCGGCCCCGGTGGCAAGGGTTCGAATCAGGCGGTGGCAGCGGCGCGGGCCGGGGGCGAGGTGCATTTCATCACCCGGCTTGGGCGCGATCCCTTTGCCGACATGGCGCTGGCGACCTGGGAAGGGGCCGGGGTGAAGCCGGCCGTCACCCAGCATGACGACAGCTATACCGGGGCCGCCTATATCTTTGTGGAAAGCGGCACCGGGAACAATGCGATCATCGTCTGCCCCGGTGTGGCGGGGCTGATCTCGGAGGCGGATATCGACGCGCGGACCGATCTGATCGCGGGGGCCTCGGTCTTTGTGACCCAGCTTGAACAGCCGCTGCCGGCGGCGATGCGCGCGCTGCAGATCGCGCGGGGGGCGGGCGTGCGCACGATCCTCAACCCCGCTCCGGCCGCAGCGCTGCCCACGGGGATGCTGGCTTTGTGCGACTTCGTCACCCCCAACGAAAGCGAGGCCGAGGCCCTGACCGGGATCAGCGTCACCGACCCCGCCAGCGCCGAGGCCGCCGCGCGCGCCCTGGTCGCGCAGGGCGCGGGTGCCGCCATCATCACGCTGGGCGAACAGGGGGCGCTGTTCTGCGACGGCGGTGCGGCGGTGCATCAGCCGGTGATCTCTGCCGGCCCGGTGGCCGAGACGACCGGCGCGGGCGACGCCTTCAACGGCGGTTTTGCCGTGGCCCTGGCCGAAGGGCAGGATGCGGTGGCCGCGATGCGGTTCGGCTGCGCCACGGCGGGGATCTCGGTCACGCGGCCCGGCACGGCGCCCTCGATGCCCGCCCGCGACGAGATCGAGGCGCTGCTGGCCCGCACCGCCTGAGGATCGCGCCCGAGGCGGGCGCGCCGGCACAGCCTTGGGGGGCGCTGCGGCGGCGCTTGACCCCGGAACCGCGGGCCCGGAGGGTTTTCTTGTCTCGGCCCGCAAGTTCCCGTAGCCTTTGGGAGATTCGTCCGACCTCGAGCCGAGAGGAGCGCTGATGCGCAGGCTCTGGCGGCGCATCGCAACATCTCTTGGGAGGAGATCTTCATGAACGCCTTTTTCCGCAAGACCACCGCGACCGGCCTGCTGGCCGCATCCCTGACCGGCATGGCGGGCCTTGCCCATGCGCAGGATCTGACCATCGCATCCTCGATGCCCGCGCTTGAATTTCCGTTCTTCGTCCACATGCAAAGCGCCCTGTCGAACGAGGCGGCGGCGATCGGCGGGATCGAGCTGATCGAGACCGACGGCCAGAACCAGACCACCAAGCAGACGGCCGATGTCGAGGCCGCGATCATCCGTGGCGTGGATGGCATCATCATCAGCCCGATCGACGCTGTCGCCATGGGCCCCGCCCTGCAGCAGGCGGTCGAGGCGGGGATCCCCGTCATCACCATCGACCGCCGCGTCGACGGGGTCGAGGGGATCGCCTCGCATGTCGGCGCCGACAACGTGATCGGCGGGCAGGCGCAGGCCAACCTGATCATCGAGATGTTCCCCGACGGGGCGCGGATCGTGAACCTGCAGGGCCAGCCCGGCTCGAGCCCCGCGATCGACCGCAACAAGGGCGTGCATGACATCCTTGATCCGCTGTCGGACAAATATGTCTTCGTCGCCGAACAGACCGCCAACTTCGCCCGCGAACAGGGCGCATCGGTCACCGAGGCGATCCTTGCCGGTCTTGACAGCCCGCCCGATGTGATCGTCGCCGCCAATGACGACATGGCCCTTGGCGCGCTGCAGGTCGTGCAGGAACAGGGCCTCGACATCGCGATCCTCGGCTTCGACGCCCTGCCCGAGGCGCTGGCCTCGGTCCGCGACGGCGGCCTGACCGCCACGGTCGAGCAGTTCCCCGGCGGCCAGAGCGCCACCGCGCTGCAGATGATGGTCAGCCACCTGCGTGAGGGCACCACGCCCGATGCGCTGGTTCTGCTGCAGCCGATCACCATCACTGCCGACAACCTCGACCAGGCCGAGCGTCTGGGCGAGATCGACTGACCGGAACCCGCGCGTTCCGGGGGCCGGCGGCGGGGGATCCTGCCGCCGGCTGTCTTTCCTGCGACACTCACATGAGGGGGCGATAACGGCCATGGCCAGGGAATCGCTGTTTCAGGCGTCAGGCGCTGCGGGCGGGCTCAGCCCGTTTCAGATCATGGTGCGCTTTGCCGCGCCGATCTTCCTGCTGCTGCTCGTCCTCGTCTTCGCGCTGCTCGAGCCGCGGTTCCTGCATCCGCTCAACATCCTCAACGTGCTGCGGCAGGTCTCGATCTCGGGCCTTGTCGCGCTGGGCATGACCTTCGTGATCCTGACGGCGGGGATCGACCTGTCGGTCGGATCGCTTCTGGCCCTGTCGGGGCTGGTCTGCGCCTGGGTCGCCAAGGGCGGTTTCGCCGACCGTTTCGCGCTCGAGATCGGGGCGGCGGCGGGCAATCCGGTCTGGATGGCCGCAGGGGTGGCGATCCTTGTGGGCATGGCGGGGGGCCTGTTGCAGGGCACGGTCGTGGCGAAGCTGAGGGTGCCGCCCTTCGTCGTCACGCTGGGGGGGCTGACGGCCTTTCGCGGTGCGGCCCTGCTGTTTTCGGGGGGCGGGCCGATCTCGGGCTTTCAGCCGGATTTCACATGGTGGGGGCAAGGCCGGATCTGGACGATCCCCGTGCCCGTCATCATCTTCTTTGCCGCCGCGGTGCTGGCGCATCTGGTGCTGCGCTACACGCGCTTCGGCAAGCATGTCTATGCCGTGGGCGGCAATGCCAAGGCCGCCGCGCTGAACGGCGTGCCGGTCGCGCGGATCACGATCAGCGTCTATGTGATCAGCGGCTTTTTCTGCGGGCTGGCGGCCTTCCTTCTGTCGGCCCGGCTCAATTCGGCCGAGGCGGTGGCGGGATCGGGGCTTGAGTTGACGGTGATCGCCGCCGTGGTGATCGGGGGGACAAGCCTTTTCGGCGGCGTGGGCACGATCTTCGGGACGGTGACGGGGGCGCTGCTGATCGGGGTGCTGACCAACGGGCTGGTGCTTCTGAACGTGTCCTCCTTCATCCAGCAGATCGTGATCGGGGTGATCCTCGTCGCAGCTGTCGCGCTCGATCAATACGCCGAAGGGCGGAGGCAGGCGCAATGACCGCCCCGGTTCTGGAATTCCGCAATGTGTCAAAGCAGTTCGGGGCGATCCATGCGGTCGACAACCTCGATTTCACGCTGGGCCAGGGCGAGATCATCGGCCTGATGGGCGACAATGGCGCGGGCAAGTCCACGACGGTCAAGCTGATCGCCGGCAATTTCCAGCCGAGTTCGGGCGAGATCGTGCTGGGCGGCACGCCCACCCGCTTTGCCGACAGTCTTGACGCGCGCCAGCAGGGGATCGAGGTCGTCTATCAGGATCTGGCGCTTTGCGACAACCTGACCGCGGCCGACAATGTCTTTCTGGGGCGCGAGATCATGCGCCGGATCGGCCCCATCCGCATCCTCGACTACCGCGCCATGGCCGCGCGCGCGGCCGAGCTGTTCGCCGAGCTGAAATCCGAGACGCGTCCCCGCGATCTTGTGCGGATGATGTCGGGCGGGCAGCGGCAGGCGGTGGCCATCGCGCGCACCCGGCTGACCAATTCGCGGATCGTGCTGATGGACGAACCCACCGCCGCGATCAGCGTCCGGCAGGTGGCCGAGGTGCTGGACCTGATCCGCCGCCTGCGCGATCAGGGGGTGACGGTGGTGCTGATCAGCCACCGGATGCCGGATGTGTTCACCGTGGCCGACCGGCTGATCGTGCTGCGCCGCGGGCGCAAGGTGGCCGACAAGCGCATCGCGGACAGTTCCCCCGAAGAGGCGACGGGCCTGATCACCGGAGCGATCGAGACGGCCTGAGCGCCACCACGAGGGCGCCACCACTGCGCTCGCAGCGGCGAAACCAAGGCCACCGCCGCGAGAGCGTCAGGGCCCTGCGGGATAGATGTCAGTTCTTCGCCTTCTCGGGAAACATCGCCGCCAGCCCTTCGGGCGTGGCGGGGGCGATGCCGCGTTCGGTGATCAGCCCGGTCACCAGGGCGCCCGGCGTCACGTCGAAGGCCGGGTTGCGGGCCGGGGTTCCGTCGGGGCTGATCTGCACGCTCACGATGCGGCCCTGAGCGTCGCGGCCCTGCACATGGGTCACTTCCTCGCCCGCGCGTTCCTCGATCGGGATTTCCTTCACCCCGTCGCGTACCGTCCAGTCGATCGTCGGGCTGGGCAGGGCCACGTAGAAGGGCACATCATTGGCCCTGGCCGCCAGCGCCTTGAGATAGGTGCCGATCTTGTTGCAGACATCGCCATGCGCCGTGGTCCGGTCGGTGCCGACGATCACCAGATCGACCATGCCATGCTGCATCAGATGGCCGCCCGCATTGTCGACGATCAGATCATGGCTCACCCCATGGGCGTTCAGCTCCCACGCGGTGATCTGGGCGCCCTGGTTGCGGGGGCGGGTCTCGTCGACCCAGACATGCACCGGGATCCCCGCCTCGGCCGCGTGATAGATCGGCGAGGTGGCGGTGCCCCAGTCCACCGTCGCGGGCCAGCCCGCGTTGCAATGGGTCAGGATGTTGACCGGCCCCTCCTTGCGCGAAGCGATCTCGCGGATGGCCTTGAGGCCGTTTTCGCCGATGCGGCGGTTGATCTCGACATCCTCGTCGCAGATCGCCGCCGCGCGGGCGAAGGCGGCTTCGGCCCGCTCCGAAGGCGGCAGGGGTGCCAGAAGCTCGCGCATCTCGTTCAGCGCCCAGCGCAGGTTGATCGCGGTGGGGCGGGTGGCGTTCAGCACGTCCCATGTCTCGTCCAGATGGGCGTCCGAGGGATCGGCGGCCATCGCCACGGCCACGCCATAGGCCGCCGTCGCCCCGATCAGCGGCGCGCCCCGGACCCACATGTCGCGGATCGCCACCTCGAAGGCCGCGCGATCAGTCAGCGCGACGATCCGCAGCTCATGCGGCAGCCAGCGCTGGTCGATGATCCGGACCTCGCCCGTGGCCCCGTCGCGCCAGATCGAGCGGTAATGCGTGCCGTTGATCTTCACAGGAAATCCCTTTCGTTCACGGTGCGTGCAAGGCCACAGACCTGGCCGATCCCCGAGAGGCCCGCACGATTCAGCACCAGCAGCCGGCCCAGCATGAGGGCGCGCGCCTCGCAGGCGGCGCGCGTGGCTTCATCGGCGATGCTCTCGAAATCCGCGTTATGGGCAAGGCCAAGGATGCGGCGATGGATTTCGACCCCGCAGAACCCCATCGCATCGCGCCAGATCGCGCCCAGACGGTCGTTCAGCGCCTGTTCCGAGGCCATGTGATGCCCCTGATCCTCGTAGAGGCTGCTCTGATACAGGATGCCCCTGCGTTCGGTCCGCCAGAGCCGGGCGAATTCCGCGGCAAACCCGCGCCAGATCGTCTCGGTCTCGGCCAGAAGCCAGTCGCGATAGTCGTCGCGCGCGCCGGGCGCCTCTTCATGGCCGGGCTGGCTGGCATGGGCCATCAGGAAATTGGCGATCAACATGCCCACATCAAAACCCATTGGGCCGTAGGTCGCGAATTCCGGGTCGATCACCCGGTAATCCGTCCCGCCCACCATGACCGAGCCGGTATGCAGATCGCCATGCAGCATCGTCTCGGCCTGGCTGGTGAAGGCCATCTTGAGGTGCTGCGCCGCGACCTTGAGGCTTTCATCCGCGCGCAAGGCAGAGACCACCGGGCCCAGCGCGGGGGTGTGGCGGTTCATCTCGGCCTCGAAATAGGGGTCCGAGAAGACGAGGTTCTCGGTGATGTCGCACAGATCCACATTGCCGGCGAAAAGCGCCAGATCGGCCTTGCGCTCGCGCGTCACCATCGACAGGTCCGAGCCCCGGAACAGGGTGCGCGCGCAGAATTCGGCCAGCCGCTGGCCAAGGCCGGGATAACGCGTCCCGGCGATCAGGCCCTGCCGCAGGATGATGTGCCGGTCGAGATATTCCATCACGATGAGCGCCTGTCCCTCGTCGAAATGGAACAGCTCGGGGACAGAGCCGGGATCGCGCGCCGCCTGCCGGATCAGCGCGTGGTATTCGTAGAAGGACCGCGACAGGGGCAAGGGCCAGCTTTCGCCCACCAGCCGCACATAGGGCAGGGCCTGCTTGACGATCACCGCGCCTTGCGCGCCGGTGACGATGAACACGAGGTTCAGATTGCCATCCCCCACCTCGCGGATCGACCAGCCGTCGGGCGGGCCGATGCGGTCGCGCAGGGCGGGCAGCGCGCCCAGCCGGGCGGGCAGGGTTTCGGGGGTCAGCGGGGCATAGTCGCTCATGACCGTCTCCTCCTCAATGACCGGCGGGAACTGCGGGCCGGTCCTTCCTCTGGACGACAATTTCCGGCTTTCCATGCATTTGTCAAACAATATTGACTTTTGAACAATCGCCCGGATAGCGTGCCGCAGGGGAGGAAGATACGTGACCGCAGAGGCCATCCGCATCGCCGGTGTGACCAAGGCCTTCGGCCGCAATCAGGTGTTGCGCGGCATCGACCTCATGCTGCCGGCCGGGCAGGTCACGGTGCTGATGGGCGCCAATGGCGCGGGCAAATCCACGCTGGTCAAGATCCTCTGCGGCGTGCATCGCGGCGACAGCGGGTCGGTGACGCTGGCGGGGGCGGAGTTTCGCCCCGCCTCTCCGACCGAGGCGCTGCGCGCGGGCGTGGTGACGGTGCATCAGAACATCAACGACGGCGTCGTGCCGGATCTGGACGTTGCCTCGAACCTGCTGCTGGACGAACTGGCCGCCGGCGGGGCCACCTTCCTGCGCCGACGCCCGATGCGCGACAGGGCGCGGGCCATCGCCTCGGCCGTCGGCCTGACCATCGAGATGGGGCGCCCCGTCTCGACCGTGAGCCTTGCCGACCGGCAGCTCATCGCCATCGCCCGCGCGATGAGCCACAGCCCCCGCCTCCTGATCCTGGACGAGCCCACCTCCTCGCTTTCCGCGGCCGAGACGACGCGGCTTTTCGCGCTGATCGACAGGCTGCGCGATCAGGGGGTGGCGATCCTCTACATCAGTCACCGCATGTCGGATATCCGGCGGCTGGCCGACCGGATCGTCTCGATGCGCGACGGGCTGATCTCGGGCCTGTTCGAACGCGATGCGGCCGGCGCGCTGGATTATTCCGGCGCCGTCCGCGCCATGCTGGGCCATGAGATGACCGAGGTGGATATCACCATCCCCGACCGCGGCGCGCCGCTTGTCGAATTGCAGGGCATCGTCCTGCGCAACGGCGCCCGGCCCATCGACCTGACCCTGCACAAGGGCGAGGTGGTGGCGCTGACCGGCCTTGTCGGGTCGGGCAAATCGGCGCTCGCGGGCGTCCTCTTCGGGCTCGACCAGCCGCTTGCCGGTCGTGTGACCCTGGCCGGACGGCCCCACGCGCCCCGCGACGCGGCCGAGGCCATCGCGGCGGGCGTGTTCCTGTCGGCCAAGGACCGCCTGATCAATTCGGTGGTGCGCGATTTCGACATCACCCGGAACATGACACTGCCCTTCACCGACCGTCATTCCCCGTTCCATTTCATGTCGCGCCGGTCCGAAGCGGCGCTGGCCACCCGCATGATCGACCAGATGGGCGTGATCTGCCAGGGCCCGCGCGACGGCATCATGACGCTGTCGGGCGGCAACCAGCAAAAGGTCGTCGTCGCGCGCTGGATGGCCGAGGCGAGCCGCCTTCTGATCCTTGACGAGCCGTTTCAGGGCGTCGACATCCAGGCCCGCCGCGACATCGGCCACCGCATCCGCGACAGTGCCACGGACCGCGCCACGCTTGTCCTTTGCGCCGAGCTGGACGAGGCGCTTGAAGTGGCCGACCGCATCCTGGTGATGAGCGAACATGCCATCGTCGGGGACCATCGCAACGAAGATATCGACCTTGCCGCCCTGATGGCGCAGGTCGTGGACGCGGCCCCCGCCGCAGAACAAGACCGGAGGCGGGCAACATGACCCTGACGAACTGGGCGATCCGATACGGGTTCCTGATCCTGATGGCGGGACTGATCGTCTTTTTCTCCTACATGCGGCCGGCCTTCATGTCGCCGCAGTCGGCGGTCTTCATCTTTCAGTCGGTGGCCATCACCGGGATCCTTGCCCTTGGCGTGACGGCGACGCTGGTGGTGGGCGGGTTCGACCTGTCGATCGGGGCGGTGGCGACCAGCGCGCTGATGCTGTCGGCCTATGTCATGGTGATCTGGGATATGGGCGCGCTTGCGGCGGTCGTCCTGTGCCTTCTGATGGGCGCGGGCGTGGGGCTGGTGAACGGGTTGCTGATCGTCAAGATGCGGGTGCCCGATCTTCTGGCGACACTGGGGATGATGTTCCTGCTTGTCGGGCTTCAGCGCATCCCCACCGAGGGCAATTC
Organism: Paracoccaceae bacterium; assembly: GCA_051859505.1. Taxonomy (GTDB): domain Bacteria; phylum Pseudomonadota; class Alphaproteobacteria; order Rhodobacterales; family Rhodobacteraceae; genus JAFIEN01. The sequence continues at coordinate 16,101 of JBHYFN010000004.1, forward strand.
GATCTCGAGCGGGATGTCCCTTCCCGGCGGCGGCACCGCGCCGGGCAGTTTCTCGCCGTCCTTCCTGATGCTGGGGCGCCATCGCCTCGATTTCTTCATCGAGAACCTGATCCCGCTCTCGGTCGTGTTCCTTGTCGCCATCGCGGTGATCGTCTGGCTGTTTCTGGAATTCACCCGCCACGGGCGGCTGATGTATGCCATCGGATCGAATGCGCAGGCGGCGAGCCTCGCCGGGGTGAACGTGAACCGCTACAAGATCGCGGCCTACATGATCTCGGGCACGCTGGCCTCGTTCGGGGGGGTGCTTCTGGCGGCACGGCTGGGGCGGGGGGATGTGGCCTCGGGCAACAACCTTTTGCTCGATTCCGTCGCCGCCGCGCTGATCGGCTTTGCGGTTCTGGGCGCGGCCAAGCCCAATGCCTTTGGCACCGCCATCGGCGCGCTCTTCGTCGGCATCCTGCTGCAGGGGCTGACGATGATGAACGCGCCCTACTACACACAGGATTTCATCAAGGGGGCGGTGCTTGTCATCGCGCTCGTCTTCACTTTCGCGCTGTCGGGAAGGCAGCGCGGCTGACCACGTAACCGGAGACAAAGGGAGGATACCATGATCTCCAGACGCGCCTTGGGCGGGCTTCTCGCCTCGACACTGCTTCTGCCCGGCATTGCCCTTGCACAGGACATGCCGGCACCATTCGACAATCCGGGCGATGTGAACATCGCGCTGGTGCGTTACCTTTCGACCGGCGACTTCTTTCAGGCCTATCTGAACGGCGTCGAGCGGCAGGCCGCGGCGATCGGCGTCAACCTGCAGGTCTTTGACAGCCGGCAGGACGCCGCACTGCAGGCCGACATGGTGGATCAGGCCATCGCGCTGGGGGTGGACGGGATCATCGTCCAGCACGGCCTGACCGAATCGATGCAGGAGGCGGTGCAGCGCGCCGTTGACGCCGGCATCAAGGTGGTGGCCTTCGACGTGAATGTCGAAAACCCCGCCGTGCCCCAGATCGAACAATCCGACCGCGACCTGGCCCGCCTCGCGCTGGAACAGGCGATCATCGATCAGGGCGAGGAATGGGTGGCAGGCTATGTCTATGTGCCCGGCATCGCCCCCCTCGACCGCCGGGACGAGACCTGGCGCGAGTTCAAGGACCGCTACCCGGGCATCGACGAAGTGGCGATGTTCGGCACGCTCGACAACCCGATCGCCAACTCGGTCGCCAATCAGGCGCGGGCCGTGGTCTCGGCCAATCCCAACATCACGGTCATGTTCGCCCCCTATGACGAATTCGCCAAGGGCGTGAAGATCGCCGTGGACGAAGCCGGGATGAGCGATCAGGTCAGCATCTATTCGGCCGATGTCTCGACCGCCGATATCGAACTGATGCGCGAGCCGGGCTCGTCGTGGAAGGCGACCGCGGCGACCAACCCGGCCGTGGTGGGCGAGGTCTCGGTCCGCGCGCTGGCGATGCTGCTGGCGGGCGAGGATCCGGGTGCGCAGGTGATCGTGCCGCCGACGCTGATCACGCAGGAGGATCTGAACGCGCTCGACATCTCGAACATGGAAGAGCTGGGCGAAAAGATGCCCGCCTTTGCCCATGCCGATGTGGCCACGCCCGACTGGATGCCGCTGCCGGCACGCTAGGGCCCTCGTCTGCCAGACCAGGGGGCTGCCGGTCGATCCGGCAGCCCCTTTGCCGTTCCGTACCCCTCGCGGCCTGTTGAAGCCGACCGCCCCGACGGGCATGATCCGGCCAGGCCCCCCTCCAATGGACTCGCCATGACCCTGCCCAACGACCGCCCCCGCTATGCCGCGCGGCTCAATGCCTTTCGGATCGGCCTGCCCGGAAAGCCCACCGTGGCCGAGATGATCGCCCGGGCCGGTCAGGTGCCGGGCCTCGATGCGGCCGACCTGAACTATCCTGACCATTTCGACCATCACGACCCGGCCAAGGTGCTGGCCCTGCTCTCCGACAACGGCATGGCGCTGAATGGCCTTGCCATGCGCTATTACACCGATCCGGGCTTTCGCCTGGGCGCCTTCACCAATCCCGACCCTGCGGTCCGGCGCGCGGCCATTGACCTGACCCGCGCAGGCATCGACGCCCTGGCCGCGATGGGCGGGCGGCTGATGACGCTCTGGCTGGGTCAAGACGGGGTCGATTACGCCTTTCAGGGCGATTACGCCGCCATGTGGGACGATACGATCACCGCCCTGCAGGAGGTGGCCGACCACAATCCCGAAATCGACATCGCCATCGAATACAAGCCGAACGAGCCCCGCGCCTTCGCGCTGCTGCCCGACATGGCGACGACGCTTCTGGCGCTGTCCGAGGTCGACCGGCCCAACATGGGCGTGACGGTCGATTTCTGCCACGTTCTTTTCGCAGACGAGATCCCGGCCCAGGTCGCCCGCCTTGCCGCGCGGCATTCGCGGATCCTCGGTGTCCATCTCAACGACGGCTACGGCAAGCGCGACGACGGGCTGATGGTGGGCGCGGTCCATCCCGTCCAGACGGTCGAGCTGTTCGTCGAGCTTGCCCGGATGGGCTATGAGGGCGCGATCTATTTCGACACTTTCCCCGATCACGGCGGCCTCGATCCGGTGCGCGAGGCGGCGACCAACATCCTGATGGCCGAACGCCTGCGCAGCATCGCCGCGGGCCTTGTCGACGATCCGGCCCTTGCCGCCGCCATCGCCCGGCAGGATGCGACCGAAAGCCTGCGGATCGTCGCCGCCGCCCTGTACGGGGCGGGCTGATGAGCATTCTTGTCGCAGGCTCGCTCCATCTCGACGTGATCGTCGCGGCCCCCCACCTGCCCCGGCTGGACGAGACGGTGACCGGCCGGTCCGTCGCCTATGCCTTTGGCGGCAAGGGCGGCAATCAGGCCGTCGCCGCCGCAAGGATGGGGGCAAAGGTCGCCATGGCGGGGCGCGTCGGCAGCGACGATTTCGGCACCCGCCTTCTGGCCGATCTGGCGGCGGCCGGGGTCGATGCGGCGCAGGTCCTGACCGACCCCGGCCCCTCGGGCATGAGCGTGGCGATCACCGAACCGGGCGGCGGCTATGGGGCGGTCATCGTCTCGGCCGCCAATCTGGCGATCGACGCCGCGCGCGTGACCATCCCCCCCGGCACAAGGCTCCTTGTCCTGCAGAACGAGATCCCCGAGGCGGTGAACCTCGCGCTCGCCGCCCGCGCGCGCGGCGTGGGGGCCGAGGTCGTGCTGAACGCCGCCCCGGCCCGTCCGATGGACCCGGCGCTCTGGCCGCTGATCGACCTTCTGGTCGTCAATGCCGTCGAGGCGGCCGATCTTCTGGGCCTTGCCGATGCCGACCTCGACCCCCTCGCCGCCGCCCAGGCCCTTTCCCGGCGCGGCCCCGGGGCGGTGATCGTCACGCTGGGCGCCCGCGGCCTCGCGCTCTGGAACGGAAAGGGTGCGCTCCATCCCGGCCACCGGATCACCCCCGTCTCGGCCCATGGCGCGGGCGATGCCTTCATCGGCGCGCTCACCGCCCGTCTGGCCGCAGGCGACGACCTCGAACCCGCCTGCCGCTTTGCCCAGGGGGCGGCGGCGCTCCACGTGGCCAGCCCCGTCGCCGACCGCGCCCGGATCACACCCGCGAGCGTCACGAATTTCCTCGCCACCGCCACACCTTGACGGCCTCTTGCAACCATCCCGCCTTGCAAGCTCCCGCCCGGCGGCCCTAACATGTCAGCGGCCCCTGTCGGGCCGGAAGGAAGTCCAGGATGAAGAATTTTCGGCGCGTCTTCGGCGACGGCAAGCCCGTGATCGCCATGGTCCATATCGGCGCGCTGCCCGGCAGCCCGCTCCATGATGCCGAGGCCGGCCTCGACGGCCTCCTGGCCGGCGCGCGCGCCGATCTTGCGGCGCTGCAGGCGGCGGGCGTCGATGCGATCATGTTCGGCAACGAGAACGACCGCCCCTACGAGTTTCAGGTCGACACCGCCTCGACCGCGACCATGGCCTTCCTGATCGGCCAGCTCCGGTCCGAGATCACCGTCCCCTTCGGCGTCAATGTCCTGTGGGATCCGCACAGCACCATCGCGCTGGCCGCCGCCACCGGCGCCGCCTTCGTGCGCGAGATCTTCACCGGCACCTATGCCTCGGACATGGGCCCCTGGACGCCCGACGCAGGCGCCGCCATGCGCTACCGCGACCGGCTGGGGCGGCGCGATCTGGCGATGCTCTACAATGTCAGCGCCGAATTTGCCGACAGCCTCGACCGCCGCCCGCTGCCTGACCGGGCACGCTCGGCCGTCTTCTCCTCGATCCCCGATGCGGTGCTGGTCTCGGGCCAGATCACCGGCGAGGCGGCCAGGATGGAGGATCTCGAGGCCGTCAAGCGCGTCCTGCCCTCGACCCCGGTGCTCGCCAATACCGGCGTCAAGCACGACACCGTGGCCGAGGTGCTGCGCATCGCCGACGGCTGCGTCGTGGGCTCGGCGCTCAAGGTGGGCGGCGACACGTGGAACGCGGTCGATCCCGACCGGGCGGCCGATTTCATGGCCCGCGCCCGCGCCGCCCGGGGGCAATGATGACCGACCTTCTGCGCGAGGATCTGACCGCGCTGATGCTGATCCCCGGCCTTTCGGGGCACGAGGAACGCGTCGCCGCCCATATCCGCGACCGGCTGCGCGCGGCGGGCCTGAGGCCCGAGACCGACCGTCTGGGCAATGTCATCGCCACCATCCCGGGCGATCCCGAGGCCCCCTCGGTCATGGTCTTCGCGCATATGGACCAGCTGGGCTTCTTCGTCCGCCGGATCGAGGCGGACGGCCTGATCCGGGTCGAACGCATGGGCGGCGTCTCGGAACGCGCCATGGCGGCGCAGGCAGTACTCCTCTGCCCGCCGGGGCACGAGGATGTGCCGGGCCTGATCCTCAACAAGGCCCATCACGCCACCACCCCGGACGAGAAATACCGCGTCCTGACCGCGCCCGAGATCCTGATCGACACCGGCCACGGCTCGAAACAGGCGGTCGAGGCGGCAGGCATCCGCATCGGCACGCCGGTCGTCTACCTGCCCCGCGTCCTCGCCCTCGCTGGCGACCGGATCGCCGGCACATCGGTCGACGACCGCGCCGGCTGCGCGGTGCTGCTCGCCATCGCCCGCGCGCTGGCCTCGGGCGACTGGCAAGGCCCGACGGTCCATCTCGTCTGGTCGGTGCAAGAGGAATTCAACCTGCGCGGCGCCGTGGTGGCGGCCCAGGTCCTGCAGCCCGAGATCGCGCTGCAAATCGACCTGATGCTGGCCAGCGACACGCCCGACATGGCCCAGCGCGGCGAGATGGTGCTGGGCGGGGGCCCCGGGATCAGCCTCTATTCCTTCCACGGCCGCGGCACGCTGAACGGGGTGATCCCCCACCCCGCCCTCGTGCGCCTCTTCGAGGAGACGGCCGAGAAGACCGCCATCCCCCTCCAGCGCTCGGCCCAGGTGGGCGTGCTGACCGACCTCTCCTATATCCAGACGCTGGGCGCGGGCGTGGCCAGCCTCGATATCGGCTTTCCCATGCGCCATTCCCACTCGGCGCTGGAATGCTGCGACATGGCCGACCTCGAAGCCCTCACCAACCTCACACTCGCGGCGCTGGCCGCCATCCGCCCCGGCTTCTCCCTCTCGCGCGAGGCCGGATCATGAGCGCCTCCCTGCTGCTTCTTTTGTTCCCAAATATCCCGGGGGGAGCGCAGCGGGGGGCAGAGCCCCCCAAGCGGACATTTGGCCAAATTTCCGCCCCCGCCCCCGGCACCCGCCCATGAGCCACTTTCTCGGCGTCGATATCGGCACTTTCGAATCCAAGGGCGTCCTGACCGATGCCGACGGAACCATCCTCGCCCAGGCGACCCGCCCGCATCGCATGATCGTGCCCCGCCCCGGCTGGGCCGAACACCGCGCCGAGGAAGACTGGTGGGGCGATTTCGTCCAGATCACCCGCAGCCTGATCGAAACCTCCGGCATCGACCCCGCCAGCATCCGCGCCGTCGCCACCAGCGCCATCGGCCCCTGCATGCTGCCGCTCGACGCCGCCGGCAAACCGCTGACGAACGGCGTCCTCTACGGCGTCGATACCCGCGCGCAAGACCAGATCGACCAGTTGAACGCCGCGATCGGCCCCGAGACGATCCTCTCCCGCTGCGGCAATGCGCTGACCTCGCAATCCGTCGGACCCAAGATCCTCTGGCTGCGCCAGACCCATCCCGAGATCTGGGAGAGGACGGCGAAGATCCACACCTCCACCTCCTTCCTCACCTTCCGCCTGACCGGCGAGCATGTGATCGACCACTACACGGCCGCCAATTTCTCGCCGCTCTACGATTTCGACCGGCTGGACTGGTGCTTCGACCTTGCCGAGATCTGCCCGCCCGACCGCCTGCCGCGTCTGATGTGGTCCACCGAGATCGCGGGCCATGTCACGCCCGAGGCCGCCGCCGAGACCGGCCTTGCCCCCGGCACCCCCGTCACCTGCGGCACGATCGACGCGGGCGCCGAGGCGGTCAGCGTCGGCACGAAGGCTGTCGGCGACATGATGCTGATGTATGGATCGACCATCTTCATCATCGAACTGACCGACCGCCGCCTGACCGACCCCCGGCTCTGGCACGCGCCATGGCTGTTCCCGGGCCAGTTCGCCGGCATGGCGGGGCTGGCCACCTCGGGCACGCTCACCCACTGGCTGCGCGACACCTTCGCCCGCGACCTGCCCGCCGAGACCGCCTTCACCACCCTGACGAGCGAGGCGATGGACAGTCCCAGGGGCGCGAAGGGCCTGATCTGCCTGCCCTATTTCTCGGGCGAGCGGACGCCGATCCACGATCCGATGGCCAAGGGCACGTTCTTCGGCCTCAACCTCACCCATACCCGCGGCGATTTGTACCGCGCCGCCCTTGAAGGCATCGCAGCCGCCACCCGCCACATCACCGACACCTATGCCGAGGCCGGCGCCCCCCCGACCCGCGTCCTGGCCGTCGGCGGCGGCACGAAGAACGCACCCTGGCTGCAGGCCACCTCGGATCTGACCGGCCTCGACCAGCAGATCTGCCGCGTGACCACCGGCGCCTCCTTCGGCGATGCCTTCCTTGCCGCCCTGGCCACCGGCGCCGTCACGCCCTCAGATATCGACCGCTGGAACCCCGTCGACCGCACCATCCAGGCCGAACCCGACCCGGCCTACGCGCGGATGTATCCCCTGTTCCGGCGCCTCTACGAGCAGACCAAAGACATCATGGCCGACCTCGGATGAGCTTCACCCGCGCCCTTGCCGAGCTTGACGCGGCGGTCAGCGCCATCGACCCCGCCGCAATCGACGCCGCCTGCGCCGCCATCGCGCAGGCGGGGAACATCCTGGGATATGGCTGCGGGCGAGAGGGGCTGCAGCTCCGCGGCCTGATCATGCGGTTGCATCACCTTGGCCTGAAGGTCGCGATGCAGGGCGACATGGCCGCCCCGCCGCTGGGGCCGGGGGATCTGTTCCTGTGCTCGGCGGGCCCGGGCGAGCTGTCCACCGTCACCGCACTGATGCAGGTCGCGCGCGGGGCCGGGGCGGATGTCCTGTTCCTGACCGCCGAACCCGACACGCCCGCCGCAAAGGCCGCCACCCTTGTCCTGACCATCCCGGCCCAGACCATGGCGCGCGACCGCAACTCTGCGACCTTCCTGCCGATGGGCTCGGTCTACGAGGGCGCGCTGTTCCTGCTGTTCGAGGTGATGGTGCAATCCTTGCGCGACCGGCTGGGCGAAACCGCCGCAACCATGCGCGCCCGCCACACAAACATGGAGTGAAGCGATGCGTTTCGAACGGATGCGACCGTCCCAGATCAGCGCGGCCCTGGCCCAGGGCAAGCCCTTCGTCCTGCCCATCGGCGTGCAGGAGTACCACGGCGAGCATCTGCCTGTCGGCATGGACCTTCTGGCCGTGACCGAAGCGCTGGACAGGCTGGGGGACGAGATCGTGATCCTGCCCGCCTTCGCCTGGGGTGCCGCGAGTTTCGCCGTGGCCCCGCCCGAAGGCACCGGCACGGTGCAGGTCGATGCCGCCACGCTCCTGCCCTTCGCCCAGGCGCTGTTCACCGGTCTGCTGCAGACCGGCCTGCGCAATATCCACGGCGTGATCCACCACCAGACCGAGAATTTCGCCCAAGGCATGCCCACCGATCTTGCCTTCCGGCTTGCCGCGCGCCAGGCGGTCTTTGCCCATCTCGAGGCGACGCGCGGCCATGGCTGGTGGGGCAAGGGCGAGATGGCCGACTATTACGAAGGCCATGCCGAGGGCGACAATCCGTTCAACTGGATCTCGATCCATCCGCTCCTGCCGCCCGGGGCGGATTACGTCTTCGATCACGCGGGCGAGGGCGAGACGGGGCTGATGATGGCACTGGCCCCCGATACCGTCGATGCGGAGGCGATGGCCGCGAATGACACCTGGTACACCGCCACCGCCCCCCGCGCGACTCGGCAAGAGGGGGAACGCGGGGTCGCCATCATCCTGGCCCATCTGCGCGCGGTTCTGGGCCTGCCCGAGGCGCCCCGCTAAGGGCGGGCCTCAGCCGAAGCGGTTGTCGCGGGGAAAACCGCGCGGGGCCATCCGCCCGGCGGTGGCGCGTCGCGCCAGCCATTCGGTCAGGTCGGGCTCGGTCCGCGTCCGCCCGCCCCCGTCCTTCCACGACAGCCCCTGCGCCAGCGTCACCGTGGTCACGTCTGACAGACCGCCGTCCTTGTATTTCTGCAACCTCACGCCCTTGCCACGGCCCATTTCCGGCAGCTCTTCCAGCGGGAAAACCAGCAATTTGCGATTTTCCCCCACAACCGCCACATGATCGCCCGCCACCGGCACACAGACCTTTGCCGCCACGCCCGCCCCGAGGTTCAGCACCTGCTTGCCCGCCCGCGTCTGGGCCAGCACATCCTCTTCGGCCACCACGAACCCGTCGCCGGCGGCCGAAGCGACGATCAGCCGCCCGCCCGGGCGATGGACAAAGATCGTCACGATGGCTGCATCATTGGGCAGGTCGATCATGAGGCGCAGCGGCTCGCCCATGCCGCGCCCGCCGGGCAGGGTCGAGGCCTGCACCGTATAGAACCGCCCGTTCGACCCCACGACGACGATCCGGTCCGTCGTCTCGGCCGGGATGGCGAAACGGCCCTTGTCGCCATCCTTGAACTTCAGCTCGGTCCCTTCGGCCAGATGGCCCTTCATCGCCCGGACCCAGCCCATCTCCGAGCAGATCACGGTGATCGGTTCCCGCTCGATCATCGCCTCGAGGGGCACATCCGGCACTTCGCCCGCTTCGGCGAATGTTGTCCGCCGCGCCCCACCCGGCGCATCGCGACCAAAATCCTTCTGGATCGCCTTGAGCTGATCCGAAATCGCCCGCCATTGCAGCCGGTCGCTGTCGAGCAGATCCTCGATCCCCGCGCGTTCCACCATCAGCGCGTCGCGCTCGGCGATCAGCTCCATCTCTTCCAGCCGCCGCAAGCTGCGCAGCCGCATGTTCAGCACCGCCTCGGCCTGCACCTCGGACAGCCCCAGCCCCTCGCCCGCGCCGGGCAGCGACAGGGGCGAGACGTAATCCCTCTCATCCGTCGCGCGGGGGCGCTTGACGCTCCAGTCCTCGGCGATCAGCGCGGCCTTGGGATCGTTGTCATAGCGGATGATGTCGATCACCCGGTCGAGGTTGAGGAAGGCCGTCAGGAACCCTTCCAGCACCTCGAGCCGATGGTCGATCTTGGCCAGCCGGTGCCGCGAGCGGCGCAACAGCACATCGCGCCGATGGTCGAGGAAGGCCCGCAGCACCTCTTTCAGCGAACAGACCTTGGGCGTCAGCCCGTCGATCAGCACGTTCATGTTGAGCGAGAACCGCGTCTCGAGGTCGGAGTTGCGAAACAGCATCCCCATCAGCACTTCCGGGTCCACCGTCCGCGCACGCGGCTCCAGCACGATGCGGATATCCTCGGCGCTCTCATCCCGCACATCGGCCAGAAGCGGCACCTTCTTGGTCTGGATCACCTCGGCCAGCCGCTCGATCAGCTTGGATTTCTGCACCTGGTAGGGGATCTCGGTCACAACGACCTGCCACTGGCCGCGCCCCAGATCCTCGACCTGCCAGCGCGCCCGCAGCCGGAACGCGCCGCGCCCGGTAAGGTAGGCCTCGGCGATATTCTCGCGCGGTTCGACCAGAACGCCGCCCGTGGGGAAATCCGGCCCCGGCACATGGTCAAGCAGCGCCGCATCGGGCATGTTCGGCGCCTTGATCAGCGCAAGGCAGGCGTCGATCAACTCGTGCAGGTTGTGCGGCGGGATGTTCGTCGCCATCCCCACGGCAATCCCGCTTGAGCCATTGGCCAGAAGGTTCGGGAAGGCCGCCGGCATGACGACGGGCTCTTCCAGCGTGCCGTCGTAATTGGGGCGGTAATCGACGGCATTCTCGGCCAGACCTTCCATCAGCGTCTCGGCGATGGCGGTCAGGCGGGCCTCGGTATAGCGGCTGGCGGCGGGGTTGTCGCCGTCGATATTGCCGAAATTGCCCTGCCCGTCGACCAGCGGATAGCGCACGGCGAAATCCTGCGCGAGGCGGGCCATCGCGTCATAGATCGCGGCATCGCCATGGGGATGGTAGTTCCCCATCACATCGCCCGAGATCTTGGCCGACTTGCGAAACCCCCCCGTCGCGGTCAGCCGCAATTCACGCATCGCGTAAAGGATGCGCCGGTGCACGGGCTTGAGGCCATCGCGCGCATCGGGCAGCGCGCGATGCATGATGGTGGAGAGCGCATAGGTCAGATACCGCTCGCCGATGGCGCGGCGCAGCGGTTCGGTGAATTCCACGACATCGCCCCCGTCCGACCCACCGGGCGGCTGGTCTTCGGGGATCATCTTGGGGTCGTCGGTCGGTTCATCCATGGATGTGGTGTAACGAGGCCGCAGCTTGGCGTAAAGCCGCCGTCGACACCCCCTTTTCAAAGGATTTTGCTGCCGGGTGACAGGCCCCATGATTTATAGTACCCCCCAGAACGGGTGGGAGAATCCGGGGTAGTTGGCGTGAACCGTTTTATCATTCTGTCGTTTCTGGTGATGGGCTGGGCCTATTGGGAACTGTCCGGCGGGGCGAGTTTCGTGGCGCAGCAATGGCCCGAAACCGAAGAGCGCGTTGCCGAAGCCGCGACCGACGAGGACAGCTCTTTCGGCGGGGTCGAGATCGTGACCCGCGCCGACACGACGACCCTTGCCAGCTTCGAAGAGATCGAGCCGCTGGCCACGCCCTCCCTGACCGACGCCTCGATCACCGCCGCGCTTGAGGATGTGCTGGGCACGCCCGAGAGCGTCGAGACGGCCACCGCCCCCGAGGCGCTGACCGAAACTGCCCCCCCGGTCGAAGAGGCGCCCAGCGAACCCGTGCTTTCGGCCCAGCTTGACCTGCGCGAGGTCAATGGCAACCGGGTGAACCTGCGCGAAGGTCCGGGCACGGATTTCGGGGTGATCGACCAGCTTGTCCGCGGAACCGTGATCGAGGTGATCGAGATCGGCGCCGACGGCTGGGTGCGGATCAAGGTCGATGCGAGCGGGCGGTCGGGCTGGATGTCGGACCAGTTCCTGATCCCGATGAACGGCTGACGGTCCTGCCGGATGGTGCAAGGCGCGCAGGCGGGCGCTCGGGCCGTCCTGATCACGGGCTGTTCCTCCGGTATCGGCCTTGATGCGGCCCAGGGCCTTCGCGCGCGGGGCTGGCGGGTCTTTGCCGCCTGCCGCAAGCCCGAGGATTGCGCGCGGTTGCAGGCCGAGGGGTTCGAAAGCCCGCGCATCGATTATGCCGATCCTGACAGCATCCGCGCAGGCCTGACCGAGGTGCTGGAGGCGACCGGCGGCCGCCTTGATGCCCTGTTCAACAACGGTGCCTTCGGCTGCCCCGGCGCGGTCGAGGATCTGCCGCGCGAGGCGCTTGAAGCGATTTTCCAGGCCAATCTTTTCGGCTGGCACGACCTGACCCGCGCCGTCATCCCGGTGATGCGGGCGCAGGGCGCGGGGCGGATCGTCAATTGCTCGTCCGTCCTGGGCCTTGTGCCGCTGCGCTGGCGGGGGGCCTATGTGGCCACGAAGTACGCGCTGGAGGGGCTGACCGATGTGCTGCGGCTCGAGATGCGGGGCACGGGGATCGAGGTCGTGCTGATCGAGCCCGGGCCGATCACCTCGAAGATCCGGCAGAACGCCATCCCCCATTTCGAACGCTGGATCGACTGGCAGAACTCGGCCCGCGCCGGGGAATACGCCACCCTGCGCAAGCGGCTTTACGAAGACCGGGGCCCCGATCCGTTCGAGCTGCCCGCCAGCGCCGTGACGGCCAAGCTGGTTCATGCGCTGGAGAGCCGCCGACCGAAACCGCGTTATTTCGTGACCCGGCCCACCTGGGTCATGGCGACCTTGCGCCGGATCCTGCCGACGCGCGCGCTGGATCGGCTCATCCTCAAGGGCGGCTGACCCCCCGGACGCCGCCGGACGCCGCCGGACGCCGCCGCCCCCCGGCACGGCGCCCTTTCTTTTCCCGCGGCGCCTGCTACATCAGGGCGGCAACCGCGCGGAACGGACCATGCTCAGCGATCCCCTCTTCATCCTGATGATCCTTGCCTGCGCCGTCGTGGCGGGGATCCTGTTCGTCGGCGTCGGCGCCTTCGGCAGGGGCGGCGAGTTCAACCGCAAACACGCCAACCGCCTGATGCGATACCGGATCGCGGCGCAATTCGTGGCCGTCTGCGTGATCCTGTTCTTCGTCTGGATGCGCAGCGGCTGACGCCTCTGCCCTCTTTCACCACCGAAACCACCCCCGAATCGGAGCCTCATGATGGTCGTTCTCAACCGCATCTACACCAAGACCGGCGACGATGGCGAAACCGCTCTGGGCAACGGGGCGCGGGTGGCGAAACATTCGCTGCGGGTCACGGCCTATGGCACGGTGGATGAGACGAATGCGACCGTAGGCCTTGCCCGCCTGCATTCCGAGGGCGAGATGGACGGCCTGCTGGCGATGATCCAGAATGACCTCTTCGATCTGGGCGCAGACCTCTGCCGCCCCGATATGGAACGCGACGGCGAAGCCCCCTACCCCGTCCTGCGCATGGCCGAGGCGCAGGTCACGCGCCTCGAGGCCGAGATCGACCGGATGAACGAAAGGCTGGATCCGCTGCGCAGCTTCATCCTGCCCGGGGGCAGCGCCCTTTCGGCGCATCTGCACCTGTGCCGCACCGTGTCGCGCCGGGCCGAGCGGTTGGTTGTCGAGCTCGCCACGATGGAATCGATCAATCCCGCGGCGGTCAAATACCTCAACCGTCTGTCGGACTGGTTCTTCGTCGCGGCCCGCATCGCCAATTCCGACGGGCGGGCGGATGTTCTTTGGGTGCCGGGCGCCAATCGCTGAACCGCGGCCCTTCAGAGGCCCGACGCCCGCAGACCTGCCGCGCGCTACTTGCGCTTCGCGGCCTCCAGCGCGTCGATCCGGGCCGAAAGGGCCTTGTTCTCGGCGTCAAGCCGGATCGCAAGCTCACGGATCGCGTCGAACTCTTCACGGGTGACAAGATCGCGATCGGCCAGCCAGCGGTCGAGCATGGATTTCATCGCCGTCTGCGCCTCGTCCCGCGCACCCTGGGCCACGCCCATCGCGTTGGTCATGAGTTGCGACAGGTCATCAAGGATCTTGTTCCGGGTCTGCATTGCGCCGCTCCTGCGTTCTGACATCCGTTTCCTTGCGCTCTATATGGGGGGAGGCCGCGCCATCACAAGGTTGACTTCGTCGCAGCCCCCCCGCAGGTAAACGCCATGCAGACCGGCATCCATTTCCCCGACATCTCGCCCGAGATCTTTTCGTTCAGCCTGTTCGGCTTCGAGCTTGCCCTGCGCTGGTATGCGCTGGCCTATATCGTGGGCATCCTGATCGGCTGGCGGATCGCGCTGGCCGCGGTGCGGCGGCCGGCGCTCTGGTCGGGGAAGGAACCTCCGCTCAGCGCCCAGCAACTCGAGGCGCTGCTGACATGGATCATCGTCGGCGTGATCGTCGGCGGGCGGCTGGGTTATGTGCTGATCTACAAGCCGATGGAGTATCTTGCCTCTCCGCTCAGCATCCTGCGGATCGACCAGGGGGGCATGTCGTTTCACGGCGGTTTCCTTGGGGTGGTGGTCGTGGTGCTGCTGTTCAGCCGCAACCAGAAGATCCCGCTGGGATCGCTGGCCGATATCGTGGCGCTGGCGGCGACGCCGGCGATCCTTCTGGCCCGGATCGCCAACTTCGTGAATGCCGAGCTCTGGGGGCGGCCGACCACCCTGCCCTGGGGCGTGATCTTTCCGGGAGAGGCGGCGCAGCACTGCCCCGGCATCTCTGGCCCCGGCCTGATGGAGTTCTGCGCCCGCCATCCCAGCCAGCTGTACGAGGCGGCGATCGAGGGGCTGTTGCTGGGCGCGCTGCTTTTGTGGCTGGCCTTCCGGCGTGGCGCGTTCAAGACGCCCTGGCTCCTCTCGGCGGTGTTCTTCACGGTCTATGGGCTGGGCCGGTTCCTTGTGGAATTCGTGCGCCAGCCCGATGCGCATTTCGTGGGCCCGGGCAATCCGCTGGGCCTCGCGCTGCATGTCAACGGCTGGGGGCTGACGATGGGGCAGCTTCTGTCCCTGCCGATGATCCTTGTCGGGCTCTGGCTTCTGCTCCGCCTGCGGCGGGGCACGGGTGCAGGCACGGGCGCGGGCACGGGCGGGGCATGACGCCACTTGGCAAGGCCCTGGTCGACCGGATCACCGCCTCGGGGCCGATCAGCCTTGCCGATTACATGGCCGACTGCCTGCTCGATCCGCAGCACGGCTATTATACCACACGCGATCCGCTGGGCCTTGCCGGGGATTTCACCACCGCGCCCGAGATCAGCCAGATGTTCGGCGAACTGATCGGGCTGGCCCTTGCGCAGGCCTGGATGGATCAGGGCCGGCCCGAACGGATCACCCTTGCCGAGCTTGGCCCGGGGTGGGGCACGCTGATGCAGGATGCCCTGCGGGCGACGCGCCGGGTTCCGGGGTTTCACGCGGCGCTGAGCGTGCATCTGGTCGAGGCCGCCGCCCCCCTGCGACAGGCGCAGGCCAGCCGCGTGCCGGATGCCATCTGGCATGACCGGGTCGAGACCCTGCCCGACGCGCCGCTGTTCCTGATCGCCAACGAATTCCTTGACGCGCTGCCGATCCGGCAGTTCCAGCGCAGCGGGGCAGACTGGCGGGAAAGGATGGTGGAGGTCTCCGACGGACGCCTCGCCTTCGGACTGGCCGCCGCAGCGCCCGCCCCCGCGCTCGATCACCGGCTTGAGGATACCCGCGACGGCGATCTGGTCGAGCTGTGCCCCGCCCTGCCCGGTATCGTGACGGCCGTCGCCTCCCGCATCGCGCGGGCGGGCGGGCTTGCCCTCTTCATCGATTACGGAGACTGGCGGTCGCTGGGGTCAACCCTTCAGGCGGTCGCCGGGCATCGCTTCGTCGACCCGTTCCAGGCGCCGGGCGAAGCCGACCTGACCGCCCATGTGGATTTCGAGGCGATCCACCGCGCCGCCCCGCCGGCCCAGACCACGCGGATGGCGCGTCAGGGGGATTTTCTCGAAAGGCTCGGAATCTCGGCGCGGACCGAGGCGCTGGCCCGATCCCTTGACACACCCGAGGGGCGGGAGGCTCTGGAAAGCCACATCGCGGCCCATCGGCGCTTGACCAGCCCCACGGAAATGGGAGACCTGTTCAAGGTGATCGGCATCTTTCCCCAGGATGCCCCGCTGCCGCCGGGACTTTGGACATGAGCCTCGACATCATCACCGCGCCAGCCCTAAGGCCGATCCGGCATGGGTTCTTCGGCAGAAGCGGCGGAGCCTCGTCCGGGGTGTTCCAGGGGTTGAACTGCGGCCATGGCAGCAGCGACCAGCACGAGGCCGTCTCGATCAACCGCGGGCGCGTGGCGCAGGCGATGGAGGTGGCGCCCGAGGCGCTTGTCGGCGTCCATCAGGTGCATTCGGCCGATGTGGTGACGGTGACGGGGCCGCTTGATCCGGTGCCCAAGGCCGATGCCCTGGTCACGGCCACGCCGGGGATTGCCCTGTCGGTGCTGACGGCGGATTGCCAGCCCGTGCTTCTGGCCGACCCAAAGGCAGGCGTGATCGGCGCGGCCCATGCCGGGTGGAAAGGCGCGCTCGCCGGTATCCTCGAGGCAACGGTCGAGGCGATGGAGGCGCTGGGCGCGAAGCGCGACGGGATGGTCGCGGTGATCGGCCCGACGATCAGCCAGCGGGCCTATGAGGTTGGCCCCGACTTCTTCGAGGATTTCCTTGCCCAGGATCCTTCGGCCGCCCGATTCTTTGCCGCCGGTCAGGGGGACAGGATGCTGTTCGATCTGCCGGGCTTCGGGCTTTTCCGGCTGCGCAATGCAGGCGTCGGCCAGGCGGAATGGACGCGCCACTGCACCTATTCCGACCCCGAGCGATTCTTCAGCTATCGGCGCAGCGTCCATGCCCGCGAGGCCGATTACGGTCGCTTGATCGCAACAATCAGGCTGTAACACCGGCATTATCGCCCGAATGCGCCACAATTCCTGCACGATGAAACCTCGTGTTCATCCTTTGCATGTCAGACTTCCGCCCGGATTGCGCGGCAATCTTGCCGCAACAGGCAAGACGCAATCCGCAGGACGGAGGAACGGATGAAAACCAAACCGCGCTGGATGACTTCGGTGATCGCAGAGGCCGCGACCTGTCGGGTCCGCATGCCCTGGGAACGCGGCCTGCGCCGCGCGGGCTTTATCGCGCGCCGCAAGATGCCGGTGATGCCGCCGCTTCGGAAATCGGCCTAGGCGCAAGGCGCCATCTGCGGGCCCGGGAATCAGATTGTGGCAAATCTGTTGACCGGGCAGGCACAATGCCTTGGGCACGCGAAGGATTGATCCCGCCGGGCCACTGCGGCACTGAATTCTTTGACAGACGCGGCAAGATCTTGCCACATTCGACTCGACAGCAACCTCCTCAGCTGTCGTTCGGTGGGGGCCGACAGGTGATGTGACCAACCGCAAGGTGATCGCATGACACGACAAGCCCCGTCTGCCGCCGGCCTCTCGGCAGATATGAAGATTGTCCCGGCAGGCCTCGGCCGGGAGGATCACGGAAAATGGCAAGGTGCGCGCGCCCAACAGCGCGCCACCTTGGCCAATCCCGGCAACCACCCCGGAACGGACCGGCACTCCGGCACACGGCCCATTGCGACGCGCCGGGTCGAGATTGCCTGCATTCCGGCAGGCCGCGGGACCGACCCGGAAGTCAGGATGATCTCCTGCAGCGTTCCTGCGATCCCGGTGTTCCTGGACGCGTTCTCCGCCTTTGCAACCGGAACCCTGTTTCAGACCGAGCGCGGGCCTGTCGCGGTCGAGGATCTCTGGCCCGGCGACCGGCTGCGCACGGTCGATGCCGGATTTCAGACGCTGCTTTGGCGCGGCATGACGCATATCCTGCCCCGGGCTCCGGGCCACAACACCGCCCTGTCACGGCTGACCCGGCTGTCCTCCGATTCCCTCGGGATCGCCCGGCCGATGTCCGACCTGATCCTTGGCCCCTCGGCCCGAATCGCCCATCGCGCCCCCGAGATCGCCTCGCGGACCGGCAAGACGGCCGCCTTTGTCCCGGCCCGCGATCTTGTGGACGGTGTGCAGGTGATCGACCTCACCCCGCCATCCCCGGTGCCGGTCTTTCACCTCGCGCTCGCCTCGCAGGGGCGGCTGATTGCCAACGGGGTCGAGGTGGAAAGCTACCATCCCGGGCCGCTGCACACCGCCGGCCTTCGGCGCGAGATGGTGCCTCTTTTCCTGTCCTGCTTTCCGCATGTGACGGATCTGGCAGCCTTCGGCGAACCGCTCCTGCCGCGGCTTTCGCTTGCCGATCTCGAGTTGTTCCGCGTCGCCTGACCCCCTCCTCAGGCGTCGCGGGCCAGGCGCTCCTCGAGCACGTCGAAGGGCACGCCCGGCTCGTCCTTGGCGCCGCGGATCACGAGGCTTGTCTTGACATTGGCCACATTGGGGGCGGCGGTCAGCTCTTCGGTCAGGAAGCTCTGGAAGCTGCGCAGATCGGGGGCCACGCATTTCAGGATGAAATCCACCTCGCCGTTCAGCATGTGGCATTCGCGGACCAGCGGCCAGGCGATGCAGCGGTTCTCGAAGGCCACAAGATCGGCCTCGGCCTGGCTGACCAGCCGGACCATGGCAAAGACCTGCACCTCGAAGCCCAGCTCGCGCGGGTCGACATCGGCGTGATAGCCGCGGATATAGCCCTGTTCCTCGAGCGCGCGCACGCGGCGCAGGCAGGGCGGGGCCGAGATGCCGACCCGGCGGGCAAGCTCGACATTTGTCATCCGCCCGTCGGCCTGCAATTCGCGCAGGATCATCCTGTCGATCTCGTCGAGTTTCGATCCCGGCACGCGTCGCCCCCCTGATTTTCGCGAAGACTACGCAAACCGGGCAGGCAGCGCAATATTATTTCACGACCGCGCAACATTCCGAACAAGGCCGGAATGCACGAGGCGCAAGGGCCACGGGCTTTCAACCGGGTCGGAGGCTGGCTATATCTGGGGCCGGAAACAGATCAGAGGCTCGCCCATGTCCGCAGATCGTCACACCCGCGTCCTCATCGTCGGCTCCGGCCCTGCGGGCTATACCGCCGGCGTCTATGCCGCGCGCGCCATGCTGAACCCGGTGCTTTTGCAGGGGCTCGAGCCCGGCGGGCAACTGACCACCACCACCGAGGTCGAGAACTGGCCCGGCGATGCCGAGGTGCAGGGCCCCGAGCTCATGGTGCGGATGGAGGCCCATGCCCGCGCCATGGGGACCGAGATCATCCAGGATATCGTGACGAAGCTGGACCTTTCGGCCCGCCCCTTCGTGGCCGAAACCGACAGCGGCACCCGCTGGACGGCGGATGCGGTGATCCTTGCCACCGGCGCGCGGGCGAAATGGCTGGGGCTTGCCTCGGAACAGCGGTTCCGCGGCTTCGGCGTTTCGGCCTGCGCCACCTGCGACGGGTTCTTCTACCGCGGGCAGGAGATCGTGGTCGTCGGCGGCGGCAACACGGCGGTGGAAGAGGCGCTGTTCCTGACCAATTTCGCCTCCAAGGTCACGCTGGTGCATCGGCGCGATGAACTCAGGTCGGAAAAGATCCTGCAGGACCGGCTGTTCAAGAACCCCAAGATCGAACCGCTCTGGTTCCATGAGCTTGACGAGGTTCTGGGCACCGAGGATCCGCTGGGCGTCGAAGGGGTGCGCGTGCGCGATGTGCGGACGGGCGAGACGCAGGTGATCCCGGCCAAGGGCCTGTTCATCGCGATCGGCCATGCGCCGGCCTCGGAACTTGTGGCCGATCAGCTGGAAACCCATCACGGCGGCTATGTGAAGGTGGAACCGGGCACGACCCGCACCTCGATCCCCGGTGTCTTTGCCGCCGGCGACCTGACTGATCATGTCTATCGCCAGGCGGTGACCAGCGCCGGCATGGGCTGCATGGCAGCACTTGATGCCGAACGCTGGCTGGCCGCGCAGGCCGATACGGTGCGGGCCGCCGCGGAATGACCGATCCGGGCGCGGCGGCGCGGGTCCGCGCGCGCCTGGCTCAACCGGGTGTCCTCTGGGACGAAGCCGCCATGGCGGCCGATATCGCGGCGCTGACACCGCGCGACCGGGCCGAGATCCTGGCCGAGGAATGGCAGGCGGGCCGGATCCTGACCGGACCGGAAGAGGACCGGCGCCGCCAGATGGCCCTGTCCGAGATCAGCAGCGGCCCGGAAGAGGGCGGGCCGGGTCTGATCCTGTCGCCCGGGCTGGCGGCACGGACGATCCGGGCGCTGCTCGATCTGGCGCAGGCCCCAAGGCCGCTGTTGCTGCATCTGCCCGAAGAGCATCGGGACTGGATGTGGAAATCGAAGATCCTGCACTGCCTGACGCGGGTGTTCTGCGGCCTGACAGAGCCCTTCGGGCCGGGCGATCTTGTCAACCTGCAAACCGGCATGGCCTTTCTCGACCACCTCGCGCCCGAGGTGGGCGTTGTCGCGGCCCGCGCCATGGGCGACGATCGCCTTGCCGGTGCGGCCCGGGCGGCACTGCGCAAACGGTTTTCCGGCCCCCTCGCGCTGGCCGAGCTTGAGGCGGTGCTGGCGGAGGACCACCTCGCGCTTCTGCGGGCGGGCCTCGCTGTCCTGTGCCGCGCCGGGCCCCTTGCCCGCGAGGTTGCGGGCGCCGACGATGCGGCCTTTGCCGATATCCCCGCGGTGCGGGCCTTCGCCCCGGGTGCCATTGCCGAAACGCTGGAGCGGATCGAGGCGATCCAGTCCGGCCGCCAGCCCTACAAGGCCGATGGCCTGATGACGGTGGACGAGGCCCAGACGGTCGCCCGCGCTGTGGGGCTGGCGCTGGACGAGCGTGACGAACGGGGGCTTTCGGTGCTGGCCCGGCTCTGGATGGGGGCGGCGGTTGCGCCCGATCCGAAGGCAAAGACGATGCCGTCGCAGTCGCTGACCATCGCGCTGGGCAATCTTGCGGTCGGGAAACCCGCGCCCGAAGCCGTCATGGCGCTGCGCGACGTGGCCGGGGCGGTGCGTCACGCCGGGGTCAAGAAAAAGCTCGACCGGATGTTGCCGGCGGCGCGGACGGCCCTGGGCCGGGATCCCGACCGGCTGCTTGACCTTGCCATGCGCGGCCCGCTCGAGCGGCCTTTCCTCAAGCTGCTGAAACCGGCGCTGGAAGGATTGCTGTCCCGCACCCATGCCCAGCCTGCGGCCTTGTGGCGCGATCAGTTGACGGGGCCGGACCTCTGGCCCCTGACCAGCGCCCTGATCTGGGAGGTGGATGGCCGGGCGCATCTTCTGACCGGCTCGGCGAAGGCGCTTGTCTGGCAGGCTCGGGACGGAACCACCCTGCCCTTCGCGCCCGACCAGAGCATCCGCCTCTGGCACCCCGCCGAGGCGACCGAGGCCGAAAGGATCGCCTGGCGGCAGGCCGTGCTTGCCGGCGCCCTTGACCAACCCTTCGCCCAGGCTTTCCGCGAGGTCTATGCCCTGCCCCCCGACGAGGCGGCGGGCAGTGAAAGCGCCCTCTTTGCCGGCCATGCCATCGCCCAGATCCCGGCCTTCGGCCTGTCGCGGCGAAGCGGCTGGCGCGTGTCGCCCTCGGACAGGCTGGTCCTGCGGCTTGACGGACGGCGGTTCGAGTTCGACGCAGGCATCGCGCTGTATCCCGGAGCGGACGGGATCGGCGTGACCGGCGCTGTCCGGATCGCCGGGCCGGAGAAGCGCTTTGCCGATCTGCCGCCGCGCCTTTTGTCAGAGGCGCTTCGTGCGGTCGATCTTCTGGTGACGGTCGGCGCGGCGGGGGTGAGCGATACCGCAAGAGTGACCGGCGTGACCGGCCGCCTCCTCTGGCCCGGCAGCACGAGCCTGGCGATGCGCGAGGCCCTCCTCCGCCTTGTCCGCCCCGAGGCCCGGATCGAGGGGCGCTGGCTCTGGCTTGACGGCGGGCTGCGGATCAACCTTGCAACGGGGCGCATCGACGGGGACGGCACCACCCTGCCGCCCCCCGCGCCCAAGGCAGCCGCTCGTGCGCCTGCCCGCGCGCCCGCCCGCGCTGATGATCCGGTGATGGCCGCAATCTGGGCGGCCATCGGCGCCTATGGGCTGGCGCGCGGGGCAGCGGGCTGACGGTTCGCGGGGTTGTCGGGCGCGCCCAAGGGCAGGGCGCAGGCGCAACGCCCTTCGTCAACCGACGCCGCATGCCTCCATTTCCCTTGAACTCCCGGCGCCCTTTTGCCAAGGCGCGGGCGAAATGGCCGCATGCGGCGCCATCTGACCCAACCCCGAGACTTTCATGATTTCCAATTTCGCCCCCGTCCCCGAACTCTATGTCAGCTACGAGAGCGCCCAGAAGCTCAAGCACGAGGCCGGCACGCTGGTCAGCCATGACCTCACCCCCCGCCAGATCTGCGATCTGGAGCTGCTGATGAACGGCGGCTTCGCGCCGCTGAAAGGGTTTCACGGGCAGGCCGATTACGACAGCGTCGTCTCGACCATGCGCCTGACCGACGGCAGCCTCTGGCCGATCCCGGTCACGCTGGACGTGTCGGAAGACTTTGCCGCCAAGGTGGAACCCGGCCAGGACATCGCGCTGCGCGATCAGGAAGGCGTGATCCTGGCGACGATGACTGTCACCGACAAATGGGTGCCGAACAAGGCGTTCGAGGCCGAACAGGTGTTCGGTGCCGACGACATCGCCCATCCGGCCGTGAACTACCTGCATCACCGCGCGGGCAAGGTCTATCTGGGCGGGCCGGTGACCGGCATCCAGCAGCCGGTGCATTACGATTTCCGCGCCCGCCGCGACACGCCGAACGAGCTGCGCGCCTTCTTCCGCAAGATGGGCTGGACGCGGATCGTGGCCTTCCAGACGCGCAACCCGCTGCACCGCGCGCATCAGGAACTGACTTTCCGCGCCGCGCGCGAGGCGCAGGCGAACCTCTTGATCCACCCCGTCGTCGGCATGACCAAGCCGGGCGACGTTGACCATTTCACCCGCGTGCGCTGCTACGAGGCGGTGCTGGACCAGTACCCGTCCTCGACCACGCATCTGAGCCTTCTGAACCTTGCCATGCGCATGGGCGGCCCGCGCGAGGCGCTGTGGCACGCGATCATCCGCAAGAACCACGGGCTCACGCATTTCATCGTGGGCCGCGACCATGCGGGGCCGGGCAAGAACAGCGCGGGCAAGGACTTCTACGACCCCTACGCCGCGCAAGAGCTTGTCCGCGAGCATCAGGAGGAAATCGGCATCGAGATGGTCGATTTCAAACAGATGGTCTATGTGCAGGAAAAGGCGCAATATTATCCGGTGGACGAGGTGCCCGAGGGTTCGACCGTGCTGGATATCTCGGGCACGGAACTGCGCCGCCGCCTGCGCGAGGGGCTGGAGATTCCCGACTGGTTTTCCTTCCCCGAAGTGGTGAAAGAGCTGCGCCGCACCTCGCCGCCGCGGGCGCAACAGGGGTTCACGGTGTTCTTCACGGGCTTTTCGGGTTCGGGCAAATCCACGATCGCCAATGCGCTCATGGTCAAGCTGATGGAGATGGGCGGGCGGCCGGTGACGCTGCTGGACGGCGATGTGGTGCGCAAACATCTGTCCTCGGAACTCGGGTTCTCGAAGGAACATCGCGACATCAACATCAAGCGGATCGGCTATGTCGCC
Source organism: Paracoccaceae bacterium (assembly GCA_051859505.1). GTDB lineage: Bacteria > Pseudomonadota > Alphaproteobacteria > Rhodobacterales > Rhodobacteraceae > JAFIEN01. The sequence goes on from JBHYFN010000004.1 coordinate 39,378, forward strand.
TCCGAGATCACCAAGAACGGCGGCATCGCGATCTGTGCGCCCATCGCACCCTATGCGACGACTCGGGCCGAGGTGCGCGAGATGATCGAGGCCTATGGGGCCTTCATCGAGGTGCATGTCGCCACCAGTATCGAGGAATGCGAGCGGCGCGACCGCAAGGGCCTCTACAAGCTGGCGCGGGAAGGCAAGATCAAGGAGTTCACCGGGATCTCGGATCCCTATGACGTGCCCGAAAGCCCCGAATTGCGGGTCGAGACCGAGAATGTGGACGTGGACAACTGCGCCCAGCAGGTGATCCTGAAGCTCGAGAGCATGGGGCTGATCAAGGCCTAGCGGCTGCGCGCGTGGGCTTTGCCCACCCTACCCGATGGGGCGGTAGGGTGGGTGAAACCCACGCCTTGGGAAATCGCAGCGGGCGCTGTCGGGCATGGCGCGTGGGCTTTGCCCACCCTACGCCAACCTGCCCGCTGCCGGTGCAGGCGACCGGCGGGGGTCAATGCACCCGCACAGGCACCTTGTCGTGCTGGCGGGCCAGGGCAAAGGCGATGCGGCGGTCGGCCACGAGCGCCAGCTGGGTGCCTTCAGCATCGTGCACCGAATAGATCACCTCAAGCTCTCCGGCCTGGCGGCGCAGATCGTCGGGCAGGCTCGCCACCTCTACGGGCTTCACATAGACGATGTCCGCGCCAAGCTTGCGCAGGTCAACGGGCGTATTCATCGCGGTGCGCTCCTCTTGATACGGATGGTCTGGACGACGGCATCGGGCAGCTTGCGGGTCAGGTCGACATGCAGCAGGCCGTTTTCCATCGCGGCCTCGCCCACCTCGACCCCGTCGGCCAGCACGAAGCTGCGCTGGAACTGCCGCGCGGCAATGCCGCGATGCAGGAACATGCGCCCCTCGGCCTCGTCCGACTGGCGCCCGCGGATCACGAGCTGCCGATCCTCGACCGTGATCGAGATATCGTCTTCGGAAAACCCTGCCACGGCGAGCGTGATGCGGAAGGACCGATCCGAGGTCTGTTCGATATTATACGGGGGATAGCCGTCGTTTCCGGTCTTGGCCGTCCGTTCGACCAGCCGTTCCAGCTGATCGAAGCCCAGAAGAAAGGGATGCGTCCCCAGCGTCAGTTTCGTCATGCGACACGTCCTTGTCAAAGCGACCGTCTGTTCGCGGCCCCGGCATCCCGGCAACCGCACCCTTCGAATATGGGGCGCCAGCACTGCCCGCGCAAGGGCCGGGACTATGCGCAGGCCGCCGGGCCCCCTATATTCAAATGACAGCGCAGTGCGCCCTGGCGATTCTCGCGAGGTGGCGCCGCAAGGACGAGGATTGCCATGAACATCTCAGCCAGAATGGAGCAGACCGAGGTTCTCAGGGTGAAACTCGAGGTGCTCAAGCGCGAGCACCGCGACCTTGACGAGGCGATCCACGCCCTGCAGGAGCGGGGGGCGGCCGACATGCTGACGATCCGGCGGCTCAAGAAGCAGAAGCTGTATCTCAAGGACCAGATCGCCCAGATCGAAGACAGGCTGCTGCCCGACATCATCGCCTGAAAGCCTCTGGTGCCAGCCATCCTGACACGGATCCTGCCGCGCGCGGCCCGTCTTGTTCATGACGATGGCCCGGCTATAGTGCCGCTTCATTTCGGGAGGCAGGCCGATGCAGGCTGAGACGCAGGTCGGGATCATCATGGGCAGCCAGTCCGACTGGGCCACCCTGCGCGAGGCGGCCGGGATCCTGCAGGAACTGGGCGTCGCGCATGAGGCGAAGATCGTCTCGGCCCATCGCACGCCGGGGCGGATGTGGGACTATGCCACCGGCGCGGCGGATCGCGGCCTGAAGGTCATCATCGCGGGCGCCGGCGGGGCGGCGCATCTGCCGGGGATGGTCGCCTCCAAGACGCGGCTGCCGGTGATCGGGGTGCCGGTCCAGACCCGGGCGCTGGGCGGGGTGGATTCGCTCTATTCCATCGTCCAGATGCCGCGCGGTTTTCCGGTTGCCACCATGGCCATCGGTGCTGCGGGTGCTGTCAATGCCGGGTTGATGGCGGCCGAGATCCTCGCCCTTTCGGACCCGGCCCTCGCCGAACGGCTCGAGTCGTGGCGGGCAGCGCTTTCCGCGTCGATCCCCGAGGAGCCGAAGGATGAGTGAGGCGCTCTCGCCGGGGGCAACCATCGGCATTCTGGGTGGCGGCCAGCTGGGGCGGATGCTGTCGATGGCGGCCGCGCGGCTTGGGTTTCGCTGCCACATCTTCGAACCCGCCGCCGATTGCCCGGCGGCGGATGTGTGCCATCAGGTGACGACCGCGCCCTACGAGGATGCCGCCGCCCTGCGGCGCTTTGCCCAAAGCGTCGATGTCGTGACTTACGAGTTCGAGAATGTGCCCTCCGAGGCGCTGGACCTGATCGAATCCCTGGTGCCGATCCGCCCGGGGCGGCTTGCCCTTTCGACATCGCAGGATCGGCTGACGGAAAAGACATGGCTTGCGGGCCTTGGCCTTGCCACCGCGCCCTTTGCGCCGGTCGACAGCCTGGAGGATCTGACGGCGGCGCTGGCGCGGATCGGGGTGCCGTCGATCCTCAAGACGCGCCGGCTGGGCTATGACGGCAAGGGGCAGGTCCGCATCACCGACCCCGACCAGGCGGCCGAGGCCTTGGCGGCGCTGGGTGGCGCGCCATCGGTGCTCGAGGGCTTTGTCGGGTTCGAGCGCGAGGTCTCGGTCATCGCGGCCCGGGGGATCGACGGGGCGGTCTCGGCCTTCGATCCGGGCGAGAACCTGCACGAAGCGGGCATCCTGCGAAAGACGACCGTGCCTGCGACGCTCAGCCGGGCCGAGCGCACCGATGCCGTGCTGATCGCGGCACGGATCCTGAACGGGTTGGACTATGTGGGCGTGATCGGGGTCGAGCTTTTCGTGACCGAAGCCGGCCTGATCGTCAACGAATTCGCCCCGCGCGTGCACAATTCCGGGCACTGGACGCAGAACGGCTGTCTGATCGACCAGTTCGAACAGCATATCCGTGCCATCGCCGGCTGGCCTTTGGGCGACGGGCGGCGGCATTCCGACGTGGTGATGGAGAACCTGATCGGCGCGGATGTGGAGCGTGTGCCGGAGCTGTCCGATGGCAGCTGCGCCCTGCACCTTTACGGCAAGGGTGCCGCCCGGCCGGGCCGCAAGATGGGCCATCTGAACCGGATCACCGGGCCTGCGGGCGGATCAGGCGGCTAGTCGGACCCGAAGAGCACGTCCATCAGCGACAGATCGCGATCAAAGCGTCCGTCGCGCAGGAAGGCCAGGATCTCGGCGATGACCAGCGGGTTGTTCATCATGAAGGTGTGGCTGACCGGCAGGACGATGTGATCGGTCATCCCCTCCAGCTTGGTGGATTCGACCGAGACCTTGCCATCGTCATCGCCCTCGATCATCGCCGAGGTGATGGGGTTCAGCGACACGTTCCCCGCGATGATCCCGACCTCATAGGCCGGCAGGTCGAGGGCATTCGGCAGGCTTTCGGCATCGGTTCCCAGTTGCAGGCCCGCCGGCCCGTTCATCCACTGAAACGGCTCGAAATCTCCGAACACGTCAACCAGTTCCGAACCGGCATTGGGCGGGGCCAGCATGACCACACGCCCCATCTTTTCCGGGCGGTTCTCTGTCAGCCAGGCCCGGGCAAGGATGCCGCCCATCGAATGGGTCACGAAATGCACCGTGGCATCGCCGCATTCGGCCACGTCACGGGGCAGGTTCTCGGCCACAAGTTCCTCGATCGTCTGCTCGGTCGAGGGGTAGCCGTTGTTCACCACCCGGTAGCCCTCGGATTCGAGGATCTGCTGCAGCGGAAAGAACGAGAATTCGGTCCGCGCCAGCCCGTGCAGAAGAATGACGCATTCGTCCGAATGCGCCCCGGCCTGCGCCTTGTTGGCAGAGAAAAGTCCTGCAAGCACAATCAACACCCTTATCATGCGGTGATATCTAGGGCCTGCAGATGACGTTTTGAAGTCAGGAATAGCCTACCCTTGCGGCTTCTTGCGCAACCGGGCAGGTTTCCGCCATGCCCTCTGCGCCCTCTCCTCGTCTGGCCGTGCGCGCCGTTCTGATCCACGACACGCGCCTCCTGCTGGTCAATGCGTGGAAGGGCCGCGACCACCTGTGGTGCGCGCCGGGTGGCGGGGTGGAGTGTCACAGCTCGCTGCCCGACAATCTTCGGCGCGAAGTGCATGAGGAGACGGGGCTGGTGATCGCGGTGGGGGCACCCTGCCTTGTGAACGAGTTTCACGATCCCGAAGGCAGTTTCCATCAGGTCGACATCTATTTCCGCTGCACGCTTGTAAGCGGCGATCCGGCCGGCGACTGGACCGACCCGGAAGGGGTGGTCACGCATCGGCGCTGGGTCACGCGGGACGAGATGGCCGGAGTGCAGGTCAAGCCCGACAGCCTTGCCGCCGTCGCATGGAGTAGCGCGGGGGGCAGCGCGGGCGAGGGGGTGCTGTACGATCCTCTCGAACCGATCGTCCGTTAGGGGGCACCGCCAAAAGCGAAGGGGCCCGCCTATGGCGAGCCCCCAGCATTTCGGTCAGACCCGAACGGTGATGATCCCGAAGGGATTACATCATGCCGCCCATGCCGCCCATTCCGTCCATGCCGCCCATTCCGGCGCCGGCACCGGCGCTTTCCTTCTGCGGCTTGTCGGCGATCATCGCCTCGGTCGTGATCAGGAGCGAGGCAACCGAAGCCGCATCCTCAAGAGCGGTGCGCACGACCTTGGCCGGGTCGATCACGCCAAACTTGAACATGTCGCCATATTCTTCGGTCTGGGCGTTGAAGCCAAAGCTCTTGTCGGCGCTTTCGCGGATCTTGCCCGCGACCACGGCCCCGTCGACGCCCGCGTTCTGGGCGATCTGGCGCAGCGGCGCTTCAAGCGAACGACGGACGATGGCGATGCCGGCGTTCTGGTCGCTGTTGTCGCCGGTCAGGCCTTCAAGCGTCTTTGCAGCCTGCACGAGGGCTACGCCACCGCCGACGACGATGCCTTCCTGAACGGCCGCACGAGTGGCGTTCAGCGCATCATCGACGCGATCCTTGCGCTCTTTCACCTCGATCTCGGTCATGCCGCCGACGCGGATGACGGCAACGCCGCCAGCCAGCTTGGCAACACGCTCCTGCAGCTTCTCGCGGTCGTAGTCCGAGGTGGTTTCCTCGATCTGCGCACGGATCTGCGAGACGCGGGCCTCGATCTCGGCCTTTTCGCCGGCGCCGTCGACGATGGTCGTGTCGTCTTTCTTGATCATGACCTTCTTGGCGCGGCCCAGCATGTCGAGCGTGACCGACTCGAGCTTCATGCCCAGGTCTTCCGAGATCACCTGACCGCCGGTCAGGATCGCGATGTCCTGCAGCATGGCCTTGCGACGATCGCCAAAACCCGGGGCCTTGACGGCCGCGATCTTCAGGCCGCCGCGCAGCTTGTTCACGACGAGCGTGGCCAGAGCCTCGCCTTCCACGTCTTCCGAGATGATGACGAGCGGCTTGCCCGACTGGATCACGGCTTCCAGAAGCGGGACCATCGGCTGCAGCGACGAGAGTTTCTTCTCGTGCAGCAGGATGTAGGCGTCTTCCAGCTCGGCCGTCATCTTGTCGGCATTGGTGACGAAGTAGGGCGACAGGTAGCCGCGGTCGAACTGCATGCCTTCGACCACGTCGGTCGAGGTCTCGAGGCCCTTGTTCTCTTCGACGGTGATGACACCCTCGTTGCCGACCTTCTGCATCGCGTCAGCGATCTGGCGGCCGATTTCGGCTTCGCCGTTGGCCGAGATGGTGCCGACCTGCGCGACTTCGGCGCTGTCGTTCACCGGGCGGGCAGCGGCCTTGATCGAGTCGACGACCTTGGCGACGGCAAGGTCGATGCCGCGCTTGAGGTCCATCGGGTTCATGCCGGCGGCAACCGCCTTCATGCCCTCAATCACGATGGCCTGGGCCAGAACGGTGGCGGTGGTGGTGCCGTCGCCGGCCTCGTCATTGGTGCGGGAAGCGACTTCCTTCACCATCTGGGCGCCCATGTTCTCGAACTTGTCTTCCAGCTCGATTTCCTTGGCGACCGTCACACCGTCCTTGGTGATGCGGGGGGCACCGAACGACTTGTCGATGACCACGTTGCGGCCCTTGGGACCAAGCGTGACCTTGACGGCATTGGCAAGGGTGTTCACGCCCTTGATCATGCGGTTGCGGGCGTCGGTTTCGAAACGTACGTCTTTGGCAGACATCTGTCAGCTCCTCTGGATTGACCTGGGATGTGGATCGGCTCAGGCGGCTTTCGCGGCGGCCTTGGCGTCCATGATCCCCAGAATGTCGGATTCCTTCATGATCAGCAGCTCTTCGCCGTCGATCGTGACCTCGGTGCCCGACCATTTGCCGAACAGGATGCGATCACCGGCCTTGACGGCCATCTCGATCAGCTCGCCCGAATCCTTGCGGGCGCCCGGGCCGCAGGCGACGACTTCGCCTTCGGCAGGCTTTTCCTTGGCGGAATCGGGAATGATCAGACCGCCCTTGGTCTTTTCCTCGCTCTGCACACGGCGCACAAGCACCCGGTCGTGAAGCGGTTTGAAGGTCATCTCTGAAGCTCCTCAGCACTCAGTTTGATTTTTAGCACTCGCCATCGGTGAGTGCTAGCAGAGCGCCATTTAGGCAGCGCGGATCGGGCTGTCAAGACGGTCGGAGGCGCCTGTCTCGGGGTTTGGCCGCAACCGGGGTTGCAGGCCAGAGAGGCCGGCCCTACCTACTGACCAGCCCCTGTTGCGGAGTGAGTTGATGCTGTCCCGAGTTGCCGTCCTGTGCCTGTCCTTCGTTGCCGCCGTCCTGTCCGCCACCCTGGCCGAGGCGCGCTGCACCGGGCCAAGCCTGATGGAGCGGCTGTCGGACCCCCAGCGCCAAGCCCTTGCCACCGCGATCGAGGATACGCCCTATGCGCGCGGCCTGCTCTGGTCGGCCGAACGGGACGGGCAGCGCCTGACCGTGGTCGGCACGATGCATATCTTCCACGAAGGTCACGCGGCGATCATCGAACGCCTCGCGCCGGTGATGGACGAGGTGGATCTTGTCCTGCTTGAAATGACCTCGGCCGAAGAAGAGCAGATGCAGGAGGCGATGACGAACGACCCCTCGCTCATGTTCCTGACCGATGGCCCCACCCTTCCCGAGATCCTGGACGAGGATACCTGGCAGGCCCTTGCCGATGCGCTGCGCGCCCGCGAGATCCCGCCCTTCATGGGGGCCAAGTTCCAGCCCTGGTTCCTGATGCTGACGCTCTCGATGCCCGCCTGCGCGATGGATTACCTCTTTGCGGGCGATCTGGGGCTGGACGGCATGATCATGGATCTTGCCGACAGCCGGTCGGTGCCGATGCAGGCGCTCGAGGCGTGGGACACGCTTTTCGTGTTGTTTCAGGAAGAGAGCCTCGAGGAGCAGATCGACTATCTGCGGATCAGCGTCCTGCAGCCCGAAGACCTTGCCGAGGAGATGTTCGTCGCCATGATCGACAGCTATTTCAGCGGCGAGATCGCCGAGATCTGGGAGCTGTCGCGCATCGCGCTCGATTTCGCCGTGGGGATGGAGCCGGACGAGGCCGAGGCCCTGTTCGAGATGACCGAAGAGGCCCTGCTGAACCGCCGCAATCACGACTGGATCCCGGTGATCGAAGCGGCGGCCGCAACCCATGGCCATGTGATGGTCGCCGCTGGCGCGGCGCATATGCCCGGCGAACAGGGCGTCTTGCGGCTTCTGGAGGAACAGGGCTGGACGATCCGCCCGCTTCCGTAACCTGCAACTGCCGACCCTACGGGACGGCCGCGCCCGTGGCGGCGTGACATCCCTGCCCGGCCTTCCTATAAGGCGCCAAACCCAACCGATCAGGACTTCATGATGACCACGCTCGTCTTCGGCCACAAATCGCCCGACACCGATTCCACCGGCTCCGCCATCATCTGGGCCTGGTATCTTGACCATACCGGGCAGAAGGCCGAACCCCGCCTTCTGGGCACCCCCAATACCGAGGCGCAATTCGTGGCCAGCCGCTGGGGCTTTGACCTGCCCCCCGTGCTGTCGGATGTCGAGGATGGCCAGCCTTGCGTGATCGTCGACACCAACAACCCCGCCGAGCTTCCCGCCAATATCAACAAGGCGGATGTGCTGGCGATCATCGACCATCACAAGCTGGTCGGCGGGCTTGAGACGAAGGGCCCGATCGAGATCACGATCCGCCCCGTCGCCTGCACCGCGACTCTGCTCTATCAACTCATGGGCCCCCATACCGGCCATCTGCCCGAAGGGATCCGCGGGCTGATCCTGTCCTGCATCCTGTCCGACACGCTTGAATTCCGCTCGCCCACCACAACGGATATTGATCGGCAGGTCGCCGAGCATCTGGCGCAAGGTCTGGGCATCGACATCCCCTCCTATGCCGCCGAGATGTTCGCGGCGAAATCCGACGTCTCGGCCTTTTCGGATGCCGAGCTTCTGCGGATGGACAGCAAGGAATACGAGGTCGACGGCGTGCAGTTCCGCGTCTCGGTGCTGGAAACCACCGCGCCCGCCACGGTGCTGGACCGCAAGGACAGCCTGATGAAGTCGATGGTCGATGTCGCGAAAGAGGACGGCGCCGATCAGGTGCTGCTCTTTGTCGTCGATATCCTGCGGGAAGAGGCGACGATGCTGATCCCCAACGAGCTGACGAAAACGGTCGCCGAGAAATCCTTTGGCGCGACGGTCAGCGGCGATACGGTCGTCCTGCCCGGCGTGATGAGCCGCAAGAAGCAGATCATCCCCGCGCTCAAGGTCTGACCCATGGCCCGCATCATCCAGAGCTTCGCCGAGGTCTCGGACCAATACGACGCAGCTTTCGTCGATCTCTGGGGCTGCATGCACAACGGGATCGCCGCCTTCCCGGCGGCGGTCGCGGCAATGCAGGCTTTCCGCGCCAAGGGGGGCCGGGTCATCTTCGTGACCAACGCGCCCCGCCCGCGTGGCCCGGTCGAGGAGCAACTCGAAAAGCTGGGCGTGCCGCGCGACAGCTATGACGCGGTGGCCACTTCGGGCGATTCGGCGCGGGTGGCGATGTTCCGGGGTGTCGTGGGCCGGAAGGTCTGGTTCATCGGCGAAGAGGGCGACCAGAGCTTTTTCGTGCCGCCCAAGGTCGTCACCGACCCGGTCGAGATCACGCAAGTGCCCCTGGCCGAGGCCGAAGGGATCGTCTGCACCGGCCCCTTCGACCGGTTCGAGGATCCGTCGGTCTATCGTCCGCAGTTCCTTGCCGCCAAGACGCGGGGCCTGAAGCTCCTCTGCGCCAATCCCGATATCGTCGTGGACCGGGGCGAGACGCGGGAATGGTGCGCGGGCGCGCTGGCCCAGCTTTATACCGAGATGGGGGGCGAGAGCCTGTATTTCGGCAAGCCCCATCCGCCGATCTACGACCTTGCCCGCACCCGGCTGTCCGAAGTGGGCGGCGTGGTGAACGATGCCCGGATCATCGCCATCGGCGACGGGATCGGCACCGATATCAAGGGCGCCATGGGCGAGGATCTGGACAGCCTCTTCATCACCGGCGGGCTTGCGGCAGCCGAGACGCGCACCAAGGACCAGCCCGACCCCGAGGCGCTGGACGCCTTCCTTGAGGAAGCGCAGACGAATGCCACCTATGCGATGGGCTTCCTGCGCTGAGGCGGCTTGACTTTCTGCGCCCGCAAAGCAATAAAGTTACTCGCGGCACCGTCCGCGTGATCATTTATTGCGAGGCGACTTCGCCATGCTGGACAACATGCCCCGGGGAACGATCTGCATCGAAGACCTCGAGATCGGGATGATCCGGTCCCTGCGCAAGCAGGTGACCGACCGCGATATCGAGCTGTTTGCCGAGGTCTCGACCGACCGCAACCCCGTCCATCTTGACGAGGATTATGCCCAGGACACGATCTTTGGCGGGCGCATCGCGCATGGGATGCTGACGGCGGGCCTTGTTTCGGCGGTGATCGGGGAACAGTTGCCGGGGCATGGCACCGTCTATCTGGGCCAGTCGATCCGCTTCCTTGGCCCGGTCCGGCCCGGCGACACGGTGACAGCCGAGGTCGAGGTGACGGCCATTGACCACGCCAAGCGCCGCGTCACGATGGACACGCGCTGCCTCGTGGATGGCAAGAAGGTTCTTGCCGGCGAGGCGCTGGTCCTGGCCCCCTCGCGCAAGTTCGACTGACCGCCAGCGCCGCTTGCACGCCCCGGCAAGGGGCGCTACCCACGCCCCATGCGCATCATCCGCGACCCCCGTTTCATCGACCCGGCCGACCGCGGCGCCGCCGTGGCCATCGGCAATTTCGACGGGGTGCATCTGGGCCACCGCGCGGTGATCGACCTGGCCCGGGATGCAGCCGAACAGGCCGGGGCCCCCCTTGGGATCGTGACCTTCGAACCCCATCCCCGACAGGTCTTTGCCCCGGATGCCCCGCCCTTCCGCCTGATGAACGCAGGCGCCCGGGCGCATCGGCTGGAAAAGCTCGGTGTCGAGAAACTGTATGAACTGCCCTTCAACGCGGCCCTTCAGGGCCTTTCCGCGCAGGAATTCGCAAGCCGCATCCTGTCCGAGCAACTGGGGCTGGCCCATGTCGTTGTCGGTGCGGACTTCTGTTTCGGCAAGGGCCGGACGGGCACGGCCGACGACCTGCGCCGCTTCGGGGCCGAGATGGGCTTTGGCGTGACCGTCTCTCCTCTGCTCGATATCGGCGGGGGGGCGGTCTCCTCGACCGCGATCCGGCTGGCGCTGACCGAGGGCCGCCCCGGCGATGCGGCGGCCATGCTGGGCCACTGGCACCGGATCGAGGGCGAGGTGATCCGCGGCGACCAGCGCGGGCGCGACCTTGGCTATCCGACGGCCAACATGTCGATCAGCGGCCTGCATCCGCCCCGCTTCGGGGTCTATGCCGTCAAGGTCGACGTGCTCGACGGGCCACATCAGGGCAGCTACGACGGGGCCGCCTCGATCGGGGTGCGCCCGATGTTCGGCGACAACCTGCCCAATTGCGAAAGCTTCCTCTTCGATTTCAAGGGCGATCTCTACGGGGCTACCCTCTCGGTCGCGCTGGTCGAATTCCTGCGGCCCGAGATGAAATTCGACAGCCTCGAGGCGCTGATCACCCAGATGGGCGCGGATTGCGACCGGGCGCGGGCGCTCCTTTCCAATGTCTGAGACCTTGCGCCCGCGCTTCTGGGAGCGCATCCCGCTCGAGAAGCTGACCCGCCCGGAGTGGGAGGCGCTCTGCGACGGCTGCGGCAAATGCTGCCTCAACAAGCTTGAGGACGAGGAAACGGGCGAGGTTGCCCTGACGCGCGTGGCCTGCCGCCTGCTGGACGGCGAAAGCTGCCGCTGCGCGCAATACCCGATCCGCCACCAGTTCGTGCCCGAATGCATCGTGCTGACGCCCGCGACGCTGGCGAAGAACCTTTACTGGCTGCCGCAGACCTGTGCCTATCGCCTGCGCCACGAGAGGCGACCGCTTTACGACTGGCACCCGCTGGTCTCGGGCGATCCCGAAAGCGTGCACCGGGCCGGCGTCTCGGTCCGGGGGATGACGGTGCCCGAGTTCGAGGTGGACGAGGAAGACTGGGAAAACCACATCATCGAGGAGCCGCTCTGACATGTTCTTTGCCTCGGACAATGCGGGCCCTGCCCATCCCAAGGTGATCGAGGCCATTGCACGCGCCAATACCGACCATGCGCCCGCCTATGGGGCCGATGCGCTGATGGACGAGGTGCGCGAGAGGATCCGGTCGGTCTTTGGCGCGCCGGAGGCGGCGGTCTATCTGGTGGCGACGGGGACGGCGGCCAATGCGCTTTTGCTGGCCACGCTCTCACGGCCGTGGGAGACGATCTTCTGCACGCCCATGGCCCATATCCACGAGGATGAGTGCAACGCGCCCGAATTCTTTTCGGGCGGTGCCAAGCTGACGCTGGTGCCGGATGAGGATGCCAAGCTGACCGTGCCCGCGCTGCGCCGCGCCATCGAGGCGGAAGAGACGCGCGGCGTGCACGGGCCGCAGCGGGGGCCGGTCAGCCTGACCCAGGCGACCGAGAAGGGCACGGTCTATAGCCTGGCCGAGATACGCGCGATCGGCGCGCTGGCGCGGGAGTTCGGGCTGCCGGTCCATATGGACGGGGCACGCTTCGCCAATGCGCTGGTGACGCTGGGATGCAGCGCGGGCGAGATGACGAAAGCTGTCGGGGTGGATGCGGTCAGTTTCGGGGGGACGAAGAACGGTTTGATGGGGGTCGAGGCCTGCGTGATCTTCGACCCCGCCCGCGCGCAGGAATTCGAGCTGCGCCGCAAGCGGGGCGCGCATCTCTTTTCCAAGCATCGCTATCTGTCCGCACAGATGCTGGCCTATCTGACCGACGACCTCTGGCTCGAGATGGCGGGCCTGGCGAATGCAAAGCTGGGGCGGCTGGTCAGCGGGCTGGAACAGGTGCCGGGCTGCCGGATGGCCTGGAAACCGGAGGCGAACCTGGTCTTTGCCGAACTGCCGCGCAGGCTTCATCAGCGCGCCCTGGCGGCCGGTGCGCAATACTACCTCTGGGGTGGTGATGCGGGAAGCGGGGATCCGGATGAGCCCTTGCTGGCCCGCTTCGTCTGCGACTGGTCGCTGCCAGAGGCTTCGATTGACCGCTTCCTCGACATTCTTGCCGGGTGACAGCCGGATTTTTAAGAAAATCCGGGGCGGAACTTTTGAAATTCCGCCTCCCGGCGGCACCGCTGCGCGCAAACCCTTCGTCGGGGGCCGAGTCGTTTCTTTGCCCGCCCCCGGCCATGTGCTAGGCGGGGGCCAGACCGTGATTCCGGCCGGTATCGGCTGTGCCGAACAGGGCTGTGCCAAACAGGAAGGATCCCGTCGTGGCGGTGATGACAGAACCGAAACTCATCTCTGGCAATGCCAATCCCACCCTCACCCGCGCCATCGCCCGTCGCATGTCCATGCATCGGGGGATCAGCGTCTCACCCGTCGAGGCGCGGGTCGAGCGCTTCAATGACGGCGAGGTCTTTGTCGAAGTGTTCGAGAATGTCCGTGGCGAGGACATGTTCATCATCCAGCCCACGTCGAAACCCGCCAATGACCACCTGATGGAGCTGCTGATCATCGCCGATGCGCTGCGCCGATCCTCGGCCGGGCGCATCACGGCGGTCATTCCCTATTTCGGTTATGCGCGTCAGGATCGCCGGACCAAGGCCCGCACGCCGATCTCGGCCAAGCTTGTGGCCAATCTGATCGCCGAGGCCGGTGTCGAGCGCGTTCTGACGATGGACCTTCACGCCGCGCAGATCCAGGGCTTCTTCGACATTCCGGTCGACAACCTCTATGCCTCACCGATCTTCAGCCTCGACATCCTGCACCATTTCCGCGGCCGCCTCGACAATCTGATGGTGGTCTCGCCCGATGTGGGCGGGGTGGCGCGCGCACGGGAGTTGGCCAAGCGGATCAACGCGCCGCTTGCCATCGTCGACAAGCGCCGGGAAAAGGCCGGTGAGGTTGCCGAGATGACCGTCATCGGGGATGTTTCGGGCAAGACCTGCCTGATCGTCGACGATATCTGCGACACGGCCGGCACGCTCTGCAAGGCGGCCGATGTTCTGATCGAGGCGGGCGCGGTCGAGGTGCATTCCTACATCACACATGGCGTCCTGTCGGATCCGGCGGTCGAGCGGATCGGCAAATCGGCGATGAAGTCGCTTGTCATCACGGATTCGATCGAGCCCAGCCCGGAGGTTGTGGCCTCCTCCAGTATCCGCATCGTGCCCACGGCGCCGATTTTTGCGCAGGCCATTCTGAACATCTGGAACGGAACCTCGGTCTCTTCCCTGTTCGAGAATGAAACCCTCGTCCCGATCTATGAGGGCATGTACAGCTCGGGCTGAGTGCTTTCAGATATCCCAGAGCTCGTCATCCGGGACGGCCCCCAGCGCCTGCCAGCTTGCGCGGACACGCGCGACCCGGGTGTCGTTCCAGGTGCGGAAGACGATGGTGAATCCCGATGCGGTGATCTCTTCGGCCAGGATTTCGGCACGGATATTGGCCGCGTTCGAGAAATCCCACATGCTGAGCGAAACCGTGACGAAGGGAATACCCGAGAACGCCTGGCTGAACCGCACCTCGGTCCGGCACTCCCGCAGGCCGTCACCCGTCCACATCGCCCCGTCATTCTCGAAATCCGAGAACAGCAGGACATCTCCCTGCTCTACGCCCAGCCGATCGGCGGGAATGCTCTTCATGCTCTGGTGTCCACCCTTCGGTCCCTGCCCCCTTTGGCCAGAGTACGACAGATCCGGTACGCCACAAACAGGATGTGGGGCCCTGTGACGGGCCCCACCTGATCGTACAAACACACTGCTCGCCGGACGACGGTCCGGCCCGGGATCAACCGCGCGCGGAGAGGCCGATCTGATCGCCCAGGGCGGTGATGTCGGCCACGGTCTTGGCCACATCGTCGGGCTGACCGGGCAGGGCGCGCGCCTCGGCGAGCATCGTCTCGAGCATGGCTTGCGTCATCTCGGTGCGCGCCATGGCCTGTTCCGCCAGAACGGTGACGGAGGAGGGGCTGATCTCGGCGAAACCGCCCGAGACGACGTAATCCTCGGTCCCGGACGCATGCACCACTTTCAGCAGACCGGGGCGCAGGGTGGTGATCGTCGGCGCATGATCCGGCATGGCCGTCATGTCGCCGTCCGCGCCGGGCAGCTGGACCTCGCGCGCGGTGACGGAGGCAAGCCTCCGTTCCGGGCTGACGAGGTCGAATTGCAGGGTATCTGCCATCTGGCTTTCCTTACGCCGCTGCCGCGGCCATACGCTCGGCCTTGGCGATCACTTCCTTGATGCCGCCGACCATGTAGAAGGCGCCCTCGGGCAGGTGATCATATTCGCCCGCGACCACGGCCTTGAACGAGGCGATGGTTTCTTCCAGCGGAACCTGCACCCCGTCCGAGCCGGTAAAGACCTTGGCCACGTCGAAGGGCTGCGACAGGAAGCGCTGGATCTTGCGGGCGCGGGCGACGGTCAGCTTGTCCTCTTCCGACAGTTCGTCCATCCCGAGGATCGCGATGATATCCTGCAGCGACTTGTAGCGCTGGAGGATCTGCTGCACGTCGGTGGCGACCTTGTAATGCTCTTCGCCCACGACCGCCGGATCAAGCAGGCGCGAGGTGGAATCGAGCGGGTCCACCGCCGGATAGATGCCCAGTTCCGAGATCGCGCGCGACAGAACGGTCGTGGCGTCAAGGTGGGCGAACGAGGTGGCGGGCGCGGGGTCGGTCAGGTCGTCGGCCGGCACATAGATCGCCTGGACGCTCGTGATCGAGCCGTTCTTGGTCGAGGTGATCCGCTCCTGCATCGCGCCCATGTCGGTCGCGAGCGTCGGCTGATAGCCCACGGCCGAGGGGATGCGGCCCAGAAGTGCCGACACTTCGGAACCCGCCTGGGTGAAGCGGAAGATGTTGTCGACGAAGAACAGCACGTCGGTGCCGGACTGGTCGCGGAACTGTTCGGCCAGGGTCAGGCCCGACAGCGCCACGCGCATCCGCGCGCCCGGGGGTTCGTTCATCTGGCCATAGACCAGCGCCACTTTCGACTTGGTCAGGTCGTCCTTGTCGATGACGCCCGAGTCGATGAATTCGTGGTAGAGGTCGTTGCCCTCGCGGGTGCGTTCGCCCACGCCGGCAAAGACCGAATAGCCCGAATGCACCTTGGCGATGTTGTTGATCAGCTCCTGGATCAGAACCGTCTTGCCCACGCCGGCGCCGCCGAAGAGGCCGATCTTGCCGCCCTTGGCGTAGGGGGCCAGCAGGTCGATGACCTTGATGCCGGTGACGAGGATTTCCGATGCCGTCGACTGCGCGGCGAAATCGGGGGCTTCGGCGTGGATCGGGCGACGCTCGGCCGCGGCGACTTCGCCCTTCTCGTCGATCGGCTCACCCACGACGTTGAGGATGCGGCCCAGAGTGGCATCCCCCACGGGAACCGTGATCGGCCCGTCGGTGTCGGTCACTTCCTGACCGCGGACAAGGCCTTCGGTCGCGTCCATCGCGATGGCGCGCACCGTGTTCTCGCCAAGGTGCTGGGCCACTTCAAGGACCAGCGTCTTGCCGTTGTTGTCGGTCGTGAGCGCGTTGAGGATCTGCGGCAGATCATCCCCGAACTGCACGTCCACGACGGCGCCAATCACCTGGGTGATCTTGCCTTTTGCATTTGCCATGTCTCGTCTCTCCGTTCGTCTCTATGCGCCCGAAAACCGGCGGTCGTCCTTGTTTCAGTCCTGCCTCGGCCGGCAGCCGGGCCTGTGGGCGCCACGCGCCCTGTCAGCCCTACAGCGCCTCCGCACCCGAGATGATCTCGATCAGTTCGCTGGTGATCTTGGCCTGACGCGAGCGGTTGAACTCGATTGTCAGACGGTCGATCATTTCGCCCGCGTTGCGGGTCGCGTTGTCCATCGCGCTCATCCGGGCGCCCTGCTCCGAGGCCGCATTCTCCAGAAGTGCCGAAAACACCTGCGTCGCCACACCGCGCGGCAGAAGATCGGTCAGGATCGCCTCTTCGCTGGGTTCGTAATCGTAAAGCGTCGAGGCCGAGACCTCTTCCTCGAACGAGGCGGGGATCACCTGCTGCGCGGTCGGGATCTGGCTGATCACGCTCTGGAAGCGGCTGTAAAAGATCGTGGCCACGTCGAATTCGCCGGCATCGAAGCGCGTCAGGATATCCTGAGCGACCTCCTGCGCATTGGCATAGCCGACGCGCTTGACCGCGCTCAGATCGACATGACCGACGAAACTGTCGGCCCAGTCGCGCTTGATCGCTTCGCGGCCCTTCTTGCCCACGGTCAGGATCTTGACCGTCTTGCCCTGCGCCCGCAGCGTTTCAGCATGGGTGCGGGCCAGCTTGGCGATGGACGAGTTGAACCCGCCGCAAAGGCCGCGTTCCGCCGTCATCACGACAAGAAGATGCGTCTGGTCGCTGCCGGTCCCCGACAGAAGCCGGGGCGCCGTGGGCGAATCCTTGCTGGATTGCGCCAGCCCCGCCATCACGGCGTTGAACCGTTCGGTATAGGGGCGGGCCTGTTCGGCCGCATCCTGTGCCCGCCGCAGTTTCGCGGCGGCCACCATCTGCATGGCCTTGGTGATCTTCCGGGTCGATTTGACCGAGTTGATCCTGTTCTTGAGATCCTTGAGGCTTGGCATCCCCGCGTCTCCTTATCGGTCGGGGATCAGGCGAAATCGCGGGCGAATTCGTCAAGCGCCTCGCGGATCGCCTTCTCGGCATCGCCCTTGATCTTGGGATCTTCGCGCGTGATCATCTCGAGCACGCCGGTTGCCTTGGTGCGCAGGTGATGCAGAAGGCCCGCCTCGAACCGGCCCACATCCGCAACCGGGATCTTGTCCAGGTAGCCTTGCGTGCCGGCGAAGATGACGCAGACGATTTCCGCGTTGGTCAGCGGCGAATACTGCGGCTGCTTCATCAGTTCGGTCAGGCGCGCGCCGCGGTTCAGAAGGGCCTGGGTCGCGGCATCAAGGTCCGAGCCGAACTGCGCGAAGGCCGCCATCTCGCGGTACTGCGCCAGTTCCAGCTTCACGGGGCCGGCGACCGACTTCATCGAGTTGGTCTGCGCCGAGGATCCCACCCGCGACACCGACAGACCGGTGTTCACGGCGGGGCGGATGCCCTGGAAGAACAGTTCCGTTTCAAGGAAGATCTGCCCGTCGGTGATCGAGATCACGTTGGTCGGGATGAAGGCCGACACGTCGCCGCCCTGCGTCTCGATGATCGGCAGCGCGGTGAGCGAGCCGTTGCCGTGATCGTCGTTCAGCTTGGCCGAACGCTCCAGCAGGCGGGAGTGGAGGTAGAACACGTCGCCCGGATAGGCCTCGCGGCCCGGCGGGCGGCGCAGCAGAAGCGACATCTGGCGATAGGACACGGCCTGTTTCGACAGGTCATCATAGATGATAAGCGCGTGCCGGCCATTGTCGCGGAAGAATTCCGCCATCGCGGTCGCGGCATAGGGGGCCAGGAACTGCATCGGCGCGGGGTCGGATGCAGTGGCGGCCACGACGATCGTGTATTCGATCGCGCCCGATTCCTCGAGCTTCTTGACCAGCTGCGCCACGGTCGACCGCTTCTGGCCGACGGCGCAATAGATGCAGTAAAGCTTCTTGCTTTCGTCGTCGCCGGCGGCGTCGTTGTAGGATTTCTGGTTCAGGATCGTGTCAAGCGCGATGGCCGTCTTGCCGGTCTGGCGGTCGCCGATGATCAGCTCGCGCTGGCCACGGCCGATCGGGATCATCGCGTCCACCGACTTGAGGCCGGTCGCCATCGGCTCGTGCACCGATTTGCGCGGGATGATGCCGGGGGCCTTCACATCGGCCACGCGGCGCTCCGAGGTGTTGACCGGGCCCTTTCCGTCGATCGGGTTGCCCAGCGCGTCCACCACGCGGCCCAGCAGCGCGTCGCCCGCGGGCACGTCCACGATGGCCTTGGTCCGCTTGACGACATCGCCTTCCTTGATCTCGCGGTCAGAGCCGAAGATCACGCAGCCGACGTTGTCGGTTTCAAGGTTCAGCGCCATCCCGGCGATGCCGCCGGGGAATTCGACCATCTCGCCGGCCTGAATGTTGTCGAGCCCGTGGACCCGGGCGATACCGTCGCCGACCGACAGCACACGGCCCACTTCGGCGACTTCGGCTTCCTGTCCGAAATTCTTGATCTGGTCCTTCAGGATCGCCGAAATCTCGGCAGCTTGGATCGCCATTATCCGACCTCTTTCATGGTGTTCTGGAGTGCCATCAGCTTCGAACGGATCGAGGTATCGATCATTTTCGAGCCGATCTTGACGACAAGACCGCCGATGAGGCTTTCATCGACGGTCGCATGGATCTTAACGTCCTTGCCGGCCTGGGCCGAAAGGGCCTTGGCAAGCTTTTCGGACTGGGTCTTGGTCAGCGCCTTGGCCGAGGCCACCTCGGCCGTCACTTCGCCCTTCTCGGCAGCGATCCGTTCGCGCAGGACCGAGACGAGTTGCGGCAGCACGAAGAGGCGGCGCTTGGAGGCCATGAGCGCCAGAAGGTTCGAGAAATGCGCCGAAAGGCCCATCTTGCCGGCCACGGCGCTGATCGCCGCACCCTGTTCCTCGCGCGAATAGATCGGCGATGCGATCAGGTCACGCAGGTCGGCGCTGGCTTTCAGCGCCGCATCAAGGGCGTCCACATCAGCCTCAAGGCCATCAAGTTTGCCGTCTTCGCGGGCAAGCTCGAACATCGCTGTAGCATAGCGTTGCGCAATGCCTGTCGAAATCGAAGCTGGTTCGGACACGTCCACCCTTCCGATATCTCTTGGCCGACCCCCTGCCCCGGTCGAGGCATCTGGCAGGCAATTGAAAGCGCCCCGGGGCGAACCCGGCGGGGCGCAAAATCACGCGCGATGTAGCAGAGGCTCTTGGGTGTCGCAACCGCCTAGCGAGACGTTTTTCCGGGCCTTTGCCCAAGGCCCCGGACATTCCTGCGGACATTCCTGCGGTCATTCCTGCGGCCATGTTGCCGCAGCGCAGCAGAGGCCGGCCCGGCGAGCGCTGCCACCAGACGGGGAATCACCCCCGCGTTGCCGGCGTTGGCAGGCCCTCCATCACCCGGATCGGGCGTCTTTCGAGGACCTTCGATCCCGGCCGCGTGGGTGCGACCATCTGCTTGCTGACCTCGGCGAACAGGACGCCGCCTGCGGCATAGACCGGCAGATGCCGGCCCACGGATTCGAAGACGGCCGCCGACTTGCGCCAGATCCGCCGGGTCGAGGGGGGCTGAAACAGGGTCGAGAAGGCCCTTTCGGTGACGAAACGGTGCCGCCCGAGCTGCGCTTCAAGCTGGCCAAGCGTGTAGGGGCGTCCGAATCCGAAGGGCGTCCGATCGGTGCGCGACCAAAGCCCGGTGCGGTTCGGCACGATGAAGACCGCCCTGCCCCCCGGCCCCAGCACGCGCCAGCATTCGTCCAGCACTGCGGAGGGGTTCTCCGACGTCTCAAGCCCGTGCAGCACGACCAGTTTGTCCACAAGCCCCGTGGGCAAGGGCCAGAGCGTCTCTTCGCAGAGCACGCTGACATTGGGCTGAACGGGCGGCTGACCGCGGGATGGGCCGGCGGCCTGCCCCGGCGGCCAGACCATCACCCCCTGCGGCCCCGGCATCAACCCGATCACCCGCCGCGCCTCGGCCAGATAGGGCCGCAGAAGCGGCACGGCAAAGCCGAAACCCACGACGGTCTGGGCCTTGGCCTCGGGCCAGAGACCGCGCAGCTTGTCGCGGATGACAGATTGCGCCGCCCGCCCCAGCGCGCTGCGGTAATAGAAGTTGCGCAGATCCTGCACGTCCAGATGCATTGCGGGCGCGGCCCCTTTCCGACAAGCTTGACGCCGACCATAGCAAGCGAAAGCGACAAAGCCATGCCCCTCGAGATCGTGACCGTTGCCTGCCGCACCGATAATTATGCCTTCCTGCTGCATGACGGCGCAACCGGGCAGACCGCCCTTGTCGATGCGCCCGAGACCGGCCCGATCCGGGCGGCGCTGGCCGAACGGGGCTGGCAGCTGTCCGACATCCTGCTGACCCATCATCACGACGACCATATCGCCGGCGTCGCCGATCTGCGCGAGGGCGCCCGGGTCATCGGTGCGGCGGCCGACAGCCACCGCCTGCCGCCGCTCGACCTGGCTGTCCGGCCCGGCGATGCGATCACCGTCTGCGGCGAAGAGGCGCAGGTGATCGACGTGTCGGGCCATACGGTCGGACATGTCGCCTTTCATTTCCCCGCCTCCGGCGCGGTGATGACGGGTGACAGCCTGATGGCGCTGGGCTGCGGGCGGCTGTTCGAAGGGACCGCCCCGCAGATGTGGCAAAGCCTGAGCCGGCTGGCAGCGCTTCCGGCCGAAACGCTGGTCTGCTCGGGGCACGAATATACCCTGTCGAATGCCCGTTTCGCGCTGACCGTGGATCCCGAAAACGCCGATCTGGTGGCCCGCGCCCGCGCCGTCGAGGCCGCCCGCGAGCGGGGCGAGCCGACCGTCCCGTCGCGCCTTGCCGAAGAATTGGCCACGAACCCTTTTCTGCGCGCCGGTCATGATTACCTCAAGGACAGGCTGGGGCTGAGTGGCGCCAGAGACGACATGGTCTTTGCCGCGATCCGGACCGCGAAGGACCGCTTCTGACCGATGCTCGGGCGGGGGCTGGGCGGGGGTCGGGCGGGGGGGCGGGCTTGGGCCGCCGCAATCTGGGTCACATTCTACGCTTTCTGCCCTGTCAACAGCATGTCGTGATCCGAAAGCACAAGATTTCTCTTGAAGCCGCGCCGATAACACCGATCTTTAAGAGTTAGAGGCCACGGTCAGGCATGGGCTCCGCCCCGTTCCGGCCCCGATCAGAGGAGCACGCAAGGTGCCGTCATTTTCGAACACGCTCGAGCAGGCCATCCACACCGCACTGGCGCTGGCGAATGCCCGCCGGCACGAACTTGCCACTCTGGAACATCTGCTTCTGGCCCTGATCGAGGAACCCGACGCAGCCCGCGTGATGCGGGCCTGCTCTGTCGACCTTGACGAGCTGCGCCGCTCGCTCGAGGAGTTCATCGAAGAGGATCTGGCAACGCTTGTCACCGATGTCGAAGGCTCCGAGGCGGTTCCGACCGCCGCCTTCCAGCGGGTGATCCAGCGTGCCGCCATCCATGTGCAATCCTCGGGCCGGACCGAGGTGACGGGGGCCAATGTCCTTGTCGCCATCTTCGCCGAACGCGAATCGAACGCCGCCTATTTCCTGCAGGAACAGGACATGACCCGCTATGACGCGGTCAATTTCATCGCGCATGGCGTCGCCAAGGATCCGGCCTTCGGCGAAACCCGCCCGGTGACCGGCTCCACCTCGCGCGAGGAAGAGGAAAACACCCAAGTCACCGACGAAAAGGAAACCGCGCTGTCGAAATACTGCGTGGACCTGAACGCCAAGTCGAAGAAGGGCGACGTGGACCCCCTGATCGGCCGCCACCTCGAGGTGGAGCGCTGCATCCAGGTTCTCTGCCGCCGGCGCAAGAACAACCCGCTTCTGGTGGGCGATCCCGGCGTGGGCAAGACGGCGATTGCCGAGGGCCTTGCCTACAAGATCGTGCAGGGCGAGGTGCCCGACGTTCTGGCCGGTGCCACGATCTATTCGCTCGACATGGGGGCGCTTCTGGCCGGCACCCGCTATCGCGGCGATTTCGAAGAGCGGCTGAAGGCTGTGGTGACCGAGCTTGAGAACCACCGCGACGCGGTGCTGTTCATCGACGAGATCCACACCGTGATCGGCGCGGGCGCGACCTCGGGCGGCGCGATGGATGCGTCGAACCTGCTCAAGCCCGCGCTGCAGGGCGGCAAGCTGCGCTGCATGGGCTCGACCACCTACAAGGAGTTCCGCCAGCATTTCGAGAAGGACCGCGCCCTGTCGCGCCGGTTCCAGAAGATCGACGTGAACGAACCCACGGTCGAGGATTCGATCAAGATCCTGAAGGGGCTGAAGCCCTATTTCGAGGATCACCACAACATCAAGTATACCTCCGAGGCGATCCGCACCGCGGTGGAGCTTTCGGCGCGCTACATCAACGACCGCAAGCTGCCCGACAAGGCCATCGACGTGATCGACGAGGCAGGTGCCGCCCAGCATCTTGTGGCCGAATCCAAGCGCCGCAAGACCATCGGCACGAAAGAGATCGAGGCTGTGGTGGCCAAGATCGCCCGCATCCCGCCCAAGAATGTCTCGAAGGACGATGCGACCGTGCTGAAGGATCTTGAAGGCACGCTCAAGCGCGTGGTCTTCGGTCAGGACACGGCGATCGAGGCGCTGTCCTCGGCGATCAAGCTGGCGCGCGCGGGCCTGCGCGAACCGGAAAAGCCAATCGGCAACTACCTCTTCGCCGGCCCCACCGGCGTGGGCAAGACCGAAGTCGCCAAGCAGCTTGCCAGCACGCTTGGGGTGGAACTCCTGCGCTTCGACATGTCGGAATACATGGAAAAGCACGCGGTTTCCCGCCTGATCGGCGCGCCCCCGGGCTATGTCGGCTTCGACCAGGGCGGCATGCTGACCGATGGCGTGGACCAGCATCCCCATTGCGTTCTGCTTCTGGACGAGATCGAGAAGGCGCATCCGGATGTGTTCAACATCCTGTTGCAGGTGATGGACCACGGCAAGCTGACCGATCACAACGGCCGGGCGGTGGATTTCCGCAACGTGATCCTGATCATGACCTCGAACGCGGGGGCCTCCGACATGCAGAAGGCCGCCATCGGCTTTGGCCGCGACAAGCGCGAGGGCGAGGATACGGCGGCCATCGAACGCCTGTTCACGCCCGAATTCCGCAACCGTCTGGATGCCATCATCTCGTTCAGCGCGCTGCCGAAAGAGGTGATCATGCAGGTGGTCGAGAAGTTCGTCCTGCAGCTCGAGGCGCAGCTGATGGACCGCAATGTCCATATCGAACTGTCGCCCGAGGCCGCTGCCTGGCTGGGCGACAAGGGCTATGATGACAAGATGGGGGCGCGTCCGCTGGGCCGCGTGATCCAGGAGAACATCAAGAAGCCGCTGGCCGAGGAGCTTCTGTTCGGCAAGCTGACCAAGGGCGGGATCGTAAAGGTCGGCGTGAAGGACGATCGCATCGACCTTCAGTTCGAATCGCCCGGCACGCCGCGGCTTTCGGGCAGCAAGCCGCCGCTTCTGACGGCCGACTGAGGCAGGATCGGGCCAGAATCGGGCCAGAGCACCGAAGGTAGCGGTAGGGTGGGCAAAGCCCACGCACCCCGATCCGAAGGAGGGTGGGCTTTGCCCACCCTACCGGCGAAAGTCGGCTCGAGGTCGCATCCTGACGCCGTTGGACCGCGACCCCTGGTTTGATCCGCATCAAGGCGGAGGGGATGGGTGGCTGGCATGAGGGAGGGTATCGCCACCTTGCCCGGAGGGCCCCATGCCCATCCTCATTCTTTATGCCACGACCGAAGGCCAGACCCGCAAGATCGCCCGCCGCGCCGCCGCGCATCTGACCGCCCGGGGCCGATCCGTCGAACTTGTCCCCGCCGCAGAGATCGCCCAGATCGACCCGCGCGACTATGACGCCGCGCTCCTGATGGCCTCGGTCCATGCCGGGCGCTATCAGCCGGATTTCCTCGCTGCCGTCCTGCGCAATGCCGAAGCCCTTGCCCGTCTGCCCAATGCTTTCGTGTCGGTCTCGCTCTCGGCGGCCAGCGACGATCCCGAAGATCACGAGGCCATTGCCGAATGCGTCCGCAAGATGGAGTCCGAGACCGACTGGACCCCGAAACGGGTCGAACATGTGGCCGGCGCCTTCCGCTTTACCCAGTATGATTTCCTGAAAAGCTGGGCGATGCGCTGGATCGCCGCCCGCAAGGATCCCGGAGCCGATCCACGGGCCGACACGGAATACACCGATTGGGACGCGCTCTATCGTTTCCTCGACGATTTCACGGCAAGCCTTGCCACGAAACCCGCCGGAGTCACAGCCGGGGTCAGCTGACCCGCAAGCCCGGGTGCATCAGCGCTCTGTCAGCTTGAGTTCGATCCGGCGGTTCTGGGCGCGGGCCTCGGGCGTGTCGCCCAGGGCGAGCGGCTGGTATTCTCCGAAACCGTTGGCGGCAAGGCGCTCGGGCGGGATGTCGTGGTTCTCGATCATGTAGAGCACGACCGAAAGGGCGCGGGCCTGGCTCAGCTCCCAGTTGTTGCGAAACTCGCCAAGGCCGGACAGCGGCACATTGTCGGTATGGCCGTCCACCCGGATGACCCAGTCGATGCCATCGGGAATGTCGCTGGCAATGGTGCGCAGGATCTCGGCCACGGTGGCAATCTCGGCGCGGCCCTCGGGGGAAAGCTCGGCCCGGCCCGCATCGAACAGAACCTCCGAGGAAAAGACGAAGCGGTCGCCTTCGATCCGGATCCTTTCCTGACCGGCAAGAATGTCGCGCAGCCGCCCGAAGAATTCCGACCGATAGCGCTCGAGGTCCTGCGCCTCGGCGGCAAGCCGGGCTGCCTCGGCCTCGAGCCGCTCGCGTTCGGCCTGTTCGAGGGCGCGGTTGCGGTTTTCGGCCGCAAGGGCGCGGGCCATGGCCGTGTTGATCTGCGAGGACAGCTGCTGGATCTGGACCTGCGCCTCGGCATCCGCCTCTTCGGCCAGGTTGAGAAGCGCCTGCAGGGTGCCGATCTGCTGGCGCAACTCGGCCACCTGCGCATTCAGGAGGGCGACCTGTCGCTGCTGGTCGGCGGTCAGCGCCTCTTCTTCGGCCAGCGCGAGGTTCGCCTGTGCCAGAAGCGCGGCCTGTCGTTCCGCCTCGGTCAGGTTCTCGGCGGCCAGCGCCTCGGCGGCGGTGACAGCGGCGACGGCTTCGGCAAGGGCGGCGCGCAGATCGGCCTCGCCCTGCAGCGCGGCCGAGCCGGTCGCCATCAGTTCCGCGACACGATCATCCAGCTCCGCCGCGCGGATCAGCGCCGCGGAAAGCTCCGCCTCAAGCGTGGCGCGATCGGCCTCGAGCGCCTGTTGCGCAAGAAGCGCCGCGGCGAGCCGTTCTTCGGCCTTGGCCTGCGACAGGGCGGCATCGGAAAGGGCCGCCTCGAGTGCGGCCTGAACCTCGGCAAGCGTCGCCTCGGTGCTTGACTGGGCCGCCAGCGCGCTTGCCAGCCGGGCGAGCGTGCTTTCCTGATCAGCGGCAGCCGCGGCAAGGGCGGCCTCTGCGCGGGCCAGTTCCTCTTCCGTCGCCTCCTGTTGGGTCAGCGCCGCCAGAAGCCGGGCATCGAGGAGGGCCGCCTGTTCCTGCGCCGCGGCAAGCCCTTCTTCGGCGCGGGTCTGCGCCAGGATGGCAAGGGCAAGGCGGGTGTCAAGCTGGTCGCGGGCCGCCTCGGCGGCGGCAAGCAGGGTCAGCGTCTCTTCGGCTTGCCGCCGCTGCTCTTCCAGCGCGAGGGTCATCGCCGTCAGTTCCGCATCCGCATTGGCAAGCCGTTCGCGGAGCGCCTGCGCCGCGGCCGCTTCGACCAGCCGGACGGCTTCAAGCTCGCTCAGCGCCTCCTGCCCGGCCGCGACATCCGCCTCGAGCGCGCCGATCCGCGCCGTATCCGCCTCGCCCTGCGCCTGAAGCGAGGCGATCAGCGCCTCGAGCGCCTCGCGTTGGGCCGCGGCAAGGCGGGCGGCCTCTTCGCCCTCGCTGATTTCCGTCCGCGCCTGCGCCAGCGCGAGGTTCAGCGCCTCCTGTTCCGTCAGAAGCCGGGATTGTTCGGCCTCCAGCCCGGCGATCGCCTCTCTGTCCGCTGCCCTTTCGGCCAGAAGCCCGGCGACCTGCGCCTCGAAGGCGGTGATGCGGCTGGTCGCCTCGGCCAGCGCCTGATCCTGCGCCTCGCGCTCGGCGCTTAGCGCGGCGATGATCGCGGCCTGCGCGCGCTGTTCGGTCATCGCCGCGTCAAGTTCGCCGGTCAGCGTCGCGGTCCTGTCACGTTCGAGCCCCAGCGCCGAGGTCAGCGTCGCAATCTCGCTCGTCAGGGCGTTCAGCCGCGATTCCTGGCCCGAGATCTGGTCGCGCAGGACGAATTGCACGACGGTAAAGATCGTGAGCACGAACATCAGGACCAGCAGAAGCCCCGTCATCGCATCGACGAAGCCGGGCCAGACGGCCGACTGGAACCGGGGGCCGCGCCGTTGCAGCGCCATGCCCTAACCCTCCGGCTGGCCGGGGCCGCGCAATCCCCGGACGGTGCGCGTCAGGGTGGCGATATCGGCGCGCAGATCGGCCGTCGTTTCCTGACGGCCGGCGGCAAGCTCTTCGAGGATCCGCAGAAGCTGCACATCGATCGAACGCAGCCGCATCCGGCTTTCGGCATCCATGCCTTCGCCGCCGCCCTGCTGACCCAGAACCGTGATCAGCCGCTCCTGCCCTTCGGCGATCCGCAAGAGCGCAGGCGTGGTGTCGCTGGCCTCCATCCGACCGGCAAGCCGGGTGATCGAGGTGGCAAGTTCGCCCATCCTCTCGTCGATCTGGCTGCGGTTGATGTCGGTCTGGGTGAACATCAGCTGCAGCGCTTCCATCTGTTCGGCCAGATTGTCGATGACCTGCGCCATGACCATGGCATCGCTGGTGCCGGTATCGTCGCCGCTTGAAAAAGAGACGCGGGTGATCGAGGACAGCCATTCCTCGAGCTCGCGGTAAAAGCGGTTCTGGCCGTGGCCGGCGAAAAGCTCCAGAAGGCCGATGATCAGCGACCCGGCCAGGCCCAGAAGCGACGAGGAAAAGGCCGTGCCCATCCCCCCAAGCTGCTGTTCCAGCCCGTCCTGCAACCGGGCAAAGATATCGGCCCCGGTCTCTCCATCCGCGGCATTGAGCGAGCGGATCGTATCGACAAGCGCGGGCACGGTGGTCGCCAGCCCGTAGAACGTACCCAGAAGCCCCAGAAAGATCAGCGTGTTGGACAGGTAGCGCGTGATCTCGCGGTCTTCGTCGATCCGTTGCGCGACCGATTCGAGGATCGAGCGCGAGGAGGAGGCCGAGAGCTGCATCCGCGCCCCGCGCGAGCGCAGGAGGGCGGCAAGCGGGGCCAGAAGCGACGGCGGCAGGGCCGATCCGTTGGTGCCATGGGTGCGGGCGAAGGCCTCGATCCAGGCGACCGAGTTCATCAGCTGGATCACCTGCCGGAAACAGGCCAGCACACCCAGAACGAAGACGCCGAGGATCAGCCCGTTGAGATAGAGGTTGCTCTGGAAGATCGCGCTGATCGTGGCGAAGGCGACATAGGTGCCGCCCCCCACCAACGCCAGCACGATGACCATCGAGGTGATCTGCCGGACGGGTTGGGAAAACTGCGGGTCTGCCTCTGGTTCCCTGAGATCCGTCACGGGACGGCTATCCTTGCTGACTGGTTTGCTTACGCAACATATGCCCGGTCTGCAGCGAACCCAAACGAATTGTGGGATAGGCGCCGGGCGCGGGGCGATCTGGAACCCTCATGCATCACCCTGCCCAAGGATCGTGCGCACCATCGCCTCGAGCTGGTCGAGTTCGGGATCCCGAAGGCCGAGTTCGCGCAGATGCGCGGCCGTGTTGAACAGGTATTCCGCATTCGGCCCGCGCCCGCCCCGCGCCCGCGCGATCATCCCGGCCTGCCGGGCAAGGTCGAAGCGGCAGTACTGCCGGTGGCCGGGGTCGATCACATAGGTCAGGGCGATCACCTCTCGGCCATCGGCAAGGCGCAGGGGCAATTCCCGCTCCAGATAGGCCGAGGAGACAAGCTCCCTCTCGCGCAGGCTGGCCAGCACGCGGTCGCTTTCGTCCTCGGCCACGCGCAGGGCCTGCCCGGCGCAGGCCGCGCCCTCGGCCGCATCGAGGGCCAGGACCAGCCCCGGCTCTGCCTCGGTGCCGCGATGGTGGATCGACAGCATGCAGAAACTGCGATGCCAGCCGTCAAGCCGGGCTGTCGCCGTCTCGGCGGGGGTGAAACCGGGGTTCCACAGAAGTGATCCGTAACCGAAGACCCAGAGATCCATCACGCTGGTCCAGAATGCGACGCCCGTGTAGAGAGAACCAGACGCACGGGCCATCGACGAGTGGCCGGTAATCACGGACAGTTCAAGGAAGGAAGTGCGGATCATGCGGTTTCTGATCGCCCTCGTGACGATCCTTGCCGGGCTTTACGGCGGATACTGGTTCATCGGTCGCAGCGCGATGGCAAGCGGGGTCGAATCCTTCCTGGTCGAGCTGCGCTCGGAAGGCTGGGAGGTGAACTATTCGGGCATCGACACGCGCGGTTTCCCGTCGCGGTTCGACACGACGATCAGCGACCTATCCCTTTATCACCCCGCGAGCGGCACCGGCTGGGAGGCGGACTGGCTGCAGCTTTTCGCGCTCAGCTATCGGCCCAACCGGGTGATCGTCGTCTGGCCGGTCGAGCAATACCTCCAGTTGCCCGGCGAGAGGCTGACCGTCACCTCGGGCGACCTGCGCGCAAGCGCCGGGGTCAAGGTCTCGACCGCGCTGGCGCTGGATGCGGTGACGGTTGACGGGCGGGATATGGTCGTCGCTTCGGAAAACGGGTGGGAGGTCGAACTGGGCCGGGCGCTCTTCGCCTTTCGCGCGGCCGGGCCGGGGCCTGCGGATTACGACCTGTTCCTCGAACTGTCGGACCTTGCCCCCCCGCCCGAGACATTGCGCGGGCTGGACGAAACGGCGGGCGTGCCCGAGACCATCGGCACGATCCGGCTCGATACCGGTCTGACCCTGCAGCAGCCGCTGGACCGGCACCTGTCGGAACCCGTCACGATCGACGCGATCAACCTGCGCGACACGCGGATGATCTGGGGCGATGTCGAAGTCAGCGGCTCGGGCCAGCTCGAGGCAGACGAGGCGGGATTTGCCGAAGGGCGGGTCGCGCTGGGGCTGACGAACTGGGACAGCCTTCTGAACGTGGCGGTGACGACGGGCGCCATGCTGCCGGGGCTTGCCACCGGCCTGTCGCGGGCGCTGGACGCGTTGTCGCAGGACGGCGAAACGGTGCTCGCCCCCTTCACCTTCGAGGAGGGCCGGATTTCCTTCGGCTTCCTGAACCTCGGGCCGGCGCCGCAACTGCGATGACCGGCGCGACCGTTGCCTGCACACCTCCCCACCCCGCAAAGGCCGGGGTGACGGCCAAGTTGACGGTGGCAAAGGCCGCGCCCCGCCGCTAGAACGGCGCGGACAGGAGGCACAGATGACGCGCATCACCCCGCAGCCCGGTATCATGGACATCGCGCTTTATCAGGGCGGTGCAAGCCATGTGGAGGGCAAGACGAATGTCCTCAAGCTGTCGTCGAACGAAAACCCGCTCGGGCCTTCGGATGCCGCGCGCGAGGCGTTTTCCCGCGCCGTCCACGACCTGCACCGTTACCCCTCGACCGATCACGCCGCCCTGCGGCAGGCCATCGGCGAGGTCTGGAGCCTGAACCCCGATCAGATCATCTGCGGCGTCGGCAGTGACGAGATCATCCATTTCCTCTGCCAGGCCTATGCCGGCCCGGGGGATGAGGTGATCCACACCGAACACGGCTTCGCCATGTATCGCATTTCCGCATTGGCCGCCGGGGCCACGCCCGTTGTCGTGCCCGAACGCGACCGGACAACGGATGTGGATGCGATCCTTGCCGCCTGTTCCTTCCGCACGCGGCTGGTGTTTCTGGCCAATCCGAACAATCCCACCGGCACGATGATCGGCCCGGCCGAGCTTGAGCGCCTTGCCGAGGGCCTGCCGCCCGAGGCGCTTCTGGTGCTGGACGGGGCCTATGCCGAATATGTCGAAGGCTATGATGCCGGGGCCGAGCTGATCACCACGCGCGACAATGTGGTGATGACGCGCACCTTCTCGAAGATCTACGGGCTGGGCGGGCTGCGGGTCGGCTGGGGCTATGGGCCGCAGGCGGTGATCGACGTGCTCAACCGGATCCGGGGGCCGTTCAACCTGTCGACCGCCGCGCTGGTCACGGCCGAGGCCGCGGTGCGCGACACGGCCTATGTGCAGAAATGCCAGACCGAAAACGCCCGCTGGCGCGAATGGCTGGCCCAGACCCTGGCCGAGATGGGGGTGCCCTCCGACACCTCGACGGCGAATTTCGTTCTGGCCCGCTTCGCCGATCCGGCCGAGGCCAATGGCTGCGACGATCACCTGCGCAGCGAGGGCATCCTCGTGCGCCGGGTCGCGGGCTACAACCTGCCCCATTGCCTGCGCATCACCGTCGGCGACGAGGCCTCGTGCCGCCGCGTCGCCCATGCCATCGGGCAGTTCAAGGGCCTGCGCTGATGACGCCGCTATACGACCGGGTGGCCCTGATCGGGCTGGGGCTGATCGCCTCGTCCATGGCGCATGCGATCAAGGCGGGCGGGCTTGCCGGCCATGTCGCCGGCCATGCAAAGACAGCCGAAAGCCGCGCACTCGCGGCCGAGATCGGCTTTTGCGATTCGGTCCACGAGACCGCCGCCGAGGCGGTCCGCGAGGCCGATCTTGTCGTCCTTGCCGTGCCGATCGGCGCGATGGAGGCCATCGCCGCCGAGATCGCCCCGCATCTCAAATCCGGCGCGACTGTGACCGATGTGGGCTCGGTCAAACAGGCGGTGATCGCGGCGGTCGGGCCGCATATCCCTGCGGGCGTGCATTTCGTGCCGGGTCATCCGATTGCCGGCACGGAATATTCCGGCCCGCGCTCGGGTTTCGCCACGCTTTTCGTCAATCGCTGGTGGCTCCTTACCCCGCTTGGCCCCGAGGATGCGGCCGCCGTCGCCCGTCTGCGCGCGCTCTGCGAGGCGATGGGCGCCAATGTCGACGAGATGGATGCCGCGCATCATGACCTCGTGCTGGCCGTCACCTCGCATACGCCGCATCTGATCGCCTATACGATGGTGGGTGTGGCCGATGATCTGGGGCGGGTCTCGAACAGCGAAGTCATCAAGTATTCCGCCAGCGGCTTTCGCGATTTCACCCGCATCGCCGCCTCGGACCCGACGATGTGGCGCGATGTCTTTCTGACCAACAAGGAAGCGACGCTGGATATCCTCGGCCGCTTCACCGAAGAGCTTTTCGCCCTGCAGCGCGCGATCCGGATGGGCGATGGTGCGGCGCTGCATGCCTATTTCACCCGCACCCGCGCGATCCGGCGCGGGATCATCGAAGCGGGTCAGGATACCGATGCGCCCGATTTCGGCCGGACCTCGGCAAAGGCGGGCTGATGCGGGCGGGCAGGTTTCTGTGGGCAGGCGCCTTCGCGCTGGCCCTTGCGCTTGGCGCCGAGGGCAGGCCCGCCCTGGCCGAAGAGCCCACAGCGATCCTGCGCCCCGAGGCCCGGCCCGCCCCCGAACCACCGATGCGCCCGCAACCGCGCCCCGAACAGGGTAGCGTGATCGAGGATCCGGTCCTGGAAACCGAACCCTCCTCCGTCGCAACCGCGCCCGCGCCCGCGACCGAAGAGGCCGCCCCCGAAGAGGGGCCGACCGGACCCGTGGCGCTTTCCGACATGGAGAACCCCGCGCCGCCCTCCGCCCTGGCCGAGAGCGAGGCGACCCTGCCCGCGGCATCGCCCAGCCCCGCCGTTGCCAGGCAGGCGCCGACACTTGCCCTTGTGCTGGACGCCCCCGCCTTCAGCGGACCGGCGCAGATGGTCCGGGCCGAGCGGGCGATGACCGATCCCCCCGCCCCGCCCGTCTTCCAGAACGCCTGGGACGGCGCCGCCCCGCCACCGCGCCCCGAAACCATCCCCTCCACCACCCCCTCCCGGCCCGAGGCGGCCGAAGGGCAGTCGCCGGTCCTGCGGCCCGAGGCGCGCCCCGATGCGCTTCCCGAGGTGCAGCCCGCACCCGTGGCGCAGCTTCGCCCCCGGCCCCGCCCCGCAGCACCGCAGGATCCCGCGCCGATGGTGCCCGCCGATCCCGACGCCCCGCCCGCCTATGCCCCCGGCGCCCAGCCCGGGCAGCTGCCCGAAGGTCCGGGCTATTCGACCCTTGCCGTCGCGCGCGCCATCCGCCCCGAGGAACGCCCCCGCAACATCACCGTGCGGGCCGAACAGCAACAGGCGGAACTGCAGCGCGGAGCGGTCTGCGGCAGGCCGAGCATCCAGGGCGAGGTCGTCGCCGCCATTCACGGCAGCGGCGGCTGCGGCATCGCCGAGCCGGTGCGGATCCGGTCGGTATCGGGGATTACCCTGTCGACACCGGCGCTCATGGATTGCCAGACGGCGCAGGCGCTGGATCGCTGGGTCGCCAATGGCGCGATCCCGGCGGTGGGGGATTACGGCGGCGGGCTGCGGACGCTGCAGGTCATGGGGCATTACACCTGCCGGCCGATGAACAATCAGGCCGGGCAGCGGCTGTCAGAGCATGGCAAGGGCCGCGCCATCGACATCGGCGGTTTCGGCCTGCGCAACGGAACCCAGATCACCGTGCTGCGCGGCTGGAGCCGTCAGGGCGAAAGCCAGATCCTGCGCGCCATGCACCGGGCGGCCTGCGGCCCCTTCGGCACGGTTCTGGGGCCCGAAGCCAACCGCTTTCACGCCGACCACTTCCATTTCGACACGGCCCAGCACCGCAACGGCAGCTATTGCCGCTGAGGCGGGGTCAGGTCGCCAGCACGTTGCGAAACAGCCAGGGATCGCTTTCGTCGATATCCTCGGGGAAATGTTCCCAGCGGTCCTGCAGCGGCGTCCAGTCGGTATAATGCGCCTCGACCGGCCCCAGATAGGGCCGCTGCACCGCAAGGCAGAAGGCATGGTCCATCTCGTCCGTCTCGACGATGCCGGCCTCTGGATTGGCCAGCGCCCAGGCCATCCCGGCAAGCACCGCCGAAGTGACCTGCAACCCCGTCGCATTCTGATAGGGCGCGAGCGTCACAGCCTCGGCATTCGACAGGCGCGAGCCATACCAGAGCGCGTTCCGCTCATGCCCGAAGAGAAGCACGCCCAGCTCGTCGATCCCCTCGACGATCTCGTCGGGTTCCAGGATCTCGTGCCGCTCCTGCTGGCGGCCCGATCCGAACATCTCGTGCAGGCTGAGGACCGCATCGTCGCAGGGGTGATAGGCGTAATGGCAGGTCGGCCGATAGTCCGGCGCCGCCGGATCGCCCAGCGTGTAATAGTCCGAGATCGAGATCGCCTCGTTATGCGTCACGAGAAAGCCGAACTGCGGCCCCGGCGTCGGGCACCAGCTGTGCACCCGGGTGATCGCGCCCGGCCGCTCGATCCAGATCCCGGCCCGGCATCCGACCTCATGCCGGTGGCCGTTCTCGGGGAACCAGGTCTCATGCGTGCCCCAACCCAGCTCGGCCGGCTGAAAGCCTTCGGCGATGAACCCCTCGACCGACCAGGTGTTGACGAACGTGCCCCGCGGCCGCGGCAGGGCGCGGGCCTGGGTGTCGCGCTCGGCGATATGGATGCCCTTGACGCCCAGCGCCTGCATCAGCCGCCCCCAGCCCTCGCGCGTGGCCGGCGCCGTCGCATCCCGGCCCGTGTCCGCGGCCAGCCGCAACAGCGCCTCCTTGACGAACCAGCTGACCATGCCGGGATTGGCGCCGCAGCAGCTGACGGCCGTGGTGCCGCCGGGATTGCGCGCGGCCTCGTCCCGCACCGCCTGGCGCAGCGCGTAATTCGTGCGCGCGGCATTGTCGGTCGTCTCGAAATAGAACCCCGCCCAGGGTTCGACCACGGTGTCGATGTAAAGCACGCCGATCTCGCGGCAGAACCGCATGAGATCGAGCGAGGAGGTATCCACCGACAGGTTCACGCAGAACCCCGGCCCGCCCCCGAAAAGCCGCCCCAGAACCTCGCGGTAATTCGCCGGTGTCAGCGCGACCTGCTCATGCGCGATGCCCTTCTCGCGCAGAAAACCCGCCGCCTCGGGGTTCGGCTCGATCACGGTCAGCCGCTCCCGGTCAAAGTCGAAATGCCGTTCGATCAGCGGCAGCGTGCCCTTGCCGATCGAGCCCAGCCCGATGATCACCACCGCGCCGTCGATCCGCCCATGCCTGGGAAATTCCGTCATCGCTTCACCCCATGTTGATGGCCCGCCCTTGCGGCGCGGCCAAACCCGTCATGAAACCCCGGCAGCAATCCTGCCCAGAGAAGAAAAGGCCCGCAGCACCATCGTGCCGCGGGCCCATCGCCGCGAGGAAGCCCCCGCGACGGATCAGTTCTTGGCGTAGAATTCGACGATCAGGTTCGGCTCCATGATCACCGGATAGGGCACATCCGACAACGAGGGCTGGCGCACGAAGGTCGCCGTCATCTTGTTGTGGTCCACCTCGAGGTAATCGGGCACGTCGCGCTCGGCCAGCGAAACGGCTTCAAGCACCACGGCCAGCTGCTTGGACTTGGGCCGGATCTCGATCACGTCGCCTTCCTTCACGCGGTAGGAGGGGATGTTGACCGACTGGCCGTTGACCAGCACATGGGCATGGTTCACGAACTGGCGCGCGGCAAAGATCGTCGGCACGAATTTCGCGCGATAGACCACGGCGTCCAGACGCCGCTCGAGCAGGCCGACAAGGTTCTCGCCCGTGTCGCCCTTGATCCGCTCGGCCTCGGCATAGATGCGGCGGAACTGCTTTTCGGTCAGATCGCCGTAATAGCCCTTCAGCTTCTGCTTGGCGCGCAGCTGAAGGCCGAAGTCGGACATCTTGCCCTTGCGGCGCTGGCCGTGCTGGCCGGGGCCGTATTCGCGGCGGTTGACGGGGGATTTCGGACGGCCCCAGATGTTTTCGCCCATCCGGCGGTCGATCTTGTACTTGGCAGCGGTGCGTTTGGTCACCCCTGATCTCCTTCGGTTCTGGCCGCAGAGCCCTGCGGCGGATGAAGGGCGTTGTCCTCTGGGGCGAACCCCCGACAGGTCACCCCTTGCGGGGGCCACCAACACCAATGCGGCGCTCTATACGGGCCAGCACCGCAGAGTCAACACGAGAACGCCGCGCTTGACGGACAGGGGCGCGGGGTCGCATGATCGGTCCTGAGGCCAGTCGGAGGGATCGCATGACGATCAGGACGCGCCGCCTTGCAGCCGGCATCGCAACCGCAACCCTGTTGACGGCCCTGCCGACCGACGGCACGGCCCAACCCTCTCCGGCCTGCCAATACGGAAGCCCGGCCGCCTTCGCCGCAGTGGCGGAGAACTATGTCGGCACATGGAGCATGAACCACCTTGCCGGCTTCGTCGTCGTCCCCGGCTTCATCGAGCCCTTCGGCAACGACCCCGACGGGCCGAACACGGTCACGCTGTTCCTGCAGGACGGGGTCCTGGTGCTGTCACATCCCGAGGCGCAATCCCCGATGGTCCTGCGCTGGGCGGACGAGCCGGTCTGGACCTTCGAGCAACAGGCCCGCGCAGACGGGGTGTCCCAACCCCTGCTCACATCAAGCGATGTCGAGGCCGTCATGGGCTGCAGCAACGACAGGATGGCACGGCTGATCGGTCGTTCGACGGTCGTTATCGATGGCATGCAGATGGATTTCACCTTCAGGCTCATGGTGACCGGCACCAGCAGCATGTACGGGATCATGCATGCCTCCGCCGTGATGCAGGGGATTCCCGTGAATGCCTGGCGCAGCGTTTCGCTGGTCGCGCTGGACTGATCCGGCGCCCCCGGCCGCTTCATTCCGGAACTGCCGCCCGCAGGTCGGGCCACTGGGCGGCCATGGTGCAACTGCGCAAGAAGAGAATTTTGAGAATCCGGTCGAGCCTGATATTCTGCGCAGGATTGATAACCTGCCCCTTCATCAGGATCCCTTCGCCATGAAATCCTTGCCCACCCTCTGCGCCACCCTTGCCCTTGCCACCGCCGCCGCGCTGCCGATGCAGGCGCTGGCCTATGACCCGGCCTGCGATTTCGGCACGCCCGAGGCCTTCCGCGCCGTCGCCGCCGAATTCACCGGCTATTGGCGGATGGAGCATCTGGCCGGCTTCGCCTTTTCACCCGCCGTTCCCATGGTCCTGCCCTTCGGCGCCGACGAGCCCCGACCGCCGGTGACGATCTACCAGTCGGGCGACTCGCTCTTCGTCACCTCGCCGATGAACGACGAGGACCTGAGGCTCACCTTCGATACCGGCCCGACCCGCGGCTTCGAAGCCGGCTTCGACCGCGCCGCCGAATTCGCCCGGCTCGTGCCCTGGTCGGTCGTCGAAGAAACCATGGGCTGCGGTGTGGACAGACTCGCCCGCCTGTCAGGTCAGGCCGTGGTGATCGAGGGGCCGGCCTCGATGCTCTTCACCTATCGCCTGATCCCGACCGGAACGGGCAGCATGTATGGCATCATGCAACTCGACGGGACCTACGAAGGCCAGCCGGTCCACATGTTCCGCTCGGTCACGATGACCAAGGTGGGCCCGCTGGATCTGAGCTTCACGATCCCGGTGGAAGACGACTGATCACCGGGCACCCCGCCCCTGCTTCTTTTGTTCGAAAATATCCTGGGGGGAGGCCCGGAACGGGCCGGGGGGCAAAGCCCCCCCCGATCCGCCCTTTCAGGCCGCATCCGCCCGCAGGATCGCCGCCTCGCTGCGGCTCAGCACGCGGCGGGCGAAACCGCCATAGGACTGCGGATCCCGCTCGACCCCCGGCAGAAGGCGCGCCAGATGCCCCCGCTGCTCGTCGGTCAGAGCGGCCAGCGAAACGCTCGCCGGGTGAAAACTGTCGGATTCGACGGCATTGGCAAAGACGATCTCATGGCGCGGCAACAGGATGTGAATATAGACGACCTCGCGCAGACCCCGCGGCCGCACCACCGTCCGGTCGTTCACCAGATCGCGCGCCGCAACCAGCACCTCGTCACTGCTGAACAAGGCCTGCGCGCGCGGCCCCTTCAGCACCAGCCGGTGATCGGGCGAGACCAGCAGCCCCGCATCCGGCACCCCCCGATCCAGCGCGCCCTCGCGAAAACGCACCGGCGCCAGATGCGGCATCGCCACCAGCCGCGCCCCCGACAGACGCCGCCGCCCGGTCCAGAGAATGGGCTGCAAGCCGTTGTCCTTGGTCTGGACCCGCGCCCCTTCGCCCAGCTCTTCGACAGGGCGCTGCCCGCTGTCGGTCAGGATCAGCGTCCCGGGGGTAAAGCAGATCACGCCGCCCGGCGGGCTGGGCGCGGCGGAAACGGCCGCCGGCGCGATCGAATGGCTGACGACCCAAAGCTCCTGCCCCGCCGGAGGGATCCGCTCCACGAACAACAAGAGAGGCGCCCGCCCCGGGCCGGCCTCGACCCTTGTGACGGTCCAGGTCTCCCGGCCGTCGGTCACGGTGAAACTCGCCTCCGGCACGTCGGCCTCTTCGATGCCGCTCTCGACCAGAGGCGCAAGGCTGCCGATCATCTTGCGCAGCTGGGCCGCGGCCCTGCGGCGCATCTCGGTCATCCCCATCGCCTCGCCCAGCGGCAGAACATCCGCCGGCCCGTCGATCCGGACGAAATCCCCCCGCCACGACCAGCCCGCCCCGATCTGCACCAGATCCGGCAGGGGATTTTCCTGCCCGTCGATGACCGTCTGCGCCCATGAAATGACGAACGCGCCCCGAAAGCCCGATTCCATGCCTCACACCATTTTCTGCATCTGCTCAAAGATGTCGCGGCCGCGTCTTTGCCGCGCGGCTCGGCCTCAGGATAGGCCGCGGCCCGGTCGTGGTGCAATGCCTTCGAAAGTCCCGGGCAGGGATTTCCCTCAGAAGAGGATTCTGAGTGTCACCGAGCCCAGAAGCTGCCCTTCGGGCTGGCCCTCGAATTCGGGCGAAAGCCAGGTCAACCCGTAGAACAGCGCCGAATTGCCCTGCGATTGCCAATGCAGCCCGGCCCGGGCCCGCAGCCTTTCGTCCCTGGCGCGAAAGCCCTGCGCGGCGGGCAACCAGTCGCTATCATGGACGCGCGCCCAATCGGCACCGGCCAGAAGGGACAGACCCGGCTCCCCGGCGGCGCCGGGGTAAAGCTGCCCGGTCGGATTGTCGCGCAAGAGCACCGCCCCGCTCGCCGGCCCGATCACCAGATCGGCGCCAAGGCGGATCATGTCCTCCACCCCGGTCTGCACCTCGACGAAGGGGCGCAGGTCAAAGGCCTCGGCCAGCGGGATCTGCAGCGCATATTGCCCCGTCGCCAGATAGGACAGGCTATCGCCGATCTGATCCTCCAGCACGCCGACCCGCGGGGCCGAGATTTCCCCGTGCAGCCAGGCGTGCCAATCCCCCAGGCCGGTTTGCGGCCCGACCGCCACCAGATCCAGCCCGAGGCTGTAGTCTCCGGGGCCAAGGCGATGATGGCTGTGTACGCCAAAGGCCAGCATGCCCACATAGGGCCGGTCATCCGAACCCGGCCCGTTCAGCCGGCCGGGCGCAATGATCTCTGAGCGAAAGCGGTATTCGAGCACCTGTCCGGGCCTGTCGGGCAGAGTGCCCGGCAAACTGCTCGACAAACTGCTCGACAAACTTCTCGGCGGGCCGGAGGTCAGGGGCGGCCCGCGCAGCACCGACAGGCTGTAGGATCCGGTGCGCCAGCGATCCTCGCCGTCGCCAAGGAAATCATTGGTGAAGAGCCGGCCCACGCCAAGGGTCTGACGGTCCGCCTGTGCCTCGGCTTGCCCGACCCCTCCGAACACCGCGCAAACAAGCGCCGCACAAAGGATCCGAGGTACCGCTCCCATCATGACACGCCTCCCTGAACCGTCGGCCCTGCCCGATCCCGACGCGCCGTCCCTGTCCTAGAATTGCGGCACGACCGGGGCGAACCCCTCCATCGGATGATCGGCCACCTGCCGCAGAAGGCCGATGAACCCCGCCACGCAATGCGCCGCCGTCGCATGGCCCTTCTCGGCCGTCGCCAGATGCGCCTCGCCGACGGTGCCCGCCGGGTTGAGGTCGGATGCGATCCAGCCATAGCTGGTGGGCCCGATCGGCGGGATTGCCGCCGTCTCGGCGGTCGAGCGGAAATCCCGCGCCGCGCTCATGTCCACCGTATCGGGCCGAAAGGCGAGGATCAGCGAGGTTTCGGAATCCCCGCCGTGGATGCCGAAGCGCGTCTCCTGCTCGGAATAGAGGCCCTCGGGCAGCCCCCAGTTGCCCCAGCCGCATTTGACCGCAAGCATCCCCGCCCGCACCCGAAGCTCGCGCGACAGGATCGAGATCAGGTCGAGGTTGCCGCCATGACTGTTGACGATGACGATCTTGCGGATCCCGGCACGGGCGACGGAAAGGCCGATCTCGGTCCAGACGGCAAGGGCGGTGGGGGCGCTCAGCGTCAGGGTGCCCTTGGCCCAGAGATGCTCGTTCGACTTGCCGACCGCCTGTACCGGCAGGATCCGGATATCAAGGTCGTCGGGGCACTCCGCCCGCAGCCGCGCCAGCATCCCTTCGGCGATCAGCGTATCCGTGCCGACGGGCAGATGCGGCCCATGCTGTTCGATCGCCGCCGTGGGCAGGATGGCGATGGTGCGCATCGGGTCGATCGTATCGAATTCGGGGGCACGGTAATCGGCCCAGTCCAGTCTGCGGGTCATTCTGCGGCGCTCGTCTGTTGCGGCAAGGCGACGTCGACCCTGCGGCCGATCAGCTTGTCCATCTTGCGCGCCACCTTCTCGAGATGACGGCGGCGGCTCTCCGGTGTCGAGGAATCCATCAGGTAATGCGCCGCAAAGACCATCCTGCGGCCGCGCGGCAGAAGGAAGCCGACCCCACGGGTCAACGTGCGCTTGCCCGGAGCCCCGACGATCTGGGTCAGAAACCAGCTTGCGCCACAGGTGGTGAAGATGCCCATCCTCTTGATGTGATGCAGGCCGGGGCGGATCGTGCCGTTTTCGGCATCGGGCATGAAGAAGGCCACATCGGGCAGCATCACCCGGTCAAGCCAGCCCTTGAGCATCGCCGGCAGGCCATACCACCAGGTCGGGTAGACGAAGATCAGCGTGTCGCACCAGCGCAGATCCGTCACCTGACGCGCGACCGGCGCCTGGTTGGCGGGGCAGTCCAGATAGCCTGTCCACTCCTCGGGGCTCAGCACCGGCGCGAACTCCTGATCATAAAGGTCGTGCACCCGCACTGCCGCCCCAGCAGCCGCCAGCTTGCCCAAGACCAGATCGCGAACGGCCGCGTTGAAACTGCCTTCCTTGGGGTGACAATAGACGACAAGGGCCCGCATCAGAAAAGCTCCATCTCCCGTTTCACCCGCGCCAGATGCGCCGCGCGTTGCGCATCCGTCGCCCTGTTCATGTCATAAAGCGCGAGGTAGCGCATCTTGTAGGGCCTGCAGACATGCCAGATCGCCCGCTTCACCACATGGCGCGGCGGATCGCCGGCCAGGAGCGCCCGGAGCCGCGTGCCGCCATAGGTGGTGACGGCGGCAAGGCGCTTGATATGGGTGAGGTTCGGCTTGACCAGCCCGTCCTCGAGCCGGAACGACACGCCGGGCAGGAAGACGCGGTCGAAAAAGCCCTTGAGGATCGCCGGAAAGCCGAAGTTCCAGACCGGAAAGACCAGGACCAGCGCCTCGGCGGCGCGGACCCGGTCGACATAGGCGGCGACCGGCGCGGTGTTGGTCTCGACGTCGTGGTAGGCCCGGCGTTCCTCGGCCGTCAGGACGGGGGAAAAACCTTCGGCGTTCAGGTCGCAGTCGTCCACCTCCCAGCCCTTGGCGGTCAGCGTTTCGACCACCGTTCTGTGAAGAGCTGCCGAGAAGCTTTCCTCGCAGGGATGGGCGAAGAGGACGAGGACGCGGGGCATCAGGCGCTGATCCCAGTCATCTGCAGCCGAAAAATGCGCATTTTTCGGCGCGATTTCTGGTCAGAAATCGCCGCCCTCATTCCGCGGCCCTCATCCCCTTGTAGGCATAGATGCCGTCATAGCCGAAATCCGGCTCGTCCCAGGTGATCATCTTGCCGGGGTTGAGCAGCCCCTTCGGATCGGCCTCGCGCTTGAAGGCCAGCTGCACATCGTCCACCGATTGCCGGCCGCCTTCCTCCAGCGTGTAACGATGCGGATTGAACACCATCGCGCCGGCCGCCTCGTGCAGCTTCACGATCTCTTCCAGCCGTTCCTCGCTCGTGAACTTCACCAGCGACAGCCCGGCCATGGCCACCCGCCCGCCCATCCGCGTCACCTCGATATGCTGCAGCACTTCCGGCGAGAACTGCGCCCGCATCTTCTCGACCAGCGGGATCGGGTCGGCAGTGCCATAGCCCACTTGCAGATAGGTGATCGACGGGTCCACCTTCAGCGCCCGCAGCGTCGTGTGGTTCCAGGCATATTCGAACACATGCCCCGGATCGCGCGGCCATGTCGTCTGGTCCGAGCGATAGATCACCTCGGCCCCCGGATGGCGCGCGGTGAAAGTGGTGAACCCGTCAAGCGCATGGGGCGCC
This sequence comes from Paracoccaceae bacterium, assembly GCA_051859505.1. Taxonomy (GTDB): domain Bacteria; phylum Pseudomonadota; class Alphaproteobacteria; order Rhodobacterales; family Rhodobacteraceae; genus JAFIEN01. Next base: position 81,321 of record JBHYFN010000004.1, read on the forward strand.
ACCATCAGCGCCACCACCGCCTGCCCCGGCTTCACATGCGGGGCGACGCGCTGGAAATAGTCCTGCGCGATGGGCGCCTGGAAGACCGTGACCAGCTTGACCAGGAGCCCGTCCTCGGCCGCCAGCCCATAGCCAAAGTCCAGCGCCGCCGGGAAATCGTCGAAGGTCAGGAACATGCCCACCCAGTCATAGGCGGGGGCCAGCGGCATCTCGAGCTCGGTGATGATGCCGTTGGTGCCATAGGCATGGCTCACCCGGTGCAGCGCCTCGCCGGTGAACTCAAGGACGCGCGGTTCCTCTTCCATCGTCACCACGCGCAGCCGCAGGATATTGCCCAGATCGCGCAGGTTGCCCCAGCGCACCGACCCGACCCCGCCCGAGCCGCCCGCGACAAATCCCCCGATCGTCGCCGTCGTCCAGGTGGACGAGAACATCCGCACTTCCTGCCCCGAATGCGCCTTGCAGGCCGCGTCCAGATCCTTGAGCAGGCAGCCCGGCTCCACGATGACCCGTCCGGGGTGGATTTCCTTGACCTTGTTCATGTTGTGCATGTGCAGGATGCAGCCGCCCGCCAGCGGCATCGCCTGCCCGTAATTGCCCGTGCCCGTCCCCCGCGTCGTGACCGGAACGTTATGGGCATAGCAGACCCGCAGCACCTCGATCACCTCGGCCTCGGTCTTGGGCGCCACGACGAAATCCGCCGTCACATGGTCGAGCCGCGCCTTGAGAACCGGAGAATACCAGAAGAAATCCCGGCTTTTCGCCTTCACCGAGACGGGGTTCTCGTCAAGGTCCAGATGGGCCAGCGCGGCCTTGGCGCCGGCGATGTCGGGGGTGGGAAGGGTCATGCTTGCCTCATCAGATGGTCAAGTTCGGCATAGTCGGGCAGGGTCCGGTCGATCTGGCGACCGCCGCGCAGGACAATCCGGTCGGCCTGCGGGCGCGAGAAGAATTCGTTCCAGTCGCGGGCCCTCGTGATCACCAGATCGGCCGGCGCACCCGGCGCAAGCGACGGCGCGTCGAACCCGCAGGCCCGCGCGGGGTTGGCCAGCACGGAGTGCACCCAGTCCGGCCCGGTATGGTCCAGATGGCCGATCCGCGTCGCCTCGCGCAGAACCTCGACCATGTCGAGATCGCCATAGGCATAAAACGGGTCGCGCGTATTGTCGGAGGCGAAGCTGACGTTGATGCCGCGCGCCTTCATCTCGTGCACCAAGGTGATGCCGCGCATCCGGGGCGTGCGGCCGGGGTGGCGGTCCTGCAGGAAAAGGTTGCACATCGGCAGGCTGACCACATGCAGGCCTGCGCGCGCCACCAGATCGAGCGTCTCCATCGCCGTATCCTCGGCCATGGCGGAGACCGAACAGCAATGCCCCACCACGACCGGCGCGTCGAAGCCCGTCTCGATCACCGCCTGCGCGATCAGGCGCAGGGTGTTGACCTCGGGGTCGAGCGTCTCGTCGACATGGAAATCGACCGCCAGACCGCGCGCGGCGGCCATGGCGAGGCAGGCGACCAGCCGCTCCATCAGGTCGGGCATGGGATAGACGAACAGACCCAGCACGCCGCCCAGATCGGCCACCATGTCGGCGGTCTGGCGGAAGGCGCCGTCGGCCGAGAAGTCCTCGGCCGCGACAAGGCAGACGCCCTGCAACGCGATCAGCCCTTCCCACTTTTCGCGCATCTCGGCGAAGACCGGCCAACTGATGCCATCCTGCGGCGGCTTGCTGTCGATATGGGTGCGGATCGCGCGGGTGCCGTGGGCATAGGCGCAGCGCAGGGCGAAATCCATTCGGGCGCGCACATCCTCGGCGCTCCAGCGGGTTTCGCTATCGGCGCGCACGGTGTCCAATGCGCCCATGAAGGTGCCGTCGGGATTGGGCGAACGGCCCCAGATATGGCCCTTGTCGAGATGGGTGTGCATGTCGACAAAGCCGGGCAGCACCATCGCGCCACCCATTTCGACCCGCACCGCAGCCTCGCCCGGCGCCGCGATGCGCCCGTCAGCGATCGTTAGGTCGGTGCGGATCAGATCGCCCGCCCCCCCGCTCAGACAGGCGGGGATCGTGACATCGGCCAGCGTCAGCACATGCCCTTCGGGCAGTTTACGGAAATCCATCATGTCTCTCGCCGGATCGCGCTTTCATGCCATTTGCGCAAGAGAAGATGCGACAGAAGCCCCGTCAGGGCAAAGATCGTCACCCCCACCACGGCGATCAGGGCAAGGGCCGCGAACATGCGGGGAATGTTCAGCCGGTAGCTCGCCTCGAGGATCCGAAACGCCAGCCCCGACCCGGCCCCGCCGCTGCCCACGACATATTCCGCCACGATGGCCCCGATCAGCGCCAGGCCGCCCGCGATGCGCAAGCCCCCAAGGAAATAGGGCAGGGCCGAGGGCAGTTGCAGGTGGATCAGCCGTTGCCAGCGGTTCGCGCCATAGATGGTGAAGAGGTCGCGCAGGTTGTGGTCGACCGATTTCAGCCCCAGCGTCGTGTTCGACAGGATCGGGAAGAAGGCCACGATCCAGGCGCAGATCAGCACCCGCGCCGTCGGATCCTGCACATAGATGAAGATCAGGGGCGCGATCGAGACGATGGGCGTGACCTGCAGGATCACGGCGTAAGGATAGAACACCAGTTCGGCAAAGCGGCTCTGGTTGAACAGGATCGCCAGCACCACGCCCCCCACCACGGCGACCGCCAGCGCCATCAGCGTGATCCGCAGGGTGATCATCAGCGAGGCGCCCAGAAGCTCGCGGTCCGCGATCAGCTGCTCCCAGACGCGGCCGGGGCTGGGCAGAATGTAGTGCGGGATCTCGTTCACCACGACAAAGCGGTTCCAGACAAAGAGCGTCAGGAACACCACCAGCACCGGGATCAGCCAGCGGGCCACGGCCTCGATCTGCTTGGCGCGGGCGCGGCGGGCCTCTTCGGCGTCCCAGATCATGGCGCCGGTCTGACCGGAATTGCCGGTATCGGGTTCTGCGCTCATGCGGCCTCTCCCATCGCGGTCATCAGCGCGGCCGAGACCTTCTGGCTGTAGGCGGCGTAATCCGCCGAGGTGCGGAACGACAGGTCGCGCGGATAGGGCGCGTCGACCTGCAATTCCTCGACCACGCGGCCGGGGCGGGCGGCCATCACCACGATCCGGTCCGACAGGAAGACGGATTCAAAGACCGAATGGGTCACGAAGATCACGGTGCAGCCGATATCGGCCTTGAGCCGCAGAAGATCGTTGTTCAGCTTCTGCCGCGTGATCTCGTCCAGCGCGGCGAAGGGTTCGTCCATCAGGATCAGCCGCGGGTTCGTCACCAGCGCGCGGGCGATGGACACCCGCATCTTCATGCCGCCCGAAAGCTCGCGCGGATAGGCGTCGGGGAATTTCGACAGGCCCACAAGGTCAAGCGCCTCGTGGATCTCGTCCTTCACACTCGCGTAGCTTTGGCCGCGTAGCCGGAACGGCAGGTAGACGTTCTTGGCCACCGTGGCCCAGGGCATCAGCGTGGGTTCCTGAAACACCACGCCGATATCGCCCTTGCCCTTGCCGCCCTCCCACAGGATGCGCCCCGAGGTCGGGCTCATCAGCCCCGAGATCAGCCGTAGCGCGGTGGATTTGCCACAGCCCGACGGCCCGAGGAGCGAGATGAAATCCCCCTCGTTCACGCGGAGCGACATGCCCTTGAGCGCGGTGACATTGCCGTTGAACACCTTGTCGATCCCCTGCATCTCGAGGATCGTGGGGCGCTGGTCGATGGGCAGGGTCGTGCGGTGCTGGATCTCTGACATGGACAGGCAAAGCTTGCGCGGCGGCGGACCGTTCCGCCGCCGCGCCTGATCCTAGTCGGCCGGACGAAGGTCGAGGCCGACGCCCTTGTTCACGAAGTCGAGCGTATAGGCCGCTTGCCAGTCAAGGCCGGCCTCGACGACGCCGGCCTCGACCATCTTGTTGTAGAAATCTTCCATCACCGCGTCGGTCATCGCGCCGATGCCCAGTTCCAGCGTGTCGCCCGAATCGACGATGCCGTTGGCGATCATGGATTCGATGGCATAGGCGATGGCCTCGTCGCTCATCTCCGGGTTGTCGGCCTGGATCAGCTCGACGGCGGCGGAATTGTCGCCGTAAAGGAAGTTGTACCAGCCGATGGCCGACCCATCGACAAAGCACTGCACCGCCTCGGGTTTGTCGGCGATGGTCGCGGCCATCGTCTCGATGATCGTCGAATAGGAGGTATAGCCGGCATCGGCGATCAGATAGACATCGGGGGTGATGCCCGTCTCCATCTCGAAGAAGAACGGCTCGGAGGACAGATAGCCCTGCATGCCCCAGGTGTCATTGGCGACCAGCGGGGCCATGTTGAACGTATAGACCTCGCGCTGGGCGGGGTCGAAGCCGTAGGCGTTGACCATCCAGGCCCAGAAGGTCAGCACGCCACCGTCCGAGATCAGGATCTTGTCGAGGTTCTTCAGATCCTCGAAGGACGAGGCCGCCCCTGGATGGGTCATGATGATCTGCGGTTCCTTCTGGAACGAGGCCGCGACCGCCACGATGGGCAGCCCTTCCGCCACCGCCGACAGACCGTCAAGGGACGAACCGCTCATGTGGAAATCGATCTGCCCCGCGATCATCAGGGCGCGGTTGTTCACCTGAGGCCCGCCCGGCAGGATCGTCACGTCGATCCCGCAATCGGCATAGGTGCCATCGGCCAGCGCCTGATAATAGCCGCCGTGCTCGGCCTGGGCGACCCAGTTGGTGCCGAAGGACACGGGGATATTCTCGGCCATCGCCCCGGCGCCTGCGAAAACAAGGCCCAAGGCCACTCCGCCCCGAAGGGCCACTTTGGTTCCGTTCATGATACACTCCCTGAAACAGCGCTTCTTTGAGCCATCCATACTACCCCAGTTGCTCATCACTATGATTCAGGGCCCGAGTCGGGACAGCGGCCTTATTGCCACCCAGAATTGCACCAGGAACAGGCATTTGCCTAGCCCTTTGCCTATCCAGAAGGCACAAACTGTCCGGTCGGGGGCCGGAGAGGCCTTGAACGGCCAGCCCGGCCAGCGCAGGGTGTGCACCGTCGCAAGACTGTCGAGGCAAGGTCGCAACCAAGGGTCAACGGCATGAAATCTCTGTCCCCCGCCACGATCAGCCCACCTTTCGCGCGCTATGCGCATGGGGTCGAGGTTCCGGCGGGGGCCCGGCTTGTCGTGACCTCGGGGCAGTTGCCGCTTTCGCCGGACGGATCGGTGCCCGAGGGGGCCGAGGCGCAGGCGCGCCAGTGCTTTGCCCAATGCGCCGCCATCCTGGCAGAGGCGGGAATGGGCGCGGCGGATGTCATTCGGATCAATGCTTTCGTGACGGATCGGGCACATATGGCGGGCTATATGGCGGCGCGCGATGCCTGGCTGGCCGGGGTCGACCGCCTGCCCGCCTCTACGCTTGTCATCGTCAGCGGCTTTACCCGGCCGGAGTTTCTGGTCGAGGTGGAAGTGACCGCCGCGCGGCAGGACGGATGACCCGAGGCGCGGAATACGACAGGGTGGAAATGTCTTGATGATCGCGGCAGAGATCTTCCACCGCCTGAACGGCACCGCCCCCCTTCGGATCGAGAGCGAGGAGATGAAGGGCGGCACCTCCAATCTGGGGATCCTCCTGCACAAAGCGCAGTATCCGAGCGATGCCGCCCCGCGATTCAGCCGCATCGTGGAAAAGAAATCCGCGCTCAGGAAGGATCGCCGAACCGCCAGGATGTTGCTGGAGCGCCAGCGGCTGACCCGCGATACGGCGGGACTGCCCCGGATCTATCGCCTTGCCCGGCAAGGCGAGGTCTTTTCGGTCTTCATGGAATATCTCGACAATGTCGACGATCCGGGGTTGCGGGAACCGGCGGCGGCGGCGGCCATTGCGGCGGCGCTCTGGCGGATCAACGGCATCACTCTGCCCAAACTGGCGGTTCCCGACCCGGCCTCCCTGTTCGAGGGCCGGGTGCAACGGATGCGCGACTGGTTCGCGGTCGCCGCCCACAGCACCGACATGATCGACGGCCTTGATGCGGTGATCGCGCATGCGCGACAGGCCCTGCCCAAGGTGCCCGTCTACATCTGCCACCTCGACCTGGGCTTTGCCAACATGGCCCTGAACCCGCGCTCGGGCAGGGTCAGACTGGTCGATTTCGGCCTTCTGGGCCATGATTTTGCCGGGGCGGACTTCTCGAGTCTCTATCGGGTCAGGCTGCGAAGCGGGTTCGATCTGGATCCGGTGATCGCGGCCTATTGCGACCTCTCCGGCCTTCCACCGCGCGATGTCTGGCTGTCGCTGCTTTTCGCAGCCGCAAAACGTAGCGCCTTTGGCATGCGCCAGTCAGCCCGGATGCAGGACGACAAGCGGATGGTGCTGGAAAAGCGCATGCTTGCGCAACTCGTGACCGAGTATGGCGAGCGCTTCGCGGTGTAAGCTCCGAGGACGCGCCCGTTTCGGACAGTCTGGCGCTGTTGCGTCCAAGGTCGTTGGCGCTTCCGCTATCGTTTCAAACCGGAAGACCGCAAAGCGCAATCGCCTGAGACAGAGAGGAAACGGCTCCTGAAACCCATCGCCGGGTTTCAGGAGCTTCTCGTCAGCTGAGATCGTCGGGCAGAAGCGCCTCGGGCAGGTTCTGGTAGGCGACGGGCCGCAGCCAGCGGCGGATCGCCATCGTGCCGACGGAGGTGGCGCCGAAATTGGTCGAGGCGGGATAGGGCCCGCCATGGACCATCGCGTCACAGACCTCGACCCCGGTGGGATAGCCGTTGGCAAGGATCCGGCCCGCCTTGCGCTCCAGCACCGGCATCAGGCTCTGGCCCAGCGCGTGATCGGCCGCGTCAAGGTGCAGCGTGGCGGTAAGCTGCCCCTGCAGACTGCGGGCAAGGGCCTGCATCTGCTCGGCATCGCGGACCCGCACGATCAGGCCGAGAGGGCCGAACACCTCTTCGGCCAGCACATGGTTCGCCAGCCAGTCATCGCCCGAGACCTCGAACAGATAGGGGGTCGCGTTGCGCATGTCGCAGACCGAGGTCAGCAGCTCCTGCACGCCGGTCGCCGCGGCCACCCGGTCGCGGCCGTCGCGATAGGCCTGGGCGATGCCGTCCGTCAGCATGGTCTGGGCGCCCATCGGCTCGAGCGCGGCCTTGGCGGCGGCGGCGAAGCTGTCGGCATCCGGCCCGTCGATCACGACGGAAATGCCCGGGTTGGTGCAGAACTGCCCCGCCCCCATGGTCAGCGACCCGGCCCAGCCTTCGGCGATGGCCCCGCCCCGCGCGGCAAGGGCGGCGGGCAGGATGAACATCGGGTTGACGGAACCCAGCTCTCCGAAGAAGGGGATCGGGTCGGGGCGCGCGGTGCAAAGGTCGAACAGCGCCCGGCCCCCGGCCAGCGAGCCGGTAAAGCCCACCGCTCGGATCAGCGGATGCTTGACCAGCGCCTCGCCCACATCGCGCCGCCCGCCCTGGATCAGCGAAAAGACCCCCGGATGCAGCCCCCGCGCCGCGATCGCGGCGGCGATGGCTTGGGCCACGATCTCGGCCGTGCCGGGATGGGCGGAATGGCCCTTGACCACCACCGGGCATCCGGCGGCAAGGGCCGAGGCGGTGTCGCCCCCCGCGGTCGAGAAGGCCAGCGGAAAGTTCGACGCGCCGAAGACGGCGACCGGGCCGGTCGGGCGCTGGATCATCCTGATATCGGGCCGGGGCAGCGGCTTGCGGTCGGGCAGCGCCACATCATGGCGCCGGTCGAGGTAATCACCCTTGCGGATATGGTCCGCAAACAGGCGCAGCTGCCCGGTGGTCCGGCCGCGCTCGCCCTCCAGACGGGCGGTCGGCAGGCCGGATTCCGCCGTTCCGATCTCGGTGATCTCGGCGCCGCGGGCCTCGATCTCGTCGGCGATGCGGTCAAGGAAGGCGGCGCGGTCATCGCGCGACAGCGCCGAGAAGGACCAGAACGCCTCTTCCGCCGCGGTCACGGCGGCATCCACATGCGCCGGAGTGCCGACGGAGAAGGCCCGCGCCTCGCCATGGGCGGGGGCAGAGTGGAAGGTCGCGTCCCCCGCGACCCAGTTGCCTGCGATCAGATGGTGTCCGGTCAGCATGTCTTGTTCCTTTCTGTCGGGTCCGTCGGGTCGGAACCGCGGCGGCGCTGCGCGCCTGTTCTGCACGATCGCCTCGATGGCGTCCATCACATCCGGGATCGGCCTGTCGCGCGCCTTGAGCGCGGCAAGGGTGTCGGTCAGTCGCCCGACCCGGCGTGCCGCGTCCTGCCTCGGGGAGACCGGCCGATGTCAACAATGGCAGGGCCGCTCTGGCCAGACACGGTTCGGTCGAACTGGTCGCCCGCCGTTAACTCTTTCGCAACCTGAAGCCTTTAGTCTGGCGAGGGGTCGGAAAAGGAAAGGACCGGTCCCGAGGCTGCAGGGCCGGGGCATCGCCCGGGCGGCCTTCGAGTCACGACCCTACCACCGTCATGCCACATTCGCGCCCGAATCCTTGGTAAACATTCTTCGCAGAGATGGCGTAACGCGCCTGATGACAGAGAGGAAAGAAGATGATCTTCGTGCTGTTGGGAACTCTTCTGGGCTTTGCAGGCGCCGTCGCGGCTTATGCGTTCTACGATGCGTCCATCCTCATGGCTTTGGCGATCTGGGCCTTGTCGGGGCCGGCCTCCGTGATCGTCAGCGTGCTGGCCAGTTCCGATCTGCGGAGCGGCGGGGCCGCACCGTCCGATCACGCCGCCTCCAAGCCGCATCCGGCTGCGGAAACCGCCTGACGGCCTCGTAACAAGCGGTCGATTGCGGCCGCCTCGCACCGTTTGCCCTTGCAATTTCCGCACCAAGTGCCCATGTGACTCTCGCGAACGTTATTCTCTCTCGACCTACTGTTCTCCCTAACCGGCCGCAGTTCATCGAATTGACACTGACAGAGCCGGGCTGCCGCAATTCCGTGGGCAGCGAACAGAAGGAAACACGAGATGGCCACTGGCACCGTGAAATGGTTCAACTCCACCAAAGGCTTCGGCTTCATTGCCCCCGATGGCGGCAGCAAGGACGTCTTCGTCCATATCTCGGCCGTCGAGCGTTCGGGCCTGACCGGCCTGCGCGACGACCAGAAAGTCAGCTTTGACATCGAATCCGGCCGTGACGGCCGCGAGTCGGCGATCAATCTGCAACTGGCCTGAGGCCGGTTCGCGACGGAGCGGCCTGACCGGCCGCTCCGGACATAACTGCGACTTGATTTTTGCGTCGTGAGCGTCTATCGTCTCCGCGCGAAGTTACATCCATCGACCACTGTCTCCTCACGGCCTCAGTCCATCGATCTTCAGTGACCGAGCCGACCCGCTGCATGGTGCGAGCGGAAACAGACGGAGATGCACGATGGCCACTGGCACCGTGAAATGGTTCAACACCACCAAGGGTTACGGCTTCATCGCCCCCGATGGCGGCAGCAAGGATGTGTTCGTTCACATCTCGGCGGTCGAACGGTCGGGCCTGACCGGGCTCAAGGACAACCAGAAAGTGACCTTCGATATCGAAGCCGGCCGTGACGGCCGCGAATCGGCGATCAATCTTCAGCTCGCCTGACGAACGCAGACTGGTAGAACACGCTGGGGCGGGTATGGTGGGATCCATGTCCGCCCTTCGCATTTCTGCAGCGCTCGTTCTTTCCCTCATCGGGGCGGCCTGCACGCCCGTTCCCACCTCGACCGGCCTTATCGGCGGGGCCGAGGCGGCCCTCGCCGGCACCACCCGCCCGGCCCCGCGCCCGCCCGATCCCGCCGAACGCGCCCTTGCCACCGCGATCCTGAGCGATCTTCAGCTGCGATCCTTCGCCCAGAACCGCGAGTTCTGCGGCTTCATCCTGACGGATGGCGCGGGGGGTCTCTTTCCCTCGCCGATCAATGCCGGTTCCGAGGCGACCTGCCCCCTGCCGCGCGTTCCCCACGGCGTGTCGCTGGTGGCCTCGTTTCACACCCATGGCACCTACAGCCCCTTCTACCAGTCGGAATATCCGACGGTTCAGGACATGCTGATCGACGCGGCAACCGGAACCAACGGCTATATCTCGACCCCGGGCGGACGGCTCTGGTATGTCGACAGCCGCGCGATGGTCGTGACCCAGCTCTGCGGACGCGGCTGCCTGCCGCAGGATCCCTATTACGACCCCGCGGATGACGGCGATCTCCGCCGTTCCTACACGCTCGAAGAGCTGATCGAGCGCGAGCGCCGCGGCGGGCGCTGAGCCTAGTCCAGCGACAGGAGCCAGTCGCGCAGATCCGGCCCCATCGCCGCGACGATCAGGGCGACGCCCGCGGCATTGGGGTGGATGCCGTCGCCTTGCATCAGCGTCGCGCGGGCGGTGTCGACATCCCGCCCCTCGGTCAGGCCTGCGAAGAAATCGGGATAGAGTGTCGCGCCGAATGCCTCGGCCAGGTCAGGATAGATCGCATCGAAGGCCGCCTTGTACTCGGCCCCGTAGTTCATCGAAGCCTCCATCCCGACAAGGAAAACCGGCACTTCGCGGGAGGCGGCGGCTTCGAGGATGCCCTGCAGGTTGGCGCGGGCATTGGCCGGGTCGATCCCGCGCAGGAAATCGTTGCCGCCAAGGGTGACGATCATCGCATCCACATCCGGCGTCAGGGTCCAGTCCACCCGCGCCAGCCCGCCCGCCGTGGTATCGCCCGAGACACCCGCGTTGATCAGCACCAGATCGACCCCTTCCCCGGTCAGCCAATCCTGCATCTGCGCGACGAACCCCTCCTGCGGCAGCAGGCCATAGCCCTGGGTCAGGCTGTCGCCAAGGGCCGCCACGGTCAGCGGCTCGGCCCAGGCGGGGGCCGCAAAAAGCAAACCGATGGCCGCGAGGTTGCGTATCCCTTTGCAAGCGCCATATGCCAACCGAGTGCCCCAGCCGAAAGTCCCTTCAATGACCGAACCGGTCCTATCGCTCCAGAATGCCAGCCTGTCCCTGATGGGCAATGCGGGCATGATCGACATTCTCGACAAGGTGACACTCGAGGTGGCCGAGGGCGAAACCCTTGCGCTTGTGGGGCCGAGCGGGTCTGGCAAATCGTCACTCCTCATGCTGATGGGCGGGCTGGAACAGGCGTCATCGGGGCGGGTCATGGCATTGGGCCGGGATCTGACGTCGATGGACGAGGATCAGCTGGCCCGGTTTCGTCGGGATAATATGGGGGTGGTCTTTCAGTCCTTCCACCTCATTCCGACGATGACCGCTCTTGAAAACGTCGCGACCCCGCTGGAACTGGCCGGGGTGCGCGATGCCTTTGCCCGCGCCCAGGCCGAGCTTGAGGCCGTCGGCCTTGGCAGCCGGGCCGAGCATTATCCAAGCCAGATGTCGGGCGGCGAACAGCAAAGGGTTGCGCTTGCCCGCGCGGCGGCGCCGCGGCCGCGGCTTTTGCTGGCGGATGAACCGACCGGAAATCTGGACGAGGCCAACGGTCAGGCGATCATGCAGATCCTCTTCGACCTGCGCGACCGTCATGGCGCGACGCTTGTGATGGTGACGCATGCGCCCGAACTCGCCGCGCGCTGCAACCGCGTGATCCGCCTGCGCGACGGCCGCATCGACGAATCCGCGCAGCCCCCCAGCGCAAGGGCCGCGGAATGAGCCTCGCCATCGCCGGCCGCTTTGCCGCGCGCGAATTGCGCGGCGGCCTTCGCGGGTTTCGCATCTTCCTTGCCTGTCTGGCGCTTGGCGTGGCCGCCATCGCGGCGGTCGGGCTGGTCAGGGCCTCGATCCAGGCCGGGCTTGAACGCGAGGGGGCGACCCTTCTGGGCGGCGATGCCCAGGCCGAATTCACCTATCGTTTCGCCCGCGAGGACGAGCTTTCCTGGATGGAAGGCATCGCCGAGACGGTCTCGGAGGTTGTGGATTTCCGCTCCATGGTCGTGGTGGGCGAAGGCGAGGCGGCCGAGCGCGGCCTGACACAGGTGCGCGCCGTCGATCAGGCCTATCCGCTGATCGGCGAGGTGCTGCTGGATCCGCCGATTCCGATCTCTCAGGCGCTTGCGGGGAACGATGACCTGCCCGGCGCGGTAATCGAGAGCCTTCTGGCCGACCGTCTGGGCCTTGTGCCGGGCGACAGCTTCCGGATGGGCGAACAGGATTTCGTGCTGTCGGCCATCCTGCTGCGCTATCCCGACAATGCCGCGGGCGGCTTTGGTTTCGGCCCCCGCACCATCGTCCTGACCGAGGATCTGGCCGCTTCGGGGCTGATCGCCGAGGGCACGCTGTTTTCCACGCTCTACCGGATGCTTCTGCCGGCCGATGCCAATCTCGAGGCGCTGCAGGAAGAGGCCCGCGCGCTTTGGCGCGATACCGGGTTGCGCTGGCGCGACCGGCGCAACGGGGCCGGCGGGACCGAGAGGATCATCGGCAATCTGGGCTCGTTCCTCGTGCTGATCGGCCTGTCCGGCCTTGCGGTGGGCGGGATCGGCGTCTCGGCGGCGGTGCGGGCCTATCTGGCCGGCAAATCGGGGGTGATCGCCACTCTGCGCACGCTGGGTGCGACGCGGCGGACGATCTTTCTGACCTATTTCCTGCAGATCGGCGCGCTCACCATCCTTGGCATCTGCCTTGGTCTGGTGATCGGGACGGCGCTGCCCCTTGCCTTTGCGCCCCTGATCGAGGCGCGCCTGCCGCTGCCTGCGGCTTTCGGGATCTATCCCATGCCGCTGATCGAGGCGGCGCTTTACGGCATTCTTGCCGCGCTGATCTTTACCCTCTGGCCGCTGGCGCGGACCGAGGATATCCGCGCCGCCTCTTTGTTTCGCGATGCCTTTGCGGGGGGGCGGCTCTTGCCGCGCTGGCCCTGGGTCGGGGTGACGCTGGCGCTGGTGGCGCTTCTGATCGGGGCGGCCGTTCTGTTTTCCGGCGCGGTCGCGCTGACGCTGGGAACGGCAGGCGGGATCGCCGGGGCGCTGGCCCTGCTGGCCCTGTCGGCGGCCCTGGCGCGCTGGATCGCCGGGCGCGCGCGGCGGGGCGCAAGGGGGCGGCCCGCCCTGCGGCTTGCGCTGGGCTCCATCGGCGCGCGGGGGGGCGAGACGACGTCGGTGGTCCTCTCGCTCGGGCTGGGGCTGGCGGTGCTATCGTCCATCGGGCAGATCGACGGCAACCTGCGCCGCGTGATCTCGGGCGATCTGCCGGAGATCGCGCCCAGTTACTTCTTCGTCGATATCCAGCCGGATCAACTCTCGGCCTTTACCGAGGGTCTGGCCGACGATCCGCAGGTGAGTGACGTCCAGACCGCGCCGATGCTGCGCGGCATCATCACCCGGATCAACGATCAGTCGGCCGAGGAATTCGCCAAGGGGCATTGGGTCGTGCGGGGCGACCGCGGCATCACCTATTCGCACGAGCCGCCCGAGGGCACCCGGATCACCGCCGGCGAATGGTGGCCCGCCGATTACGACGGCCCCCCGCTGGTCAGTTTCTCGGCCTCGGAAGCCGAGGAGATCGGGCTCGAGGTCGGGCACCGGATCACTGTCAACATCCTCGGGCGCGATATCGAGGCAACCGTCACCAGCCTGCGCGAGGTGAATTTCCAGACCGGCGGGATGGGTTTCGTCATGTCGATGAACCCTTCGGCGCTGGCCGGGGCGCCGCATAGCCATATCGCCACCGTCTATGCCGAAGAGGCGGCCGAGGCGCGCCTCCTGCGCGAACTGGCCGGCGCCTTTCCCAATATCACCGCGATCCGGATCCGCGATGTGGTGGATCAGGTCGCGACCGTCATCAGCGGCGTTTCGGCCGCCACCCGCTATGGCGCGGCGGCGACGCTTCTGACCGGCTTTCTGGTGCTGATCGGCGCGGCCGCTGCGGGCGAGAGGGCGCGGACCTATGAATCCGCCGTGCTCAAGACCCTGGGCGCGACGCGGGCGATGATCCTGTCCTCCTTCGCGCTGCGGTCGGCCCTTCTGGGTGCGGCGGCGGGGCTGGTGGCGCTGGCCGCCGGGGTTCTGGGCGGCTGGGCGGTGTCGGTCTTCGTGATGCAGGCGGATTTCGAGGTGAACTGGCCCTCGGCGGCCGGCGTGGTGCTGGGCGGGGTCGTCACGACGACCGCGGCCGGGCTGGCCTTCGCCCTGCGGCCACTGGCGGCCAAGCCCGCGCAGGTGCTGCGGGCGCGGGAATAGGGCGCGGGAACAGATCAAGGGGAGCGGGCGACCGCGGGAAGAGCAACTTTAGAATCGTTCCAATCCTTGACTCGACCCGGCCCCGATCGCATATCTGGGATCAGAGACGAAAGGTCCTCGCATGTTCATCCAGACAGAATCGACGCCGAACCCCGCCACGCTCAAATTCCTGCCCGGTCAGACCGTGCTCGAGACGGGAACGGCGGATTTCCCCTCGGCCGATGCTGCCGCGCCCTCGCCGCTGGCCCGTCGGATCTTTGCCGTCAGCGGTGTGACCGGGGTGTTCTTCGGGTCGGATTTCGTGACGGTGACGAAATCCGATGACATCGCCTGGGATCACATCAAGCCCGCGATCCTTGGGGCGGTGATGGAGCATTTCCAGTCCGGCCTGCCGGTGATCGAAGGCGCGGGCACGGCCGGCGCCGGTGGTCATGCCGAACATTCGGGCGAGGATGCGCCCATCGTGGCCCAGATCAAGGAGCTGCTGGACACGCGGGTCCGCCCGGCTGTGGCGCAGGATGGGGGCGACATCACCTTTCAGGGCTTTGACCGGGGCATCGTCTATCTGCACATGCAGGGGGCCTGCGCGGGCTGCCCCTCCTCGACCCTGACGCTGAAGATGGGGATCGAGAACCTGTTGCGCCACTATATCCCCGAGGTCATCGAGGTCCGCCCCGTCGCTGCCTGAGCCGGACCGCCGGGCGATGAGCCTTGTCCTTGCCTTCGACACATCGGCCGCGCATTGCGCGGCCGCGCTGCTTTGCCCCGGCCGCCCCCCGATCCTGCGGGTCGAAGAGATGGCACGGGGTCAGGCCGAACGGCTTGTCCCCCTGCTCGACGCCCTGCTTGAAGAGGCGGGCGTCGCGTGGCGCGATCTGACGGTGATCGGCGTGGGCACGGGGCCGGGGAATTTCACCGGCGTGCGGATTTCCGTTGCAACCGCGCGCGGCATGGCGCTGGGCCTTGGCATCCCGGCAATCGGCGTGACAACTTTCGAGGCCCTGGCCGAAGGCCATCCGCGCCCCGTGACGATCCGGCTGCCCGCGCCGCGGGGTCAGGTCTATTGCCAGGATTTCGATGCGCAAGGCCCCGGACAGCCCGGCCTTGAAGCGCGCACGGACGGCCCCGGGGCCGCGACGCCTCCGGATGCGGGCGCGCTTGTGCTGGGCATCGCGCAGGTCGCGGCCGCACGGAGCGCGGCACGGAGCGCAACGGACCAGCCCCGCCCGGCCCCCCTTTACCTGCGCGCCGCGGATGCCGCGCCGTCGCGTGATGCCGCGCCGCGGATCCTTCCCGACAGCCCCCCATGACGCCCCCCATGACGCCCGAGGCGCTTGCCGCGCTGCATGCGCGCGCCAATACCGTTGATCGTGCCTGGAGCGGCGCGGAATTCGCTTCCCTTCTGGCGCGGCCCGGCGCCGTTCTTCTGGGCAGCGGGCAGGGCTTTCTGCTGGGCCAGATCCTTGCCGGAGAGGGCGAGGTGCTGACCCTTGCCACCGATCCCGCCCACCGCCGCCGCGGCATCGCAAGGGGCCTTCTGGCCCGGTTCGAGGATCAGGCCCGGCAGGGTGGGGCGGACGCGATCTTCCTCGAGGTGGCCGAGGACAATGCCCCCGCCGCCGCGCTTTATGCGGCTGCGGGCTACCTCGTGGCAGGGCGCAGGCCCGGCTATTATCCCCGCAACTCGGGCAGGGCCGTGGCGGCGCTCGTCCTGCGAAAGCCTCTCTGACAGGCAGTCGGGCCCTGTCGCAATCAGCATCCGCCTTCCCCTGCGGCAAGCCGCGCCAGCGCGAAAAAGCTGTTGACCCTTCCCACGCGGCACTGCCTTATTCCGCAATGACCCACCCCGGCGCTGCGTCCGGGGCGGCTCGAGACGGGGGCGCAAAACCGCCCTCCAACCAAGACCTGGGAGACAATCATGACCCTGACGAAACACTTTCTGGGGGCAAGCGCTGCCCTGGCCCTGAGCGCCGGTGCTGCCCTCGCCGATCCGGCGCTGATCTTTGATCTTGGCGGCAAGTTCGACAAATCCTTCAACGAATCCGCCTTCAACGGCGCGACCCGCTGGGCCGAGGAAACCGGCGGCAGCTTCGCCGAATTCGAGATCCAGTCCGACGCCCAGCGCGAACAGGCCATCCGCCAGTTCGCCGAGATGGGCTACAACCCCATCGTCATGGCCGGTTTCTCATGGGCGACGCCGCTGGAAGACGTCTCGCAGGATTATCCCGACATCAACTTCGCCATCATCGACATGGTCGTGGATCAGCCCAATGTGCGCTCGATCGTGTTCAACGAACATGAAGGGTCGTATCTGGTCGGCATGCTGGCGGCGATGGCGTCGGAAACCGGCACCGTCGGCTTTGTCGGCGGGATGGATATTCCGCTGATCCGCAAGTTCGGCTGCGGCTATGCCCAGGGCGTCATGGCCGTCAATCCCGACGCGACCGTCGTTGCCAACATGACCGGCACCACCCCGGCCGCCTGGAACGACCCGGTCAAGGGATCCGAGCTGACGCTGGCCCAGATCAGCCAGGGCGCCGATGTCGTCTATGCCGCGGCCGGCGGCACCGGCGTGGGCGTGCTGCAGACGGCGGCCGACCAGGGCATCCTGTCGATCGGCGTGGATGCCAACCAGAACTACCTCCACCCCGGTCAGGTGCTGACCTCGATGCTCAAGCGCGTCGACAATGCCGTCTACGAAAGTTTCATGGCGGGTGAGGATCTCGAGACCGGGTTCAACGTCATGGGCGTCGGCAATGGCGGCGTCGGCTATGCGCTGGACGAGTACAATGCCGAGCTGATCACCGCCGAGATGCAGGAAGCCGTGGATGCGGCGGCGGCGGCCATCGCCTCGGGCGAGCTTGCGGTGCATGACTACATGAGCGACGAATCCTGCCCCGTCATGACGTTCTGAAGCGTCGCAGCCAGACCGATACCGGACCGCGCCTCGATGGGGCGCGGTCCCTTCATAACAGTCCGAACAGCCCGTCCATCCGCAGCGTTCAAGGAGTGACCGTAATGACCCTGTTGCATCGGCTGACAGCCTCTTCCGCCGTGATCGGCCTTTCCGCATCCCTGGCCCTTGCCGAACCTGCCGTGATCTATGACGTCGCGGGCAAGTTCGACAAATCCTTCAGCGAGAATGTCTGGGACGGGGCGCTGCGCTGGTCAGAGGAGAACGGCACCAGCTTCGCCGAATTCGAGCTGCAGTCCGATGCCCAGCGCACCCAGGCGATCCGCAATTTCGCCGAAGCCGGTCATTCGCCCATCATCATGGCGGGTTTCCAGTTCGCGATGGACCTGGCCGCGGCCGCGCCCGATTATCCCGATACGAAATTCGTCATCATCGACGCGGTGGTGGACGAACCCAACGTCCGCTCGGTCGTCTTCACCGAACATGAGGGCACCTATCTGGCCGGCATGATCGCCGCGATGACCAGCGAAAGCGGCACCATCGGCTTCGTCGGCGGGATGGATATTCCGCTGATCCGCCGTTTCGGCTGCGGCTATGTGCAGGGCGCGCTCTCGGCCGATCCCGATGTGACCGTGATCACCAACATGATCGGCACCTCGCCCTCGGCCTGGGCCGATCCGGTGACGGCCGGCGAGCTGACCCGGGCACAGGTCGCGCAGGGGGTGGACGTGGTCTATGCCGCCGCCGGTGGCAGCGGGCTGGGCGTGCATCAGGCCGCCGCGGACAGCGGGATCCTGTCGATCGGGGGGGATACCAACCAGAACTACCTGCATCCCGGCACGATGCTGACCTCGATGCTCAAGCGGATCGACAATGCCGTCTTCGACGCGCTGAGCGAGGGCGATGACATGGCGACAGGCGTCATGGTCATGGGGCTGGCCAATGGCGGGCTGGGCTATGCGCTTGACGAATTCAACGCCGAATTCCTGACCGACGAGATGGTCGCCGCCGTCGATGCCGCGGCAGAGGCGATCTCGACCGGGGCGCTGCCGGTGCATGACTACATGAGCGACGAATCCTGCCCCGTGCATACGTTCTGACGGGTCACGGCAAGACGAAAGAAAGAAAAGGGCGGGGCGCGCGCAAGACGGCCCCGCCCGGCCATCGGGGGGTGGGATGACGGTACCAGCGATCGAGTTGCGCGGCATATCCAAGGCCTTTGGCCCGGTTAAGGCCAACAGGGATATCTCGATCCGGGTGATGCCGGGCACGATCCACGGCATCATCGGCGAGAATGGCGCCGGCAAATCCACGCTGATGAGCATCCTCTACGGCTTTTACAAGGCCGACAGCGGAGAGATCCTGATCAACGGCCAACAGACCCAGATCCCCGACAGCCAGCACGCCATCGCCGCCGGAATCGGCATGGTGTTCCAGCATTTCAAGCTGGTCGAGAATTTCACCGTGCTGGAGAATGTCATTCTGGGGGTCGAGGAGGGCGCCCTCTTGCGGCCCAGCCTTGCCAAGGCGCGCACCCAGCTGTCCGAGCTTGCTGCCGAATACGGCCTCAACGTCAATCCCGATGCCGTGGTCGAAGAGATCGGCGTCGGCATGCAGCAGCGGGTCGAGATCCTCAAGGCGCTGTATCGCAAGGCCGATATCCTGATCCTGGACGAGCCGACCGGCGTGCTGACCCCCTCGGAGGCGGATCAGCTTTTCCGCATCCTCGGGCGGCTCAAGGAAGAGGGCAAGACGATCATCCTCATCACCCACAAGCTGCGCGAGATCATGGAGATCACCGACACGGTCAGCGTGATGCGCCGGGGCGAGATGACGGCCACCCTGCGCACCTCCGAGACCTCGCCGCAGCAGCTTGCCGAGTTGATGGTGGGGCGCAAGGTGCTGTTGCAGGTGGAAAAGACCCACGCCACCCCGGGGCGCAGCGTGCTCGAGGTCGAGAACCTGCAGGTCACCGACGAAAAGGGGGTGGATCGCTTGCGCGGCATCTCGTTCGAGGTGCGTGCGGGCGAGATTCTGGGGATTGCGGGTGTGGCCGGCAACGGGCAGTCCGAGCTTCTCGAGGTGCTGGGCGGCTATCGGGCCGCGACCGGCACCGTGCGGCTGAACGGGCGCGAGATCGACCTCTCCGGGCGCCAGTCCGACGGCCAGACACGGCGGGCCGAGGGCATCGCCCATGTGCCCGAAGACCGGCAGCACGAAGGCCTGATCATGGATTTCATGGCCTGGGAAAACACCGCCTTCGGCTATCACAACGATCCGAAATACCAGAAATCCCGCCTGCTGATGGACAATGCCGCCATCCGCGCCGATACCGCCGCCAAGATGGAGCGTTTCGACGTGCGCCCGCCCAATCCGATGCTGACCGCCCGGAATTTCTCTGGCGGCAACCAGCAGAAGATCGTCGTCGCCCGCGAGATCGAGCGCGATCCCGACCTTCTTCTGGTGGGTCAACCCACGCGGGGCGTGGATATCGGCGCGATCGAATTCATCCACAACCAGATCATCGCGCTGCGCGACAAGGGCAAGGCCATCCTGCTGGTCAGCGTCGAGCTGGACGAGATCATGAGCCTGTCGGACCGGATCGCCGTCATGTTCGACGGCCGCATCATGGGAACGCGGCTGCCGGGGGAAACGGATGCGCAGGAACTGGGCCTGTTGATGGCCGGTATCAACGGAAAGGCGGCCTAGATGGACAAGATGCCACGCTGGGCCGATGTGATCCTGATCCCGCTGGTCAGCCTGATCCTTGCGGCGATCATCTCGGGCCTTGTCATCCTTGCCATCGGCGAGGATCCGATCCGGGCCCTCGGGATCATGATCAAGGGGTCGATGGGATCGACCTATGGCTGGGGCTATACGCTGTATTATGCGACCAATTTCATCTTCACCGGTCTTGCGGTCTCGGTGGCCTTTCATGCCCGGCTGTTCAACATCGGAGGCGAGGGGCAGGCCACACTCGGCGGGCTTGGGGTGGCGCTGGCCTGCCTCTATCTGCCCTGGCCGCACTGGACGCTCGCCCTGCTGGGCGCGGGCATCGGGGCGGCGCTTTTCGGCATGGCCTGGGCGGCGGTGCCCGCCTATCTGCAGGCGCGGCGCGGCAGCCATATCGTGATCACCACGATCATGTTCAACTTCATCGCCGCAGCCCTGCTCAACTACCTCCTGGTCAACACGCTCAAGCCCAGGGGCAGCATGGAACCCGCCACGGCGAAGTTCCCCGCGACGACCAGCCTGCCCAATTTTCACGAGATGCTCGGGCTGATCGGGATACCCTTCTCGCACAGGGCGCCGGCGAATGTGAGCTTCCTCGTGGCGCTTCTGGCCTGTCTGGGGGTCTGGCTGCTGATCTGGCGCACCCGGCTGGGCTATGAGATCCGCGCCTTCGGCCATTCCGAACAGGCGGCGCGCTATGCGGGCATCGGGTCGTTCCGGATCATCATGATCACGATGGCGATTTCGGGCGGGCTTGCGGGCATGATGGCGCTGAACAATGTGATGGGCTCGGCCGAAAGGCTGGTCCTTAACGCGGTCGAGGGGGCGGGCTTCATCGGGATCGCCGTGGCGCTGATGGGGCGGTCGCATCCGGTGGGCGTGATCCTTGCCGCGATCCTGTTCGGCGCCCTTTATCAGGGCGGCGCGAGCCTTGCCTTCCAGACCTCGATCCCGGTGCAGCTGCTTCTGGTCATTCAGGCGCTGGTGATCCTCTTTACCGGCGCGCTGGACAATATGGTCAGGATGCCGTTCGAACGCCTGTTCTTTGCGCTGCGCCGGCGCAAGATTGACGCCACAACCCCGAAACCGGCGGAGTAGGATCATGGATTTCGCGACACTCATCCAGATCCTCGACAGTTCGATCCGCTTGGCGACGCCGCTGCTTCTGGCCTGTCTGGCGGGGCTGTTCTCGGAACGGGCGGGGATCTTCGACATCGGCCTTGAAGGCAAGATGCTGGTCGCCGCGCTGATGTCGGCCGCGATCGCGGCCGTGACCGGATCGGTCTGGGTGGGCCTGGCCGCGGGCATCGGAGCCTCGCTGGTGCTGGCGGGGGTGCATGGGGTCGCCTCGATCACCTTCCGCGGCAACCAGTTGATTTCCGGCGTGGCGATCAACTTTCTGGCCGCGGGCCTGACTGTGCTGATCGCGCAAAGCTGGTTCGGAGAGGGCGGGCGCACCCCGCAGCTGACGGGAAATGCCCGGTTCTACGAACTCACCCTGCCCTTCGCCGACGGCCTGCGGGACGTCCCAATACTGGGGCAAGTCTATTCAGTGCTGCTGTCGGATCACACGATCCTTGTCTATATCGCCTTTGCCATGGTGCCTCTGACATGGTGGGTGCTGTTTCGCACGCGCTTTGGCCTGCGCCTGCGCGCCGTGGGCGAGAATCCGGCAGCTGTCGATACCGCCGGAATTTCGGTCGTGCGGATGCGGTTTCTTGCGGTGATGATCTGCGGCGTGCTCTGCGGCATCGCGGGGGCCTTTCTGGCCACCAGCCTGCAGGCCAGCTTCACCAAGGACATGACCGCCGGGCGGGGCTTCATCGCGCTGGCCGCCCTGATCTTTGCCAAATGGCGGCCGTGGCAGGCGCTTTATGCCTGTCTTCTGTTCGGGTTCCTGGAGGCGCTGGCGCTGCGGCCCGACGTGATCGAAAACGTCATCGGGATCCGGGTGCAGGTCCAGTTCCTCGATGCGCTGCCCTATATCCTGACCGTCATCATCCTTGCCGGCTTTGTCGGCAAGGCAATCCCGCCGCGCGCGGGCGGAGAAGCCTATGTCAAGGAACGCTGAACTCGTCTCGCTGATCCGGTCCCGCGCCGGGGATGATCCCGTCCGGGTCGGGCTGATCCTCGGCACCGGGCTTGGAGGGCTGGCCGCCGGGGTCGAGGGGGTGTCGATCCCCTATGCCGATCTGCCCGGTTTTCCCGAGACGGGCGTGATCGGCCATGACCCGAAGCTGACCATCGGCCAGCTTGAAGGGGTGCGCGTCGCCGTTTTCGGCGGGCGGGCGCATTACTACGAGGGGGGCAACCCTTCGGTGATGCGCACACCGCTCGAGGTGCTGAAGGCGCTGGGGGCCGATACGCTGATCGTCACCAATGCGGCCGGATCGGTGGATCCCGCGATGCCGACCGGCGCGATCATGGCGCTGACCGATCACATCGCCTTTTCCGGCCTGAACCCGCTGATCGGCGAGGCGTCGGTCGATCGCTTCGTGCCGATGACCGATGCCTATGACCCGGCCCTGCGCGACCGCTTTCATGCTGCCGCCCGCGCCGAGGGGATCGAGCTTCATGCGGGCGTCTATGCCTGGTTCTCGGGCCCCTCTTTCGAAACCCCGGCCGAGATCCGGGCGATCCGCATTCTGGGTGCGGATGCCGTCGGCATGTCGACCGCGCCGGAGGTGATCCTGGGGCGGTTCCTCGGGCTGCGGGTCGGGGCGATCTCGAACATCACCAACATGGCCGCGGGCCTGAGTGATGAAAGCATCGGCCATGACCACACGATGGAAATGGCCCCGATCGGCGCCGCGAAACTGGAAAAAGTGCTGCGCAGGACACTGCGCGATCTGGACTGATCACTTTCCCACTGGCGGGGCTGGAAAAGCGGGTCCGGGGGTGCTTTCAAAGGGGAAGGCCCCCCGGGACGACTGATGCAGCTTTACCTCCCCATCGCCGAGGTTTCGATCAATGCCCTTCTGATCCTCGGGCTCGGCGGGCTTGTGGGGATCCTTTCGGGGATGTTCGGTGTGGGCGGCGGGTTCCTGATCACGCCGCTTCTGTTCATGGCCGGGATTCCGCCGGCCGTCGCCGTCGCCACCAGCGCCAGCCAGATCGTCGCCTCGTCCTTTTCGGCGCTTTTGGCGCATCTGAAGCGCCGCAATGTCGATATCCGGATGGGGCTTGTCCTGCTTCTGGGCGGTCTGATCGGATCGGCCCTTGGCGTGACGGTGTTCAACATCCTCAAGGCCGCCGGGCAGGTCGATCTGCTGGTCAAGCTCTGCTACGTCGTCTTTCTTGGCATCGTTGGCGGGCTGATGCTGCTGGAAAGCCTGCGGGCGATGCGCCGCGCGCGTCGGGGGGCGCCGCCCCAACGGCGGCGGCACAACTGGATCCACGCCCTGCCCTTCAAGATCAAGTTCCGCGTCTCGGGCCTCTATATCTCGGTGATCCCGCCGATCCTTGTGGGGCTTTTCGTCGGGCTGCTGGCGGCGATCATGGGGGTTGGCGGCGGGTTCATCATGGTGCCGGCGATGATCTATCTTCTGGGCATGCCGACCAAGGTCGTGATCGGCACCTCGCTGTTCCAGATCATCTTCGTCACCGCCTTCACCACGCTCTTGCACGCGACGACCAATTATACGGTCGATATCATGCTGGCCCTGATCCTGATCCTTGGCGGCGTGATCGGGGCGCAGGTCGGCACACGGATCGGCGTCCTGTTGCGGGCCGAGCAGTTGCGCGTGCTGCTGGCGGTTCTGGTTCTGGCGGTCTGCGGGCAGCTGGCGCTTGACCTGCTGCTGCGGCCGACCGAGCTTTATTCGATCGAGGCGATGTGATGCGCCTCTTGCGCCTCTTTCTGCCGCTCCTCCTGCTCTGCGCCGCGCCGCTGCGCGGAGAAGAGATCGTGCTGGGCCTGTCCAGCGATGAAGTGGCGATCACCGCAACCTTCGACGGTTCCGACATCCTGATCTTCGGCGCGGTCAAGCGCGACAGCCCGCCGCCCGAGGCGCCGCTTTCGGTGATCATCACCGTCTCGGGCCCGCTCACCCCGCTGGTGGTGCGCAAGAAGGAACGCCGCTTCGGCATCTGGATCAATACCGAGGCCGCCCGGATCAACGCCGCCCCCTCATTCTATGCCGTCGCCACGACCGGGCCGTTCAACGATGTGCTGAGCCATACCGAGGATCTGCGCCATTCCGTTTCGATCCCGCGGGCGATCCGGTCGATCGGCAACGAGGTGATGGATGCCGGCGCCTTCAGCGAGGCGCTGATCCGCATCCGCAAGGAGGATGGGCAATACCTCATGCTCGAGGGCGCCGTCGATCTGGA
This sequence comes from Paracoccaceae bacterium, assembly GCA_051859505.1. Classification (GTDB taxonomy): domain Bacteria; phylum Pseudomonadota; class Alphaproteobacteria; order Rhodobacterales; family Rhodobacteraceae; genus JAFIEN01. Next base: position 105,473 of record JBHYFN010000004.1, read on the forward strand.
CCGAGAGACGCTGTTTCGCGCCCAGGTCGCCCTGCCCGCCAATCTGACCGAGGGCGATTATCCGACCCGGATCTTCCTGACGCGCGACGGCAGGGTCGTGGATATCTACCAGACCTCGATCGCCGTGCAGAAGGTCGGGATCGAGCGCTGGCTGCATGCGCTGGCCCATGACCTGCCGCTTGTCTATGGCGTGCTGGTCATCGTGCTGGCGGTGCTCTCGGGCTGGCTCGCCTCGGCCGCCTTCCAGCTGATCCGGCGCTGACCGAGAGGTTTCAAAAGCTTCGCCCGACGGCCCCTCCCCATTTCTGGTGGGGGAAAAGCAGTGAGTGTTTCCTTAACGTTCTCCATGCTACTCTAGGTTGTTAACGCTTCATTAACTTTTCGTCATGAGAGTCACCCATGGGACAAAGATGGATCATCGACGTGATCGCCGATCTCAAGACCTTTGCCGAAAGCAACGATCTGCCGTTGCTTGCGGCTGAGTTGGCGGAATGTGGTCATGTGGCCACGGCCGAGATCGACGCGACGAGCAGCGCTGATCGATTCGGGATGGCTGCCAATGGCGTTGAATGTAGAAAAGTACCTCGAGCGGATCGAACAGGCACAAGGATTATCCGATATCCAGGGCCTGATCGTCGATCTTCGTGATCTCTACGGGATCGACCATATCGTTTATCACTGGGTCTCGTCCGACGGCGAACAATACGGGTTTGGCACCTATGATCCGGCCTGGGCGCAGCGCTATGTCGAACAGGATTACCTGCGCATAGACCCGGTGGTCATCGGCTGTTTCCAGCGCTTTCATCCGGTCAACTGGAAGCAGCTTGACTGGTCGTCCAAACAGGCCCGCGCCTTTCTTGAGGATGCGATTTCGCATGGCGTGGGCAATCAGGGCTATTCGATACCGATCCGCGGCCCGAACGGCCAGTTCGCGCTGTTCACCCTGTCGCACAGCTGCAGCGATGCCGACTGGGACCGTTTCACCAGCGATCACCGGCGCGAGCTGATCCTGATCGCGCATTACTTCAACCTCAAGGCGCTTGAATTCGAAAAGGCCCGCAGCCCCGAACCGACCCGCGGCCTGTCCCCGCGCGAGATCGACGCGCTCACCTTCCTTGCGATGGGCTATGCGCGGGGGCAGGTGGCCGACATGCTGTCGATCTCGGAGCATACGCTGCGGGCCTATATCGAAAGCGCGCGGTTCAAGCTGGGTGCTGCCAACACCACCCATGCCGTTGCGCGCGCGCTGGCGGACGGGCTGATCGTCGCCAATGCCGCAGCCCGTGGCGCCAAGGGCGATTGGCCCGGAAAGCAAAGCGCCACGGCGGAATGACCCCGCGCGCCCCGCCGCGTTAACCTTTCGAAAACCCTTTCGGGACGCTGCGTTAGCGGGGCGCTAACCAGTTCCGCCCTAGCCTTGGTCCATACCCGCCAGACAGGGAAAGGACCGGCGATGCTGCGCTATCTTCATGCCCGCGACCTTCACTCCGCACCGCTCTTGCGCGACACGATGCACCGCGACCGCGCCGATCAGTTCCAGCGCAGGCTCGGCTGGCCGGTCAATGTCGACGAGAACGGGTGGGAGGCTGACGAATACGACGCCCTCGACCCGCTCTACGTGATCTGGGAACGGCCCGACGGGCGGCACGGCGGCTCCATGCGCTTTCTGCCGACGACGGGGCGGACGATGGTGAACGAACACTTCCTGAACCTGACCAATGGCGTGGCGATCCGCAGCCCCTTCATCTGGGAATGCACCCGGTTCTGTCTGGCCCGGGATGCGGAATCGCGGATCGCCTCGGCCCTGATGCTCGCGGGGGGAGAGTTGATGCGCGCCTTCGACCTGAGCCATTTCGTCGGGGTTTTCGACGCCCATATGACCCGCGTCTATCGCATCATCGGCGCCCTGCCCGAGGTGCTGGGAACCAGCGGTCACGGCCGCGGCGCGATCAGCGTCGGGCTGTGGAGCTATGATGCCAGCGTGCGCGATACGCTGCTGGCGCGTGCGGGCGTCACCTCGGACCTGTCGGAGCATTGGTTCGAGCGGTCCTTCGGCCATCCTGTCGCCCTTGACATGACCGGCTAGAGGGCCGCCTCGCCTCTGGCCCCCGCTGCCGGGCGGCGCTAGGGTCGCGTCATGAACGCGCCCGCCCTTGCCCTTTCCTCTGACCAGGCCGAAGCCTGGGACGCGGTCGCCGTTCTGCTGCGGCAGGCCGGGGTGGATCTGGACGACAGCCTGCTGCAACCGCCGCAATCCGAGGCGCAGGCCGTCATGGCGATCACCGGCAAGGCCGGATCGGGCAAGACGATGCTGCTGGCCGCCCTCTATCGCGCGCTGAAGGAGGCGGGGGTCGAGGTCGTCTCGGGCGATTGGGAAGGGCGCAAGCGGCGCGACCGGCGGACGCTGGCGATCCTTGCGCCCACCAACAAGGCCGCCTCGGTCTTGCGCGCGCGCGGCGTGCCGGCCACGACGATCCACCGCATCCTATATACGCCGGTCTATGACCCCCAATACGAAAAGGTCGCCGAATGGCTGGCCGGTCAGGGCGACCGTCCCAGCGTCGAGGGGATGAGCGATCTGCAGCTTGACCGGGCCTTCGCCTCGTATCAGGCGCATGCCTCGGTCCCGGCGGCGCTGGCGGCGGCGGGCTTGCGGGGGTCGGATTTCATCACCGGCTGGAAGCGGCGGGAAGAGCCGCTCGACATCGGTTTCGTCGATGAAAGCTCGATGCTGGACGCGCGGCAGTTCGACGACCTGAAAGAGATCTTCCCCACCCTCGTGCTGTTCGGCGATCCCGCGCAACTGCCGCCGGTCCAGAGCACGGGCGGCATGGTGTTTGACGATCTGCCGGCCGCCGTCACCCGCAGCCTCGAGCGGATCCACCGGCAGGATGCCGACAACCCGATCCTCGATCTGGCCCATGCGCTGGCCGACCCCGCGCTGGAGTTCGAGGATTTCGAGCGCATGGTCGAAGAGGCCGCCCGCCGCGACCCCCGCGTCGTCATGGCCCAAAGGGTCGAGGCCGATCTGATGGCGCGCTCGCCCGTGCTGGTCTGGCGCAATGCGACGCGGATCCGCCTGATCCACGCCTTCCGCGCCGCCTTTGACGCCCCGCCCGACCAGCTTTTGCCCGGAGAGCCGCTGATCTGCGACGGGATCGAGCTGCCGCTCAAGCATCGCAAGAAGCGGCTCGATCTCGAGGCGCGAGGCCTGATCAAGGGGGCGCAGGTGATCTATCTGGGCGCCGGCCGGCAAAGCGGCTTTTCCCGGCTGCATGTGATCGGCGCCGAAGAGCCGCAGGTCAGCGCCGCCTCGATCGTGCGGATCGAACAGGAGGGCGATACCGAACCCTTCATCCCCTTCGCCGCCGCGATGGGGGCGACCTTCCTGCATGGCGCGGCGGTGACGATCCACAAGGCGCAGGGCTCGCAATGGGATGTGGTGCAGGTCTTTGCCCCCGACATCTATGCCGCCAGCCGGATGGGCCGGATCGAGGCCGGTCAGCCGCTGTGGAAGCGCCTTGCCTATGTCGCGATCACGCGGGCGGAACGTGAATTGCGTTGGGTCGTGCGCCCGATGCTGGCCAAGCCCAAGGGCGTGTTGGGGACAGAGGATCTGATCGCGCGCCCCGCCGCTTTGCAACTGACAGGAGACGAGACATGAAGACCATCGTCGTGACCGGGGCATCAAGCGGGATCGGCCGCGCGGTGGCCCTGAAATTCCTTTCCCAGGGCTGGCGCGTGGGCCTGATCGCGCGCCGGGCGGATCGGCTGGCCGAACTGGCCGCCGGGCATGACGGGGCGATCCCGCTACCCTGCGACGTGACGCAGGAGGACGAGGTGGACCACGCCTTCGACGCCTTCCTGCTTCATGCCGGGCGGATCGACGTGCTGTTCAACAATGCCGGCATCTTCACCCCGCCCGCGCCGATCGACGAGATTCCAGTCGCCGACTGGCACAATGCCGTGGCGGTGAACCTGACGGGCATGTTCCTCTGCGCGCGGGCCGCCTTTGGACGGATGCGCAAACAGGATCCGCAGGGCGGGCGGATCATCAACAACGGCTCGATCTCGGCCTATGCGCCGCGCGAAGGGTCTGTCACCTACACCACGACGAAACATGGCGTGACGGGGCTGACCCGGACGCTGGCCTATGACGGGCGCGCATTCGATATCGCCTGCGGCCAGATCGATATCGGCAATGCAAGGACCGAGATGGTCGAGGCCCTGATCGAACGCGAGATCGCGGCCGGCCGCCCGGTGCCCTATACGATGGACGTGGGCATCGTGGCGGATGCCGTCCTGCGCATGGCCGAGCTTCCGCCCGAGGCCAATGTCCTGTTCCAGACGGTCATGGCCACCAAGATGCCCTTCGTCGGGCGGGGCTGAACCACCCTCGCCGCGAGGGCCGCGTCAAGCGGAGGGCGGAGGGCGGAGGGGCGGCGGTCAGCCGGGGCCGCCCCTGTCGGCCCATTCCCACGGCAGGGTGAAGGCGCCCAGCGCCTTGACCACATCCTCGTCGGCGACCGTCCCGGTGCGGACGATCCGGGCGACAAGGCCGCGCTTCTTGTCCTCGATCACCTCCGAGACTTCGGCGGCGACATCGGCATTGGCAAGGGCGCCGTCATAGATCCGCCGGATCGCCAGGCGGCGCAGGTCGGGCTTGAACACCTTGCCCACCGCCGTCTTGGGAAGCTCGGGCAGGATCTCGAGATGTTTGGGATGGGCCGCGCGTTCGTGCACATGTTCCCTGGCATAGGCCATCAGCTCGGCATCGGTGACCGAGGCGCCCTCGACCAGCTCGACATAGACGCAAGGGATCTCGCCCGCATGGGCATCGGGCTGGCCCACGGCCCCGGCGAAGGCCACCGCCGGATGGCCGGCCAGCGCCTCTTCGATCTCGGCCGGGTCGATGTTGTGGCCACCCCGGATGATCAGATCCTTCGCCCGCCCCGTGATCCAGAGGTATCCATCGGCATCGAACCGCCCCAGATCGCCGGTGCGCAGGTAACGCGGCTGGCCGTCGGGGCCGGGGTAGAAGAGGTCGCGGTTCTTGTCCTCTTCGGTATAGGTGCGGCCGGCAAAGACACCGGGGGACGAGACGCAGATCTCGCCCACCGCGTCGATGGGAAGGTCCATCGCGGTGGCCGGGTCGATGATGCGCACATGGGTATAGGGGAAGGGGATGCCGATCGAGCCGATCTTCTTTTCGCCGTCCGGCGGGTTGATCGAGACAAGGCAGGTCGCCTCGGTCAGGCCGTAGCCTTCGCAGATTGTGACACCGGCCGCCTTCTCGAAGCGCTTGTAAAGCTCGACTGGCAGGGGGGCCGAGCCGCAGAAGGCCAGTTGCAGGGTCGAGATATCGGCATCGACCTTGCGCTGCATCAGCGCCGACATCGCGGTGGGCACGGTGATGAGGAAGGTCACCTTATAGCGTTCGATCAGCTTCCAGAAATTGTCGAACACGCCCTCGCCGCGATAGCCCTGCGGCGTGGGAAAGACGATATGCGCCCCCGAGGCGAGCGAGGCGCCCATGCAGACGATCGCCGCAAAGACATGGAACATCGGCAGCGGCACCATCATCGTATCCGTCTCCTTGAACAGGAGGCGGTGGCCGATCCAGCCGTTGTAGATGATGCCGGAATAGCGGTGCTGGGCGACCTTGGGCATTCCGGTCGTGCCGCCGGTGTGGAAATAGGCGGCGACCCGGTCGCCGGTCGCATCGGGAAAGGCCAGCGTGGCGGGCTGGCGGGCGATCTCGGCGTTGAAGTCCAGCACGCGGGCCTTGTGCGTCACGGTGTTGCGTTTGCGGATCAGCGGCACGATCAGCCGCTTCAGGCCCGACAGGTAGCGCACCAGATCGACCTCGAGCACGGTCGTCACATTCGGCGCCAGCGCCACGGCGCGGGCCACCTTCTGCGCCACATCCGTCTTGGGAAAGGCGCGCAGGGTGACGACGACCTTGGCCCCCGTCTCGCGCAGGATGGCGCCGATCTGTTCGGGTTCAAGCAGCGGGTTGATCGGGTTGACGATGCCCGCGACCTGCCCGCCCAGATAGGTCAGCACCGCCTCGTTGCAGTTGGGCAGGACATAGGCGACCACATCCGTCTCGGTCACGCCGAGCGCGCGCAGGAGGTTCGCTGTCCGGGCCGTCTTTTCCCGAAGCTCCGACCAGCTGAGCGTTTCCTTCTTCGACGTCGGGTTCGACAGGATCTGATAGCTGACCGCGGGCCGGCCGCCGAATTTCGACGCGGTTCGGGACAGAAGGCCCCATGTTGTCACCGGAAGGTCGCGGTCATGCCAAAGCGCTTCGGCCTCGATGGCATCACGGTCGGCCGTGGTGGCATAGGTCATGCGTGTTCTCCTGCCCTTGCCGAAGGCTCCTCCCTCTTCGGCCCTCGCAGGATGGCGCTGCCGTCAGACCTTTGCAACAGGGATGCGACACGGCCTTGCCGGGTTTGACCCGGCGGTATTGGCCTGTCGTGCCGCCCGGCCACCGGCCTTGCGGATCGCAAGCTTGATGCGACCGGGCCGCAGCAGATCACGCGCCGGAACGGGGCTGTCCCAGGCCGGGCCCAGAAGCTCGCGCAGTTCGGCACGCAGCTCGGGCGAGATCGCCTCGCGGGCGAAAGGTCCGGGCAGAAGCGACTCGGCGGCAAGCCCCTCGGCAATCAGCACTTCGTGGCGATCGCAGAGGATGTGGTGATAGGTGAAGGGCCGGTCCGGCAGGATCCGGCGGATGCCCGGAAGCCCGCAAAGCGCCTGCGCGGGGACCAGCCCCTCGACACCGTCGTTCAGCCGCGCAGCGACAGCCCCCTGCAACAACACCCGGTGCTGGGCCGAGAGCACGATCCTCTGCGCCGGGCAGCCCGGCCCCAGCGCGCCTGCCGCGATCTCGACCGGCCAGCGGGCGGGATCTGCGGCGATCTCTTCGGGGCGGATCCGGCGCGCGCCGCACCAGACGACCTTGGCCAGGCCACCGCTGGCCGTCACCACGCGGTCGCCGGGGCGCAAGTCCTCGACCCGGACCTGTCCGGTGGGCGTCAGGATGCCTGTGCCGCCGGTAAAGCAGAGCGGGTTCTCGAAGCCCGGCGTTGCGCCCAGATCGTTGCGGAACGTGTCGCCCCCGTCCGGCACCCGCTGGTTGGAGGATCCCGGATTGACCGCGCCGAAATCCTCGCCGCTGCCGATCTGGGTGGCATTCGACGGAAACCCGGCCAGCCCCGCCGTGGACCCGGTCGCCACACCCCAGGTCGAGGGGTCGGTCGGGTCCATGACGGGCCAGTTGCCATAGGCGGCGGTGATGAAGGTCTCGGAGGCGGGGTCGACAAGATAGAGGTTGTCGCCGCCGTTGTTCAGAACCGCGCTCGACCGTCCGGCATCGAAAACAAGCGACCCGGGCGGCACGGCCGGCAGGCTGCCACCCGCCTGCACCCCCACCACGACCAGCGCATATCCCCCCGGCTCGAGGATTGACCCCGAAGGGAAGGTGAACCAGTTGCCCGAGCCGGGATCCCAAAGCTCGAGGCCCGAAATGTCGATCGGGTCATCGGAGGCGTTGAAAAGCTCGACATATTCGTCAAGGGCGGAAACCGTGCCGTTGCCGTCGGTATCGAAACCCGCCCCGCCGCCCGCCACCGGCTGGGCGTGGATCTCGTTTATGACGATACCCCCGAGAAGCGCATCCGCCATCTCGCTCTCCACTCGCTAACCGCAGGGCCGATACCCTGACCAGAACCCCAAGGATATAAATCGAATCTGTCCAAAATTTGTCAGATCCGCCCCGCAAAAGGGCCGGTTGCGGGGCCGGTGTCGGGGCCGGTGTCGGGGCCGGTGTCGGGGCCGGTCTCGGGGCCGGTCTCGGGGCGCGCTATTCCGCCGCCAGCCCTTCGGTGAACTGCAGCCGGGCAAGGCGCGCGTAAAGCCCGCCTTCGGCCACCAGAGCGTCATGCGTTCCGGTGGCGACGATCCGGCCGCCATCGAAGACCACGATCCGGTCGGCCTGTTTCACCGTGGCAAGCCGATGCGCCACGATCAGCGTGGTGCGCCCTTCGGCCAGCCGCTCCACCGCCATCTGCACCGCGCGTTCGCTTTCGGCATCCAGCGCGCTGGTCGCCTCGTCGAGCAACAACACGGGCGCATCGCGCAAGATCGCGCGGGCGATGGCGATGCGCTGTTTCTGCCCGCCCGACAGCATCACGCCCCGTTCGCCGACGTATGAGTCATAGCCATCGGGCAAGGCCATCAGGAAATCATGCGCGGCGGCGGCGCGAGCGGCCTCTTCGACCTCGGCATCGGTGGCATCGGGGCGGCCGAAGCGGATGTTTTCGCGCGCGGTAGTGGCGAATATCACCGGATCCTGCGGCACCAGCGCGATCAGGCGGCGGAAATCGGCGCGGGCCATCTCGCGCAGATCGACCCCGCCCAGCCGGATCACGCCCGATTGCGGATCGTAGAAGCGCAGAAGGAGCTGCATCACCGTGCTTTTCCCCGCCCCGGAGGGGCCGACAAGGGCCACCGTCTCGCCGGGTTCGATGGTCAGGCTGACGTGGTCCAGCGCCGAGACACCGGGGCGCGCGGGGTATTCGAAACAGACATCCTCGAAGGCGATCCGGCCCTGCCGCAGATCGGGCGCGGGATGGGCCGCGGCGGGATCGGCCACATCGTCCTTGGCCTGCAGCAGCTCGACCAGACGTTCCGTTGCGCCGGCGGCGCGCTGGACCTCGCCCCAGACCTCGCTCAGGGCCGCCACGCCGCCGGCGACGATCACCGCATAGATGACGAACTGCACCAGCTCGCCCACCGTCATCACCCCCGAGCGCACGTCATGCGCGCCGACCCAGAGGACGCCGACGATACCCGCGAAAACGAGGAAGATCACGATCGCCGTCATCGCCGCGCGCACGCCGATCCGCTTGCGCGCGGCGACGAAGCTTTTCTCCGTCACATCGGCAAAGGCGGCGCGGCTGGGGGTTTCATGGGTAAAGGCCTGCACCGTCTGGGCCGACAGCAGCGCCTCGGAGGCAGAGCCGGAGGAGGAGGCGATCCAGTCCTGATTCTCGCGGCTGAGCACGCGCAGGCGGCGGCCCAGCACGATGATCGGCACGATCACGGCGGGCACGATCAGCAGCACCAGCCCCGTCAGCTTGGCCGAGGTGACGGTCAGCAGGATCAGCCCGCCGACCAGCGTAAGAAGGTTGCGCAGCGCGATCGAGGCCGAGGATCCCACGACCGACAGCACCAGCGTGGTATCGGTGGTGATCCGGCTCAGCACCTCGCCGGTCATGATCCGTTCGAAGAAGGCGGGGCTCATGCCGATCATGCGGTCGAAGACGGCCTTGCGGATATCGGCCACCACCCGTTCGCCCAGCCGGGTCACAAGGTAGTAGCGCAGCGCCGATCCCACCGCCAGAAGCGTGGCGATCCCGAGGGCGCCAAGGAAATAGCGATCAAGCAGGAGCGCATCGCCCGCCTCGAAATTGTCCACGACGCGCCGCACCGCGAGCGGCAAGAGAAGCGAGACGATGGCCGTCCCGGTCAAGGCGACAAGGGCCGCCACCAGCATCGCGCGATAGGGCCGCACGAAGGGCCAGAGCGCCATCAGCGCACCGACCCGCTTCGACTTGGCCCGTTCCTGTTCGGCTTGCAGCGGTGGCTCTGCCATGTCGTCCCGTCGTCTCGTCTGTCCTGTCGTCTGGCCATCTCGCAGATAGCCGCCCCGGACGACCGAGACAAGCGACCCGGGCCGCATCCGCAAGGCGGCCATGCCGGGAGAGGCTGGAGCGGGCGACGGGAATCGAACCCGTATCTCTAGCTTGGAAGGCTAGGGTCTTACCATTACACAACGCCCGCCCGGGCGAGACGGGCATACTCTTCGCCGCTTGCGGATGCAAGCGCCTCGCATTGCGGAACGCTCACCCCTCCAGCGGCGCGATCAGGTCCGGCCCGGCGGCGCGGTTCGAGTTGACCTCGGTGCCGACCCGCCACATCTGCAGCACCCCGTCGGGCGCCGGGCGCAACAGCCGCGCCGCGCCGTGACCCGCTTCGCCCAGCCAGAGCGGCCAGTCCTCGGGCTCGAGGATCAGGGGCAGGCGGTCGTGGATGCGGGCCATTTCGGCATTGGCGGCGGTGGTGACGATGGCGCAGGTCCCCATGCTGGCGGCATCTTCGTCCTTCGGCGCCCAGTCCTGCCATATCCCCGCCATGACAAGGGCCGCCCCGTCTTTGCGGGTGACGAACCAGGGCAGGGGCTTTTTCGGCTCGACCCTCTCCCATTCGTAAAAGCCCGTCGCCGCGATCAGGCAGCGCCGGGTGCGGACGGCGGCGCGGAAGGCGGGCTTTTCGGCGATGGTCTCGGACCGTGCGTTGATCAGCAGGGGGCCATCGGTCGGCGTCTTGTACCAATGCGGCACGAACCCCCAGCGCAGCGGCCGGTAAAGCCTGCCCTGCCCCTCATCCCCCAATGTCACGGCGGCGATGCGGTTGGTGGGGCAGATGTTGAAATTGGGCACCTCGGGCAGGTCATTAGCAGGCGCCGCCGCGAAAAGCGCGCTCATCGCGTCATGAGGCAGGGTGATGGCCATGCGTCCGCACATGGGCCAAGGCTAGGCGCCGCCCCGGCCTGCGTAAAGGGGGCGAGCCGTGGCCGCCCCCCCACAAGTCGATGCGATCACTTCACCTCGATACGGCCGTCAAGATAGGGCTGATAGGGCAGGTTGGCGGCCATGTAGTCGGCCACGACATCGGCAAGGTCGGGGCCGAAGTCATAGGCATTCGGGGCATCCACGAACATCGCATAGCCATCGCCGCCCCGCCGCAGATAGTCGTTCGACACAAGGCCATAGACCGCCGCCGGATCAATCGGCTCCCAACCGGCTTCGCCGCGGACCATCACGTCCGAGACGCGGGATCCGGCCTCGGCCGAGGGATCGAAGGCGAAGGTCAGACCCGCGACCTGCGGGAACCGCCCCGCCCCGCCTTCGACATCGCTGACCCCGTTTTCCAGCGCGGCCAGAACCTCGGCCCCCGTCGCCTGAAAGGTGGACAGCGTGTTCTGGAACGGCAGCACGCCCAGAACATCGCCCATCGTCACCTCGCCCTGATCAATCGAGGCGCGCAGGCCGCCGCCGTTCTGGATCGCGATGGTGATGCCCTGATCCGCAACCCGCGCCAGCATCGCATCGGCCACAAGGTTGCCCATTTCGCATTCCACCGCCCGGCAGCTTTCGCGCGACCCGTCGATGGTCGCGGCAGCCTCGGCCACCACGCGGCTGCGCAATTCCTCGATCGGGCCGGCCAGTTCCGCCACGCGGGCGAGGATCGCCGGATCCTCGGCAATGCTCGCGTCGATCAGGATGGTGTCGCCCGTGGCCGAGGTCACATTGCCGGCGTCGTCGAAGACCAGCGTCAGATGGCCCAGATACTTGCCATAGGCATAGGCCTGAACGACCGGCACCTCGCCGACCATCACCGGATAGGGCAGCGCGCCTTCGACGCTGTTGGACATCAGGCTGTGGCTATGCCCGCCCACCACGGCATCAAGGCCCGGAACCGCCTCGGCGATCTCGAGGTCGAGCGCGAGGCCCACATGGTTCAAGGCGATGATCCGCGTCACGCCCTCGTCTGTCAGGGCCGCGACATCGGCCTGCAGGCTTTCGATTTCGGGCGTGAAGATCACGTTGGGGCCGGGGCTGGCCGTCTCGGGCGTATCGGCGGCCACGGCCGAGACGATGCCGATCCTTTCGCCCCCGACCTCGAGGATCACATGGTTGGGCAGCAGTCCGGCCAGGATCGGCTCCTGGCTCACATCGACATTGCCCGAGATCACCGGGAAGCTCGCCCCCTCCAGCAGCTTGGCAAGGCCCTCGGGGCCATCGTCGAATTCATGATTGCCCACGGCCATGGCATCGAAACCCAAGAGGTTCATGAACTCGATTTCCACGTCGCCCTTGTAGGTCGTGTAGACGAGCGAGCCCTGATACTGATCGCCGGCATCCAGCAGGATCACGTTCTCTCCCGCCAGGTCGGCGCGCTTCTGCGCGACCAGCGTGGCAAGCCGGGCGATGCCGCCGAAGCACTCGCCTTCGGCATTGGCCTCGGGCGCGCAGGTCGAGTTGAAGGCGTTGATCGGCTCGATCCGGCTGTGGAAATCGTTGATATGCAGAATGTGCAGCGTGTATTCGGCGGCGGCGGCGCCTGCCGTCACGGCAAGGGCGCAAGAACTGCTCAGAAAAAGGCGGCGCATCGTAAATCTCCCGTAGGTTGCAATTCTTGCAGAATGGGCGGTAGGGCGCGCGGTGTCAAAGCCCGGACCCACCTGTGGCAGTCGAATGTGACAGTGGTTTGCTGACCCGGACGAAGGCCGCGGGTTTCTGTCGGATCCGCAGATCCGGCAACCCCGCCCGGCGCAACCCCACCGCTGCACCGGCTTTTGCAAAGCCGGACGCTTGACCGGGTCGCCTCGTGGCGGCATCAGAGGCCATGCGCATCTACAAGATCTTTCGCGCCCGGGAATGGGACGCCCTTGTCGAAACCGGCGAAACCGCCGGTGCTCCGGTCGATCTGGCCGATGGCTTCATCCACTTCTCGACAGCAGAGCAGAGGGCCGAAACGGCCGCGCGCCATTTCGCCGGGGAACAGGGCCTTGTCCTTGCCGCCGTCGAGGCCGAGGCCCTGGGCGATGCCCTGCGGTGGGAGCCCTCGCGCGGCGGCGCGCTCTTTCCGCATCTCTATGCCCCGCTTGCCCTTGCGCAGGTCGTGGCCCATGCCCCCCTGCCGCTGGTGGACGGGGTGCATCGCTTCGCGAATATCTGATGGGCTGGGTCGATCAGGCGGGGCTGGCCCTCTTGCGGCGGATCGAGCCGGAGCGGGCGCATCTCCTGGCCCTGAAAGGGCTGAACGCCGGCTTCGGCCCGCGGCATCCGCCGATTTCCTCGGAACGGTTGCGTGTCCGGCTGGCCGGGCTCGACCTGCCCAATCCGCTGGGCCTTGCGGCCGGGTTCGACAAGAACGCCGTGGCCCTGCCTGCGCTGGCGCGGATCGGTTTCGGCTTTGTCGAGGTGGGCGCCGCAACGCCCCGCCCGCAGGCCGGCAACCCCAAGCCCCGGCTGTTCCGGCTGGTCGAGGACGAGGCGGTGATCAACCGCTTCGGCTTCAACAATGACGGGATGGAGGCGGTGGGCGCGCGCCTGGCCCGGCGGCCGGCGGGCTTCGTGCTGGGGCTGAACCTTGGCGCGAACAAGGACAGCGCCGACAGGCGGGCGGATTTCGTGACCGTGCTGCGCCATTGCGCCGCGCATCTGGAATTCGCGACGGTCAATGTCTCTTCCCCCAATACCGAACGCCTGCGCGAGATGCAGGGGCGGGCCGCGCTTTCGGCCCTGCTCGAGGCGGTGATGGAGGCCAATGACAAACTGCCGCGGCCCATCGCGATTTTGCTGAAAATCGCGCCCGACCTGGCGCCGCAGGAACTGGCCGAACTGGCCGAAGTGGCCGGCGCGGCGGGCATCGCCGCGATCATCGCCACCAATACGACGCTTGCGCGCGACGGGTTGAAAAGCCCCCGGGGCGGCGAAAGCGGCGGGCTGTCGGGACAGCCCCTGTTCGAGAAATCGACCCGCGTCCTGGCGCAGCTTTCCACGATGACGGACCTGCCGCTGATCGGCGTGGGCGGGATCGGATCGGCCGAACAGGCCTGGCAGAAGATCCGGGCCGGCGCTTCGGCGCTGCAGCTGTATTCGGCGCTGGTCTATCGCGGGCTGGGTCTGGTGGACGAGATCATCCGCGGTCTCGACGAAAGACTGCAGGCCGGCGGTTTCGCGCGGCTCTCGGATGCGGTGGGCAGCGGGCGCGACGACTGGCTGTAGCGGGGCCGGATGGGGGGCATGGCGGCCGGCGGCCGGGGGCGGGGGGGGGCCGCCCCCCGCGGGGGGGCGCCCCGGGGCCCGCCGGGGCGGCGGCGCCGCGCCCGGCGCGCCGCCCCCCGCCCCCCCCCCCCGCCGCCAGAAATCCCCCCCCCCCCGCCCCCCGCCGCGCGCTCCAGCGCCGGGTAACGCAGGGCCAGCGTCACCGCACGCGCCACAAAGCTCACATGCAGCGCCAGCCAGAGGCCATGCGCCCCGAAGGCGGCCATGAGCGGCAGGGCCGCCGCCAGATAGACCACCGTCGAGACCGCCATCATGTTGCGCATGTCGCGCGTGCGGGTGGCTCCGATGAAGATGCCGTCCAGCATCCAGGCCGCCACCCCCATGATCGGAGCGGCCACCATCCATGGCAGAAACTCCCGCGCCATGACGCGCACTTCCGGCGCGGTGGTCATCAGGTCGATGATCGGCCCGCCGCCGATGAGGAACCCCAGCGCCATCGCCACCGAAACCCCCGCCCCCCAGACCGAGGCCATCACCGCCGCGCGGCGCAACGCGGCCCGCGCCCGCGCCCCCATCGCCTGCCCGACCAGCGCCTCGGCGGCGAAGGCGAAACCGTCCAGCGCGAAAGCCGTGATCGACAGGAACTGCATCAGGATCTGCGTCGCGGCCAGCTCGACATCGCCGAACCCTGCGCTCCAGAACATGAAACTGATCATGATCGCCTGCAGCAGGACCGAGCGGATCAGGATATCGCCATTCACGCTGGCCATGGTCACCAGCCGCGCCCGGTCGAACACCAGCGCCGCGCGCCGCCAGTCCGGGCCGGCAAATACCGCCCGGCAGAACCACAGCCCCAGCGCCAGCCCCGACCATTCGGCGATGAAACTGGCCCAGGCCACGCCGCCCACACCCCAGCCAAGGCCCAGCACGAACCACAGGTCCAGCGCGACGTTCAGACCGTTCATCCAGAGCTGCAGCCAAAGCACCTCGCGCGTGCGCTCGAGCGCGATCAGCCAGCCGGTGATCCCGTAAAGCGCAATCGCCGCCGGGGCCGACCAGATGCGGATCGCCATATACTCCCGCGCGAAACCCTCGACCGCGGCACTTGCGGGCGAGATCCGGTGACCCAGCGCAAAAAGCGGCCCCTGCAGCAGGATCAGCGCCAGCCCCGCGCCCCCGCCCACCAGAAGCGCCCGCGACAGAAGCGCCGCAACCTCGGCCCGATCGCCCGCTCCTTCGGCCTGGGCGGCCAGGCCGGTGGTGCCCATCCGCAGAAAGCCGAAGATCCAGTAGAAGGCCGACAGGATCACCGCGCCGATCGCGACGCCGCCGATCGCCGCAGGATCGCCCAGCTGGCCGATCACCCCGGTATCCACCGCCCCGAGGATCGGCACGGTCGCATTCGACAGGACGATGGGAACCGCAATCGCGAGGACGCGCCGATGGGTCAGGTCCGGGGGCCTTGCCGCAGCCTCTGCCCCGGGCCCAGCCGGCGGCGCAATCGGGGCCTTAGTCATCGCCGGCGGCGCTCTCCGGCATCAGGAAATGGCCCGTCGCCTGCGCGAAGAGCCGCTGCCGGTTGTCCTGCCAGCCTTCGACATGGACGCTGGCATAGCGCCGCCCCGAACGGTTCACCCGCGCCCTTGCATAGGCGTCGCGCGGCAGGCCCGAGCGCAGGTAATCGACGGTCAGGTCGATGGTCTTGGGCAGGCGGATCGGCGGCGGCTGATCGGCGCCGGGGCGTTCCATCTCGTCCCACATCAGCGCCCAGGACAGCTCGACAATCGCCGTCACCTCGAGAAAGGCCGCCGTCACCCCGCCATGCAGCGCAGGCAGCATCGGGTTGCCGATCAGATCCTCGCCATAGGGCAGGATCGCGGTCAGCTCGTCGCCGCAGCGCTCGAACCGCATGCCGAGAAAGCGGATATAGGGGATCGCCTCGACGATCCGCAGCAGGGCACCGTCGCGCCGGGACTTGATCACCTGCACAGGCTCGGGCCGCCGCATCAGATCCCCTCCGGCCGTTCGACGGCAAAGGCCCCGGTCGCGGTGGCGACCGGCCGGTCCGTATCCTCGTCAAGGGCTGTTGCCCGCACGAAGGCGACGAAACGGGTCATGTGGTAGCATTCCGCCCGCGCCGTGATGGCCTGCCCCGGCGTCGCGGGGCGCATGTAGTCGATCCGCAGATCAAGCGTCGCGGTCGAGGTCACGCCGCCCGGCCAGGCGAGGGCCGCCACACTCCCGCAGGTATCCATCAGGGCCGAGATCGCGCCGCCATGGATCACCCCGGTTTCGGGATCCCCGATCAGGCGCGTGTCATAGGGCATCTCGATCCCGGCGCGGCCGTCGCCAATCTCGATCAGGCGCATGCCAAGGGCGCGCGCATGCGGGATGATCTCGATGAACTGCCGCGCAAGGCGGTGGCGGCGGTCTGCCGGGTTCTCTGTGTCCTGTGCCATCCTGCGTCCCTTCCGGGGACCAGTCCTTTGCGATTCCCGGGTGGCACGCAAGAGTGGAAACCGCCCTGCCAGGCAGCTATGACGCCACGGAAAGCCCGGCCGCCCGGAGGGCAAGCGGCAGGAATGGCACATTCCAATCACAAGATGTTGCCGCATAGGTCACCATACTTGACCTATGCGGCAACCGTCCACAGATGCCGGTCGATTGCAACGCTCTGAACGAGAAAACCATGACATTGGAAAACACACCCATCCGCCAGATGTGCGAGGAATTCGACGTGACCCCGCGCGCCTTGCGGTTCTACGAAAGCAAGGAACTGCTGGCCCCGCTGCGGCAGGGATCGCGGCGGTTCTATACCCGGCGCGACCGGGCGCGGCTCAAGCTGATCCTGCGCGGCAAGCGTTTCGGCTTCACGCTGGAAGAGATCCGCCAGCTGCTTGACCTTTACAGCCGCGACGACCGGCAAGAGGCACAGATTGCGCGGACCCGGGAACTGGCTCAGAAGCACCTCGCCGAGATGGAGGCACGCCGGGCCGAGCTTGATGACGCCATTTCCGAATTGCGCGCGGGCATCGAATGGGGCGAAGCTGAACTTGCGCGCCTGCGCAAGACAAGGACCGCCGCCGCCTGACCGTTCGGGCACAGCAAAAGCGCGTGGCCGAACAGGCGGCACGAACAGGAGGCCGAATGCCCAAGAGACTTCGCCTGACCCGCCGCTTTCCCGTCGCCATGTCGGAAGACGGCTATCGCCGCCTCAGACGCTTCGCCTCGGAGGCCGGGCTGGACGAGGGCGAGGCGCTGTCGTTCCTGTTCGAGAATTTCGACAGCGTGATCGACAACGACAATTTCACCCATCGGCTGCGCCTGTTCAATTCCGAGCTTGAGGCGCGCAAGAAATGACCGCAAGGGCGCCATCGAAGTTGGGTGCAAGGAAGGGGACTACCATGATGTGCAAGGCCAGAGGGGCGCAGGTCCGCAGCCGGACCGGGGCGGATCTGCCATGACGATCCGTCTGCACTGTTTCGGAGAGAGCGGGCATTCCTACAAGGTCGCCCTGACGCTCGCGCTCAGCCACACGGACTGGGAGCCGGTCTTCGTCGATTTCTTCGGCGGCGCCACCCGCGGGGCGGAGTATCGGGCGATGAATGTGATGGGCGAGGCTCCGGTTCTTGAGGATGGGGACCTTGTGCTGACGCAATCGGGTGTCATTCAGGACTATCTTGTCGGCAAGACCGGGCAACTGGGCTGGAGCGACGATGCCGAACGGCGCGAGGTCTGGCGCTGGATCCTGTTCGACAATCACAAGGTGTCGTCCCAGGTCGGGGCGTTCCGGTTCCAGAAGAACTTTCTGCCGGCCGACAAGCGCAAGCAGGATGTCCTCGATTTCCTGCAAGGGCGCCTTGTGTCGGCGCTGGCCGTGCTGGACGCGCGTCTGACGGGGCGTGACTGGCTGGCCACACCCGGCGTCAGCATCGCCGATCTGGCCTGTTGCGGATACCTTTTCTATCCCGAGGATCTGGGCTTTGACCGCAAGGACTTTCCGAATGTCTCGGCCTGGCTCGACAGGATCGCCGCCTTGCCGGGCTGGGCGCATCCCTATGACCTGATGCCCGGCAACCCCTCTGACCGCGCCTGAGGCCGGGGTGCCCGGGGCCTATATCTTTGATGCCATACGCACCCCGCGGGGCCGCGGGCGCAAGGACGGCGCGCTGCACGAGGTGACGGCGCTGCGTCTGTCGGCCTTCGTGCTCGACCATCTGAAAGCGCGCAACGGGCTTGACGGTCCAGCGGTCGAGGATGTGATCTGGGGCAACGTGACCCAGGTGGGCGAGCAGGGAGGATGCCTTGCACGCTCGGCCGTGCTTGCCTCGGGCCTTGATCCCGCGATCCCCGGCCTGTCGATCAACCGTTTCTGCGCCAGCGGCCTCGAGGCGGTGAACCTTGCCGCCAACCAGATCCGCGCGGGCGCAGGCGACGCCTGCATCGCCGGCGGGGTCGAGATGATGAGCCGGGTTCCGATGGCAAGCGACGGTGCCGCCATCGCGGTCGATCCCTCGCTGGCGATGGAGGCCTGTTTCGTGCCCCAGGGGATCAGCGCCGATCTGATCGCCACCGAATACGGCATCACCCGCGATCAGGCGGATGCCCTGGCCGTCACATCCCAAAGGCGCGCGGCGCGTGCCTGGGCCGAGGGGCGTTTCGCCCGCTCTGTCATCCCCGTGACCGACCGGAACGGCCTGACCCTCCTTGACCGGGACGAACACATGCGCCCCGAGACCGACCTGCAAAGCCTTGCCACGCTCGACCCGGCCTTCCGGACCATGGGCGAGGTCATGCCCGGTTTCGACAAGGTGGCCCTTCTGCGCTATCCGCATCTGGAACGGATCACGCATATTCACCATGCCGGCAATTCCAGCGGAATCGTCGATGGCGCGGCGGGCGTGCTGATCGGCACCAGGGCCTGGGGCAAGGCGCGCGGCCTGAAACCCCGCGCGCGCATCCGCGCCACGGCTCGGATCGGGACCGAACCGACGATCATGCTGACCGGCCCCGTGCCGGTGACGCGGAAGATCCTGAAAGAGGCGCGGCTGACGATCCGGGACATCGACCTGTTCGAGGTGAACGAGGCTTTCGCCAGCGTCGTCCTGCGTTTTCAGCAGGCCTTCGATGTCGATCCCGAAAGGATCAATGTGAACGGAGGCGCCATCGCCATGGGCCATCCGCTCGGGGCCACAGGCGCGATCCTTCTGGGCACGCTTCTGGACGAGATGGAGCGGCAGGACCGCGAACTTGGGCTGGTCACGCTCTGCATCGCCTCGGGCATGGGTGCGGCGACCATCATCGAGAGGGTCTGACGTGGGGCAAGCCGCTGACATCCTGCAGGACTATCTGGACCGGATGGGCCTTGCCATGCTGGCCGGCGATTTCGAGATCTACCGGGCCGGCGTTCTGCTGCCCTTTCACCTCGAGACCGGGTCAGGCCAGATGATCGTGGCGACGGAAGAGGAGCTGCGCATAGGCTTCGACACCTTCCTGAGCCTGCTGCGCAACAGCGTTGTCACCGATTACATCCGGATCGTGTCGGAGGCCGAACTGCTTAAGCCGGGGGTGATCCGGGGCCAGTATACCTCGCATCTGATGTCGAACAGCCAACGGATCCTGCCGCCGCATGACTCGATGATGATCCTGCGTCAGTCCGCGCAGGATCAGGTCTGGCGCTGTTCCGAGATCCGCTCGTCCATCACGGCCAGCCAGTGGCCGATCCATGAGATAACGGTCGGACCCCAGGATCGCACCGCCGCGCCCCCGATCATGCCGGACCCGCCGAAGGACGCAGAGGAATGACCGATTTCACCCTCTCGATCGACGAAGACGGCGTGGCGACCATCACATGGGATGTGCCGGGCCGGTCGATGAACGTGCTGACCCGCGAGGGAACGGCAGAGCTGACGGAGCTGATGGAGCGGGCGCTGGCGGACGAGGGGGTTCGGGGCATCATCCTGACCTCGGGCAAGGAAAGCTTCGCGGGCGGCATGGATCTGACCCTGCTGCAGGGCCTGAGCGGCGAAGGTGACGATCCAGCGGCGCGGATCTTCGACTTCGTCATGAACGGTCACGCGATGATGCGCCGGTTCGAACTGGCGGGGATGGACAGCAAGACGAAGACGGGCGGCAAGCCGATCGTGGCGGCCTTGCCGGGCACGGCGCTGGGGATCGGGTTCGAGATCCCGCTGGCCTGCCACCGGATCATCGCCGCCGACCGGCCCGAGGCCCGGATCGGCCTGCCCGAGATCCGCGTCGGCCTCTTTCCCGGCGGGGGCGGCACGACGCGGCTGGTGCGCAAGCTGGGGCTCATGGCAGCGGCGCCCTACCTGCTGGAGGGCAAGACCCTGGCCCCCGCCCGCGCCGCCGCCGCCGGCCTGATCGACGAGGTGGTGCCGGCGCCCGACCTGCTGGCCCGCGCGCGGGACTGGGTGCTGGGCGCGACCGATGCCGATCTGGTGAAGCCGTGGGACAGGGGCGATTACAGCTTTCCGGGCGGCGCGCCCTACAGCCCGGCGGGCTTTCCCACCTTCGTGGGCGCCTCGGCCATGGTGACGGGCCGGACCCTCGGGGTCTATCCGGCGGCGCAGGCGATGCTCTCGGCGATCTATGAGGGCGCACTTGTCCCCTTCGACACGGCGCTCAGGATCGAGGCGCGCTGGTTCACCTCGGTGCTGATGAACCCGACCTCGACGGCGATGATCCGCAGCCTCTTCGTGAACAAGACCGCGCTGGAAAAGGGCGCGCGGCGGCCCGATGTTGCGGAAGGCGCCGTGGGGGTTCTGGGCGTGATCGGCGCGGGGATGATGGGGGCCGGCATCGCGCTGGTCGCGGCAAGGGCCGGGATCCGGGTGGTTCTGATCGACAGGGACGAGGCCGCGGCAGAGCGCGGCCGGGCGCAGGTGGCGGCCCTTCTGGACAAGGCGATCGCGCGCAGAAAGGGCACAGAGGCCGACAAGGCCGAAGTGCTGGGCCGGATCGAGGCGACGGCGGATTTCGCCGCGCTGCGGCCGTGCGATCTGGTGATCGAAGCGGTGTTCGAGGATCCTGAGGTCAAGGCACGCGTGCTGCGGCAGGTGGCGGCCGCCGTCGGGCCGGACTGCATCATCGCGACGAACACCTCGACCCTGCCGGTCACGGATCTGGCCGCGGCCCTTGCCGAAGGCGGCGGGGCGGGTGGCGCGGGCCCCGAGGCCTTCCTCGGCCTCCATTTCTTTTCGCCCGTCGACCGCATGGCCCTAGTCGAGGTGATCCGGGGCCGGGAAACGGGCAAGGCCGCGCTGGCTCGCGCGCTGGATTTCGTGCGCCAGATCCGCAAGACGCCCATAGTGGTGAACGACGCGCGCTTCTTTTACGCCAATCGCTGCATCATCCCTTACGTCAACGAGGGTCTGCGCATGCTGGCCGAAGGGGTGACACCTGCCCTGATCGAGAATGCGGCCCGGATGGCGGGGATGCCCGTGGGGCCTTTGCAGCTTCTGGACGAGATCTCGATCGAGCTGGCGCTGGGCATTGCCGCCAGCACGAAGGCCGCGCTGGGGACGGCCTATCCCGACGATGCGGTGGATGCGGTGCTGGCGCGGATGGCGGATCGGGGCCGGCTGGGGCGCAAGGCCGGGGCGGGGTTCTATGCCTATGATGCGGGGGGCAAGCGAACCGGGCTTTGGGAGGAGCTCACCGCCCTATTCCCGCCGGGCGAGAGCCAGCCCGACCTTGTCGAGGTGCAGCAGCGGCTTTTGTTCATCCAGGCCCTCGAAGCCTTGCGCGCGCTTGAAGAGGGGGTGCTCAGCGATATCCGCGAAGGCGATGTCGGCGCGATCCTGGGCTGGGGCTTTGCGCCGTGGTCGGGCGGGCCGTTCTCATGGCTCGACATGCTGGGCGCCGCCTATGCCGCCGAGCGCGCGGCGGAGCTTGCCCGCGCGTATGGGCCCCGGTTCGCGCCCCCGGACCTCTTGTCCGAAATGGCCGCCAAAGGTCGGGCGTTCTACGGCCAAGACACGGCCCGCGCCAGCGCCTGAGCCACTCGCCGCGGGCCCTCTATTTCGTCGCGACCGCAACCGTCGGCGGGCTGCGCAGCGCGATCAGGACGCCGGCCGCACCGACCAGCGTCAGGCCAAGAATGCCAAGAGCATCCGGCACCTCGCCCCACAGAAGGACAGCCCAGAGCGTGGCAGACAGCAGGAGCGTGTTCTCGAACACCGCAACCATCGTCGGATCGGCCAGCTGATAGGCCCGGATCACCAGCCCCACGCCAAGCAGCGATCCCACCCCCTGCACCAGGATCATGGTCAGAAAGATCCCCTCGGTCGCGACCCAGCCGCGCGTGATGAACCCGTCGCCGCCCGGCGCCACCGGCAGGGGCCAAAGGGCCAGCGCCACGACCCCGATGGCCCCCGAAAGCCCCATCATCGCAAAGAACCCGCCCAGAAGCGTCAGCGTCCCCTCACCGGCGCACCATTTGCGGGTCACGAGGTTGCCCAGACCGTAGAAGGCCCCGGCCAGCACGGGAACCACGCTCCAGATCGTCAGATCCCCGGCTTCGGGCCGCAGGGCGAGGATGATGCCGGCAAAACCGATCCCCACGGCCAGGATGCGCCGCGGGCCGACCTTTTCGCCGAAGAACAGGACCGAGAAGATCACCACGAAGATCGGCGCGGTGAACAGCCCCGCCACCGCCTGCGCGATGGGCATGAAACCGAGGCAGCCGAAATAGATCACCATCGCCGTGGAGTTCAGCGCCGAGCGCGCCAGCACCCTGCCGGGGCGACGCGCGCGCAGCGAAATGCCGAACATCCATGCGACGATCACCAGCAGGACCAGCGCCACGACTGCGCGCAGAAGATGGAACTGCCACAGCCCGCCGGATTCCGCCGCCAGCCGCATGAAATTGTCGATCAGCCCGAAAAGCGTCATCGCCATCAGCACAAGCACCGCGGCAAGGACCGGACGATTTGCCGTGGTTTCCATCTGCTTGCGCACTCTGCCGTTGTCTGTTCCCGCCCGTGCCCCTTAGTGTTGCGCGACGGGAGTGTCGAGGGGGGCAGACATGGGCTGGCTGGCGGATGAGACGGGTCTGGAAAAATGCGCGGCGAATTACGAGCCGCTGACGCCGCTGTCCTTCCTGATCCGGGCGGCCTCGGTCTGGCCCGAGGGCGAGGCGCTGGTCTATGGCCCCCTGCGCCGCAGCTATGCGGAGTATATCGAAAGGGTGACGCTGCTGGCCTCGGCTCTGGCCGGGGCGGGGGTGAACCCGGGCGATGTCGTGGCGACGCTGCTGCCCAATGTTCCGGCCCAGGCCGAGGCGCATTTCGGCGTGCCCGCCTGCGGGGCGGTGCTGAACGCGATCAACGTGCGGCTGGATGTGGATACCATCGCCTATATCCTGTCGCATGGCGGCGCGAAGGTTCTTCTGGCCGACAGCCAGTTCCTGCCGCTGGCGATGGAGGCCCTCGCGCTGATGGAGGGGCCGCGCCCTCTGGTGATCGAAGTGCCCGATCCGGTGGCCGGCGTGAAGGGCATCGGCGAGCAGACGGATTACGAGAGCTTCCTCACGACCGGCGACCCCGCCTACCGCTGGCATCTTCCCCGCGATGAATGGGAAAGCATCGCGCTGAATTACACCTCGGGCACGACGGGGCGGCCCAAGGGCGTGGTCTATCACCATCGCGGCGCCTATCTGAACGCGATGGGGCAGGTGATCTCGTGGCGGATGGTGCTGCATCCGCGCTACCTGACCATCGTGCCGCTGTTTCACTGCAACGGCTGGTGTCACACATGGATGATGCCGGCGGTGGGCGGCACGGTGATCTGCTGCCGCGACGTGACGGCCCGCGCGATCTTTGAGGCGATCGCGAAAGAGGGCGTCACCCATTTCGGCGGCGCGCCGATCGTCCTGAACATGCTGATCAACGCCGCACCGGCCGACCGGCGCGATTTCTCGCACCGGGTCGAGGTCTTTACCGCGGGCGCCCCCCCTGCCCCGGCAACGCTCGCGCGGATCGAGCCGATGGGCTTCAACGTCACGCAGGTCTATGGCCTGACCGAAACCTATGGCCCCGCCACCGAATGCACCTGGCGCGACGCCTGGGAGCCGCTGGAAGGCGACGCCCGCGCCGCCGTCAAGGCGCGGCAGGGGGTGGCGATGCCGTTTCTGGAACCCGTCGAGGTCTGGGACGATCAGATGCAGCCCATCCCGCGCGACGGTCAGGCCCTGGGCGAGATCGTGATGCGCGGCAACGGGGTGATGAAGGGATATTACCGCAACCCCGAGGCCACCGAAAAGGCCTTCCGCGGCGGGTTCTTCCATTCCGAGGATATCGCCCGCCACCATCCCGACGGCTATGTCCAGATCGCCGACCGCGCCAAGGACATCATCATTTCGGGCGGCGAGAATGTCTCCTCGGTCGAGGTCGAGGGGGCCTTGATGCACCATCCGGCGGTGAACCTTTGTGCCGTCGTTGCCATGCCGGACGAGAAATGGGGCGAGGTACCCTGCGCCTTTGTCGAGCTGAAGGAGGGTCAGGAAGTCGAGGAGGCCGAGCTGATCACCTTTGTCCGCGCGCGGCTGGCCGGCTTCAAGACGCCCAAGAAGGTGGTTTTCAGAGAGCTTCCCAAGACCTCGACCGGAAAGATCCAGAAGTTCGAATTGCGCCAGGAGGCCCGCGCCATGGCGACCGGAGGCTAGCTGCGGGCTAGCCGGGGGCGAACTGGGGGCTAGCCGCGGGCTAGACGGTCCGGCTGTCGCGGCGGGCCAAGATCGGTGCTACCGTTTTCACGGCTGCGCGATTATAGTCGGTGCAGGACAAGAGGCAGAGCACGCCCGGCGCAATACAGGCATCAATGACCGCCCTGAAGGAATATGCACGGCTGGAAACCACCGGCCTCTGGCGCGCATCGCCAGAGGATCAGCGGCGCGAGGTCGGTGTCAGTTTCGGAGAGGCCACGCTTGTCATCGCCGATAATGCCGGTCGGCCGCTCAGCCATTGGTCGCTGCCGGCCATCGTCCGGCTGAACCCCGGCGCGCTTCCCGCGATTTACAGCCCCGGGGCGGAGGATACCGAGACGCTGGAGCTTGACGACGATCTGATGATCGACGCGCTCGAGCGGGTCCGGCGCAGCGTCGCCCGACGCCATCCCCGTGAGGGGCGGTTGCGGCAGATGATGATCGGCGGGGTGCTTATCCTGGCGCTGGGGCTTGGCACGATCTGGCTGCCCGGTGCCCTGATGCGGCAGGCGCTTGCCTCGGTGCCGCAGGCCAAACGGGTCGAGATCGGAGCCACCATGCTGGGCCATATCCAGCGCAGCTCCGGCAGCGCCTGCCGCGAGGGGCTTGGGCCACAGGCTCTGGCGACCCTGCATCAGCGGCTGTTCGGCGCCTCTGCCCCCGGCCAGATCGTCGTGGTGCCGGGTGGTCTGTCCGCGCCGCTTCTCTTGCCCGGGGGGATCGTCGTGCTGGACCGGTCGATGGTCGAACGCGCCCGCGAGCCCGAGGTCGTCGCCGGCCATGTGCTGTCGGCCCGGCCCGGTGTCGGCAGGCTGGA
This sequence comes from Paracoccaceae bacterium, assembly GCA_051859505.1. Lineage (GTDB taxonomy): Bacteria > Pseudomonadota > Alphaproteobacteria > Rhodobacterales > Rhodobacteraceae > JAFIEN01. Next base: position 130,881 of record JBHYFN010000004.1, read on the forward strand.
TCCGCTGGAACCGGTGCTACGGCAAAGCGGCTTCGTGGCGAGTGTCCGGCTGCTCACCACCGGCGATGTTCCGGCCGATGCCCTGCGCCTTCAGACCGCCGCGCTGATGGAGCGGCCTCCGACCCTGCCCGACGCCGAACGGCTGCTTGATGCCTTCGAACAGGCCCGCGTGCCCGTCACCGCCTGGGCGATGGACCGTGATCCGGGCGGCGAAAGCGTGCTGGATCTGGTCGAGGCCGATCCGATGCGCGGCCGCCCCGTGCCGCCGATCATGTCAGATGACGATTGGGTCAGCCTGCAGGGGATCTGCCCCGGCTAGGCAGGGCAGACCGGCCTATCGAATCCGGCCTATCGAATATAGGCATCCCCATAGCCCGCGCGCCGCGCCGCCGCGAGCGCGGCCTGCGCTTCGGCATGGCTGGCGAAGGGCCCTGCGGCCACGGCCTGCAGCGCGCGGCCGCCCTGATGCACGTTCTGGACGGCCACGGTATAGCCCATGCCGCGCAGATTGGCCGCCGCACGATCCGCATTCGACGGCGTGCCATAGGTGCCCACCTGAACGTAATGCCCCGCGCCCATCGCCGGCCGGGAGGCGGCCGGGACAAGGCCCCGCTCGGGGTTCAGCCTGCCGTCGTCAAAGGCCGGGCGATAGCCGGGCGGCGGAGCCTCCATGCGGGCCGCCATCTGCGCCAGCGAAAGCGGCGGGAAGGTCTCGGGCATTGGCGCCGGAACGCCGGGCTGTCGGACCCGGTCCGCCATTTGCGGCATCGACAGCGGCGGGAAGGTTTCCTGCGCCGGGGCGACCCGCGCCTGCTGTGTCGGCGCCGAAACCGCAACCGGAGCGGTCGCCGGCGCCTGTGCAGCGGGCGGCGGCGCCGCCGCGACGGTCACGGGGGCCGCCGGGGTGGCCGGACCACAATCGATGGGCTGGCCGGTATCGCGGTTGATGAAGCGCGCGCCGGTATCCTGCACCTGAGCACAAAGCTCTTCGCGGGTCAGCATCCGCATGATCACATCCGGAGACCGGGTGGCAGGCTGCGCCTCGTTGGAAGCAGCCGCCGCGACCTGTGTCGCCACGTCGCGTTGCGGCTGCACGACTTGCGGGGTCGGCGTTGCCGCCGCGACCTGCGCCCCGCCGCAATCGACCGGCTGGCCGGTGCGGCTGTCGATGATCCCGGTCTGCAGGCCGGTCCGGCCCTCGCAGATCTCGGCAAGGGTCACGCGGCGCGGTTCGGGCGCGGCCGGCTGGGCCGGGGGCGCGGCGGGTGCAGCGGCCGGTGCCGCGGCGGGCGCGGTGGCGGTTCGGGGGGCCGGCTGCGGCGCGGCCGGGGTTGCGGTCACGCGCGGCGGGGTGGTTGTCGTCGCCACGGTGTTGATCGGGGCATTCGGGCCGGTCGCCGTCCGCGGCTCTTCTGGCGCGGCGGGCTCGGGAGCGGCCGGGGCAGCCTCTGCCACCGCCGTCGCCGGAGCGCCGGTCGGGCGCAGGCCGCAGATCGGGCGGCGGTCATTGCCGATCCGCGGCACCCAGACGACATTCCCCGAAACACCGGCCCGGATGAAGGCACAGCCCTGACTGTCGATATACTGGTTTTCGGTGAAACTGGCCGGCGGCACCTCGGCCGGGCCGCTTCCCTGCGCCACAGAAAGCTGAGCCGAAAACACGACCCCTGCCACCGCGACAGCGATGAAACGACAATACGACATATTGAACCCCCGCAGGTTATTGTCGGAGCGTGCCCGACAATGACGGCGGTGTAAAGGTATTGTCCGGATCAATTTACTTCATTTTGTGCCGTACATCCGGTCGCCCGCATCCCCTAGTCCGGGCACGATATAGCCGTGATCATTGAGGTGATCGTCCAGTGCGGCGGTCACGATGGGCACATCCGGATGCGCCTCTTTCATCCGCGCGACACCTTCGGGTGCGGCCAGAAGGCACATGAAGCGGATGTCCTTCGCGCCCGACGCCTTCAGCAGGTCGATCGCCGCAACCGAGGAATTTCCCGTCGCCAGCATCGGATCCACGACGATCGAGAGCCGATCCTCGAGCTGGGTCGGCACCTTGTAGTAATACTGCACCGGCTGCAGCGTCTCGGGATCGCGGTAAAGGCCGACAAAGCCCACCCGGGCCGCCGGGATCAGTTCGAGGATCCCGTCCAGAAGCCCGTTCCCCGCCCGCAGGATCGAGATCAGGGCCAGTTTCTTGCCCTCGATCATCGGCGCGTCCATCTCTTGCAGCGGGGTCTCGATCCGCTTGGTCGTCATCGGCAATTCGCGCGTCACCTCATAGGCCAGAAGCAGGCTGATCTCGCGCAGGAGGCGGCGGAAGCTCGCGGTCGAGGTGTCCTTCTCGCGCATCAGCGTCAGCTTGTGCTGCACGAGGGGGTGGGTGACGATGGTCAGGTGTTCGGTCATTCAGGCCTCCAGCTTCTTGGCGATCCGCTCTTTCGTGGCGGCATCGCAGAAGGCGGCGTCCAGCGCCACCCGGTTCAGGTCGCGGAACACGCCCTCGTCCCAGTCGAAGGCGCGGTGCAGCATCTCGTATTCCTTCGACATGGTGGTGCCGAAGAAGGGCGGATCGTCGGTCG